>NZ_JBWDNU010000029.1:0-20545 GCF_056269365.1 Paenibacillus sp. JT22N12 | reverse complement strand
TAACGAAGAACGGATTCAATTAAAATTAAACAAACTGACGCCGGTAGAGTACCGACGCCAGCTCATAGCCTAGGGCTTTTTTCATTGTCTACAAATTTGGGGCTTGACCACGAGAACGAGATGTGGGTGTTTTTCTGCTTTCTGCAGATCATCACAAAATAAGAGATTTACACAAAAGTACAAAAAAAGACACTGCCAAATTGGGAGGGGCCAATTGGATTGTCCTAACTTAATATATGAAAAAAATTGATCTTTGATCTAGACCGACGAACTGTCATTAAGCAATATAGCTTAATAAAAACGAACAGCCGCTTCACCTGCGAGCTGTCTATTTTGCAATCAAGTATATTTTTGTCCATTATTCAAGTAAGTTCTTGTCGCTACACACAGAACGACTGGTTCAGTGGTTTCTGCTCTGATTCAATAACTATCGTGGTTATTCGATTGAGGAAGCAAGGGAGATTGTTTAAAAGAAGCATAGAGAAGATATATAAGTTCTAACCAAGTAGACTCCTCCCATACGGAGGGCTTTTTACTGAATATGCAGATCCAGCAACGAAAATGGCGACGCTGCCTACTTGCGCTCATAGCTTATACTGTAGCTGATAAAGGTCAGCAATGACGCAGCGATCGCAACGATCCCTCCGACCCAGGAAACATCGATGAGTTCCTTGTTCGTCGTGACAAATCCCCCCAGAGTCGATCCAAACGCGATTCCGACGTTTATGGATACAGGAGCCAACGATGCAGACAAATCTTTCGCAGACGGAAAATGTTTTTCTGCTAAATCAATAAAATACAATTGTATGGTGGAGTTCATTGCATAACCAACAAGGGCAATGAATGATATACTAATCAATGCCACGACAATTGAATTTGAGGAAACATAAAGCGACATGAGGATGGCCGCTTGTATAAGAAACACATACCGGAGCTTTCCAATTCCGTTGCGGATCGCTATTTTCCCGCCAATTAACGTGCTGAAGACGGAAACAACACCGTAAAGTAAAAATACAAGACTAATATACCGGTCAGGCACGAAGAGCACTTCTTGCAGCAGAGGAGTCAGATAAGTATATACGGTATATGTCGCTCCAATACTTAATGCAGGTATAAAGAATGCGATGACAATCCGCGGATTGGTTAATAAACCGATTTGTTTTTGCAATGAACCCTGCGTTCCCTTCAGCCCTTTGGGGATTGTCACCGAGCTTGTAATTAGAGAAACGATTCCCAATACTGCGGTATACCAAAAGGCTATATTCCATCCGCCCCATTGTCCGATATAGGTGCCAAGAGGCACCCCAATTACGCTTGCTGTTGTAAAACCCGCAAAGATAATCGAAATAACCGGCCCCCTCTTATCGGCAGGAACCGTTTCACTTGCAACCGTCATTGCGAGTGCGATCAATACTCCGGTAACAATGGCAGTGATCACTCTGGAAGCAACAAGCAGTACATACGACTCAGATAAAGCGGTTATGATATTGGCTGCAATAAATACCCCAATAAAGGCAAGCATCAACGGATACTTGGAAAATCGGCTGAAAATAGCCGTTATGATTGGCGTACTTACTGCAAAGGATATGGCAAAGACTGATACAAGGGCTCCTGCTGTTGAAATGGTGATATTCATGTCAGTTGACACTTCAGAGAGCAGCCCGACAATAACAAATTCACTCGTTCCCAAGACGAAAGTTAATAAAAATAAATTGAAGACCAGTAGCTTGTGTTGTTTCGTCAACGATGAATCTCCTCTCCATATAATCTTCATTCAAGCTCTTTCTACAGCGATCTGGACCTCGGCAACGTGAAATTCCGGATCGCTTGATTTTTCATGGGGAAGACAGATTTCGCGTCGCGGCTCGTTCTCCTTAATACGATATCCGTTCCGTTCAATCCACAATGCCAATTTCGTGCTTGCAGTACAAGGGTTAGTCGTCCGACAAAGATGTATAAGCGTCGCCATCATCGGAACTTCCGGCAATCGTTTTACCGTAAAGGGAGGACGGCTCAGCATATCGAGAGTCAGCGGACGAGCCACTTCTATGTCGATCTCGTTCTCATATTCTTCGCAGCCGTGCCAAAGTACAATTTGTGGCGAAGAGGACTGAAATGAATTTCCTAATTGAGTATCCAACTGTTGGAAAAGCATAGGAATTTGACTAAGCGAAGATTTATGGCGGTAAGACAGCACAAGTCTAGGTTCAACTTCCTTCAGAATGACATCGTGCGAATTCAGGTTTTCCCCTTCAATCTCGATGAAACACAGTCGTTCCTTGATTTGAGCAAGTCTGGCCTGTTCCTTATCCACAATGGACTGAATCTCGTTTTGCTTTAGTTGAAACATTCCCCTGATTTGTTCGAGCGAGATTTGTTCTCCTATCATCTGGCGAATTTGATCCAGTGAGAAGCCCAATTCTTTATAGGCCAGAATACGATTGAGTTGAAACATTTGGTCAGCTGTGTAATACCGATACCCTGTATATTTGTCGGTGTGATCCGGCTTGAACAAGTTCAACTGGTCGTAGTAACGAAGTGTCTTAACGGACACCTGGCTGATTTTTGAAAACTCGCTGATTTTAAACATCGATACATCTCCTTAGTATCCTCCCCTGGTCTTTGCCAAGTATACCTTTCCAGTTAAGGGGAGAGTCAAGCTATAGAAATATGCGGTTTGAGTTTAGAAGACCATATGAAGCCAATTTTGTACTTAAATCGCCTTAGTCAGATCTCCTTTCGAAGAAGGGCGTTATGAAATTAACTTGACTTAATAATTGAGCCAACGGATACAATAGTACTTATTTTTTCTCCTCCCGTGTCTCAGACTATGGGAGCATTATAATACCTTAGCTAGTTTTTTAACTATCGGAGTGAGCATAACATGTGTTATGCCTTTAAAATTTTCTTGGTTTAAACAGATTTTGTGAAAGTATTGTGTCCTAAAGGAGGCTGTTAAATGCAACAAAATGTTAATCGAAGGCTTGGGACTCATCAGCATGGAAGAACGGGCAGCAAGCGTAAATGGTACGATTATCGTCAAGGCTTCAGTGTCACTACAATAATTTCCTCACGGATAAGATGAGTTTAAACAGGAAGATTCTCAGGGGTTAAGGATGAACTTGTGCACTGTCACAGGGGCATCCTTTTTTATTACAATTACATTATCCTAAAGACGAAACGGGAGTGTTACGAATGAACGTACATGAAATTAAGCAGCTTACGAAGAAATTTGGTGATCTTATTGCCGTGGACAATATCACGATGTCCGAAAAGAAGGCGAGATATTCGGATTTCTGGGTGCGAATGGAGCAGGTAAGAGTACGGCTATTAACATGATTGTCTCTCTGCTCCGGGTCACAAAGGGTGAAATCGAAGTTCTTGGCAAGGTATTGCTAAACACGGTAAGTTTGCGAAGATGAACATCGGGATTGTGCCGCAGGAAATGGCTATTTATGAGAATATGACAGCTTACGAAAACGTTCATTTTTTTGCCGGATTTTACGGACTCAGAGGGGCGGAGTTAAAGGAGCGGGTGATTGAAACACTAGCATTCGTGGGTCTTGGCGACAAGCACAAAAAGCTATCCCAAAAACTTCTCAGGCGGCATGAAGCAAGATTGAACATAGCCTGTGCAATCGCACATCGGCCAAAGCTGCTCATAATGGATGAGCCAACGGTAGGGATTATAGCCGTCTATAAGTTTGGCAGGAATAATGAAACTCGAAGCTCGCTTGGATTCCTACATGGGTAAACAAAAATTCCCATAAAAATAAATTGGTGATCAAAACATGAATAGAAAAAAACCAAATGGTTTATCTTTTTACCTTTTGTTCTCCCAACCATTTACTTGTTTTTCATGCCATTTCAGACAGCTTGGTTAGAATTTTTCCTAGATCTGAAAAAGCTGTGCATGACTTTCTCCTTTTGATACGTCCAATTCAATGACAGGGTTCATTCCACCACTCCTTATCTTATTTTCAATGGCAACCCTAACCTTCTTGTCGTCCACAGTATCGTTTGATATTCGGGATCTTTGTCCCAACCAGCCTAATCATGGTTTAATAAGTAGGGGATGAACGGAATAGCTCTCGGGATCCAAGTCCCACGGGTACGAACGTTCGATCACCGGCTACCGCTATCTTACGACCACATAAAAATGAGGTCCACCAGAAAGATCTGGTGACCTCAATAATACGAGCGGGTTCGATAGCATAATTCAGACCAGAATGAGGCAGCCGGCCAAAATGATCGGCAGTCGATACCTGCAACAGTTAGATCCGATAAATGATGGAGAAGGCACAAGTTCGGTCGCCAATTTTAACGAGCTTTTAGCATTGAACCTTGTCACAGCATTCTTTAATGCAGATGTGTGTGTCACTCAAAGATCATTTTTTTTACTACTTATTTGAATGCCCAGTTCAGGTCGTGGTTCTCAACATATGATAAAATAAAATCCGTAAAAATGGCGCAATTATGGATCATCAATTTGTTGAGAACGAGGATATTGCCTTGATTAAATGAACGAGCACATGAACCTGACAGAAGTAAACATGAACAATTAACCAATATATAGGAGAAAAATAAAGGAAATAGTAAATAAATTTCTGGACAATGAAATCATCCCGTCAAAAGGCGTGGGTCATTATGAAAAACCACATGCTCCTAATCTATGTTTAAAACGTAATAACCAGATCGTGATCATTGATTATGGGGGATTTAAATGAACAAAAATAAGAGATCAACTATTAAAAAAAAGAAAAAAATCATCGGAATAGGCTCGAGAAGAATTGTATATGATCTCGGCAAAAGTTACGTCTTAAAAGTTGCTAAATCAAAATATGGAATTAAAAGCAATAAGAAGGAAGTAATGACTTTTTATTCATCCCCAACTTCAATAAGAAAAAAGCTTGGCATAATTACTGGTTATGCAAATAAATATCATTGGGTAACCATGAAAAAATATAAAAGGCGATTCTCTCGCCTCAAAAAATATAAACGGAAACTTTATAAACTTAAAAGGTTCTTTCGAAAGAACGGCATTATTCCATATGAAATTCTAAGACGGAATGGTAAGCCTAATTATGAAAACCTGCGCTTAAAGAAAAATGGAGAAATAATCGTAATTGATTACGGGAATTTTAGATTTCGCAGAAAAATATAGCAGCTCTGCCCCCAGTTTTGGACATGACCCGTCCATTTGCGAACAACGTCCATGGTGGAGAGATAGAGCATCTTGAGAATAAAAAACTATCTTGACTTCTTGTAGCATAGCATCATAAAAGGTCCAGAATTTTTAATATCAGTAAATCGAACAAATTAATTAAATTATGACCAACCCAGTTCCTTTTTCAAGGAGTTGAACGTTAGCCCAACATCAACAGGGTTTACAAAATGTATATTTATGATATTAAGAACATTGTCCAGTCTGCGTAAACGGGGCTGTTGACAAAGTGAGGCTAGGGGAGCATTTCCCCTAGCCTCACTTCATTTTTTGCATATTTCGCTCATCATTTACTGTGACTTTCGGCGTTGTATCGTCTTTCGAGTACCTGTCTTACTGAAGCAGTTAGAACGCAATGGACATTGGTTACAATCTTTGCTTTGTGAGGCGTACACCTTACTGTCATGTCGACAGACCTTGCTTGCCTTTGAATAGGAATATTAAATAAACCCATCGAATATGAAGGACGAACGAAATGCCTCGGACCGAGAAACAGAGCGGAATTAGTGGAAATACCCAAGCAATTTATTTTTTATTACATATTCTATTTACAATATTTTTACTTAGCGGGATAACCATGATTGCTTATCGATACTAAGGAGAGAAACTTATGATGGACAAAAAGAAAAAATTGATCGGTTCGGGTCGCAAGCGAAATGTTTATGATCTGGGTAATGGTTATGTTCTAAAAGTTGCAAAATCAAAAGCTGGCTTACGAAGTAATAAGACTGAATTTTTACTTTATCACTCAAAACGAGCAGGTCATTTAAGAAAGCACCTAGGTAAAGTCACAAAGTATGGGCATCGCTGGTTAATTATGAGGAAATACGTAAAACCCTTTTGCAATTCAAGTAAATATCGAATAAAATACCGAAAATTAAAAAGGAAATTTAGGCAGAACGGAATTTATCCACTTGATATGTATTCCATGACTCATAAAGGACCGAGTTTAACCAATTTAAGGTTGAGTTATAAAGGTGAAATTATCGTGATTGATTACGGAAATTTCAAATTTACGTCAAGGCATTAGAACTGTCTGTGATAACATCATGCCAAGGGAGTTGTTAATGAATAAATTAAAGCATCTTAATGGGAAAAAATGATCGGCTTAGGTTCTAGACGTGTAGTATATGATATAGGAAATGGAAAAGTTCTGAAATTAGCAAGGTCACAGAGGGCAACAAATAACTACCTGCACAAAGACCAAAGATATCGTTATTCTGTTGCAAATAAACTCCCTTTAGTAAAGCACTTTGCGGCTCTTTTGTTTTATAAACGCGTATTCGCTGCTGAAGTAATTAAGCCATTACGTAATACTGAAGCAAGTAAAGCTATATGAAGAGAAAATTGTTCCCATCAATTTGTGTTTTAGGTTTCAAAAAGAAATAGGGGAGCATCCCATAGGATGCTCCTGAATAGGTCTAGCGTTATTAACGATGATGTCTCTTGTGTTTTTTGCAAATTACAATTGCTTTTTGTCCAGGTTTGAGCACGACTTTAATTACTTTAGGGTGCCAGGTCTTTTTACACATGAGCTACACCTCCTCGTCTGCACGAGATAATCCAATATATGAGAAATAACAATCATTGCTTGGACAAACTGGCATATTTACGCAAACAGGCTGCAACGTATGTTTTGAGATTAGAATAAAAAAGGTTTGTCGGATTACAAGAACTTGGAGCAAGCTGGCCGTTTTTTTGAAAATGAGAAACATAAAACGGCTGGCAATCAAGAATTTGAAAGTCAACCAGATGGATGTGTATAGGGTGAGGATCATCATCGATTATATTAATGAATCGCCATATTTCAACGTATTAACCACGATTTTTTCGGATATTCGGTCAATCCACGTTTTACCATCCAATAAGTTCAATGAACAATTATATTGATCATAAGCACTCAATCTCTTGATTTATAACACCAACTCAGCGAACAAGTCTTACACTTCTCAACATCATAAAAAACACTAGGGAGGGGCTAAGGACACGTCGATTCACTTCCACCATTCTCTATCGGCAAAGTTCAGGAGGCTGACCGAAATAAAATCCTCGTTCGTCCTCGTTGTTGACCCTATCGTAGACGGGATGGTCATGACCGTCGCCTCATAATCGACTATGCTTCTCCACTGGCATCTCCATCCATGGTGGACTAGGAAACGGTCATATTTGTGCTTTTGGAATGGGTCTAAATGTCGTGCCGATTGAAAGGTCATCTAAATATATTATATAGGACCAAGATTCGTAGGGTGTGGATGGATACGGCTAGCTGTATGAAGTGTACAAAATCCAAAATGCTAGTCTTCTCGGAAAGCTTCTTGATATTATGATGCGCGAACCGCTGCCGAGCTACGCAGGCGCACTTTTGTAGCGATAGTCGGCATCATTGCGGAGGAGGCAAGGATGCTTGGTATTCCGGTGGTAGTCCAGGATATCCCCCTTGTTAAAGCAAGGTGGCCGCGCTCAAGCATATGCCCGTTTGCGAGGATCTACCCTATGAAGCGCTCAAAACCAACGTGATCGGCACACAAAACGTCATTGAAGCGGCGATTGCCAACAAGTTGATGAACGCAGTCGGGATTGAAGTGAAATTCATTGAAACCGGCATTCGCCCGGGAGAGAAAATTCACGAAAATTTGCTGACAGACTACGAAAGCACAACGACGATTACGTATGAAAAATTCCGGGACTCAAGGAACATTACAGCCAATATGAGCCCGTCAAATTCAGCAGCTTCAGCTCCAGTCAATCGTTGCCCGGCATGACCGCCTCGGTCACGCCAAGCCTGAATGATTGTATTTCCTACTCTATGAGTGTGTCCACGGAAATGCTCCGCTATTTTGGCGGCAGCGGCAGGGGGTGGAGGATACAACCTAAGCAAGCAGACCGGCTTAGCCGGCCTTTAAAACGGAAGGAACACCAGACTATCGGCCTGATGGCCTTTCCAGGATCATAGACGAGCCAATAGCTGCCCCGGTACAGGCAATCATCCGTTTTAAGCAGTAGAAGGGGCGCATAAGCTGTCTGTAAAATAATCGAAGCACGCGAGAGGAGGAGTTTTTTCCTTTGTCAAGTCCGTTGGTATCGATCATCATCCCTTTTTACAATGACCCTTATGTCTCTTACGCGATTCAAAGCGCGCTGGAGCAGACCTATCCCCATAAAGAAATCGTCATCGTAAGTGACGGAGCCACACAGCACAAGGAACAATTGATTCCCTATCTGCAGCTTCCCGGAGTTTATCTCTGCGAAAAAGGCAACGGAGGTACGGCAAGCGCTCTGAATGCGGGCATCCGGATCGCAGCAGGGGACTATATCGCCTGGCTGAGCTCGGATGACCGGTTCTATCCCCACAAGTTGGAGAAGCAGCTGGAGTACATGCTCCTAAAGAACGGTGAGATTTCATTTAGCGATTACGACGTCATCGACGGCAGCGGCTCGGTCGTCAGCCAGAACGTAACCCCCAAATATCCGGATGTAATTGCGTTCTACAAGGCATTCGAGCATTATTGTCCGATCAACGGCTGCACGGTGGTAGCCCGAAAAAAACTGCTTACAGACCTTGGCCTATTCAATGAGGCGCTGCCCTATACTCATGATTATGACTTATGGTTCCGGGCAGTCCTGAGCGGGGCCGACTTCCATTACGTGAACGAGCCGCTCATCCAATACCGGGTCCATGAAGCCATGGGCTCGATGTGCCATCTTTCCCTCATCCAGCTCGAGGCGGAGGCTACGAAGCAGCGGTGGTGGCCGCAGCTCAGCGCCTTCATCGAAAGGCTGGGAGAGTCTTGATACGCGGCACCCAAGAAAGGGAGTGGTCCAAATCGCGATCGAGGTAAGCATCATCATGCCGACCCATAACCGCTATCCTCTCAATCTGTTGACTCTCTATTCCCTTGAAGCGCAAAGATACGACCTGTCTAAGGTCGAGGTCATCATGGTCGATGATGCCTCGTCCGACGGCACTCCTTCCATTGCGACAAGCCAATCCTTTTCGTTCCAATTCCGGTATTTCCGGGTGGCAGAAAATATCGGCCGGCCCAGAGCCCGCAATTTTGGCATCGATAATTCCCGTGGCACACATCTGATTTTTCTGGACGCTGAAGTTATCGTCCCCCCCGATTTCATCGATTCCCATATGAGTATCCACCGCCAGCAAAGCGGTCTCATTGGGGGCGGATTGTATGCCATAAGGAAAACGTATACCCGGATGGATCCTCTTTTTTCGCCTGCGCAGCGGTTGGAAGCCGAAGAACTGCTTCGGCAGCAGCCGGCGTTGTATGAAAAATGGATGGCGACGTGGCATCTGGAGGATCCTCCTGCTCTCATCGGACGGGATGAAATCCTGCAGGGCCGCTATCGGGACTTATCACTCGAAAACCCGCACAGCAAGTATTTTATCGATCAAGTTCTGAGCCTTTACGGAGACTGGTTATCAGGGTTCAATCTGCCATGGGTCATGGCTGGAACCGGGAATCTCTCGGTCGAACGGAGAGCCTTCGAGATGCATGGAATGTTCGAGGAATACGAAGGCTGGGGAGCCGATGATATTGAGATGGGCTTTCGTCTGTTCACGAACGGATACCGGTTCGTCCATCTGAGCTCGATGCCTACCTACCATCAGGAGCATCCGATCCAAACCTCTATCGGGGAGGAGGGCAAGCATAATTTCTATCTGTTCCAGCAAAAGTACCGGACCGTCGGCCTGCTGGCCGTCCTACTCGTCTTTCAGTACGGCATGTCCTACAGCGAAGCCAGCCGTGTCCTGGACGATGTTTATGCCATCAGCCTTCATGAGCATCCCTACCGGTTCCTGCATCTGATCAACGCCTTTCGGGCCATGCTCGAATCCGCGGGACGCCTGACCCGCTATGGTCTGCCTGTACACAATCTCGGCTCTCAATGCGGCTTCCTCATTCCAAGCCCAGAGGAGGATCTGTTCTATGCGGAGAAAAGGTCTCTGGAGGAATCGGGGAAATATCCTCATCTCAATCAGGCTCTCAACCTGCTGCTATCGTACTGAGCGAAACGGGAAGCAAAAGGCCATTCTCGAAATATCTTCACGGGAATGGCCTTTTCTGTCAGCGTCGCCAATCAGGCAGTGATCACGATGGTTCGGAGGCTGAATACCATGGCAGAGATAAGTGGTAAAATCGTTGGTATTGGCTGTGCTCAAAGTTTTTATTCCTCTTGTTATGAAGAACCACACGGAGAAATCGGAGAAATTAACGAACTCTATGTAGAAGAAAATGATGGGAACACACTTTCTGATGTAATTGATATGACAGAACAAAATAAAGAGGAACATAGTAAGAAAATTGAAGTGTATCTTACTGACTCAGACAAAGGTGCGTTTGTCGTTGAGGATTTTACTTCCAAACAAACCAATTGCAAATGCCCAAGAAGTTTCTTTGAAGCTGGAACCCTAATTCGGTAAGGGATTTAAATATTCACCGCCAGATGTAATTTTTTGGCGGTGAAATTCATAATTTGTTTACTTCCAGTTAACCAAAATCTGTTTATTCAAAGCAAGCAATAATGATAAGTTGGATAAGAGGAACGGGAGTAATTATTTTTTCGGAAAAATTTAAACCGTTCCAAAAACGAAAAAGACTTAGGTAGGAGGTCTGACCATGCGCTTCGCAACAATGGCAAGCTTGTTTAGAGAACGAAGAGAAGAAGACGGGCAATCGGATATGAGGAGTCCATCCAAGCAAGAATGCCGGTTACTCCGTACTGGACCTCAACATGTGCGCGATGATTCACAATAAAACCGAACTGAACGGTCCGGATTGGGAAGTCGCGCTTTACCGAATTAAAGAAGCAGCTGAGAAGGTCGATGTGGAATTTTGCCAGTCGCATCCGCCCTTGTCCGGCATACCGTTATTAATCTTATCTCGTAAATGAAATCGCCCTTGTACCCAATTTCGTTCCATAGCGGCATAATGGATTTCCAGTCGATATTCCCGAGGAAAGGAAGTAAATGATCATCATCCTTAACTGAAATGGGCTTGGATGAGCATAGCATGGAAGCCAACCTCCTCTTATCAGGTCGGACAATATTTACTGTCGCTGGCGAATCGCTGCTCCTAAGCGCAATAAGGAGTGAAGCCAATTCAATTGTTTGAAACATGATTGAGTATTCGCAGTGAAGAAATTTTGTGATCTAAACAGAAAACAAATAGGAGTGGAGATCGAATCTTGTATAACAAGTTGATACGCAGAAGCTAACATTTGGCTTAATTTTTCGAGTTAATCTAATATAGAGGAGAGTATTAGTATGATAACAAAATTGAGAATGAAAATTGCAGTGTTTGTACTATTTTGCATGGGTTTGCTTATGTTAAATGTAACATCATTTGCAGCTGCTCCTACTGAAGCTGGCGTTTATTTCATCAACCTTGGCGAAAAAGGAAATGCTACCCTCATAAAAACAATTAGCGGTACTACGGCAAGCTATGGGTTGGTTGACACAGGTACGAGCGGAGATTACACAACTTATGTACAGCCATACTTAACCTCGGTACTTGGATCGACCAAATTGTCTTTTATAGCCTTCTCGCATATGCATGCGGATCATGCAGGCGGTGCCGAAGCTGCAATCGCTAGTTTTGCAGATGCAAACACTACACTTTACATAAAGGACGTAGCAGATCCCGCTTCAACTTTTTCCGGTGAATCTAGTATTGGCACTAGAGCGAATACGATTATAGCTGCAGCAAAAGCAAAAAGCATGGCTATCGGTAAAATAAAGCCTTATGAAGCCTTCGACAATGATGTTGGATCCTTATCGGAGCTTAGAGGTTTATCCGCTAATAAATTCAAGGCGAAAATTGAGAGGTTTACTAAAAATGCACAAGGCAGTTATGTATCCGTTGGCATATATGATACGATTACATTTGGTAAATTTACAATGACATGGTTTAATGGTAACAACTGGAATCACGAGTCTATAATAGAACAATTGTCAAATAAATGGGATGAAAACTTGAACGCAGCAACTTTGTTGTTAAAGTGCACAACAAGTACTGGAACAAATTTCAGAACATACTTGGGCGCTGACGTAGGTGAGAATAGTAATCAAAATTATTCTTACGAAGTAGGGAAAAAAATACAAGAAGTCGTAGGAAATATAAGCGTTTATCAGGTTGCGCATCATGGTTTTTATTTTAGTCTCATGCCGGATTCAATCGCTGGCACCATCAATCCTAAGTATGCGATTGTTACTAACAGCTATAATGACATAGTGAATTCTTATTATGATAACCATAATATAACGAACCCGACTTCTGCAGATTTGACAGACGCTACCAGCACGCTGAAGGAAACTTTGAATAGTACAGTTCTGCAGAAAATGTACTTTTTAAGTGGAAAAGGCGGCGGAACTGATAATAGGATCATTGATGACCTGAAAGCAAATAATTATGCACTGCTTAACTGGACCGGATCAACAATCAAATCTGGAAATGTAAATGTTGAATTTGGCGGTACGGATCTCATAATAACACAACCGTAGAATCTCCAGTTATTGACTACCTGGAATAAATGCTTTTGAATGACTGTTTAATTAACGGGAGTCGTCGCTAAACTCCCTCGGTACGATTATGTTTTCTCACGAATGCTCGCTTATTCGCAGGATTTCACCCTTGTTAGACATGTATGAAGGACGCTCGGGTGACCACTTCATAGACCTGGACAACATGGAGGCGTAAGGAAATAGAGGGGGAGACTATTCCTCCCATGTTCTTCCATATCCTGCACGTATTCTCCACGCCGTCCCTGGAGGCTTTCACTCCCATGTCTCAACGGGTCGATGCCCTCTCATTCCTTCGTTACGCCTGTCCAAGGGGTGGAGGCCGGTCTTGCTAACGGTACGGGTCGGTGCCCTTTGGTTTAACGCATCCGGTACGCCGTGCTTTCTTTGAAACCCCGCGAATAAGCCAAAATTCGTGCAACGTAACGATAATCAGTATCGATTAAGCGGCTTGCTGGATCGGCATCGTTTTAGGAGGGTTGTAGGCCTCGCCGCTGCGAGCCATTCCAACTAATATTCTCGCTAATTTGCCGCATAACTTCATAATGGACCTCATCTTCTTCATCTTCTTTACCTGTACATTGTAGGCATGCATCGCTTTAAATTCCGGATTGTTCGCAACTAAACTCATGGTCATCATGAAGATGAAACGTCGGAGGCGAGATCGTCCACGTTTACTAATTTTCATCTGTCCCGTCCATTTGCCTGAGCTTGCTTCTGCGAGGTTAAGGCCAGCATGCCGCAGTAGGGCATTACCATGAACAAATCCGCTCAAATCTCCTGCCTCGCCTAGAATACCAGCCAGTGAAATGGCGCTGATCCCTTTGACAGCAAGCATAAATTTCGCAAATGGAATGCGTTCTAAAACGGCAACAATCTCCGTCTCTACCGTTTCTAGCTGCAGGCAAGCAAGATCGTACTCATCGAGAAGCTGCTTCAAGTGAAGCTTGTAGGCATGCAAGGCCTGCTTAGAACCCACAGAACGGCTAGCAAGAGCGATAAGGGTTCGGGCTTTTCGCTCACCAGCATGCCGTTTCATGAGTGATTTCCAACCTTGTATGACATCTTGGGGCTGTAAGGTACACAGGTCATCGGTCGTTGGAAAAAGACGAAGTGTGGCCAATGAACCGGTGCACATGATGTTCGTGAAGACTTGCCGCAGCTCAGGGAAAACCACGTCGACCCAGCGATGAATTTGGTTCTTCGCACTCACGAGTCTCTTCACGACAAAGTCGCGATTGGAGAGAAAGACACGGAGTTCTTCAAAGGCTGCTGGTGTTGTACGAGTGAAGGAGTAGTATCCGTTTTTGACCATGTCGGTCCTGCGAATGAGTGAGTATATGTGAGATAAACCCTTAAAACCGAGGGACGGGTACTATAGCTCAATAAACCAGTCCTTAAAGTGGAAGTCCTTGATATTCAAGGACTTTTTACAATTGGAAGCATAAGTTTGCCGCGGTAATTTGGAAGCATAAGCTTTCCTAACCGGCAAACTTATGGGTTAAGTGACACGATGTATCTACATCCTCAGATTGTTTTGGGACCTCTCGCGGATAATGATGCGGGAGCAGTTATTCAACAATTTCATGATGAAAATCGTAGCCTTAAGGATGAAGCCGATCTTGATTGGTTCTGGAAACAAATTATCCAAACTAAAGCTGGGGATCGTTTAAACGGCTTGGAACTTGGCGATCAACTTGCTTTCTTCGATCCTATTCTTCAATTCAAAGCTATTAGGTTTTTTTTTGCCTTCAGCGATCAAACCCCCAAGTAACGCAATTCATCCATTAATCCGTGGTTGAGGCTTGCTCTAAGTATTGCCCACCCCAATTGCACAGCGTAATCATAATTGGACCAAGATGCTGTCCGATCTCTGTTAGAGAGTATTCCACTTTAGGCGGTACCTGATTATACATTTTCCGAATAATAATACCGTCGCTCTCCAATTCCCTCAAAGTTTGAACCAGCATTTTTTGGGTTACGTTGGTTAGCAGCCGTTTCAGCTCCCCTGTTCGCTTAGGCCCTTCTATTAAATGGTAGATGACAAAGCCTTTCCACTTACCGCCTATCACCTCCATAGCAGCTTCAAATTGTTTGGTGTATGTGCTCATTGTGAAAAATCCTCTCTCAGTCCAATTATCACCGTTTGGTGACTATATAACTTAATAGTGCCTACTTACTTAACTGAAACTTTTATCCCATAATAACAGTTAAGACGGAATTTGAACCAGCAGTTATTCTGCCCTTACAAATCCAAAATATAGGAGTGAAGAAAATGAATAAGCTTCAAGGGAAAATAGCGGTTATAACAGGAGGTACCACTGGTATCGGTCTGGCAGCAGCAGAGGAGTTTGTTAAGGAAGGGGCATATGTCTTTATTACCGGCCGCCGCCAGAGCGAGCTCGATAATGCCGTGAAGCAGATCGGGAAAAATGTTACCGGCATTCAGGGGGATGTTTCCAGCCTCGCCGATCTGGATCGCTTATACGAATCCGTGCAGCAGCAGCAGGGGCATATAGATATTCTCTTCGTGAATGCCGGTCTGGGTGATTGGGCGCCGCTCGGGTCGATCACGGAGGAGCATTTTGATAAGACTTTTGATGTTAATGTCAAGGGTGCGTTGTTTACCGTACAGAAGTCTTTGCCTCTGCTCCGGGACAACGCATCCGTCATTCTCACCGGTTCAACAACGGGCTCGCTGGGCACACCTGCATTCAGCGTTTACAGCGCGACGAAGGCTGCTCTCCGGAATTTTGCAAGAAGCTGGATCCTTGATTTGAAGGATCGCCATATCCGTGTCAATGTAATGAGTCCCGGAGCGACCGAGACACCTGGATTTATGGGACTGGCTGAAACCGAAGAGCAGGCTCAACAATTCAAAGCTGCCGTAGCTTCCGAAATCCCGCGGGGACGGGTGGGCACGCCTTCCGAGATTGCCAGGGTTGTTGTATTCCTGGCCTCCGACGACAGCAGCTATGTCAATGGAATCGAACTCTTCGTCGATGGCGGAGTGGCGCAAATTTAAATAAACATCCAGAAAAAGGAAAAGGGCGACTTTGCCTTTTTCTGTGCTTCGCAGGCCGTTGAAGCATGAGTTGGAAGAACAAATGGTGTTGTCGATTTGATCCATCCAAGCCAGACTGCAGTATTAGCCTGGAGGTTAGGGACCAATGGTTTGCCAATTACGGTCCTATCGATGAAAATGTCTTTTAAACACGGTTTTTCCAACCACAAATTCGTTCGAATGACAAATTGAAGGCGCTTGCTGCCACCAAGTTGCTTATCACGTACTTCGACAGCCCTAAGGAATTATCCAGAAGCTTCTCGACAGCCCTAAGGAATTATCCAGAAGCTTCTCGACAGCCCTAAGGAATTATCCAGAAGCTTCGCGACGATTATAATGATCTCGAGCTTTTTGCAATGCCGGCCGACAAAGCGGCCATGTTTAATGCCATCGACGTACTCAAAGAGCTAGTCGACCAGATCACGGATACCAACGATAACGACGGTGTGGCGAAAGTATTGGAACGGATTTCGTAATTGGAACCACGATATGATCTTAAGCTCCCTCAGAGAATAAGGATTTTCTCGCGAATGCTCGCTCATTCGCAGAATTTCACATACAGGTTTAAATAGGAGATTAAAGAATTACATGAGAGGGGTTAAGCAGTTCCGTTTGAGGGCATGCGGGAATAGAAGGTGTTGGTCTATTTACAACATCTCCCATGTAAAGATTTACTGCACGCCTCTCTCCACAAGGTCCTTGGGATCAACGTTAACGGAACGGGTCTAAGCCCTAAAGCGTAAAAATCTCGGTACTCCGTGCTTTCTTTGTGAAATTCTGCAAATGAGCTAATCCGCTTGTCTGGGCTGCGAGTTTAGTTGTTTAAGCTGCTACTGGCGGTTGAGCTTTATTCGCGGAGAAAGTTTGTCCTTCTCGCGCCATAGCTACAAGCGTTCGAGCCAATTTCCCAATCAACTTCATCATGGACTGCATTTTCGTCATTCGTTTTCCTTCAATATTGTGTGCATGTAGGGCTTGGAATGCACGATTATGAGATAAGAGGTGAAAGACCGAGAAGTAAAAATGCTTACGCAGCAATGAGTTTCCTCGTTTGGTTAGCTTAATGTGCCCTTTATACTTGCCAGAGCTACGTTCCGCTAAGTTTAATCCAGCCTTTCGCAATAACTGATTCCCGTGAGACAACTTACGTAAGTCCCCGCCAAATGCGAGTATGGCAGCCGCTGCAGGAACGGAAACGCCGACAGATCGAACGAGATCAGAACAGGGGATTTCGGGCAATAGCTTTTCAATCATCTCGTCCGCTTCATCAATGATGTGGCAGATTCGTTCATATTCATCCATGAGGTGCGGCAGTTCCCATTTGTCTTCTTCAAGGGCAGTAGTGTCTCCGACGCTATGTCTAGCGAGTGCTTGGAGTTCAAGCGCCTTGTTCCTGCCACGCATGCCGCCAGGTCTAGCCATGTACACTCCCCAGAGTTGTACCATTTGTTCCAGAGTTAACTGCACGACGTCAGATGGGCTGGAAAACGATGCAAAGTGGCTAATGAACGAGGACTAAAAATATCTTTGAACTCTTGCCTGTATTCTGGAAAACGAATTGTTCTTAATCCGTCCGGATTTAACAACCCAATGCTCTCTGTTTGTAACCATAACCCGCATGCGGTGGAAGGCTTCTTCTTTGGGAGAGAAGGGCGTGTAGAACCCGCGACTCACCGCATCAGCAATGACCAAAGCGTCCTTTGGATCATTCTTAGAGGGGGAGTTGTCTCTGTTTTCCTTATTGCGTTTGGTCGTCATTGGATTGACAAGGACAACAGAAACACCTTGTTTAACCAACCAATTGGCGATATTGAACCAGTAGTGACCGGTACTCTCCATTCCCATAACGACGTCATTCAAGTTGTGCATGTTCTGAAATTTACGAATACTGCTAATAAAATGCTCAAAGCCCGCATGATCATTCGAAAACATAATTGGGCGATTGGTGAGGACAATACCTCGAAAGTTAATCGCTTGAGCAGCATGTTTCTCCTTGGCAATGTCGATTCCAATGACAAGAGTGGAAGGGGGAATACGTTCTACACGTTGATTTTGAGCTTTTATTAGTCTAGACTTCATGATAACGCCTCCTAAGGTGAGTTCTGAGGGCTGCAACCCAGTACATACTCATCCTAGCGGGGCGTTCGTTTTTCTGCAAAACGCATCTACTAACACCTACAGGAATGTTAACGGGTACGATAGCGAGGAGTTTGCCGCGCGGCAACTCCTCTTTCGTTTATTGAAGTAACGGGAAGGTTATTCCAATATGTGGTATAGTGTTTGCGAATTGAAAAAAGTGGGGTTAGAGGAGGATTCGTAGCGGTGAACAAAGACGATATTGTAACTAAACAAATAACAGAGTTAGATAAATTGGAATCAATAAAATCATTACAATCGACAATCAGTAAACTCGAGAATGCCTTGTCCCAGATGACTCAAAATGGAACCAATACTACCCTAGTAAAGAAACGACTCAAAGCTGTTTATATCGGCTTAGCCACGCTAGAAAACGTTTGGAATCAAAAACCCCATCATTACACCCAGGAAGAGTTAGCAGAAGCCCGCAATGTTATTACTGGTTTATTTCCATCAATTGAAAACAGTTATGTTAAGTCAAAGGCTGGTAGTCCCCAAAGAACGCTTTTAGAAAGAAGAATTAAAGCGTTGGAACAAGCTGTTCAAGCGATTGATGACCTTTCGGCTAAATAACTCATAATGTGAACGAAGCGTTAGGAGCAACCTTAGTTCACCTTACTGAACAAAAACTAACTGCAGCCCTTTTTTAAAATATGGTCTTGGAGTGTCCACTCTAGTATTAGAATGAGAAGCAGCTCGTCCAGAGACCTGCTTCTTATTTTTGTTATGCTTGGACGCAGATAATCGTTTAAGAGTGTACGGCAACAGCGCGGAATCTCTCTGGCAGTAATATAATTGAGCAGAACGACCGAAGCCGGAAAGGGGAGCATCATGAGCGTCATTCGATTAGAGAACGTGACGAAGAAATACGAGAAAACGCTGATTTTCCGCGATATCTATTTTCGCTTGAGCGAGCGGGAGCGTATCGCCCTCATCGGCGCAACGGCGCCGGAAAATCGACGGTACTCAAGCGCACAATACTAAAAAATGGGCATAGCCTTCCTGCGAGCTGCAGGAGAACATCGATTTGTCTCAGGAAGAGTGTGCTATTTGAGAATGAAAAAGATAATGTTATGGTCAGGTATTTTGGTAAAATTCACCTATTATGAGGCGTTAACCATTTCAGCTGTTTAGCGTTAACCTCCCCTTATAACTCAAATTACCAACGAATTAATAAATAGAATGCGAGCAGGTGCTGCGGTGCCGGATTGCGATTATGGCCAATCGCCCTGATCTGGAACCGCGCCGAATCGCGATGTAGGGCTTGGTACGCAGCGTGCTTGATGCCTGCTGGAGATTGAAGACCGAGGAACGGATTGACATAGAGGTATCCAAATAACGGAGCGCTTTGCCAAATGTCTGGAGTATAATGCTGAGACGGGTGTATGGTTCGCGGATTACAAAATTCGGTTTGCAGCGGTAAAATAATATTTCGATCAGTTATGAGCAGCGAACGAAGAAATTCCTTATAGACCGGGTACCTTTGCTAAAGGGCGGTCTATTTTTCATTTGTCATAGCCAGCTCTAGCCTCGTTCATTTATAAATAAGCAAGAAATCTTATCTTTTGTTAAGCTTTTTTTAAAAGCCTCTTAATGAATCAGGGTTATCTTGAAGTAGAAGCATTCGATTCTCATAACCTATCACAATCATTCGGGAGGCTCATATACGATGAGACAAACAAACCACGCACCTCAGATTCAAAAAAGCAGTTATTCAGGTGCAAGACGTACTTCCTACCAGGCAAGCAGAGCTGAGGTCTACGAAGGTCATTTGGTGCTGGTGAATCTCGCAAATCCCGTTAGACAAACGATTCCGCCAGGTAAGCTGACGTCGTTAAGCTCAAACCCGGCCATACACGAACTGCATGAAGGCATGCTTTTGGAACATACATGTTTACGGCATTTCAATAATCTGCTTGAGGCTTGTCAAGGGATAGATGCTATTGTCGCTGTGAGCGGATATCGTACCAAGGAGGAGCAGGAGCGTATCTATGAATCCTCACTCAACGAGAATGGTGCGGCATATACGGCTCGTTACGTGGCATTGCCCGATCGAAGTGAGCATCAAACAGGACTCGCCGTCGATGTTGGATGGATGAACGGGAACGTGGATTTCATTGCACCGTCATTCCCTGATAGCGGCATCTATATGACATTCAAGCAGCTTGCTGCCCAATATGGATTTATTCAGCGGTATAAGGAAGGGAAAGAATCGATTACTCATATTTCTTGCGAGCCTTGGCATTTTCGCTATGTCGGCTATCCCCATGCCCAAATCATGGAGCAAAACAATCTATGCTTAGAGGAGTATATCGATTTCATCCAAGGCTGCCCATATGCTGGCAGCCATTTGTCCTTTGAAAATGAGGCGCTATCGGTTGAGATTTACTACGTGCAGGCAGAAGAGGGACCTTCAACAAACGTTCCTATTGCGCGGTGCGATTATTACTCCTTGTCGGGAAATAACAGGGATGGTTTCATCGTGACGGCATTCGCCGGTATAGGATAACATATCCATGCTGTCTAAACGGAATGAAAGCGGGCTGGACCTATTGAAATTTCTGGCCGCCCTGCTCGTCATTGCTAA
>NZ_JBWDNU010000013.1:0-180351 GCF_056269365.1 Paenibacillus sp. JT22N12 | reverse complement strand
CTATCCCTATGATATACGAACCATGGTCGAAGCACAAAGAAGAATTGAGGCGTTCATTCGTTTTTATAACGAAGAACGGATTCAATTAAAATTAAACAAACTGACGCCGGTTGAGTACCGACGCCAGCTCATAGCCTAGGGCTTTTTTCATTGTCTACAAATTTGGGGCTTGACCAATTCCGGTGCAGGGTCTCTTCTGGTTATGCGGAGGCTATCGATTTCAGTCCTGTGCATGGGGCACGGTTGCTTGGAGGTTTGCCAAATCATAACGTGCCGCAGGTCCGGACAGTATGGTAGATTAGAGGGTAAGCGAAAGGCGAAGAGGAGGATAAAATGAAGCTGTTTCATTTTAGCAAGGACGCTGCCATTCATACCTTTTTTCCCAGAGTAAAAGAAAACCGACAGAATATGCCCCCTGTGGTTTGGGCGATTGACGATGCGCATGAGTTCACTTTTTATTTTCCGCGGGATTGTCCACGAATTGTGTATACCAAGGGTGAAGGGATTCTTGAGGAGGATCACCGACGGTTTTTTGGCTTGACCGGCGCGGACATTGTGATTACCGTCGAAACCCATTGGTATGAGCGCATCAAGAACGCCACCGTATACAGATACCGTCTGCCCGTTGAGAGCTTTCGGTTATTCGATGAAATTGCGGGATACTACATATCGCCCGAGACGGTCAAGCCGCTGGAAATGGAACCCGTCTCGAATCTGCTGGAGAGATTAATGGGTTTGAATATCGATGTGCGTTTCACCCCCAACCTGAATCCATTGCGAGAAGCCATTCTAAATTCCTCATTGAAGGATTTCGGCATGCACCGCTTCGAAAATGCAGGGAATCTATGAAGAGAAAAAAGCAAGCTGTCTCCAATAGCGGAAGACAGCTTGCTTAGTAACTGCTGAATTTAATTCTCGCCATACGCCTGTCTTACAGCGCGCCGGACAGTCAGCAGATCATGTTCCACTTCCAGATATTCATCCGCTCCGCCCCGGAATTCCAGCGACCAGCACCCCTGGTAACCGCCCTGCCGCAGCAGCTGCACTTTCTGGAGCAGTTCGGCTCCGGCGAAATCCACAAACGCCCTGTCAAACTGGGCATGCATCGTGAAAGGGGAAACCAGCTCGTCCCCGATTTCCTTATCCGCCAGCCAGCGGTTGACATTCAGTACGATTCCAAAGGATGGCGAAGCAACCTCGTCGCTGACCCGCTTCAGATTTTGGGGAGATTGGGAACCGGCCTGATGCGTCTGCGGCCCTACCCGAAAACCATGCTCCTGGCCAAACTGCGTGTACTCCCGGTACCGCTTGACAATGAGATTGAACTGTTCATCCGTGATGGCAAGTGAATTGACGCCCATATCGATCCGAAGCGCTTTAGCCCCCCATCTGCGTGCGATGTCGAGGTACAGGAGCGCTTTTTGGTAGTTTTGTTCGCGAATGGCAGGATCGTCATGCCAAATATCGGCACCGTCCACGCTCAGGCAAGCGACGGTCAAGCCCTCTTCATCAAGCGTCTCCTTGACGCTGTTGATATAGTTGTCTTCTGTGGAGAGCAGCATGCCGCTCCAAATGTCTGCCTGATCAAGGCGGTAGCGGTACTTGATGCTTTCCAGATAGCCAAACAAATTGATTTTTCCTGCGGCGAATAAAGCGTGAAATGACCATGATCCGATAGAAAAGCCTGCCATTTGATTTCCTCCTAATTCAACCCGGCGGTAAGCGGGTTATGCCCTTTATTGAATTACTTCAGGATTATATCATAAATGTTCAGAGGTTGAGGGGGGAGAGGTGCACTGCGATTATTCCAAAAAAGACGTTTCTCAATTAGATTGAAGCTTGATAAGCCTGGATATTGTATCGTCATCCTTCGACGGTATATTGATGGTGACGGTCAAGTGGGGAGAGCCCGCCACAAGAAACGAAATTTGGTCAAATACGAGCATGCCGGCCGACGGGTGATGATTGATTTTCTTCCCCTCGGGACCGTTCAGGACGTCGTGCTGCGGCCACCATTCCCTGAATTCCGGGCTTGCCTGATTGAGAGCCTCGATGAGCTCCATCCACCATGGATCACCGGCGAATTTGCCGTAGCTGGCGCGGAATTGAGCCAAGCGGTGCCGGGCATGCGTTTCCCAGTTTTCCTGAAGCATCTGCCGGACATAAGGCGATGTGAAGGAACGCCAGACGGTGCTGCGCTCACGCGGGGACATGGCCTCATAATTCCCGTAAATCCGGCTAGCCATACTGTTCCAGCCAACAATGTTCAGGCGTTGATCGGTAACATAGGCAGGACTTATCCCCTGCTGATCAAGGAAGTCCTGCAGCGTCGGACTGATGCTGCTTTCGGCGGGGTTCAGATCCGCAGGCAGCTGCTGCAGGGCAAGCTGAAATAAATGTTTTCGCTCATCCGGATCCAGCTGGAGAGCACGGGCAATGCTTTCCAGTACTTGTGCGGATACCTGAATGCTGCGTGCCTGCTCCAGCCATGTATACCAATCGACGCTGACGCCCGAGAGCAGCGCCACCTCCCCGCGCCGAAGACCCGGCGTCCGCCGCCGTCCTCCGCCGGGCAGACCGGCTTGCTCAGGTGAAATACGGGCGCGCCGCGTCCGCAGGAACTGGGCAAGCTCCAGAAAACGCTCATTATTTGCCTGGTTCATTCCACTTCACCGGCTTCCTTAATGGGATATTATCATAGGAGATTTTCTCCTATGATAAACCATCATCTTATTCTAGTATAAAATCCATTATACACTTTCATCAGGAGAATGACGATTTTCCATATCGCGATGAAAGGGGAAGATAAGTTTGGAACATACGCTGCAAATACAAGCTAAACAGGCAGGCAAGCTCTCAAAAATGCTGCTGCTTATCGGGCTTTCACTCGGTTATTTTATGGTGCTCCTGGATACGACGGTGGTGAGTGTAGCTTTGCCTGCCATTCGCGCCGACCTTGGGGGAGGCATAGCCGGCCTGCAGTGGGTGGTGAACGCCTATACGATCGTGTTCGCCGGCCTGCTGCTGTCGATGGGAGCATTTGCCGACAAGCTGGGAGCCAAGCGCGTCTATATTGGCGGCCTCGGCTTGTTTCTGGCGGCATCCGCCTTTTCGGCATTTGTTCCATCCCTTGGGGCGCTGATCGGTCTGCGCGCCATACTTGGTATTGGCGGGGCCGCTCTGCTGCCAGCCTCGCTGACGCTCCTTACCTATGCTTATCCGGAGCCGTCGGAACGTGCGCGGGCATTGGGAATATGGGCAGCGGTGACGGGAGCGGCGATGGCGGCAGGACCTGTCGTGGGCGGATCGCTGGTCGACTCGCTGGGCTGGCGCAGCATCTTCCTGCTCAATGTTCCGCTTGGCCTCATCAGTCTGGTCATGACAACGCTTCTGGTCAGTGAAACCAGGCGCAAACCGCAGACAGGCTTTGATCCGGCTGGTCAAATTACAGCCGTTGCCGGCATTGCTTCACTTTCTTTCGCTCTTATGGAGGGAGATCAATACGGATGGCATTCTCCGGTCATTCTCTCTGCGTTTATTCTGGCGCTTCTAAGCGCCATCCTGTTCCTGATTGTTGAAGCAAAAGGCAGGAATCCGCTGCTTCCGCTGCTGATCTTCAGGAATGCGGCGGTATCAGCCGGGATGCTTGCAGGGATGGCGGTTAATATCGGCCTGTCGGGTATTTTGTTTATTCTGCCTTTATTCTTCCAGCAAGCGCGCGGATTATCCGCCCATATAGCGGGACTCGCGCTCCTGCCAATGATGCTTCCGCTGGCGTTCAATCCAATTTTTACCGGTCGTCTCGTAGGCCGGATCGGAGCAAGCATACCGATGACGTCCGGCTTTGGCCTGGGTGCGCTGGGTATGTTACTCCTCGTATGGGTGGACACCGATACGAATTACATGCTCACGCTCGCGGGACTGCTGTTGATCGGATTTGGCGTATCATTTACGATTCCCGCATTGATGGCGGCTGTCATCTCTTCCGTGCCAAAAGAAATGACCGGCGCCGCATCAGGCGCTCTGAACTCAAGCCGGCAGCTTGGGGCGACGCTGGGCGTTGCCATTCTCGGTTCAATTTTGAGCGGCAGCGAATCCTTTGCAGGCGGTATGCATATCTCGCTTATGGTTACAGCCGCGGTTATGCTTGGCGGCATCTTGCTCTCGCTGGCGTTTATCGGCCGGAGAAAATCAACTTGACAGCAGAGTATGCAGGCTTTTCCAATTGCCTGGGATCATGTAAAATGAAGGCTGCGGCAAACGCCCCGGAAGTGAGCGGAAGTACGAATATGTTGATGAAGGCCCGTATGAATTTTTCTGAAAATAACAAAAACAGCTGCTTCGGCAGCCATTTTTTGTAGAGAAAGGAGACTCGTTTATGTTAGGCATTGAATTATGCCGCCGATTTTATGTTGAAATCGTGGAGCCTGTGATGGATACATTATCGCCTGTATCCTATTCGGCTGCGCTGATCGGCCCGGGAAGCGAAGTACTGGGGTTTGACACGGAAATGTCGAGGGACCATGACTGGGGACCACGCGTCTGTCTTTTTCTGCATGAACGTGATCTTGCGCTTCGCGAGACTATCCGGGCTTTGCTTGATCAGAGAGTCCCGCCAAGCTTCTACGGTTTTCCCATTGATATCAAGATGACTGTAATCACTACGGTGCCAAATTTCATCAGGGGCCATCTTGCCACAGACATTACCCGATCGTTGGAGCTGGTTGATTGGCTGACCTTCCCCTCCCAGAATCTTCTGGAGATAACCCGCGGGGAGGTTTTTCGGGATGATGACGGTCAGCTGTCAGCGCTGCGCCATACATTTGATTTCTATCCACGCGATATTTGGTTATACCTGATGGCGTCCGGCTGGCAGCGGATCGGGCAGGAGGAGCATCTGATGCACCGTTCCGGTTTTGTTGGCGACGAACTGGGCTCAGCGGTCATCGGTTCTCGCGTCGTTCGGGACATTATGAATCTGTGTTTCTTGATGGAAGGCCAATATGCGCCATATCCGAAATGGTTCGGAACGGCATTCAGACGTTTGAAATGCTCGGATCAGCTCCTGCCCTGCCTGTTAACGGCTCAGACGACAGCCGACTGGAGAGAACGCGAGCTTGCATTAAATGAGGCATACAGCTGTTTATCGGAAATGCACAACGGATTGGGGATTACCGAAAATATTCCGGCTGACGCCTCAACGTTCTATGACCGTCCCTTCAAGGTTATGAAGGGGGAAAGAGTTGCCGGCCTCATTGCGGGGCAAATTGTGGATTCGGAACTTCAACAACTGGCCCAGGCTCGTCTGATCGGCGGCATTGACCAAATTACGGACAACACCGATTTCAGAAAACTGGGCAGTTGGCCGGACGGAGATCTTGCACGAAATGCTTTGAAAACATTATTCAAGCCGATACGAAAATGAAATATTTCTCCTTGAGCTATGTACCGGCCATGCTGCTGTCGGCCGGGCAGGACTAATGAAACATAACGGATTCAGGATTGTCTGACGATTGCCGGCCATGAGGACAGCATCTTCTGACGGTCGCTTTCTGCCGCGATGAACGATTTCAGCTTCTGCACTTCAACGGAAGGATTCCACTCAGAACGTTTATTAAAGACTTTGCTCGCAATTCCATAGAATAAATGGGGGAACAACAGGTCGGCATAAACAATCTGGCATTCCTCATCGCTCAGAGGATGGACCTCGCGGTAGGCTCTGAGCATCGCAGTCGCTTTCGCTGTGCTCCATCCATGCTTTTTCATGACTTTATTGAAGATTTTACGAAGATCCCGGGCTGGCAAATCATAAGTCAGCGAATCCATGTCGATTACAGCCAGGCCTTTACCCGTCTTGATCAAGTTAGCTGCCGCAAAATCCTGATGGCACAGATTTTTTTGCGCAGCGACCTTGTTGACCCAATTGGTGTAATAGCTGCTTCTAATCCACTTCAGGGCTTCTTTTCCCTGGTTGATGAAATTGTCGGCATGGAGCAGGTACAGCTTTTGAAATTCGCTGCTGCTTTTCGCCATTCCCTTAAAGCCCTCCAACCGCTCGATATACCGCTCATAGCTTTGCGCCCAGCCGCCCAGATGAACTCTTTCGTTGGTCGTGTAATTCGAGGCGAATCCTCTTGAAGCCATATGAAATCTGCCGAGCTCCTTCATGATGGCCAGCAGATCCTCTGTTCCATAGGTTGGGGAAGAGCCCTGCACAGCGTCCGATAAGACATAGCAGTTGCCGCTGCTGTCCTCGGCATAATCTTTTCCTGACCGGGTCTCCACCATTGCCGGGATGGGAGCCCCGTTTTTTTGCATATGTCTGATCGCTTGAACCAGAAACAGCAGTCTCTTTTGGGTTGCGGGCGATTTTTTTAATATTTTTGTACCTGCGTTAGTGACTACGCTCCATGTCGCTTTTTTGCCTTTGTCCGAGATCAGTTTGACGCTTTTCACACGTAGAGGATACTGGAACATAATTTCATTAATATTCGCCTGCATGAATCCTACCTGCCTCTGTAAGATATTCTTTTAAGACCTGCAGCGCTATTCCTGTTCTTGCGTGAACGAAGCGGACGGGCCGATTTTCTCTTGGATACGGATACACTGGACAATGGAGTGGGACTGCTGGAATAGGCCCCCATATAAATCTTGTTCAGCCGGTCCGACACATGTCCGAACGTGAATTTGCTGTCTACCAGCTGCCTCCCCCGTACAGCCATTGCCGATGCCTCTTCTTTATTGGTGAGCATATAGTTGATGGCATTGGCAAATGAATTCGCGCTCGTATAGTCACGGACGATGTAGCCGTTGTCCTTATGCGTAATAACTTCAGCATTACCGCCGCGATTGGTCGTAATGACGGGAACGCCTGCAGCCATCGCTTCGTAATGTACGCGCGCAAGAGGCTCCTGCCACTGCGAGCTGCACACGAATACGTCGGCCATCGAGAAGTAATTTTGAATCTCGTCAGCCGGAACGAACTGGGTGAATATGACCTGATTCTTATACGGTTCGGCCAGCTTCAACAGCGATTTCCCGTAGTCATCCACAGTATTGTCGCTGAACCACTTGCCGCCCACAATGACCAGAACGGCATCCGGATGCTGCGCCAGGACACGTTCCATTGCCTGAATGAGCAGATGCGGGCCTTTTTTTACGCTCAGCCGCCCTACAAACAGGATAACTTTCTTATTATTGACCCCGTAACGGGTGCGAAGCTGCTCGCGCGTGCTGTTCCCCCGTGCCGTCCATATGGGAAAATAGCGATTGGGATCAAACCCGGAATAGATCGCTTCGACTTTATCTTTCGCTTCGGGAACCCGGTCCGTTATGGTCTTCTTAATGTAGTTGCTGACGGTCGTTATTTTATGGACATACTGTACACATAGCTTTGCATCCGAATCCGAAATTTTGTTCTCGGCAAACATTTCATTATGAAGACTCAGGACAAAGCGGGTGGAGGGAGAGGCCTTCTTGAACGGAATGACGTTGACCGGCCGGTTAAAAACATGAACGACGTCATAAGCGTTTTCTTTTAGCGAACGGGCCACTTCCGTTACATAGTGTTCCCTTGGAAATCTTATATAGTTAACGCTGCCGCGAGTCTCCAGATCCGGCAGGAGCTCATCCGTCACTGAATAAATGGTTAATTGATGCTCGCGGGCAAGAATGGGAGAAACCCCGTCCATCATCATCTGGATGGCGCCGCCTTTTACAGCGGGAGCAGGAAGTTTCTCCGTACATACGAATGCCAGTCTCATTCCAAAGACAGCCTCCCGTTATGAATAGTATTTTGTAAAGTAGGCCAGTTCTTCGGCCAAGCCTTCTGTTAAGCTTACTTTCGGTTCGTAGTTCAAGAGCCGGGACGCTTTGGTAATATCTGCCCATGTATGCATCGGCTCTCCCCGCATGGCGCCTGCGTTCACGATATTCGCGTGTTTTCCCGTCAAATTCTCCAGTATGCGAATCACATTCAGAATGGAGGAGCGTTCTTTTCCTCCAATATTAATGGTTTCACCTACCACTGAGGGCTGGTCCGCGACTGCAGCCGTCGCTTCAACGCAATCGCTGATATACGTAAAATCTCTTGACTGCGTGCCGTCTCCAATCAGCGTAATCGGTTCGTTTTTAATCATTTGCTTCATAAACCGATGAAAGGCCATATCCGATCGTTGACGAGGGCCATATACGGTGAAAAAACGCAGAATAACGATGGGAACGCCATCGTTCTTCCAATAAACACGGCATAATTGTTCACCCGTAAGCTTGCTCACACCATAAGGAGAGAGCGGGGTCGTGCTTGTGTCCTCCGGCACCCTTCCTGTCCGTTCTCCATAAACGGAAGAAGTGGAAGCAAAGATGAATTTCTTGATTGCCTTGCCGCGGCATGCTTCGAGCAGCTGCTGGGTTGCGAGTATGTTTGTTTCTACGTAATTCCGGAAATCATTCCCCCAGCTGGACCGGACACCGGGTATCCCCGCCAGGTGAAAAACGACATCAACGCCTTGCAGCAGTCCATCCCAATCGGTATGCAGCAATTCTGACGTAACCAAGGTGAACTTTGGGTGGGAATGAAACATCTCGATGTTCTTGGTTCCTATTATTTTCAACTCATCGCGAACAAAGGCATCGATTCCAATGACTTCGTGCTTCCCGCTATTCAGTAAAAATTCACAAAGATGCGAACCGATAAATCCCGCGGCACCCGTCACCATGATTTTCATGGTCTTCCAATTCCCAAGCATTCAAACCCATGCGCTTCCATTGTTTTTTTGTCCAGACAGTTTCGTCCATCTAACAGAAGATTTCGTTTCATCAGCAGCTTGACGCGGTGAAAGTCGGCTTCCATAAATTCCGGCCAGCCTGTCGCAATGACAAGCGCATCTGCCTCCTTTACGGCCTCATATTTATCGGAACACCAAACGACGTGCGGGATAGGAGGAGATACCAGCGGATCGTAAGCATAAACCTGGTATCCTTGTTTCGTCGGCAGCTTCATAAAGGCTATTGCCTGAGAATAGCGGGTATCATCGGTATTCTCCTTGAACGTTGCTCCCCAGACTGCGATCCGGATGTTCTCTCTCTTTTCGCCCAGCTTGTGGTTCAGTTTATTCAGATAAACCCCCAGTTGTGAGCGGTTAATTTTTTTAACGGCCTGAAGCAGCTCCATTTTCACCTGTTTAGTGGAAGCGGCATAATTCAATGCATTGACGTCCTTCGGGAAGCAGGAGCCTCCATAACCTAACCCCGCCTGCAGAAATTTGGGCCCGATCCGATTGTCCATCCCGATCCCTTGGGCAACCTCCGTGATATCGGCGTGATAAGCCTCGCAAATACGCGATATTTCATTGATAAAGGAAATTTTGGTAGCCAAAAAAGCGTTGGACGCATATTTAATCAATTCCGCTTCAATACGTTGAGTCAATAGAAATCTGGTTTCAATAGCCTGGTACAGATCCTTCACTATAAGCGCGGCTTCTTCATTGGCTGCTCCGATGACGATTCGGTCGGGATGCACCGTATCCTCAATTGCGCTTCCTTCCCGCAGAAATTCGGGATTGGACACAAGCTCGTAAAGCGCTTGGCTTACCCCGTATTCTTGAAGCAGAGCATCAATCCGGTCCGCAGTTCCAGGGGGAACGGTGCTTTTTATAATGATGGTTTTAGGAGAACGAATAACAAGCGAGAGGTCTTGAACGACACTAAGGATATACTTCATATCCGCACTGCCGTTTTTGGCGGAAGGCGTTCCGACTGCAACGACAACGACCGGGCAGTTCATCATATGCCGTTTTACGTTCGCAGCGAAAAACAGTCTTGCTTCCGCCTGATTCTTCGCGATCATTTCGGTAAGTCCGGGTTCATAGATCGGTACGATTCCTTCCTTCAGGCTGCTTATCTTGGCGGTGTCGCGATCCGTGCAATAGACAATATGTCCGATATCGGCTAATACAGCAGCCGTCGTGAGGCCGACATATCCCGCTCCAACAACACAAATATTCATATAGGAATTCCCTCTTTCAAATCTACTAATCTATTATATTAGCGGTTGTCCAACAATCGTCACGGCCAATGATCCAAACAGGATGAAATTGGGCCCTGAATAAGTACTCTATAAAATGGGTGTATACAGATGCCTGATTTTGATAGAGGACAAGCTTCAAATAGAAAATTCTTTATATACTGATAATTAACAATAATAAAATATTTGAATGGAAGAGGTGATTTTCATGGTGTTGAAAGCAATCATTCCCGCTGCCGGCTATGGGACTCGAAATCTGCCGATAACCAAAGCGGTTCCAAAGGAAATGTTCCCGATCAGCGGCCGGCCGGCGATCGATTATATCGTATCGGAAGCCATAAACGCGGGGATACAGGAAATTCTAATCATTCTCTCCCGCAATAAAACGGATATAATGGACTACTTTGACCGCTCGATTGAGCTGGAGTCGCATTTATCCAAGCATCACAAGGAACATATGATTGAAAAGGTTGGCCCGGCCAAGGTGTACATTCAATATGCCCGACAGCCGGATGCGCTCGGACTGGGACATGCCATTCAGATCGGCAAGGCGTTCGCAGGAGATGACCCGTTTGCCATTCTGCTTCCGGATCAAGTCAGCCTGGCTCAGACCTCACCGTTACAGGCATTGATTCATGTGTACGAGCAATACAAATGTCCGGTGATCGGACTGCAAGCGGTACCGGAGGAGCTGCTTCAAAACTATGGAGTCGTCTCCGGAACGAGTCTGGAATCTCAGGTCTGCCATCTTCAATCCATCATCGAAAAGCCTAAAATCAATCCGCCATCCAAGCTTGCCGTTATGGGGAGATATGTACTGACGCCGGAAATATTTCCTTATCTCGAACAAATCGAAGCTAACGGGGGAGAAATCCAGCTGACTGAAGCATTAAACGCAATGTGCCGATCCAGGAGGATGCTTGGTTACGTGTTCACGGAGAAGTGGTACGATATCAGCATTGAACAGGAATATCTGAACATCCAACGCTGCGCATACCTTATGAAGCAAGGGAAAAATGAATAGACGGATACCCGTTTACAACCTGTGACCCGCAATAAGGACACTTTGCAGAAGTGACCTTTGGATGGGTCATTTGCGCTTTCCAGGAGCTTTTGTTGATTAAAAAAATGACCTCTGATGAAACCAGAAGTCATCTATGAACCGTATAACCGCAAAATGTGTATGATCTTATTCGATATCATCGCCAGTTGTCCGGTTGCCGCCCGACTTGCCGCCCGCTGTCCGGTTGCCCGCTGTCTTGTTGCCGCCCGACTTGCCGCCCGCTGTCCGGTTGCCCGCTGTCTTGTTGCCGCCCGACTTGCCGCCCGCTGTCCGGTTGCCCGCTGTCTTGTTGCCGCCCGACTTACTGCCCGCCGTCCGGCTGCCGGCCGTCTTGCTGCCGCCTGACGTGCTGCCCGCTGTCCGGTTGCCCGCTGTCTTGCTGCCCCCGGTTTGATCGCCGGCCGTCTTGCTGCCGCCAGTTTGGCTGCCTGCAGCATTTTTTTTGGATTTCTTTCCTAATGGCATATACATTTACCTCCTCTTTACGTTATTTAGTATCATATGAATGAAAACTAGCACTCGTAACGGGTCATCAGTTGGTTTTATAGAATACTAGATATCGCTCTCCAGTTTTCACTCTGAGCTATGAATAGATCTGAATGATTATAAACAGAAATAATTTTCATTATGATTTATATTTATGAAATAAATATGCAAGACACGTGAAACGTTTCCCGAATATTTATTTGCTTTATCTTGTGTTTTGGCGTAAATACACTTAATATAAAGTTGAATTTTGTGAAGCCCGGTTCGTAGAATTTTAAGGTGAGTGGGAAAAAATTAAATGGCGATTAATGATAATATTCTGATTAAGATCAGGGACAAGAAGGATAGCTTGACGCCAGTCGAGAGAATGGTAGCTGAGAGCATTTTGACCAATTTGGAGGAAATTCCCCATCTTTCCATCAAGGGTCTTGCTAAACTGAGTAAAACCAGCGATGCCTCCGTTCTTCGTTTCTGCAAAACGATGGGTTATAACGGTTACCGCAGTTTTATCGTAAGCATCTCTGCATCACTGGGCTCCATGGACGAGGAACAGAAGGATCAGTACACCGATATCCAGCCAGGAGACGACCTGTCCATCATCATCTCCAATATTTCTCACAACAATGTCAGATCCATTGAAGACACGCTCAGCATCATCGACCGGAATGAGGTAGCCCGTGCTGTCAAAGCGCTCCGTGCCAGCAATCGGATTGTTTTCTTCGGTGTTGGAGCCTCCGGTCTGGCCTGTCAGGATGGGGAACAGAAGTTTTCCCGGATCAACAAGATGTGTCACGCCTATACCGATGGCCATAGCCAGCTCACTGCCGCAACCCTCCTAGGAAAGGGCGATGTAGCCATCTTTATCTCGAATTCCGGCGCTACGATAGAGATACTCGACTCGCTGGAAATTGCCAAGAGGAATGGAGCCAATATTATTGCCATTACCAAATATAACAAAAGTGAATTAGCGGGAAAGTCAGATATTGTGCTCAGCATCTCAACTCCGGAATTAACCATAAGAAGCGGGGCTATGGGGTCAAGAATCGCTATGCTTACCATTATTGATATCCTTTTTGCGGGGGTAGCGAGTGCGGAATACCAGAATGTGAAAAAATACCTGACCAAGACCCATAACATCCTGGCAAGCAAGCAGAAGAAATAAGATGGACGTTACTGACATTAGTGATTTAGAGCTAGTGTCTTTTTTTGTCGCAAATAAGAATTTAAAAAACAAAAATTAATTCTAAAATAAAATTTAATTTCAGAATCTATTGACGGAATCCCGGCATCCCCTTAATATAAGCTTAAGAAATGGAATACGTGTCAGCTAAATTGACATTACAATAACCTGAGGCAGGAGAATGAATTGGCTATGAATGAATATCTCGCGGGACTGACAACGGAGGAGATTAACCAGGATACGCTGATGATCGATGATAGCACGACAGAACAAATACTGCGGCTCCTGAATCAAGAGGATGCGAAGGTTCCTGCAGCGGTCGCTGCGGAAATTCCGCAAATCATGAAAGCGGTTGATATTCTGCATCATCTGCTTGGAAATGGTGGCAGAATGTTTTATATAGGGGCCGGAACATCAGGCAGATTAGGTGTGCTCGACGCGTCTGAATGCCCGCCCACCTTTGGCGTTGATCCTCTGCTGGTGCAGGGACATATTGCCGGAGGGGATCTTGCTTTGAGATTGGCTGTTGAAGGATTTGAGGACAATGCAGAGGAGGGGATCGTTTTAATTGAGCGCTGCGGCGTCACGAATAAAGACGCGGTTATTGGCATTTCTGCGAGCGGGAGCGCAAATTTCGTCATTGCCGCTTTGAAGAAGGCAAGAGAGCTTGGTGCCGCAACTATAGGGGTAGTGAACAACAAAAACTCCAGAATAGAGGATGTCTGCGATGTATGTATTGCGCCTGTTGTCGGGCCTGAAGCAATTGCGGGCTCTACAAGGCTGAAGGCGGGAACTGCTCAGAAGCTGGTTCTCAACATGCTCACAACCTGTTCGATGGTGAAGCTGGGCAAGACGTATAACAATCTTATGGTCGACTTGAAGGCAAGCAACAACAAGCTGAATGACCGCTCTATCCGCATTATTCAGACAGCAACAGGCGCGGACGCCGGAACAGCAGCCAAATATCTGGAAAAGGCTTCAATGAGCTGCAAGCTTGCCATCATGATGATAAAAACGAGCCTGGAGCTAGAGGATGCCAAGCGGGCACTGGATCTATCTGGCGGAAACCTGAAAGCAGCCATACGCAATTCCAGTCGAGTTGTTTAATCCACAATTATAAAATCCGATTCCTAGGGGGCAATATTCTGTGAAAAGTAAAATGCGACTTCTGACATCCGTATTAGCTTTGAGTCTGTCTTTGACCACACTTGCAGCATGTTCATCCAATAATGCGAATTCCAATAATGGCAATGCTTCCAGCCCTGGCAACACTTCAAGCGCAGGAAGCACAGAGGCGAAAGACACCATTACGGCGCTGCTGCCGCCGGTTTCCGCAAATTTTCAAGATAATTTTGCTCAAATGGAGAAGGGGTTCAATGAATTATATCCTAATCTCACCTTGAAAATAGAGCCTGCCAGCTGGGAAGATATGACACAGAAGCTCGATACGCAGGTCAATGCGGGCAGCCCTCCTGATCTGGCGTTCATCGGCTCGGACGGGATTTCCAAGTATGTGCAGCAGGGAATGCTTATGGACATCACTGATACGGCAACACCGGAAATGGTCGCAGATTACGATAAAACTCCGCTGGAATACATGAAAAACGGCAGTGGTCTGTATGGCTTCCCGGCGTATATGGAGGCTCACGCCTTGGGAGGAAACAAGAAGTTCATGGAAGAGGCAGGAATCGACTGGAAAGATGTTCAAAAAAACGGTTGGACCTACGAGCAATTCCGCGAAGCGATTAAAAAAGGCGTTGTTAAGGACGGAGACCAAACGAGCCGCTACGGATTTGTGTTCGCAACCGCTGGCGTTACATCCAAAGACTATTTGAATGTATTGATCAAAAATGCAGGCATGCCGTCCGCATTCACCACAGATCTGAAATACGCTTATACCAATAAAAATTATCTGGAAGTGTTGAAAGCAGTCCGGGCCCTTATTGACGACGGCTCGATGCCTAAAGAGCTCAGCTCCGTCGACGCGGGCAAACGCTGGAACATGTTTCTGACCGGTCAGACGATGATCACGGGCAAGGGACTGGCCACCTTCGAGAACTCCGCCAACCAAAATAACGAGAAGCTGGAAGCCAACGACGGCAGCGCCGTAAAAGGAAGTATAGCGGTCGATTATATCGTACTGCCCGTACCTACATTTCTGGGGAATGAACCGCAGTCCAGCGTTGCGGTAGATGGTTATGTCGCTTTCCGCGGCAAAAAGGAACCGACGGCCGAGCACAAAGCCAATGTCGTAAAAGCAGCCTATTACCTGGCAAGCGGCAATGTTGCGGCAACGACCAATAATGACCTTTTCGTTGCGCATATTACGGAAAGCGGGAGAAAAGCCGCTGAAAGCATGACGATCAACAGGAATCCCGACAATGTGGCAGCCGTCGAAACCCTGCTCTCGCATGCAACGCCTGCCCGTCCTGATATCCCTGTTGAATTGGGTGCCGAAGCCATCAAAATTGAAGATGAAGTGATTATTCCTAAATTACAGGCGCTGCTGGCTGGTGAAATTACGCCTGAAGCCATGTATGAAGCGGTAAAAACCGCTGCAATCGACGCCTTTGGCGAAGACGGCGTGGTGCAGGAATAAGGAATCAACCAGATAGTCGTGTGCATCCGCATGCGGCTATCCGGTTGAGCGAGCCGGATATCTGAAATGAGGTGCAGCTGTATGATTCACTCAAGAAAATTCATAAAAAAGCGAAAAATAAAAGGAGACGGAGCTTGGGGATATGCATTTATCGCCGTAGCTTTAGTCATATTTGCAATGTTTACGGCCTATCCGGTTGCCAGTGCCTTCGTGATCAGCTTTCAGGAATATAAACCGCTGGGATCCACCTTTGTTGGATTCGATAATTATGCTCATACGATACAGAATTCCTTATTCTGGAAATCCATCAAAAATACCGTTGTGTATACGATTCTAACCGTGCCTGTGGCCCTGTTCCTGTCCTTTGCCGTGGCGATCCTGATTATTCCATTGAAGAAATGGATGCAGACGACCTTTAAGGCCGTCTATTATCTTCCGGCAGTTGCTTCAGGTGTTGCCTTATCGGTTGTATGGCTGTGGATTTTTGATCCGATGCCGTCAGGTATTTTTAATCAATTGATTAGCTCGGTTGGGATCGGCAACCAGAATTGGCTGGGATCGAGCTCAACATCCATGTTCTCTTTGGTGTTTATGGCATGGCTATCCAGTCATGGTGCGAGTATTATCATCTATTTGGCAGCCTTGCTGGGCATAGACGGGAGCTACTATGAAGCGGCCGAGCTCGATGGGGCGTCTTTCCTGCAAAAGCTTTGGTATATCGTCATTCCTTGCCTGAAGCCAACGACCTTATTTCTCTTGGTCACCGGTGTTATCGGTTCGTTCCAGGTGTTTCAGAACGCTTATTTGATGACAGGCGGAGGTCCCGATAATGCAACTACGATGGTCGGATTGCTCATATTCAATAATGCATTCAAGTACTTCGAGTTCGGCGAAGCGGCTGCGCAATCCTTGATCCTGGCGCTTCTCATCGCGGGAATAGCATTGGTCCAATTCAAATTCCTTGGCAAAGAAGTGGAATATTAGGGGGAAGGAGGATCATAGATGGCGCTCTTTAGCAACCATTCAGAGAACAATAAGATCAGATATATCAGAAATACGGCGATCATCATTTTGCTTCTAATCTTTGCCTTGGCAACGTTATTCCCCATTTATTTTATGATCATTTCATCCTTGGGGGATCCCGTTGAAGCAGGTGCGATGAGTTATTCCCTCTTTCCTACCAAGATATCATTTGATTCCTACAAGTTTTTCTTCGATTACAGCGAATATTCCGTCAGATGGCTTTTGAACTCCTTGATCGTGGCGGGGAGCGTCACCATTTCCAATGTATTTTTTGCAAGTATGGCAGGTTATGCATTCTCGAAAATTAAATTTAAAGGCAGAGCGTGGCTCTTTGCTTTGCTGCTATGCTCCATGATGATTCCTTATCAAGTGACACAGGTACCCTTGTATATCCTGATCGTCAATGTATTCAGCATTCAGAATACCTACAGCGCCTTGATTCTGCCAGGTCTGGTTACGGTATATAATATTTTTCTTGCCAAACAATTTATGACCACCATCCCCAAAGAGATTATAGAAAGCGCCAAAATAGAAGGCTGCAGCCAGCTGCAAATCTATCTCAGAATTATCCTGCCTTTATCCAAAACCGTCATGGCCGTCATGGCAATCCTCACGTTCATGGATAATTGGAACTCCTTCTTCTGGCCGTTTCTTGTTACCAATACAATGGATATGCAAACCATCCAGGTTGGTTTGAAAAATTTCCGCTTCGCCAATACAACTTATTTCGCTCCGATGATGGCAGGCGCCACGATATCCGCCCTTCCTATGTTTATTCTGTTTTTCAGCCTGCAAAAGTATTTTTTGGAGGGCGTTACCGTAGGGGCGGTGAAAGGTTAAATGGCCAGCTTGTCATTGCCTGCTTATGACCGTCGCTATGCCGTGGGTTTGATGTCCGGTACTTCTGTGGATGGTATCGATGCCGCCGTGATTGAGATTAACGGTGTTCCCGGCGGGCAGCCTCATGTCCGCCTGATCGCATTTGAGAATAAGCCCTATCCGGCAAAAGTCAGGAAAGAGATTTTTGCCTTGTTTGATCCGAAGGAGGCGGCAATAGACAGAGTCGGACGCATGAATATATGGTTAGGCGAGCTGTTTGCGGAGTCTGCCCTGTCTGTCATAGCGGCAGCCGGTCTCGAGTCCAAAGACATTGCGGTCATCGGTTCCCACGGGCAAACGATTTATCATGCACCTGAAGCGCATGATGTGGATGGTTACAATCTTCATTACACGGTGCAGATTGGAGAAGGTGCGGTTATATCTGCCCGAACCGGAATTCCCTGCGTATCGGATTTCCGCGTGGCTGATATGGCTGTCGGCGGGCAAGGGGCACCGCTGGTTCCGTTTACGGAATATCTGCTGTACCGGGAGGACAATCGGACCCTGCTGCTGCAGAATATTGGCGGCATCGGCAATATTACCGTGATTCCGGCAGGCGGCACCCCGGATCAGGTTTTTGCGTTTGATACGGGTCCGGGGAACATGCTGATCGATGGTGTGGTGGCGCGTTTATATCCCGGAGAAAAAACGATGGATACCGGAGGGGCCATAGCTCATAGGGGCGACATAAACAGCGATCTTCTTCGTATGCTGCAGCAAGAGGCCTATTACAGCCTTCCTTTGCCCAAATCAACGGGCAGAGAACGCTTTGGCACATCTTATATCGATGGGCTGATTCGCTATCAACAAGAGAACAGTCTATCTTCAGATGATATCGTCGCTACCGTCACCATGCTCACTGCGTGGTCGATTGGAGAGGCTTACTCCCGTTTTATCCGCCACCGCCACCCAGCAGATATGATGATCGTGGGTGGAGGAGGAAGCTATAATCCGGTGCTGATGAAATTTCTAAAGCATGAGCTCGAGTCTATGAATGTGCAGGTGGTTACTCAAGAAGAGGCTGGATATCACAGCGATGCCAAGGAGGCGATTGCTTTCGCCTTGCTTGCCGATTATACAATGGCTGCGCAGCCTAACAATCTTCCTGTCGTCACGGGAGCCCAGCGAGCAGTGATTCTGGGGAAAATCTCTTATTAAATTCCTTCCTGAATGGAGGCATAGCTTCATGATTGTGTCTTGGGACAGCCATTATACTCAAGGGGTTATATCTTTGTGGAACAAGGAAGCTGTGAAAGACGGATATAAGGAGCTTACCGAAATAAGCTTCACAGACATTTTTTTGTCCAGCCCCTACTTTGATGAAGAAACGACATTTATTTTACTGGAATCTGATCAGGTTAAAGGCTTTGCCTGTGGATGTACGGGCGATGACTTGCCCTTGGGACATGCTGCTGGCTATATAACCTGTATAGTATTATCCAGCGATTGTAGAACCAATGAAACGTACGCGATGATGTTAGAGGCCTTGGAGAACCGTTTTAAGTATTTGGGTAAACAGCAGTCAGAGCTCATGTTTTTTAATCCCATGCGATTGCCTTGGTATATACCGGACACCCCGCATCATGAGCATAACAACGCACCCGGCGTACCGGTAAACAGTGCGCTTTATCGCTTTCTGCTCAGTCAGGGTTATGCAGAACGTGCCAGAGAATGTGCGATGTATCTGAATCTTGCCGGTTTCACTGTTCCTGATGATATGAAAGCCAAAGAAGCAGCAGCGGGCATGGACGGTTACAGGGTGGAACTGTTTAAATCAGAGGAGATCAGCGGTGTGGAGGAAATGCTGGACGGATTCAATAATCCATTGTGGAAGAGGGAAATAGCACAATGTGCCGCCGACAGCGTGCCTGTTCTATTCGCCGTATATGAAGGGAAAGCAGTCGGCTTCGCCGGTCCAGTCATACGCCAGAACAACGGCAGAAGCTATTTTACCGGAATCGGAGTACATCCTGAGCATGAGGGACACGGACTGGGGAGTATCCTTTTCTTTAAATTATGTGAAGCATTTCAACGTATCCAAGCTACGTATATGTCATTGTATACGGGCAGCACCAATCCGGCCATCCGGATTTACGAGAAGGCTGGCTTTCGGACGGTCAAACACTTTGCTGTGATGAGAAGGGAGCTCTGATTATGAGTGAACAACAATTAACGATATTGGCGGTCGGCGGTCACGTGGGCGATATGGAGCTGACTGCTGGAGGCGTCCTGGCAAGCCATGCGCTGAGCGGCGACAGGATTGTAACTTTAGCGCTGACAGCGGGTGAACGCGGAGTTCCGGCAGGCAGAGATGTGGGGGAGTACCGCGAGCAGAAGGTCAGGGAAGCCGCAGCTTTCGCAGAGATGCTGGGCGGTGAATCCATCGTATTCGAGATACCCGATGGAGAGCTGCAGGATAACGAGGAGATGCGTCTGCGAGTATGTGATGTGATTCGTGAAGTGCGGCCCAATGTTATTATCACTCACTTCAAGAACAGCATGCACAAGGATCATATGACGACTCATCTTATTGTCAACGACGCGCGCTTCTATGCGGCTCTTGCCCCTCTGGAACGGGAGAATCCCGCTTTCTTTGCCTCCAGGCTGTATTATGCGGAGAACTGGGAGGACGCAGTCGGCTTTGTACCTTATGTATATGTGGATTTCTCTCAAGAAGCTTATGATTTGTGGATTAAGGCCGTGTCACGGCACTGGTTTGTGACCGGAAGCAAATCCTTCCCTTATTTGGAATATTATAAGCATTTGTCCAGAGTCCGCGGCATCGAATCCCGAAACGAGTATGCGGAGACCTTCACGATTCCGGAGGAAAGTATGCGTGTCCTTAAGGGGCAGCTATGATCCGAAATGGTATTGACTGTATAACGCAATATGCCCATGTATTCAAAGGCAAACGGTTGGGACTGATTACGGGTCCTACAGGATTGAACAATGATTTTGCAGCTACCATTCAGATTCTGCATGAGAATTTCAACCTGGCCGCCCTGTTCTCGCCAGAACATGGTGTTCGCGGCGACCAAGAAGCCGGGGCTATGGTAGATACCTATCAGGATCCGGTTACTGGCGTGCCCGTATACAGCTTGTACCGGAAGGATTCCAAGCGGCTGACTCAGGAGATGCTGGAGAGAGTAGATATGGTCGTTTACGATATTCAGGATGTGGGAGTACGGTATTATACCTTTATCTACACCATGCTTTACGCTTTGGAGGATTGTGCAAAAAACGGCAAGGAATTTGTCGTTCTCGACCGGATCAATCCGCTCGATGGCGTGACGGTGGAAGGGAATATTCTGAAGCCAGGCTATCAATCGTTCGTGGGCAATTACCCTCTCTGTGTGCGCTATGGCTTGACCCCTGGCGAGGTAGCTTCAATGGCCAATGATCAGATGAACTGGAACGGCAAGCTGACTATCGTGCGATGCGACGGCTGGGACCGGAGGATGCAATTCCCTGACACGGGCCGTATCTGGGTGCAGCCCTCCATGGGAATTCCGCGCTTTGAGACGGCATTGCTGTATTCCGGCACCTGCTTATTTGAGGGCACCAATATTTCTGAAGGAAGAGGAACCACGTTTCCTTTTGAAATCATAGGAGCACCGTTCATCAATGCGCTGCAGCTGGCGGATGAAATGAACCGGATGAAGCTGCCCGGCGTGCTTTTCCGACCTGTTTACTTCAAACCAACGGCTTCCAAATATAAAGACGAGCTCTGCGGCGGTGTACAGCTTCATGTAACAGATGCCCGTACCATCCAGGCTGTAAAAACGGGAGTTACTCTTATGTATACAATCAGGAGGTTTTATGAACCATTTTCATTCCTGCCGCCAATAAGGGAGAACGCCAGACCTTTTATTGATTTGCTGTGCGGGGATAATTTGTACCGTGGCGATTCAGCAGATCTGGCGTTTATGCTGGAGCAGTTCCATGCGGAAAGCCGTGACTTTGCAAATCTCAAACGGAACTATCATCTTTATTGATGGGGGATGGGCTCCATTGCCCCTGCGGTCGAGTGAGTATTACAGGTCAAGATAACAAGGACGTGATCATGGAATGAGATATGTTGCCGGATTGGATGGCGGCGCCACCAAGACGGCGGTGAATATTGCGCGCAAAAGGCACATGGCGTGATTTCTCTGCCATGTGCCTTTTTTATCTGGTATTGTGCATCAATTATGCGGTCGGCAGAAGGGCCGTTCAAACGCCCGGCTGCTGTCCGCCGTCGATGACAATTTCCGTGCCCGTAATGGAAGGAACATGATCGGAAACAAGCAGCAGCGCCATCGCTGCAATTTCGGACGGATCGACCATGTGCCCGAGCGGAATCGCGGCGTTCATCTCCGCTTTCTGGGCATCGACGGTGATGCCTTTGGCCTCCGCGTTCTGTTGGGCGAGCTTTTCCGCACGTTCCGTGTTGGTTGCGCCCGGTGAAATGACGTTAATCCTGACGTTCGATTTCGCCAGTTCCTTGGAAATGCCCCTTGTAAAATTGAGCAGCGCCGCATTGGCGGTACTGCCCGCGAGGAATGCAGGGGTTGGCGTCCGTCCTGCGCCGCCGACAATGTTAACAATACGCCCGTCTCTCTGTTTGATCATGTGGGGCGCTGCTTCCTTGACCATTCGGATGTAACCAAGCAGCTTTAAATTCCATGCCTCCAAAAAAGCTTCTTCAGGCATTTCGAAGAAAGACCCCGCTTTGGCGGAACCGGCATTATTGATCAAAATATCAATACGGCCATTAACTCCCAGCGCTGCGGTAACCGCCTGCTTAGCCGTCTGCGGCTCATTCATATCGCCTGCTACAGTGATAATACGGGCTGCTTCCTCCCTGGAGCGGCCTGAAAGAATCGCGTCTACCGCCTGCTTGGCGCGGTCAGGATCCCTTGCAACCATGACAACGGCAGCACCCTCTTGGAATAATGCCCTGGAGCAGGCAAAACCGATCCCTGCGCTTGCTCCAGTAACAATTGCTACTTTTCCGCCTAGTCCCAAATCCATTTCATTTTCCTCCCGTGTATCACATGCCGTTGTTTAGTGAGAGCAACAGCCGTGCAGCTTTATCTCTATAATAAAGCTTTCCAGAACGGATGTAAAAATTCCACGGGGAGAGACTTAAACCGAAGCTTTGGCGTTCACCTGCTTGAACATTTCGTCGCGTTCCGCACGCGAAGCCTGAGCCGTCAGCTGGGACCAGCCGTACGTAATCTCATCTTCATCCAGAGCAAGAGCCTTCATTGTCTCGTCGGCGAACAGCTCCACCGGTATGCCTACGGCATTTCCGCCGGGAATTCCCAGATCGGTATTGGTATGGGGCGGCGAAATTTCAATGACGCGGATGGAGTGGCCGGCCAATAGATGTCTCAATGACAAGGTAAAGGAGTGAAGAGCGGCCTTGGTTGCGCTGTATACAGGAGTCAGAGCCAATGCTACATGAGCAAGTCCGGAAGTGACGTTCATGATCGACGCATTTTTTTGCCTCATCAAATGCTCCGTGAACAATCGCGATAAATGAACGGGTGCCGCCAGATTAATTTCGATTTCGGAGACTGTTTCCTTCCAGTCTTCCGGCTTGGTGAAATCCTGGTAGCGCATGATGCCGGCATTGTTCAGGAGAATATTCGTCTCGGGGTGCTCCTGCGTCACCTGTTTGAACAGGGCAATGCGGTCCTCTTCCCTGGATACGTCGAATGTATACGTTACAAGCTCGGGAAGAGCTGCTTTGGCTTCGGCCAGTTTATCCGCTCTTCTTCCGCAGATGATGACTTTATTGCCTGCCTGGATGAATCGTTCCGCAAGCGCATAACCGATGCCGGATGCGCCGCCTGTAATAAGAATGGTATTAGAGCTCATGTTCATAAGATCTTTTCCTCCCAAGGTTTGATTTATGATGCGGCTTGTCATAGGCTATTGTATAATGAGCAATATTGTATAGGGAGAGGACCGGTTATACTGGAACCCGTACTACCACCCTCCTTGGGAATGGAATCACGGATTGGAGGAACCAAGATTATGGCTACAAAGGAATTTGATCGCTACAGCGAGCTGGCTGATTTTCTGCGCAACCGGCGGGAACGCATTACGCCGGGGCGCGCTGGCCTGCCGGATGACGGGCGCAGGCGCACGCCGGGACTGCGGCGCGGAGAAGTGGCCATGCTGGCTGGAGTCAGCCTGGAATGGTATACCTACCTGGAGCAGGGACGCCATATCAATGTCTCGGCGGAGGTGCTTGAAAGTCTGGCGGAAGTGCTCCAGCTGGATGCGGCTGAGCGCAAGCATATGTTTTTTCTGGCGCATCGCCAGCCGCCGCCCGAGCAGCCGAGGCAGCAGACGGAGGTTACTCCGGTGCTTCAGCGTTTTCTGGAGGATCTCCATACTTCCCCCGGCTGCGCGATGGATTCCAGAATGAATATTATGGCATGGAACAAGGCTTTTAGCGCAGTAAACGGCGATATGGAAGGCTTGTCGTGGCAGGAGCGGAATTTACTGTGGATTACATTTACTTCCGGGGATTTCCGGCAGCGCAAAGGGGTACAATGGGAAGAGCATGCGAGGTGTATGGTGGCTCAGTTCCGCAGGGAGTATGCCCGTTTTATCGATGATCCCTGGTGGTCCGAGCAGGTCGCAGCTTTATCTGCCGTCAGTCCGGAGTTCAGAGAATTTTGGCAGCTTCATGATGTGCTGGAAACCACGGATGCCGATAAAATCATCAATCATCCGGTCGTCGGCAAGCTGGCCTTTGATCATATTTCCTTCCAGCCGATGGGTGCCGGGGATCTTCAGATTTCGATTCACGTGCCCCTTCATGATGGAGTGACGACGGACAAGATACGGAAACTTCTCGAGGCGCAGAGCTAGGCCGCAGACCGGCAGGAATATTGCCGATTAAGGAGCTTTCGTCAAATTTCAGGAGCCCGCATTCGACCAGCGGGGCTCCTTTTTGACGTGCCCGGAATCGGCAGGGATATTCGATTACAATCATTTCATAAAATGGAGACCTCATTGTCCGCTGCACCGGAGTAGATGTTACTATATGAGAGAGAATAGCGGAAAGGAATGATTGATCCATGTACAGCGTTATTCTGGTGGATGACGAGGTTTTCACCCGCAAAGGCTTGATGAAGCTGATTGACTGGGAGGCTTGCGGCTTCCAGGTCGTGGACGAAGCGGACAACGGTGAGGATGCTCTTGAGCTTATCCGGCGGCTTCGGCCCGATCTCGTTATTACCGATATCCGCATGCCGGTGCTGGATGGGATGGAGCTGATCCGGCGCATCGTGGAGGAGAATGAAGCAAGCCCTGTCTTCATCATCATCAGCGGCTACGATGATTTCAAATATGCCCAGCAGGCCGTGCGTTACGGCGTTCATGATTTTATCGTCAAGCCGATCGATGAGCATGAATTTTCCGGTGCGCTGCGCAAATTGAACGACAGGCTCGGGAGGCTGCGGGAAGAGCGCGTACGCCATGACCGTCTGTTGTCCGGAGCCATGATCGAATCTCTCATTCTTGGAGAGGCGGATGACAGCTTTATTGCCGAATGGGAGCAGCGCCTCATGCTTGGCAAGGCCGATCGCTTGTACTACCTGTTCGCCGAGCTGAACGACAACCATATATGGAAGGAGGCTGGCGAACAGCTCTCATCCGCCCGCTTCAAGGAGCTTGTACAGCGAGCGCTTCAGGATATGACCGCAGGGGATCAGCCGCTTTACCTGCATGAGCACCGGAACCGGATCGGCATCCTGCTGCCCGATCACGTACTGGTGCCGTTCAAGGGGGACATCAGGCAGTTCGCCGTAAGATTCCGGCAGACGATGTCTGTCGAGGCCGGGGGACGTGTTTTTCTTTATGCCGGCGCTCCCGTTGACCGGCTGGCGAATATCCGGCAATCCTACATAACGGCCAAGGAAGCCATGCTGCACAAATATATCCACGATGACAGCCGTATCGTCATCTATGGTCAGGTGCAATCGGAGCCGCTGAACTACATAGGAATGGACCCGGCCGAATTAGGCCGTTTTATTGAGCAGATTGAGGAACAGCAGTCGGAGAAGGTAAAGCTTGCGGTCGACGCGCTGTTCCAGGATTTCCGCCTGAAGCGGTATGCGCCTGAAGCGGTAAAAATGACCATTCACCAGTGCGTGCTCGGCATAACCAAGGCCATCCGCAGCATGGAGGGGGATGAACGGTCTCTCGCGAGCATGGCTCCGATTGTCGGCTGGCATGACTTAAGCCTGTCGCTTGGCGAGCTGAAGGGATTGTTCGCCGGTTTTGTCGAAGAGAGCAAGGACTATATCGCGGAGCTGAGAAAGGTGCAGGTAAAAGGCGGCATTCAGAAGGTCCGCAGCTACATTGAAGCGAATTATGCGGGCAACATCAGCTTGAAGAGCATTGCATCCCATTTTTATATCAACCCGGTGTATCTGGGACAGCTGTTCAAGAAAACGTACGGAATTTATTTTAATGACTTCCTGCTGCAAATACGGGTCAATGAAGCGAAGAAGCTGCTGCGTCAATCGCCGGATATCCGGATTTACGAGGTAGCGGAGAAGGTCGGCTTCAGCAGTGCGGATTATTTCGTCAACCAGTTCGAGAAGATTGAACATATGAAGCCGTCGGAATACCGCAATAAGCTGCTGTAAGCAGCCATCTTCCGGTAAAGGGGACCAATCCGTGTGAAGCCGAGCCTGAACTTGAATAATGTCCGGTTGCGGAACAAAATGCTGATTCTTTATATTTGCTGCGTATTTGTTCCGATCATCTTTACGAATGTCATTTTCTATTATGTGACAACGAATAATGTCAAGAACCAGCGGACGAAGGATATTACGAGGGCAATCGAACAGATCAAGAATGAATTCCGGGCCAAAATTGAAGATGCCGTAACCGTCTCGACCGCATTTTACACGGATCTTAATTTGAATGACATGTTGGAGGCCGAATATGTGGAGCCTGCCGATTATGTCGGCGCCTACGACTCTTATTTCCGCAAAATCATCAACAACTACACACCCATGTACAACGCCGTCCAGAACATCAAGATTTATGTCGATAATCCCACGCTTCTGCACTCGGGGGGCATCGGGGATCTGACGGATAAAGTAAAGCAGTCGGTGTGGTATCAGCAGCTGGAAAAAAGCAAATCGTCCCAGCCGATCTTTGTCCGGACCGAACGGGAGGACTTGTTCTCGGTGAAGGACGCGGAGCCTGTCAGGGATTCGTTCAGCATTATCCGCAGAATGGACTATTACTCTTCCCAGAACAACTGGAACAAAATTTTGAAAATCGAGATGAAAACCACGTCGATCCAGCAGATTTTCCAAAACCTGAATCTGCAGGGACATATTTATTTGATCAATGCGCAGGATCAGATTGAGTATACGACCGATCCCGAGGTGGATTGGAGAAAAGACTCGGCCTCCTTCAGCTCGCTTAAGTTTCCGCCCGGCATGCTGGAATTCGAGACGACTTACCAGTATGTCAATTATATGGAGGGCTGGCGGATCGTCGGGACAATTCCCGAGGAGGAAGTGCTCAAGGAGGTCCGCAATTCGCGGGAATTCATTATTCTTCTGGCTTGCATCAACATTATTCTGCCGACGCTGATCATCCTCTGGATCACCAGGTCCATGAATGTCCGGCTGGTCCGCATTCTCAAGCATATGAAGAAAGTGAAAAACCAGCATTTTGATATCATCAACCAACGGGAGCATACCGATGAGATCGGCCAATTAACAAGCGAGTTCAACCGGATGACGATCCAGGTGAAAAGCCTCATTGACGATGTGTACGTTGCCGATATCCAGACCAAATCGCTGGAGCTGGAGCGCAGGAAGGCGCAGCTGAATGCACTGCAGAGCCAGATCAATCCGCATTTTCTGTTCAATGCGCTGGAAACGATCCGGATGCGCAGCCTGATCAAGGACGAGATGGAAACAGCCAAAATCATTCACAATATGGCGAAGATCTTCCGTATGTCCCTCACCTGGGGAAAGGATCGGGTCAAGGTCATGGAGGAAATTGAATTTGTCCTGTGCTTTCTGGAAATCCAGAAGTATCGGTTCGAGGACCGGCTCGACTATCATATTCATATTGATCCGTCCGCCAAGGAATGCGTGGTGCCCAAGATGATGTTCCTGCCGTTCGTGGAGAATGCCAGCATTCACGGCATCGAGCCGCTCCGGAACGGGGGAAGGATTGAGGTGCGGATTGAGACGCAGGCAGCAGCTCTGGTGTTCTCGATCAGGGACAACGGAGTCGGCATGGACGAGGATAAAGTCAATCAATTCTACAGCTACCTTGAAAGCGAGGAAGTGATCGGGGAGAGGATCGGCGTGCAGAATGTCATCTATCGCATGAAGCTGATATATGGCAGCCGCTTCCGTTTTCTGATCGAGAGCGCGCCCGGTCAAGGGACTTATATCTGTCTGAGCGTTCCTGTCGATTGATTGAACAAGAAGAGCATGTCCCGGTCATACTTCTATATTTTTTACTGAATGAACTATAGTTTATCAGGTAAACAAAGTCTGGAATTCCCCATATAATGAAAGGGCTTACAAATAAATAATGGATGTGAAAGGGGATCGAATTCAGTGTCAAAGAAACTTCTATTGGTTTGTATGGCCGCCATCATGGTGTTGATCACAGCATGTTCAAACAACAATAACACGGGCAGCAGCAATACGCCGGCGAACACGGCCGGTACGAATGAGACAGCAGAGGGCGATGCGCCGGAGCAGCAGGAGAAAGTGACATTTTCTTATTTCAACGGGGTTGCAGCGGCAAAAGATATTAACACGAACGAGACGACGATCGGCAAGATGCTCGAGGATCAAACGGGCGTCAACTTCAAGATCGAGCATCTGGTAGGCGATCTCAATACGAAAATCGGGACGATGATCGCCTCCAACGAATATCCGGACGTCATGATTCCGGACGCCGCCATCGACAAGATTCTCGATGCCGGAGCATTTATTGCGCTGGATGATCTGATTGAGCAGTACGGTCCAAACATCAAGCGGGTATACGGTCCTTATTTCAACCAAATGAAAGCGGCGGACGGCAAAATTTATTTCCTGCCCTTCTCGAACGTAGTCGGCGAATTTATCCCCGACCCGAACATTGGCCAGGGCGCATTCTGGGTACAGCGCCGGGTGCTGAAGGAAGCGGGATATCCGAAGGTCAACACGCTTGACGGTTATATGGATCTGGTCAAGAATTTCGTGGAGAAACATAAAGACGAGGATTTGACTGGCTTTATTTCGCTCACGCATGACTGGAGATTCTTCTCCACCTCCAACCCGCCCATGCATCTGCTTGGCTACCCGAACGACGGCAACATTACCATCGACATGACGACTCATGAGGCGAAGGTGTATGCGGCTACGGATGCCACCAAGCGCTGGCTGCAGAAGCTGAATGATCTGAATGCGCAAGGTTTGTTCGACAAAGCCTCTTTCGTCGACAATTACGATCAGTATCTGGCTAAACTGACTTCGGGCAAGGTTGTAGGCTTCTTCGATTACGGCTGGCAGTTCCAGAATGCGCAAAGCGCATTGACGGACGCGGCGAAGCTGGACCCGGCCAAGGATGATTTCGTGTACTTCCCGCTGCCGGTCACCTTCGACGGACAGAAGGACCAATACCTGGATCCTCCGGGCTTCGTTAAGAACCGCGGCATGGGAATCACGGTCAGCGCCAAGGACCCTGTCCGCATCATTAAGTACCTGGATAACCTGCTGACGGACGAGAACCAGATTCTTCAACGATGGGGCATAAAAGGTGAAACCTACGAGGTTGACGAGAATGGCCGGATGTTCCGTACAGCCGAACAAATCGCCAAAATCGACGAGCCGTTCAATGAATCGTTCGGGTTCAAATATTATTCCTGGAACTGGCCGCTGTACGGCAACGGTTCATCCTATGCAGACGGCAACTCGGTTGCTCCGGGCCTGCAGCCTGAAGTATTCCAGATGAGCCTGACGGAAGCGGATAAAGTGATCCTTGAGAAATACGGCGTCAAAACCTATGCCGAGCTGTTTGCCGCTCCGGATGACCGTCCATGGTTCCCGGCTTGGGGCATTCCGAAGGAACAGGGCTCGGAGCAGCAAATCTGGGAAACGAAGAAAGACGAAATCACCAAGAAATACTTCCCGAAACTGGTCCTTGCGAAGCCGGCTGACTTCGAGAAGGTCTGGACTGAGTACACGGCCGAATTCGGCAAGCTGGATACGGCCGGTTACGAGAAATGGACGACTGACGAAGTGAAGAAGCTGATTGATACCGCAAGCAGCAAATAATCAGGTAGGTATAGGCGAAAGGCCGGCTTCGTGCCCCGCGCATAAGTCCGGCCTTTTCCATTGAACGAATCCCATTCAGTCCGGAAGGAGAGATGGAAGATGGAGAAGAAACCAACAATGTCAATGCCGGATCTGGCATTGCCAAAGAAGCCGACGGGACTGAAGCGGTTTGCCTTGAAGCTGGTTCACCAACGGATGCTGGTCCTCATGTCGGTTCCTTTTCTGGTGTGGCTCTTTATATTCAAATACATGCCATTATGGGGATGGACAATCGCCTTTCAGGATTATAAGCCGGCCAAGGTTTTCAAGGATCAGGAATGGGTGGGATTCAGACATTTTGAATTTTTGTTTCAGGACGAACGATTCATCCGTGTCTTAAGAAATACGCTTGCGATGAGCGGAATTAACCTGGTTCTTGGCTTTGTTACGGCCATTATACTCGCCCTGCTCCTGAATGAGGTGCGCCGGATCGCGTTCAAACGGGTCGTTCAGACCGTCAGCTATCTGCCTCATTTTATCTCATGGGTGGTTGCGGCAAGCATCGTCCAGACGACATTGTCGCCGGACGGCATCATCAATGAATTGTTAATCCGGTTCGGTTTTGTGGAGAAAGGCAATGAGATCCTGTTCCTCGGCATACCGGAATATTTCTGGGGAATATTCGGAGCAAGCTCCGTGTGGAAGGACGTTGGGTGGAATACAATCGTCTATCTGGCTGCCATGACAATGATTGACCCTGCCCAATATGAAGCGGCGGAAATGGATGGAGCAGGCCGTATTAAACGAATGTGGTATATTACGCTGCCGGGCATCAAGCCTGTCATCGTCGTATTGTTGATTATGAATATCGGGTATCTGCTGGAATCGGGTTTCGAACCGCAGTACTTGCTGGGCAACGGTATGAACATCGATTATTCCGAGAACCTTGACATATTTGTGCTGAAATACGGTATTGCCCAAGGCAATTTTTCGCTTTCGATTGCGGCGGGCATGTTCAAGACAATCATCAGCTTCATCTTATTGTTCGCAGCGAACAATATTGCAAAACGAATGGGCGAGTCCAGACTGTTCTAGAAGGAGGGAACCTCATGGCTAATCCGGCAGCAGAAGCGGTGTCCAAACAGTCCAGCCGCATCCGCACGTCGCGCGGCGACCTGATTTTTGATATTGTCAATTATGCCTTTCTGACGATTCTGATGATCGTCACCCTGTATCCTTTCCTGAATACGCTCGCCGTCTCCTTGAATACGGCGGATGATTCGATCAGGGGCGGCATTTATTTGTGGCCGAGGATATGGACGCTCGACAACTATATCTATGTATTCAAAGAAGCCACCATCTTTCATGCGACACTGATTTCGATACTTCGTACCGTCATCGGCACCGTGCTTACCGTTTTCTGTTCAGCGATGGTCGCCTACACCATCAGCAGACAGGATTATGTTCTCCGCAAATTCGTCACCATCGCATTTATTTTGACGATGTATTTTAACGGGGGGCTTATTCCCAACTTTCTGCTCATCCGCGATTTGGGTCTGATCAACAGCTTCTGGGTATACATCTGGCCAGGCCTTATCGGCGTATTTAATCTGATCATCATCCGCTCATTCATTGAGAGCCTGCCGGAGAGTCTTCTGGAGTCCGCGAAGATAGACGGTGCGGGAGATTTCAAAACCTTCTTCAGCATCGTGCTGCCGCTCTGCATGCCCGTGCTTGCGACTGTTGCATTATTCACGGCCGTCTATCAGTGGAACCAATGGTTCGATGTTTTCCTGTACAATTCGTCGAATATCGAACTCAGCACGCTGCAGTACGAGCTGCAGAAGATTCTTCAGAACTCCAACGCCTCCCTGACGGCGAAGACGGCGGGCGACGCGTTCGCAAACGCCGGTAATTCGGGAGGGAATACGGTGACGCCGTTCTCGATCCGCGCAACGATGACGATTGTCGCTTCCCTGCCGATCATTATGGTTTATCCGTTCCTGCAGAAATATTTTGTCAAAGGGATGACGGTTGGCGGTGTAAAGGGTTAGGGCCGCTGATGTCGCTGAGGGGAAGGGATGGGCTGATTCCTGCCTGGGATTCGCAACTTAAGGTTATGTTCTTCTCTGGATGATGGTACAATACCAGATGAAGGCATGTTCAGGCATCAGGCAGGAATCGAACTAGAAGGAGAATGGATCGTTTGAGTGAAATAGAAGTCAATCATGAGCTGCCCCCGAATTACGAAGAATTGAAGAAAGCGGCTAACCGCTCCAGCTGGCAAGAGCGTCTGGAAGCGGTAGAGGAGCTGGGTCAGTGGAACCACCCGAAAACCATTGACGTGCTTACGCACCGGATGAATCACGATACCGTATACAGCGTGCAGGAGGCTGCTTACCGCAAGCTGCTGGCATTTGGTGAAGAGGTTCAGCCGCCTTCCAAGGCGAAGGGCGAGCTCATCAAAGGAGTCGGCAAAATCCTGGTCAGAATCAAGAAGAGTCTACCGGAGGGCCACTCCTATGAAGAGTTCAAGGAAAAGCTGCGGAAGACCAGACTTGATGTGTATAATTCGTACGAAGGCGATAAGGGCGAGGATTTTGATGCCTGGCTTGAGCAAACATGGGCCTCGCTAACGAGGAGATAGATGCCTTCATGGCACTATCTTCTTGTAATTTTAAAATGTGTATAACGGACAGCATACGCGGTATGCGAGGTAAAAAGGAAACGGCTCATGCCGTCCTTAGGCAAAAAGTCAGATTGTGCCACAAGAAATTTAAGCAGTAAGGAATGGAATTTTAACCTATGAAAAAGCCGTATCCAAGGAGTCGCAAGCGACACCGGATACGGCTTTTTTCCTTTGGCATATTTTGGAATGTTATTGATAAGCTTCAAGCAGCCGGATATAATCCCGGGCAAGCTTCAAATCCTCCAGTGCCTCGGGAGCGGAGCAAGGGGCCGGTCTCTCGCCGCGGACAGCCGCAAGGAAATTCCTGGCCTGGTTGCGCATGGCCGATACATTCGGCATAACCGGAGTCGTATAGGAAGGCACATCCTTGCCGTTATCCCGCATCACCGTCACCTGTCCCGATTGCTGGCGGACCAGCGGCGCGGGCAAATCCACTTTAATGAAGCCCTGCTCAAAAGCGACGAGAATCCCCTCATGCCATTCAATCGACGTGCTGTACGGAGCCATCTCCAGTGTCACGCATACTCCGCTTTCGCTCTCGCCCACAAGCAGCGTTTCCGACCGGTCGGCGTAAGTCACCTTATACGATTCGCCGAGCAGGAAACGGAAGGCATTGACCTGGTGAATATAATAATTGACGAAGGCGTCATATTTTCTTCCGTTTGCTTCGCTGAATTCCGCCGGAAGCGGCTCCAGAGGGCCTGCTATGCCCGGTTCACTGGTGCCAATCGGTGCGTCGGTTGCAGCCGTCCAATCGCCCGGGGGCATCGTAATGCGGATATAGCGAAGCTTGCCGAATTCTCCGCTTTGCTTCCATTCATCGACGATGCGTTTCGCATATTCCATCGCCGGATCGGAGCGCTTGTGATAACCGACCATATGCAGGGAACCCAGCTCCTGCCCCAGCTTCACCAGCTCTTCACCAGACGCAACGGACAGGGTTACCGGCTTTTCCGTTAAGACCGGGATGCCCGCGCGCAATATATCCGGGATTAGAATGCTGTGGCGCGTGTATGGCTGCGAAGCGACGACCGCATCGACGAGGCGGCTTGCCAGCAATTCCTCATGGCTGTCGAATACATGGGGGATCGCATAGCGGGTGGAGACAGATTGTGCAAGTCCCGGACGCGGCTCGGCCAGGGCGACAACCTCGCACTCCTCCGGCAGGTTGAGATAGTTGGTCATATGGGCAAGCTGTCCCATATAACCGCTTCCGATAAAACCAAGCCTGATTTTTTGGCGGCTCATCTGATCCTACTCCTTTTCAGTAACGAGATTTTCAAACAAATATAAGCCGTCCTTGCCGGGGGCGACGAGATCGGGTCGGCCATTGCCGGTCAAATCTGCGATCCAGAAATAGATTCCGCAGCCGGCTGCCTCGCCTGCTGGTCCATAATCGATGACATGCTTCTGGAACTGCCCGGCGCTCATCTTGAAGTAATAAATGCCGACAGGATCGAATGCTCCCGGATCGCCGTCGTTATGGGCGCGGTAGCGCTTGCCGGTGACCAGCTCAAGCTCGCCGTCGAGATCGATATCGACGAGGTACAGGTCGTGGTACTGCGAGCAGGTTGGATCGATTTGATGCTTCAGCCAGCTGCGGTTGCCTGCCGAATCGACAATCTGCTCGTACCAGTCAAGTCCGTAATCATGCGCCTGGCCCACAATAAGATCGGTCAGTCCGTTGCCCGTAACATCGTGGGCAAGAATGGGGACGCTTGCCGAGCCAAGCGAAAATTCGGGATGAAACTCCCAAGGGGTCTGGAAGGGATTCTCCGGCTGTTCCAGCCAGCCGCCGCAGAGGAGGATATCTGTGCGTCCATTGCCGCTGATATCCCCAAAGCCCAGCCCATGCCCGCTGGGCTGCCCGCCAATGATGTATTTCTCGAATTTCCCCGTTCCGCGGCCGTTCGTGTCCACAATAAGCTTGAAGAAAAGCTGCGGGCCGCCCGGTGTATTCGGGAAGATCTCAGGTATGCCGCAGCCGTCAATATCATAGAACCGTATCGTTTCAATGCTGCCGACATGTCCGATGTCGAAGGTTTGCCACTCTCCTCCCGCGGCACCGGGATTTTGCCGCCAGCGCAGCGTTTCGCCCCACCAGCCGCCTGTAATAATATCCAGATAGCCGTCGCCGTCCACGTCCATGGGATAATCTGAAAAATCATCGTGATACTCGTTGATGGCCAGAATATCGCAGATTTTATGCTTTTTCGTAAATTCAGGTCCCTCATACCAATATTCGCCGCTGACAATATCGAGCTGCCCATCATTGTTGACATCAAATACAGAGCAGGCCTCGAATGGCGCCGAATCAATCAGACGCTTCTTCCATTTCACAGACAAGCGCGTCACCTCCATAATCAGATAGGTTCATTTTATAGCAAGATCCTCTAACGCAATAGGAGCCAAGAAGGACAATATATTACGTTATATGGACATGTGGGGGTTGTTTAAGGTCTGTTATCTGTTATGCTGTTGATGTATCTTCCAATATAGACTGGGGAGAGTGAACGGCTGTGCAGGTAACTTTCGACCAGATCGGAATCGAAGCTAATTTTATGGGGTATGTCGCGCCCAAGCCGGGCTGGTACATAGCCCCGCATTGCCATCAGCAGTATGAGCTGCATTTTATAACAAAGGGCAGAGGGATCAACTGGCTCGACAAGGATCAGTTTGAGCTGATGCCCCAAATGGTGTATCTGGCTCCGCCGGGCGAGATGCATGAGCAGCGGTCGGATCTCCAGGACCCCATGGAAATTCTTTTCCTGCCGTTTTCTATCACCGGCCTTGGGCAGGAGCTGCCGCATATTCACGGCATTTACCCGTTGATCCAAAAGGAACTGCAGACGATCCTGCAGCTGCAGCAGAATGTCGGCGGCCATCAGATATTCCGCGTGCAGCTGCGGATTATTGAACTGATCTGGACGATTATTTCGCCGCTCGTCGAGCTCAAGGATCAAGAAGTGGAGAAGATCGCCGATGTCGGCTTCATCGGTTCCCGGCAGATTGTGGAGCAGGCGCTGCTCTATATCCAGGACCATAAGCTGGCGAACCCGGCACTTGCGGAGATCGCCAGGCACTGTCATATCAGCCCGCGGCATCTCTCCCGGATCTTCGCCGAAACGATGCACATGACGGTTAACGCGTTCATTCAGCAGGAACGTTTTCTGTGGGCGTGCAGGGAGCTTCAGCAGACGGACAGTACGATTGATGAGATCAGCGAGGCGCTGAACCTGGGCTCCAAGCAGTATTTCTGCCATTGGTTCAAGCGATATTCATCGAAGAGTCCTGCCGTTTACCGGAAGGAGAGCTAGCGTTTCTTAAATATCGGGGAAATTTGGTACGGGAAATGAGGGAACCTCGATGCAAAAAAGCGATAGTTGTCAGTTGGTTGGTAATCCTGGTGAAATGCGTTCATAGTGCTCCCCTCATCAGATCGTCTTATTGGTAATAGCCGGCTTGTGAGTACTGCTGACTGACCGGCCAGCGAGCAGGAGGATGTACGCAGCGTCCAGGATAAAGATCAGAACATACATAATCGTCAATAAAACGGATTGGGGGAAAAGCGAGTAGCTGAAGAAGGAGGCGCATAAGGTGCCGATCATTTTGCAGTAAGCGATGGGCAGGGATTGGCCCTGCGGCCCTTTGACCAGCAGCATTTGGATGAAGAGGATGGACATCAGCAGATTGATGCCGAAGGCCGAATAAATGCCCCATTTATCGTGAAATTCAACCGCCATCCCATAATGCAGCAGCAAAGCGATGACAAGCAGGGAGAAGACGGCAGCGTGAATCGTACGTTTTGGATACAAGCCTTTGGAATAATAGAGATATTGGAGCAAAATGATGCAGTCCAGCAGAAACCATACCAGGGTGACGATTTGCTGAAGGGGATGAAACGGCATAAGAAAAGTAAACAGAAACTCCCAGGTAATATTGGCGCATATGGAGGCGAGGGGCATTCCGCAGAATTTATCCTTAAACCCCCTATATATGACGAGAATATAAACGACCGTCCAAAGCAGGGCTGTTCCGAACATCAGCAGATATACAACCTTTAGCGGCAATAGGTGCTCCATACGGCGGCATTCGCATCCTTTCAAAAATACGGATTGAGCTTGTCTATGCCTATGTATATGAAACAAGCTTTCCATATAGACCGTTTGAAGGGAACCAGAAATAGGGCCGACCTGCGGCTCCGTAATGAAAGATCCGGCTTGATCGGGTCTTCCTGTTTGCGTGATGCTGCACATGAGCTGCGGCATGGAAGAGGAAGCAGTCCGCACCCGTGTTACAAAAAAAACAGCCCGGGCTTATCAAAATAAGCCTGGACTGCTTTACCTGTTTATCTTCAATTATTTCGTCAAGGAAAGCTGGATATCGTCGAAATATAAGGTCGTCAAGCCTTCATAGCCGGAATCGCTGCCTATCAGAATAAAGCATTCGCCGTTGGCATTGGTCGTAACGCTGGTTCCGTAATTGAAGGTCACGAGCTGATAGCCTTCCTTTTCCGAATCGGGCTTCGTGATATTGCCGACAATTTTGGCGTCTGCGCCTTCCACGGACTGGTTTCCTTTATCCACATTCATCTGGTAGAACTTCCCGCCGCCATCATCCTTCTGAACGGCCTTCGGCTCTATGCCCAGCACACCGGTCTTGATGCTTACCGCTTCGCCGGGAGCACCTCCAACGCCCATCATTCCTCCGCCCTGATTCGTATACATTCCGATCTTAAGCTTTACCTGATATGTTGTGTTTGGCTCCAGACCTTCAACCTTTTTGGTGGCGAACATAAACAGATCGTCGCTTCGGTTCATTCCGCTCAGCTTTAATCCGAAGTTTGTTGTATTACCCTCGAGAGGGATAAGCTCGCGTTTATAGTCAAGGTTATAAATAGCCTGATCGTATCCGACCGGCAGATCGGCGAAGCCGCCGTCCCAGCCCTCATCATCTTTATTGAATCCATACTGGAAGGTCAGCTTGTCCGCTTGCGCGCTTCCCTGGCTGATGACGATGCTGCGGTCCGCCCCGTTCCATTGAACGGTAAAGCCCATAAGCTGTGACAGGCTTCTGACCGGGATAAAGAGAATGCCCTTCACATTAGCAACGCGCTCGGGAAGCTTGATTTTTCCGCCTTTGTCATTGACGGCGATGTTCTCATTCATCTTTACGGTCAGCCTGCCGAAGGATTGGCCGGTTAAGACGACACTTTGCGATTTGACGCTCCAGCTGACTTCTGCCTTCATGGCTTCAGCAGCTGCCCGAAGCGGCACCATCGTGGTGGCATTCTTCATATAGGGAGGGGCCGCCAGAGGGTGAACCACGGAATTGATGGAATAGGACGGCTTTCCAATCTGAAATTGCGCCTCGTCCGCTGCAGCAGCGGCATGGGAGGGTGAAAGCTGCATCAAGGGAGCAACCGCTATAGCAGTAAGCAGGCCTGTGCGTATCATGTTTTTTCTCAACATAGCGTTGCACCATCCTTTATTTATTGGGTACCGACAAATAGACGCGGATATAAGGCAATTAGTTGCACCGGACGAATTGGACAAGCGATAGAGAATGCAGGCTGCCAGCTGGTTGAATGCAGCGCCGACACAAAAAAAGTTCCTCTCGCCAGCCAGCTGCAAGAGGAACTATTCTTCAATTAATCAATTCGGTTAACCATGCCGGTGAAAATAGCGAAGAAACGATTTCTCCGCCGCTCTCCGCTTATTTCTGGGGCATTTGGGGGGCCAGTCTCAGCAGCTTGTTAAGTCCATCCGCAATCTGGCTCGGGTGCGCTTCCGGATTTTCCGAATAGCTCCTGATCTGATTGATGATCTTGACCGCTTCGGGATTTACGATCTTGATCACATGCACGCTGCCGCCTATGAGTGTTTCGATCTGCTTTTCGGCCATATCGATATTGTCGGCAGATACCTTCTCACCGGCGCCAAAGGTTCCGATCCGGCTGTTCGGTTCCGTTCCCCTGCCCGAGAACCCGCCTGTACCGCTCAGTACTTTCTCCTGCATCGGGTCGTACTGCAAAGCGGTGAGCTCCCGCTTGGCTGCTGCAAGTACGACAGAGTCGTCAAAGACGAATACCGATACGTTGTTAATCCCCATGCCGCCAAGGCGCGACTCCAGATGCTGCGACAAGCCCTCGCTGTGCAGCCCCGAGCTTCCGATGACACTGTACACATTGCTGCCCATTCCGTAGCTTGTCTTGCCCAGTTCATTCGTTGTCTGCACTTTCATGTGGCCTGCGCTCGGAATGATATTGGGGTTGCGCAGCGTTCTCATTTGCTGCTCTTGGATGTGTTGGGCGTCCTGGACGCTCTCTGTCTTGAGATTGCGTCCGTTTTGGCAGCCGGATACGGCAATTGCCCCGACGATCAGAATGGAAAGCAGGATAGGCTTGATATTCATGTGAAAGTTCCTCTCTATATGAGCTGCGTTCTTTAAGGTTAATATTTACTGCGGAACTAAAATGTATAATCACATATTATTGGAAAATAATAACCCTAATCCATGCAAGGGGTGAAGCGATTGGCAGCAGATGAAGATAATCGCAAGAAACCGTCCGATCCGGACGTTCGTGAGCCTTCCAGACGTCGTTTTCTCGTAAATACCGGATTTGCCCTGGGGGGCGTCGTTGTGGGGGGAGCGCTCGGGAGTCTGATTCCGCGCAAAGCCAAACCGGCAGCGCCCGCGAATGAGCCCGCTCCGCCGGCGGTCAATTACAACCGCGCGCTCATGTTTTTCAACCAGGAGCAGTTTGCGATTGTGGATGCGGCAACCGAACGGATTTTTCCGTCGGACAATAACGGGCCGGGAGCGCGCGAGCTTGGCGTCGCCTTCTTTATCGACCACCAGCTGGCCGGTGAATACGGCTTTAACGGAAGAGAGTATATGTCCCCTCCCTTTTATACCGGGGAGATGGTCCAGGGTTACCAAGGGCGTCTGAAACGAAGAGAAATGTATGAAATCGGGCTCAGAGAAATGGAAAACTACAGCCAGACCAAGTTAAGCAAAGGCTTCGCCGGGCTGACCGGGGAAGAGCAGGATCAGGTACTCAAAGCGTTCGAGTCCGATGAAGTGAAGCTGACGACCATATCGGCGAGCGGTTTTTTCAAAATGATGCGCGGCAATACGCTGGAAGGCGCATACAGCGATCCGCTGTACGGCGGCAATACGGATAAGAACGGCTGGCGGATGCGGAATTATCCGGGCAATCAAATGAGCTATACCGATGTGATCGAAAAAGAATTTACGGCTATCGCCCCAAGCAGTCTGCAAGAGCATATGGCGGGGCATTAGCGGAAATGAGGAAGGAATTCTATGGCTAAGAAGCTGCCGAAAACGGATGTTGTCATTGTCGGGGTCGGTTGGGCCGGCGGTATAATCGCTTCCGAGCTGACCAGGAAAGGCTTGAATGTTGTTGGTCTGGAGAAGGGCCGCGAACGCAAAACGGAGGATTATTTTATGGTCCATGACGAGCTGCGTTACGGGATTCGTTACGACCTGATGCAGGATCTATCGAAGGAGACCATCACCTTCCGCAGCAGCGAGAAGTTCCGCGCGCTGCCGATGCGGCAGTACGGCTCCTTCCTGATCGGCGACGGTCTAGGCGGGTCAGGGGTGCACTGGAACGGTCAGACCTACCGCTTTCTCCCTTACGATTTCCAAATCCGCAGCAAAACGATCGAACGCTACGGCAAGAATAAAATTCCTGCCGATATGACGATTCAGGACTGGGGCATCACCTATGACGAGCTTGAGCCTTATTATGACAAGTTCGAGAAGACGGCTGGAATCTCCGGGGAACCGAATCCGTTTGGCGGCAAGCGCTCCAGCCCGTACCCGACGCCGCCGATGAAGAAATCGCCTGCCATGCAGCGTTTCATCGATACCAGCAAGAAACTGAATTTGCATCCGTACATGATGCCCTCGGCCAATCTGTCCGAGAACTACACCAATCCGGACGGAATTTCCCGGGCTGCCTGCCAATACTGCGGCTATTGCGAACGGTTCGGCTGCGAATACGGAGCGAAAGCCGATCCCGTCGTGACGGTTATTCCCGTTGCCAACAAAACGGGCAAGTTCGAAATCCGCACGCACTCACATGTCAGACGCGTGTTGTATACGGGCAATAAGGCAACCGGGGTGATGTATACGGATGTAACGACAGGCGAGGAAATCGAGCAGCCGGCAGACATCGTCGTATTGACCAGCTATGTGTTCAATAATGTCCGGCTTCTGCGGATGTCCGATATCGGCACGCCTTATGATCCCAAGACGGGAAAAGGCGTCATCGGCAAAAACTACGCCTATCAAGTGTCGAAGGGCTCGGCGCAGGGCTTCTTCGAAAAAGACCAGTTCAATAATTTTGCCGGCGCGGGGGCTCTCGGCGTCAATGTCGATGACTATAACGGAGATAATTTCGACCATTCGGATTTGAAATTTATTCACGGCGGCTCGCTTTCCCTGAGCCAGTCCGGACAGAGGCCGATTCAGAACAATCCCGCTCCGTCAGGAACTCCGACATGGGGGCCTGAATTCAAGGCGAACACCATCAAGTACGCGAACCGTATCCTGTCAGTGGGCGGACAAGGATCCTCCATGTCATTCAAGCAGCATTTTCTTGATCTGGATACGACGTACAAGGATGCATACGGGGACCCGCTGCTGCGGATAACCTTTGACTTTGAGGATCAAGACCGTGAGCTTGCCAAGTATCTGGCTTCCAAATGCAAAGAGATCGTAACGGAAATGGGCGCCGACCACGTCGACTCCTTGAAGGAGCTTGGCCCCTACGATATTTCCACATACCAGTCCACCCATAACACAGGAGGCGTTATTATGGGCAACGCGCCTGACACATCGGCAGTCAATAACTATTCACAGATGTGGGATATGGACAATCTGTTTGTGGTGGGAGCCAGCTCGTTTCCCCAGAATTCCGGCTATAACCCGACAGGAACGGTGGGGGCGCTTGCTTACCGCGCCGCTGAGGGAATCATCACCTACCGGAGCAAGGGCGGATTACTGGTGTAAGCTTGGGGCGTCGGCAGCAAAAGAACCTCCAGTCCGCAAAAGCGGGATTGGAGGTTCTTTTTGATCTTATAGAATTTAGGCGACAGCCGGTTCTTGCTTGCTTTTTATGCTACAGGAGCTTGAGCTGCTCGTCCTTGGACTTGGATTCCGTTGCGCCGGATACGGGCTCATCATCGTCTGCAATGCCTTTCGTAGAGTTGCGGAATTCGCGGAGTGTGTCTCCGAACGCTCTTCCAAGCTGCGGGAGCTTGGCCGGTCCGAATACGATGAGCGCGATCAGCAAAATAATCACAAGCCCGGAAATGCCGATGTTATTGAACATGGCTTAAACCTCCTTTCATTATTGGCTTGACGGTATGGCGGATGTTCCTCTCCGGCGATAATAATTCACGGAAATGAGGACGCTGATCTCGAACAGCACCAATAATGGAATCGTAACGGACAGATGCGAGGCAAAATCCGGCGGCGATATGCAGGACCCGGCGACAGCCAGACTGACATAAGCGTACTTCCGGGTGCTCCGCAGCCTGTCCGGCGTCAGCAGCCCAAGCTTCGTCAGAAATAAAATAACGAGCGGCATTTCAAAAGCAATGCCAAGGGGCAGGATCAGATTGAACAGAAAAGAAAAATAACGGTCGATACCGTAGGTTTCCACTGCTCCGATGCTTTGATTCATCTGCTCCATAAACCGGAGCATCATGGGAAAGACGAGAAAATAACTGAACGAGATCCCGCAGATAAACAGCAGGAAGGAGACGGGGACATAGGAAAGGGTTCCTTTGGCTTCCTTCTCTGTGAGCCCCGGCCGGGCGAAGGCCCATATCTGGTATAGCAGTAAAGGAAGCGTGAACAAGATGGCAAACAACAACGCGCACCGCAAATAGATGAACAGCCCGTCCGTAAACGAGAAGACATTCCACTGGATCTCCGCGGTGCCGGGCCTGGATTTGATATACCGTAATATGGCGGGCGACAGATACAAGCCCCCGCTGAATGCTGCCGCAAACCAGACCGCGACGAGAATAAGCCGTTTACGGAGCTCGGTTAAATGACGAATCAAATCCTCGTCGCTTCTCATCTTCCTTCTTCAGCTCCCTTTAGTATCAAGCGGATTTCCCTCTGAAATGGATGTTCAGGGATACTTTTACTTTACCCATTCACGCCCGCATTATGCGTGCTTCACCAAAGGGAGGCATCCGCGTGTATGAGGATGTATAAGACGGGCAATCTTAAAGACAAGCTATCCCATTCAAAGAAGCTACGGACAACATTCAGGAGGACACCCACATGAAAAAAACCACATTACCGCTGGTGCTGGTGATGGCTGCCATCCTTATGGCAGCAGCAGGATGCGGAGGCAACAACAATACGAATAACGCGCCGCCGCCGGCAAATAACTCAAATAACGCACCGGCAGCCCCGCCGGCCGGGAATGCGGGAACGGTTGATGCGACAGCGGAAGCCGTATACAAGCAGCAGTGCATTTCCTGCCATGCGGCGGATCTGTCCGGAGGCGTAGGCCCGAATTTGCAGAAGATTGGCGCCACTATGAGCGCGGACCAGATTTCCACCCAGATTCAAAATGGCGGCGGCGGTATGCCACCTTTCAAAGGAACGCTGACGGATGATGAAATTACCGCGCTTACGGATTGGCTGGCGAATCACAAGTAACGGGCTCTTCCGAACGAGAAGGAAGCGGCTCGTGCGGAAGCGAAACATACATCATATCTAACATAAAAGCGGGACGTGGCTTAAATAGCCTCACGTCCCGCTTTTATTTTAATTACCTTTTCTTCAGATGACGGTGGCTGAATCCGGTTTCAGGATGGCCAGGCCTGCAGCGCCGTATCAATCACCTCTTGCAATTCCTCACGGCTTGCGCCGTCTGCAGCTTGAATGGACATTCCTTCAGCGATCGTTGAAATGAGCCGGGCAAGAGCGGCCGGATTGGAATGGGCGGGCAAATCCCCGCTTGCTTTGGCCTGCTCGAAACGTTGCCGCAGCGCGATCCCGGATGCCTTCCGGCGTGCAATGAGCTCCTGCCGTATAGGCTCAGCTTCCTCTCCGCATGAAAGAGCGCCTTGAATAGTGAGACATCCCGTTGGAGTGGCAGGATCAGTGACCGTGTCGGCTGTCGCGCTCAAAAGCCGTTCGGCAACGGCACGGGCGGTTGATTCGTGAAGAGCAGCGCCAGTGACGCTTGGCGGACCTTCGTAATAAAGATCAAGCACTTTACGGAACAGCTCTTCCTTGCTGCCAAAAGTTGTATAAAGGCTTGAACGGTTAATATTCATAGCCTCCGTAAGATCCGATAGCGACGTGCCCTCATAGCCTTTCTGCCAGAACAGTCTTAGCGCGCTTTCCAGAGCAATATCAATGTCGAAAGCGCGCGGGCGTCCTCCTGCCATGCTGATTACACCCTTTCAACCGCTGTTGTTTTCCCGAAAACATATATTGTCATAATATTGAACTGTTCGGTTTATAAATATGACATAAATATAACGAATAGGGATATGAATTGTCAAGTATCTGCGCGGCAGATCCGTATTATTCATGGGAAATGTCCTGCCAGGCTTTAAATTCAAGATTTTCGGCTTGTCAATATATAACATTTTGAAATTTGGAAATGAGCTCTTGACAGCAGTTGATCTTTTACGATACATTAGCGGTGAAGTTATGAACCGAACGTTCCAAAACAAAAAGGAGATGGCAATATGACTCAATCAGCAAAACCTTTATCAGGAAAAACGGCTTTGATAACAGGAGGATCCAGAAGTATAGGAGCGGCAATCGTGAAACGACTCGCAGGCGATGGAGCAGCAGTGGCTTTCACTTATGTAAAGGCGCAGAATAAAGCGGATGAGCTGGTGAAGGAAATTGAAGCTGCCGGCGGCCGTGCTTTGGCGGTTCGGGCAGATAGTGCGGATGTGGAGGCCGTTCAAGGAGCAGTTGCAGAAACCGTCAAAGCTTTTGGCGGAATTGATATTCTCGTTAACAATGCGGGAATGGCCAACCTGAAGCCCTATGATCAATTCTCTATTGAAGAGTTCGATAAAATGGTCGCTGTTAACTTCCGGGCTATATTCGTTGCTGTCCAAGCCGCCGGCCCCCTAATGGGCGCAGGAGGACGCATAATCAATATTGGGAGCATCAACGCCGACAGCAACCCTTTCCCCGGCAACAGTCTTTATACTGCGACGAAAGCGGCCGCAGCGGGATTGACCCGCGGTCTTGCCCGTGATCTCGCCCCAGCCGGCATCACAGTAAATATTGTTCAGCCAGGGCCGACGGATACGGACATGAATCCGGCTGACGGACCTTATGCGCCGATTGTAAACGGCATGATTTCACTGGGCCGATACGGTCATGACTTCGAAATTGCCAGTATGGTGGCCTACCTTGCGTCGCCGGAAGCCAGCTTTGTAACCGGCGCAACAATCAATGTGGACGGCGGTGTTGTTATCTAAATAGAAAGGGAGACGGGAGATGGCCGGATCATCGGAAACAAAGGCAAATTAATGCCTGAGATCGCCATTACCGGGCGAAGCCGCTGCGCTGCTTCATCGTTTGCTGGAAAATCCATGGTTGATCAAAAGAATAATCCGGGATAAAGTTTTCTGTTTCTTCCCGGGACAAAGAACCGTGCTTCCAACGAAGCACGGTTCTTTGTTTTATCCGGCAATAAAGGGCTCGGACACTTCTTTTTACAGGCGTATCGTGAATATACTATAATACGAAAGAATCCGAAAGACGACATTGCGAAGTTTACAATACTACTATATTCTGTATGTAATACGAAATATGGAGGTTAATTATGGAACCGGTACAATCCCTATCCGAGCTGTTTTCAACTGGAATTCCTGGTACTTATGTTGAAGTGCCCGGAAATATGGCGCGCACATTCGGTCAAACAACGCTGTCAACCACGCTGCCAATGAGCAAGCTGTTTACAATTTATGAAATCGACCTTGAAGTGCAGCGCCAGCTGATCCCCAAAAATGTATCCAGGCTTGTGGATTATATTCTGCTTTATCTGGATCATGGGCAAAATGTTTATTTTCCAGGCATCATACTATCCGCCAGAGGCGCTGGCAAATACGATCCGAACCGAAGCTCCTATGACCTGCAATCCGTAGAGAAATGCTACGTCGTCGACGGGCAGCATCGCCTGGCAGCATTCCGTCGTGTTATGGAAACGCTTCAGGGCAATATGGCAAGAGCCAAGGACAGACGTGAATATGACCGGGTGGCTGAACTTACGGAAAAGCTGCGGAAACTGTACGATTTCCCCATGTCCGTCATGATTTATCTCGATATTAATTCCAGGCAGGAACGCCAGCTGTTCTCCGATATCAATAAGCTGCCGCGCAAGATCGGCGGGAATCTGGCATCGCTGCGCGATCAGCGGCGATTCTATCACATCATGGCCACCCGTCTTGTGCAGGAATATCCGGTGATGAATCAGCTTCCTACCGATACATACTCTGAACGGGGCAAGGGACCGGAGTATTTGTTCGCTTATTCGCTCGTTATTGAATTATTGATTGCCCTCTTCGAGGGACGGCTCAAATCGGCCGCCAGAAACAACGGCTATCACTACACCGAGGTGTCGCTGAATGAGCATCTGGAGCAGGCTAATTATTATTTTGAGACCATGCTCCGTTATTTGCCCGCTCCCGACCGTAAGGAGCTGTGCTGGTCGGAGAATGTGCAGATCGCGCTTGCCCTGTTCCTCAACGAGGAAGCGTTCAAGACGCTGCAGTTCAACAAATATTCGCTCGCACATGCCATGAAGATCCTGCCCCATATCGATTGGAGCCTGATCTATAAGGATGAGGAGAAGGACCGCCTGCCAAGACGGAGCCGGATTATGAAGGCCTATCAATATATCCGGGATTTCTACGATAAAGAAAATCTGTTTCTCATTTCGGATAAGGAGGAGATCGGTTAATGGACGGTTTACGCTTAAATATGACGATTCATCCTTATTGCGACCGCTTCGGGCTGGCAACAGTCTCGCTGCGGATCCATGATTTGCTGAACTATACGGCTATCGATCCCATGGTGCAGCGGAAGCTGAGCGGCATGCAGCGCCGCAAAATCGCCAACTATCTGCAGGAGCGCGAGCTGGATCATGTGTTCTTTGGTCCTGTTACGCTTTCCCTGCGCGATGTAGGCGCCCTTGCCAGAGCGGAGGACCATCTTGTACTGCTGCATGGCTCCAAGCTCAGCATTCTGGACGGCCAGCACCGGATTCTGGCGCTCGGCTACACGAATGAGCAGCTGATCAAGGAAAACCGCAGATGGGAGAAGGAAGTCGCGAAGCTCAAGCTGAAATGCCGCCGCTCTCCGGAGGATCCGCAGGCGAAGGAAGAGCTGGAGCAGGCAGAGGGGCTGCTTGAGCAGATGGAGGCCAGAAGGCTGGATCTGCTGGAGAGCGAGCTTTCCGTACAGCTGTATGTAGGTCTGGGGGAAGAGGAAGAGAAGCAGCTGTTCGGGGATATCAACTCCAAGGTACAACTGGTGAGCAAGGAGCTCGGGCATTCGTATGACGGCAGCGATCCGCTTAATCTGGTGCTGCAGCAGGTGGCCGACAACAACGAGCTGCTGAAGACGGTTGGTATCGAGCGCCGCAACAACCTGACCGCCTACAACAAGAATTTCACCTGCTTCAGCTGGTTGTATTCGGTAGCGACCCTGCTGTACACGGGCAAAATGAATCCAACCTATGAATTGGCGCGCCGAATCCGCAAGGACCCTGCCACTCATGTGGAAATTCTTCATCAATTCTTTAATGGAGTTCTGCCTCATATGCCGGAGCAGCCTGGAATGGCTCATTTTATATCCTCCAGCCGGATCGTACAGGAGTCGCTGGCGCTGTATGCCCATGACTTCCTGTACAAGGAAGACGGCAAATATAATCCGGGATGGTCAGACTGCCTGGATGTGCTCAGCCAGGTGGATTGGACGCATGATAATCCGGAATTGTCCGAGCGATTCGGGAAGCTGGACAACGGCAAGCTGAATATGGTTCATGAGAAATCGATGCGCAAGCATATTCAAGTCATCGAGTATTTGAAGGAATTGGAAGGCGCAGTTGTAAACTAGCAAATGCAAGCGGTATGATGGGGTTTGTAAGCCTACTAATTTGAGGAGGTTTTGGACTTATGGTGGATATTGCGATTATCGGGGCTGGCCCGGCAGGCGGCAGCGCTGCGCTGTTTGCAGCAAAAGCGGGGAAAAAGACGCTTTTGATCGACAGCGATCAAAGCATTACGAAGAAAGCCTGGATCGAGAATCATTACGGCGTTCCGGAAATCAAAGGCGTCGATCTTGTTGAAGTCGGCATCAAACAGGCGCAAAAATTCGGCGCCGAGCTTATTCGGGCCAAAGTAACCCATGTACAGCAATCAGAGGATGGCTTTCAAATTACAACCGAGAATGAAACCTATCAGGCGAAAGTGGTCATTGTGGCATCCGGGCTGCTGCTCGATCTGGCAGAAACGATAGGCCTGCAGACCAAACCGGGAACGGAGCCGAGAGTGAAGGCTGTGTTCGATGTTGACGCTTCGGGCAGGACGAATGTGAAAGGCATCTGGGCGGCAGGCGCCTGTGCAGGTGTGAGCCTGCATACGATCATTACGGCAGGCGACGGCGCCAAGGTTGCGATCAATGTGATCAGCGAGCTGAATGGCGAGCGTTATGTCGATCATGATGTATTGAAGGCGTAAAAGCTATCAGACGAAAAGATGAAGCAGGATGGCCGCGTGACAGCGGCTCTCCTGCTTTTTTTGCTGCCTGGATAGCACGAAGCCGGGCGCGTGTTCGTTTGCGCTAACGGTTCGTGGTGCACAGAACCGGGCGCTGATTTGCTTGCCCCACCGGTTCGCTGCACAGAACCGAGCGTGTAAAATATCGCGTATCGCTTCGTGGTGTACAGAACCGGGCGCAGATTAACTCGCGCCACCGGTTCGCTCGCACAGAACCGAGCGCGAAAAATATCGCGCTAACGGTTCGTGGTGCACAGAACCGAGCACGTAAAATACCGCGCTAACGGTTCGTGGTGCACAGAACCCAGCACGTAAAATATCGCGCATCGCTTCGTGCGGGGAGTTAGCTGTTTCCTCTTAATCCGGTTATAATAGAGAGATGTGGTTGAATCGCAGATAAGCAGAAGCGGAGTGAAGGTATGAGAGTTTTTCGGATGATAGGCACAATAGCTGCGGTGCTTGGTATTTTTGTAGGATTGCAATGGTATATTGGCTGGAATGGATCGGTATTTCTGTCTGCCCTGACGGATAGCTATTCGGGCGCTCTCTATTGGACATGCTTTTGGATTATCGCGTTATCCTATATTATTTCCAGAATGCTGGAGAGAGTCATTCCCGGTCCCCTCCCGAGGGGCTTGAAATGGATCGGCTCCTATTGGTTTGCGGTGTTCGAATATAGCGTCATATTGCTGCCGCTGGCTGATCTGGCTGTCTGGGTGCTGCGCAGCGCTTCCGTTTCCCGGGATACGGCGGTACTGTCTGCGGGCGCGGTCTATTTTGTGATTCTGATTGCTATTCTTGCGCGAGGCTCCTGGAACGCTTGGAATCCTGTTGTCCGCCAATATTCAGTCGTCGTGAACAAACAGGCTGGCGACCTCAAACAGCTTCGCATTGCCGCCGCTTCCGACCTGCACCTCGGAACGATTGTGGGAACACGTTACCTGAAGGTGCTGGTGGAGCGCATCAATCAGCTGAATCCGGATATTGTGCTGCTTCCGGGCGATGTCATTGACGATGACGTTGAGCCCTTCCGGCGGCTTGATCTGGGAAGTGTCATGAAGGGTTTCAAATCCCGCTATGGCACCTACGCCGTGCTGGGTAATCATGAATATATCGGGGGCAAAAAAGAAGAATTTATTGCCCTTATGGATAAAGCGGGCATTCCCGTACTGACCGATCAAACACTCAAAATCGCCGACAGCTTCTATCTGGTCGGGCGCAAGGATAAAGCGGCGCAAAGCGTCAGAACCGGCCGGAGCGGACGCCTTCCCATCAAGGAGCTGATTGCGGAGCTGGATCACTCTCTTCCCTTGATCCTGCTGGATCATCAGCCCTCCTCAATAGGCGAGGCCGCGGATAGCGGTATTGACGTGTCGCTGCACGGCCATACGCATCGGGGACAAATGGCTCCGAATCATTTGCTTACCCGGAGGATATTTGAGCTGGACTGGGGTTATCTGCACAAAGGCAGGCTCCATGCCATTGTAAGCTCCGGTTATGGAACCTGGGGGCCTCCCATCCGGATCGGAAGCCGTTCGGAAATATTGGACATCACCATTTCCTTCGAGCCGCTTGCCTAAAGGTCCGGTGAATAATCCAGCTGCGCTTGCGTCAAACATCTTCCGGTACTCGCAAGTGTTACAAGCGAGCTGGCAGCTTGTCACTTGCCGGGGAGCTGTTGACCCTGCACCGCTAGTTAATAACCGGAATTGTCAAGAGTTCTCTGCTTATGCAGCAACATTGTGTTGGCTGCATGGATGGATGCCTTTTATAATGAATAAGAGAACCGACAGCTCCACCATAACGCGCAAGCTTTCAGGGAGTGCATTTCAAAAATGGAGATGGAATTACGGCCCGTTCGCCGAAGCTCTATGTTTATCGAATGGCTGCTTAATCGCATATACAGCATGTTTGACTATGATACGCACTTTTGGCGGTATTCACTGATCGGCCCGTGGATCGCCTGCTCCGTCATGCTGATTATCGCGGCGCTGGGAATGCCGACAGGGCTGGGAGCCGCTTTTGATACATCGGCAATTTTCCTGCTTGGTACGATCGGAATGGCGCTTGGCGCGGTTTTGATCGCATTTGTGCTTGCGCTATGTTATTTGCCTGTGCCGCGTTTTTATACGGGAGCGCTGCTGGTCACAGGAATTGCGATTTATCTGATCTGGTATTTTGCCGACGAAGGCATTCTGTTATCGGTTATCCTCTCCGCAATCTTGACAGCGGGCGGGCTGATAGCGGGAATTCTGGTCGGGCTGCTTGCCAGCTACCGGATCAGGCCGCTGCCGAAGCTGGCATCCCTCTTGGCGGCAGGGATTCTCTGCGTGGCTGTCGCTTATTGGCCGTGGCAGGAACAGGCGGCCGTGCCGGCTTTTGCCCAGGATGTCCCTGTTGACGCTTATCCCGTGGATGTTCTGCAGGCGGATGACCCCGCCAGTCCCGGGCCCTTCAGCTTCACCAGCTTTACGTACGGCAGCGGCGAGGATCGTCACCGCGATGAATTTGGCGGGGCGGTGGACCTGACTTCGCAATCCGTCGATGCCTCGTCTTATATTAAATACTGGCCTTGGCTGCGTTCCTTCTTCTGGGGCTTTGACGAGCATGCGCTGCCTCTTAATGGAAGAGTCTGGATGCCGGAGGGCAGCGGGCCTTTTCCACTGGTGCTTATAGTTCACGGCAATCATCTGATGGAGCAGTTTTCCGACGAAGGTTATGCCTATTTGGGCGAATTGCTGGCCAGCCGGGGATTTATTGCCGTCTCTGTGGATGAGAACTTCCTTAATTACTCCGTGTGGGCCAATATCCCGAATCAGGATATGAAGGTAAGGGCCTGGGTTCTGCTTCAGCATCTGCAGCAGATCTCCGCTTTCAACGATCAGGCAGGCAGCCCTTTTTACAATAAGGTTGATCTGCAGAATGTTGCGCTGATCGGCCACTCCAGGGGAGGGCAGGCCGTAGCGATGGCAGCGGACCGCTCCAGGTGGTTTGCTTCCGATGCAAGCCTGAAACAGCTGGGTGACATCAGGATTCAAGCGGTTATCGGCATTGCGCCAACGGACAAAGCCGTCGACAAGCAGCTTGCTGCACTTAAGGATACCTATTATTTGACGCTTCAGGGAGCCAATGACGGCGATGTTGATACGTATACCGGGGAACGGCAGTATATCCGCTCCACCTTCTCCCCGGGATCGGATCGCTTCAAGGCAGCTCTTTACATTGCCCAGGCCAACCACAGCCGCTTTAACACGGAGTGGGGCACGATGGACGACAGTCTGCCTGGCGGCTTATTGTTAACTCAGGACGGCATGATGGCGGCCGCCGACCAGCAGCAGATCGCCAAGGTGTATGTGTCTGCTTTGCTGGAGGTTGCCCTCCACGGCAATACGCATTACAAGGAGCTGTTTGCCGATTATCGCACAGGCAGCAGCTGGCTGCCTGAGGGCCGATATACGAGCCGTTTCGAAGACGGAAGCTTCAAGGAGCTGGCCCGTTTCGACGACGATGCCGACAAATCGACCTATAAGAACGGGGTAACCGTTCAGGTGGATGGTCTGCAATGGTCGGAGGCGGCGGCGAAGGACCGCGACGGCTACAACAAGGGCACCAAAGGATCGGTGCTGGAATGGAAGAAGCAGCAGGGAGGCTCTTATACGCTGAAGCTGGACCCGTCAATCGGCAAGAAGCTTGCAGCTGATGGGGAGGCGAGACTTGTATTCTCCATGTCCAATCTGGAGCAGGACCTGCTCTCTGATGAGGAGTCGGCGGGCGATTCTTTACCTTCCATCGATATCCGGCTCACAAGCCGGAACGGCGTACAGGTCCGCTTGCCGCTTGACCGCTTCCTTCCGGTAACCTGGCAGCCGAAGACGATATTCACGATCGCCTCGTGGCTGGAGGATGGGGCCAAGGATGGCAAATACAAGGATGCCATGCAGCCTGTCTTCCAGACCTACAGATTGCAGCTCAGTCAATTTCAGGCGGAGAATCCGCAGTTCGATCCTGGGAGCTTGTCGGAGATCACATTCTTTCTGTCGGGCAGTCAAGGTAAAATCATGCTGGACGACATCGGCGTGGATAAGCCGGTGTTCGCTTCCTAGCTCTTATCCAGGGACTCTGCCAGTAAGCTTAATCGTGGCAGCACCAGCCTCTTCGAATGGGGTTGGAGCTTTATATAGGCATCCAATTGATAACCGGTCACCGCCCCCTTACGGGAGTGTGGAGGCCGGTTTTTTCTTGCGGCGGATCAGTGCAATGAAGAATACGAGCAGGAGCGGCACAGCTCCGCACAACATGCCCCACATCGGATGAATAACGGTCACCTCGTAATTCCATTTGGCCTCTCCGCCCTCAATGGCTGTCATGGAAATGAGAGCCATCAGCAGCGCCAGGGGAAACACAAGCATCTTGTCCTTTTTGAGTCCCAGCAGATGGATGCAGGTCTGATGTGCGGTGAAGAGCAGGATCGTTGTTTTCATAAAGGAAGCGACAATGAGCGAATAACCGATCAGGGCTTCAATCCGCTGAAAAACATCCAGAATACTCACCGAGCGCGCGACCTCGAACAGCGAATATTTGCGTTCTCCTGCAATGGGGCCGAACACGAGGATCGTGGTAAGTGTTGTTACGATGAGCGACAGCGCAGTAAGCCCTATAGCGGCAAGCATTTTGAGTACATGCCCCGGTCTGGGGCCAGCGACGAAAGGGAGGATCATGGAGAAGACTACAACCTCGACAAAAGGAAAACCGAAGGAATAGTAGATCCCGTGCAGCAGCGGCTTGACGCCGTCAGGTAAAATCGGCAGCAGGTGGTTAAAGTCGAAATTTGTAATCGACATCAGTACAATGAGGGAAACGAAGAACATGACGTTGACGATGAGGATCGGGAACAACCCGGTTATTTTATCGATTCCGGCGTCAACCGTCACGGCAACAACCAGGAAAATGAGAAATATGAACCAGTAGGACGGTGTCGACCGCATCATCGAGCTTTTTAGAAACATCGCAATATCCAGAACGATGGCGGCTCCCATATGAATTTGATAATAAAGAAATGCGAGGCCAAGCAGGAAGGCGACAGGCGCTCCAACGGTCTCTTTGCTGTATTCGATGAAATTTTTCTCCGGAAACGTCCGGGCCAGCCACAAGACAGGCAGTATCAGGATCATGCCCATGACTGCCGAGATACAGAGGCTAATCCATGACGAATTGCCGGCAAAGCTTATGAGCGGCGCGGGAATATTGATGATCGCTGAACTGGTGAGATAGATAAATAGAAAGATCACCGCCTGGAACGGCGTTATTTTCACCTGCATGCTGCTCATCCTTTCGTTTTAACCCACTTCATTATCGTATTGCCTGCCCCGCCGAAAAGCGCATTCGCCGAATCATAATAGGTGAGCCAGTGGAGATTTCCTTGAATGACAATCGTGTGGTAAGCAATAACCAGCAGGAGCAGGCCGTAAATGAACTTTATCCGGGCTGGCCTCGGGCCCTCCCGCCGTCCTGCACGCAAGTCGCACCCTGCCATGATGGCGATCCAAATCACTACAATAACCGTTACCATAATGGCTCACCTGCCTGTTATTCTTGCTGCGGCTCGTCTTCGAGCAGCGGTTTGCCTGTTGTTGTTCCATGTGTAACCATGAGGGTATGCGTATCAATTGTGAACGTTACACCGGCAAATCTGTTTGGCCAATCAGGCTTCCACTTCTTCCATAAAGCCGGATGATGCCGGTTGATTTGATTGCCGATTCCAAGCAAATCCACCTTCATCGCTACGATATGATTCAAAGTGTTCTCCATCTGCTGTTTGATCTGATCCGCAATCCGCTTCTCGAAGGCGGTTTCTTCAGCATCATTGGATATGGTGGAGCATGAGAGCTCGATCGCCGCTACTTTCGCATCCGCATGAAGGTTTACATGGATCTGATCGCCTTTGAGCTTGACGGTCTTCTGTACTTTATAGCTGACTACCTCCACCGATTCGTCAATCCCTGAAGATTTACCGGCGGACTTGTCCGGACAAGGCAGCTCGATACTGCCGCTTTTGTATTTATTGGTAAGCATGAGAAGCCCTTCGCTATAGTAGCCCTTCAACTGGCCGACCATCAGTCCTTTTCTGAGAACAGCAATGCCCGTAATGCGGGGGTCCTTGCCGGTTTCATCCGTACTTGTCTCCAGAAAGGGAAGTGTGGCATTGCCCGTTGCGCTTCTGACCTGGAGAGCTAATTTAAGCAGATTGGATTCCACGGATTTGCCGCTGTTTTGACTGGCCTGCTCTTCGCTCAAGTAATACTGCTGGCTGACCGTATTCTCGATCAGGGGACGCTGGGAGAAATAATTAAAGGTCGGTCCGCGGGTGACGATGACGGAGCATGTCAGACGGGATTCATGATCCCTGTAGAACATTTCCAGCAGCTTGGCTACGGGGATTTTGCGGACCAGCGTATCGCTGATCAGAATGACCCGCATATGGCTGAACTGCGCTTTTCTCCCCAGGTGATTGGTTACATCCCGGATGGCTTCCATAACGGAGTCATCGGTCGTTCTCACATTAATATACGGCTGCCCGACGCTGCCTTTGGTCGCGATGCTTTGCGAGGGCTTATAAATTTGAAAAGTCAGCAGCAGCTTCCCCGCTTCAGATTCGTCAATGCCGACTCCCATCACGAATGCCCGTTCGGGAAGCTCCGAGCGGTCTCCGCAGCCGGACAGGGCTGTGACGAACAGGATGGCCGCTGCCATCATTCCAATCAGCTTCAGCGTATAAGAGACCGTTTTTTGCGGCAGCAGCGCACTCACCCCTTTCTTGTCCGTGAAGCCGCAGGAGGGCGGCCCGTTATTGCAGGAAAGGAGAGCTTTCCTTACGTTGGCGGCTTCGTATGCTTCATCAAGGTTTTTAGCGGTTGTCGGTAAATAACATCGCGCATCTGTCCCGGTATCCATGGCGCCAGCGGAGTCATATACGGGATGCCAAGCGATTTCAACCGGATCAGATGGTTCCATACCAGCAGGAAGCCAATCATAAGTCCGAACCCTCCGAGTATGGCGGCAAGCAGCATCAGCGGGAGCTGCAGCAGGCGGAGTGAAATGGCGAAATTGTACTGCGGCAGCGAGAACGAAGCGATCCCGGTAAGCGCCGTAACCACGACCATAATCGGGGAGGCGATACCTGCGTTGATAGCCGCTTCGCCGACGACGAGCGCTCCGACAATACTGACAGCAGAGCCGACCGGCCTTGGCAGACGGATGCCCGCCTCGCGCAGCAGCTCGAATATAAACATCATAATAATCGCTTCGGCAAAAGCCGGGAACGGGATTCCTTCGCGTGAATCGATAATAGCCAGCAGCAGTACGGTAGGGATGAGCTCTGTGTGAAACGTCGAAATTGCGATGTATACGCTCGGAAGTCCCAAGGCAATGAGAAAGGAAAACAGACGCAGCAGCCTGATGGAATTCGCGATGGCCGTCCGCTGGTAATAGTCCTCGCTGGATTGAAACAGCTCAAAAAACAATCCGGGACAGACCAGAATGCTGCCCGTGCCTTCCGTAAGGACAATGATTTTCCCGCTCAAAAGCGCCGCTGCCGCTACATCCGTCCGTTCTGTATAACGGAATTGAGGGAAGGGCGTCCATGTGTGATCCTCCAGAAGCTCTTCAACGTATGAGGTTTCCAATACGTCGCCATTCGGGAGCTGGGCAAGCCTTTTTTTGAATTCCTTGAGCACATTCGGGTCAACGGCGTCTTCCATATAACCGTAAGCAATGATGGTGTGCGCCTGGCCTCCGGTGGGAAGATAGTTGAATTTAACTTTGGGATTCCGGATGCGCAAGCGGATCATCCCGATGTTTTTCCTGAGATTCTCAACGGTTGACTCCCTTGGACCCTGCACCACCGGTTCCGTAACCGGTTCTGTCACCTGCCGTCTGTCCAAATCGGGGGTGCGGTAGCTGATCACCTTGTTCCAGCCGTCGATGAACACCATCGCACAGCCGCTGAGCAGCAGTGATTCCACTTGCGCGAAGTCCTTGATAATGAGCGCAGATTCTGAAGAAGCGACATGCTCGCTGAAATATTGTTCAATCATTTCCAGCGTAACTTCCGTGCCGGGACCTACCGTATGAGGGACGAGATCCTGCAGCGTCTGCTTGAAATAATTCATGACTTTCTCGGAAGTCAGTGTGTTGAAATAAATGGATACAGCACGATACTCCATGTGAGGGCCATACTTCCAGGGGGCTATCATCAAGTCATTGCAATCCTTGAATACATTTTGTATATAAGCCAGGTTATTTTCAATTCGGGCAGAAATGGAAACCGGCATTACAATAGACCCTCCCCTGCATTCTCTTTTCCTTACGATTCCCATGGAAGACCATTCCTTATTCATTCCCGGGGCAAACCTGCAGCCGCGGTAAGGATAATCGCCCAAGGTGGATATGCTATTAACCTACATTCATCCATATCGCGGCTAAATGCGTCCATACTCAGCCATAAAGCGCGCGCCTATACTTATATCGTGCGGCCAGGCTACAGGTGTTAAAAATAGGAGGACGGGCAACCATGACGATTCGTTTCGATGAAGAACACCAGCTTTTCCATTTGCAGACTCCATCAATGAGTTATATTTTTCAAGCATTGAAAGGTTATCCGACCCAGCTTTACTGGGGACGCAAAATAAAACAAGCCCATCCCGGGCGGCTGCTGGAGCGCGTTGAGCGGGCATCCTTCAGCTCCAACCCGATCCGGGAAGACCGTACGATTTCACTGGACACGCTTCCCCATGAATATCCGGGCTACGGCACGAGTGATACGCGTACGCCGGCCTATGAGGTGCTGCTGTCCAGCGGTGCAAGCGCGACGGAGCTTCATTATGTGACCCACCGGATAGAAGCGGGCAAACCGATGCTTGAGAATCTGCCTGCCGTGTATGCGGAGAACGATCAGGAAGCGCAAACCTTGATTGTCGAGCTGGCCGATGAGCTGGCGGGCTTGAAGGTGGAGCTGTCCTATACGGTATTTGAGAAATTCGACGCCATCATCCGTTCTTCAAGGATTATGAATATCAGCTCTGAAGCGATCAGCCTGAAGCGTGCGCTCAGTGCCAGCGTCGACCTGCCGCATGACCGCTATGATATGCTGCAGCTGTCAGGCGCCTGGACGCGTGAGCGCTACATTCACCGCCGCGCTTTAGTGCCGGGCACGCAATCAGTCGAGAGCCGCCGTGGCTCCAGCAGCCATATGCACAATCCGTTCTTTGCGCTCCTCTCCAAAGATGCCGCCGAGGATCAGGGCGAGGTGTACGGCTTCAGTCTGGTCTACAGCGGAAGCTTTGTCGGCGGGGTGGAGGTGGACCAATTTCACACCGCCCGTGCCTATTTGGGAATTAATCCTTTCGATTTCTCCTGGCTGCTTGAGCCTGGAGAGTCGTTTCAGACGCCGGAAGCGGTTATGGTCTTCTCTGCGGAAGGTCTGGGAGCCATGTCCCGCACCTATCATGAGCTCTACCGCACGAAGCTGTGCCGCGGGGCATACCGCGACGCGGCCCGGCCGATTCTGGTCAACAACTGGGAAGCCACTTACTTTAACTTCAATGCCGATAAGATTGAAGCCATCGCCAAAGCGGGTAGCGAGCTTGGCATCGAGCTTCTGGTTCTGGACGATGGCTGGTTCGGACGCCGCGACAGCGACAATAGCTCGCTCGGCGACTGGGTGGTCGATAAGAAGAAGCTGCCTGCCGGACTTGCCGATCTGGCAGAGCGGGTGCGCAGCCAGGGCCTGCAGTTCGGCCTCTGGTTCGAGCCGGAGATGGTCTCGCCGGATTCCGATCTGTACCGCGCCCATCCGGACTGGTGTCTTCATGTCGCGGGCAGACGCCGTTCGGAAGCAAGAAGCCAGCTTATTCTGGATCTCTCCAGACAGGATGTGCAGGATTACATCGTTCAGTCCGTGAGCGATATTCTGCAAAGCGCTCCGATCACCTATGTAAAATGGGACATGAACCGCAATATGACAGAAATCGGATCGGCACTGCTTCCGGCGGACCGCCAGCGCGAGACCGCGCACCGATATATGCTGGGTCTCTACAGCGTTCTCGAAAGAATCACTACGGCTTTCCCCGATATTCTGTTTGAGAGCTGCTCCGGCGGGGGAGGACGCTTCGATCCGGGAATGCTTTATTACATGCCGCAAACATGGACAAGCGATAATTCGGATGCCATCAGCCGTTTGAAGATTCAGTACGGCACAAGCATCGTCTATCCTGTCAGCTCGATGGGGGCCCATGTGTCGGATGTGCCCAACCATCAGGTGGGACGCAATACGCCGCTGAAAACCCGGGGAGATGTGGCGATGTCCGGGAATTTCGGCTACGAGCTTGATCTTACGCTGTTTGACGATGCCGAGAAGACCGAAGTGAAAGGGCAGATTGCCCTGGTCAAGGAGATCCGCGAGCTGACTCAATTCGGTTTGTTTTACAGGCTGCTCAGTCCTTTCGAGGGCAATGAGACGGCATGGATGTTTGTGTCCGAAGATCAATCCGAAGCACTGGCTGTCCATGTCACAGAGCTTAATGAACCCAATGCCCGCCTGGACCGGCTGCGGCTGAAGGGGCTTGATCCGGACCGCACTTATGAATGGATCGGGAAGGGTGAGTTTATCGGCGGCGATGAGCTGATGCATGCCGGTATAGTCAAACCGCAGGCAAAGCATGATTATGCCAGCGTCATCTACCGCTTCAGAGCGGTTTAACGCGGCAAAGTCGGTCATACGTTTTAGGATTCTAGTAAATATGTGTTTGTCCCGGGTCATTGCAACGGACAACCTTAACCACTCCTGCATATGGTGTTAGTGACATGACATCATTGTGGGGGAGTGGTAATCTTGCAGCAGCTTGTTATATGTTCAGCGTGTGCGGTAATGGGTTCTACCCTGATGTTTGCTTATGGCATATGGCCGGAGTCGCTTTCCTTGCTGCTCGTAGCCATGGGTGTTGATTATTTGACCGGTGTTACCGCGGCGTTGATGGAGAAGAAGGGACTGAGCAGTCTGGTGGGGTCCTGGGGTCTCGCCAGGAAAGGCATCATGCTGCTGGTCATTCTGCTTGCTCACCGCATTGATATTTTGCTTGAGCTTGATAATATCGCAATGGGCGGCGCCATTTACTTCTACCTGGCTAATGAGCTGATTTCCATCACCGAGAACCTGGGCAGAATCGGTGTGCCGATGCCGGAGCGTTTGCGCGATCTCATCCAGGTGCTGAAGAACAAAAAAGATTAAAACCGTATAACTAATCCTTCTCATGGCCAGCCTTATAGGGCTGGCTTTTTTTGACCTTATAGAATGGATAAGTTTCACGCCTCTATATGTCGCTGCAAGAGGAAGGTGATAGCCCGTTCTTCTTACGTGTTATCTCCTCCTTGCATAAGCGGGGCTCCTGAGCTATAATGGGAACAAATGTTCTTGTTTAGTGGGATTGAGATATGGAGGGGTCCATGATGGCCATCGATATGAGCTCGCAGCCGCCCGTTCAAATCGGCAAAGAGCTTGAATTAGTCAAACGTTATATTCTGCTTGGCATTCTGATGCTTATTCTCGATCATGATATTCGCGTCGTCGGCTCCGCGGCGACGAAGCTGCCCAGAGTGTACGAGTCGATGCTGCGCGGGCTGCAGGATCGTGTCATGCTGGAGCTGGCGGCTCTGCGCCGGCAATTTCGCGAAAGCGGGATTCACATTTATGAGGAGAAGCGTGGAGACGGCGGAATTACGACCAAATATATCTGCCAGGGTTATCATCATGAATTTTCACTCCGCTGGACTTTTATCCGTGCCGAGACGGAGCGGCTTTTAAAGACGTACATGGTCAAATAACGTTCATCGTTTTGTCAAAAAACAAAAAAATTTTATCCCTTTATGCAGTTTAAGGTTGAGAATAACGGACGATCTTAGGTAATATAGGGAGTAGACATTCTGATGACGAAGGGGAGCAAGGAGCAATGAAGTGGATTATGTTTATCATTTTCGCAGCAGCCTCACTTTTAGGCGTTTTTTTGCTGACAACTCAGCTTCCGGACAAACCTGTAGATGAAGCGGCTTCTCTGCCGCCTGGCACATCGCTCTTGAAGGTGGAAGCATCCAGTGATTTCGTTTATGACCAGAAAGAATACCATGTGAAAACAGGCGATAAAGTGATCCTGAAGCTTGTCAACAAAAGCGGGGTGCACGGATTGGCGATTCCCGAGCTGAATATTGACCTGCAGGGTGATAAATTGGAGCAAGAGGTTACGTTTGACAAACCCGGCACTTATGAATTGCACTGCTCCGTCATGTGCGGCGTAGGACATGCAGATATGAAATCCGTTATTATCGTGGGATAAACGGAAAAAAGGAGCCTCCAGGGCTCCTTTTTTTTGAAAAGATAAGCAATTGTGATTCCCATACCTTGCTTATCTTTCGAGGGGAATAACTTGCCTTGCCGCCGACAATAATGCCAGCCTTCTTGAATTCACGTTTGTTCAGGTTTGGCTCCGGCGTCTGTCCCGTGCGATCATCCAATCGCAGAACAGACCGATCAAGGCCCAGCTGATAATGGTCAGGAGATACATGAAAATCACATTCAGCTGATGGATATCCATGAACATGTCGGCGAACCAGCCCGGGACGCTGAACATGAAGAACACCATGTTATGGGGATCATATCCCGTATAGTTATAAAGGCATAAAGCAATGCCAATCAAGGTTGCTACGGTCGTAACCGGATAACGCACAGATAATCAGCCCCTTTTTGCAAAAGAATTGCCGATGGACGGCAGCTTAGGTTATTATGTGACAAAAGGGGTTTCATCATGCGGTACATAACTCATAATAAAAAAGGAGAGATTTTGTCATGATTACGCATATTGTATTTTTCAAATTGAAGGACCGTTCGCCGGAAAGCATTGCCCGCACGGTACAGGTGCTCAAAGATATGGAGGGCAAAATCGATGAGCTCCGGTCCATTGAAGTCGGCACCGATGTGCTGCATTCCGAGCGCTCCTATGACATTGCCCTGGTTACAAAAGTGGATTCCATGGAAGCGCTCGCGGCGTATCAGGTGCATCCTGTACATAAAAAGGTCATCGAGCATATAAGCGAAGTCAGGGAATCATCGGTGAGCGTCGACTACGAGAGCTAAGTCATCCGTATGGAGCTTGCAGCCCGGGATGGAAATAACTATTCGGCAACAACAAATGCAAAACAGGGCAGGGGCAGATAGCATGTACTATGTGAATCAGGAACAGATATCGGCCAGGCTGGACGTCATTCCGCAGCTTGTGGATGCGCTCGACATGATCGCCGAGGGCTGGGATGGCGGACTGCTCGGCGGGCTTGCGCAGGAGCGGGCGCTGCATTTGGCCATTGAGACAGTTACCGATATTGGGAGCTGTCTGATTGATGGATTCATTATGCGCGATGCCAGCAGCTATGAGGATATCATCGATATTATTGCGGGCGAGGGCGTATTTCCAGAGGATATCCATGGGACTCTGCTGGAGCTGGTTCGGCTGCGGAAACCGCTGGTGCAGGATTATTACGAGTGGGACAGAGCTCAGCTGCATCCGCTGTCGGTTATCCTTCCGGGTATCCTGCAGCAATTTCAATCCGCTGTACAAACCTATCTGGCGAAGGAATTGGGCGCATAAATACAGGAATCCAAGGCATTGGCAGGGAGAATGGACCCTGCCGGTGCTTTTTTTAATTGACCGATATAGGTCCCGCGATTTACGAAAGGTTAAAAGTACGATACAATGACGCTATCTAACGTACGGAAATTGCAGCAAGAACCGTGCGGCGCGCAAGGTGGTGGTTAAGGTGGAACAGGATGGCGAATATTTTGCACAGCAGGAGCTGCCTGCCCGGCATGAGGGATCGACGCGCCAAACCGTCCTCCTGCTGCTGAAGACGAAGGGGCAGATGAAGGCCGGTGATCTGGCGAAGCACCTTCAAATTACAGAGATGGCCGTCAGGCGCCACTTGAGCACACTGGAACGGGACGGACTTATTAAGCTTTCTATTGTAAGACAGGCAATGGGAAGACCTTCCCATATTTATCGATTGACCGAGCAAGCGGAGCATCTGTTTCCCAAGAATTATCATGTGCTGGCGATGGATCTGCTTCAGGAGCTGGAGGACGATCCGGATACTGCCGCTTTGGTAGACCGTTTGTTCGAAGGACGCAAGCGCAAGCTGATCGAGCGTTATGCGCTGCGGATGGAAGGCAAGAGCCTGCCTGAGAAGGTGACGGAGCTTGCGGCGATTCAGAATGACGGCGGTTATATGGTACAGCTGGAGCAGGATCAGGAAGGTTTCGTGCTGCATGAATATAATTGTCCGATTGCCCAGGTGGCAAGCCGTTACCAGCAGGCCTGCCAATGCGAGCTGGCACTGTTCAGGCAGCTGCTGGACACGGATGTGGAAAGAACGGAATGCCTGGCCAAAGGCGGGAGCAAATGCAGCTACCGGATTTCCGGAGGCTGACACGACAAGCCTGCCTTGATCAGGTGAACCAAGAAAAACTGCGGTTCAAAACAAACAAACACGGCAGCGACTGCCGTGTTTGTTTAATGATCAGAGGCTTCATGTTCGTTGGAATAGAAATCCAGTTTATGATCAATCATCGACATGAAGGACATGAGCTGTATCCCGTTCTCACTGCGCTTGACAGCAGGAAGAATGCCTTCCTTTTCATAATACCGCAGGGTATGGATCGATAATCCGGTCTCCTCGGCAACTTGCCCAATTGTATAACTCATTTATAAATCCACCTTGTATTTTACGCCTATTATAGCGCTAATCGGGCTTTTAGGAAAAGATTCCGGTGATGTGCCCGTTGAATGCCGTATCGTCCAATTCTTTTCTTAGCTTTAAAACCTCTTTTGCATCCTCGCCAACAATGTATCTCAATTGATTTGTACCGTCGGTTGCCGCCTCATAGATGATTTGGGCAGCGGACTCCGGAGGAGATTGGATACCATTGCCCATTTTTCCGAAACCGGCCCCCGCCTTATTCAGAAATTCCTGATATTCCGTCAGCGACTCATCGTTAAAGAAATCCATGGATCTTCCGCCAAAGTCGGTTTTTACCATACCAGGCTCGATCAATTTGACCCGGATGTTTTGCGGAGCCAGCTCATAAGACAGCGATTCGGTAAAACCTTCAACTGCAAATTTGGCTGCGTGATAAAGCGTCATTGCAGGGAAGGCCACTTTTCCGCCCATGGACGAAATATTGATAATGACTCCATCCTGCTTTGCTCTGAAATGCGGCAATAGCGCTTTTGTCATGCTCATTAGACCAAATACATTGATGTCAAATTGTCTTTGGATTTGTTCATTGGCAGCGGCTTCGAAGATGCCCATCGTTCCGTAACCGGCATTGTTAAGAAGAACATCGATCGAGCCAAAACGTTGTATGCCTTTTGCTACCGCCTCGTGAATCGTCTCTTTCTGCATCACGTCAAGCCTCGTCACCAGAACATTCTCTAAAGAAGTCAATTCGGTTTCAAGCTCGGGTGAACGCATGGTTGCGATAACATTCCAGCCTTTATCAGCAAAATGCAGGGCCGCGGCTTTTCCGATTCACGACGATGTTCCTGTTATCAATATGGTTTTCAATGATGTGTGCCTCCTTGGCATGTTGATTATTTTGACTGCAAACACATCATATCGTCTAGAGTGAACTCTAGGTCAATGGGTTTTTTATGATTTTTGAATTCTCATCTTTCTTTGTGTCAAGTCAAGCCCATGCTGCTTATACTGTGATTAGAAATGGGCATTAGTCTATTGCGCAGCAAAGGAGGACGAATCAGGATGTTGAACCTTTGGCTGACTGCGGCCTTTGTTGCCGCGTTTGTGATGCTGGTGCTGGGCGTGCTCCTATGGCTGAGGTCTGTGGACCGCAAGCTGGATCAGCTGGTCTATGCGGCGAAGGCTATGGAACGCCATGCTCAAGAAGCTGCCGCACAGACCTGTCAGCTCATGGGAGCAGCCTCGGACACAGTCAGGACGCTGCAGCACCAGCTTGATGGAGCATCCAAACTGTTCGAATCCGTACGGCGGATCGGTGAAACGGCGGACCAGACGACAAAAGCAATCAGCAGCTTGTCCGGCGCTTTGTCGCAAACGACAGAGCGGTATGTGGAAAATGCTGGCGGCAAATACCAGCGGCATATTGCCGGCGCGCTGGATTTGGCTGAAGTCGGTTATAGTGCCTGGCAGTTCTGGCAGACAAAGCGCAAAGATAACAAAGATTCCTCTGCATGCACGGAGTATGGAGAAGGGCACGCTACTAAAAACAATCCTAAAAGGAGCGATTGAAATGGGTAAATTGAATCGGAGAAGCAGTTTTATGTTTGGCGCGGTTGCCGGAAGCATCCTCGGATCGGTTACAGCGCTTCTACTTGCGCCAAAGGCCGGAAAGGAGCTGCGCCGGGATATTTCTGACGGCACACGGCAGGTAACGGACCGGACTGTAAGAGTAGTCACGCATGCCGGAGATTCCACAGCACGCATTGTCAAACAGGTGGGCAGCAAAGCCGCGATTCTGAGTGACAAGGCCAAGGATACAGCCGGCAGTGTCATCGGCAGCATCAGCAGCTGGCGCGGATCCCGGAAGGATGAACTGCTGGAGGGTATTGATCTTCCGGAGTTCGATAATACCAAGGAAGCGTTGAAGGATACGTTGGAGGAAGCCAAAGAGGAAATACAAACGATCCGCTAAAGTGTTTCCATATAGCAGATGCCGCATAAAGCGGCACAGTTAGGAGGGCAGGGCCGTCAAAGATGGCTCTGTCCTTTTTCCTGTTGTTGGGCCAGCAGTGACTGGCGGTGGCGCAAGCGGTATTCCGAGGGTGCCAGGCCATAGGTTTTGCGAAACTGTTTGGAGAAGTAGAGGGCATCCAGATAGCCCACGGAAGAAGCGATCTGATCAATGGACAAGTGATGCTGCCCAAGCAGCAGCTCGCGCGCCCGCTCCATGCGGACCTTCAGCAAAAATTGCATAGGCGAAACGCCGGTTACCTGTTTGAACATCTTGGACAGATGGGTACGGTGGTAGCCGAGTTTCCGCGACAAATCCTCAATGGAAATCTGCTGCGCGTATTGAAACGAAAGCCAGCGGACGGCCTGCTTGATCTGCCGCTCTATATCGGGAACAATGGTCAAGGAATTAAAGGCCAGCTTGCCTGCATTGCAGACCCCATATTCCTTAAGCAGGATACGCAGCAGGCCGCTTGCTTCCAGATCGGCCAGCTCCGGATACGGCGCCGTCTCCAGCGTATCCTTCATCCGGCGGTAGAGCTCCCGGAGAGGCCGCAGGTTATCGCTGTGAATAACAGGATTCAGCGGCGTTATGCCCATCGTCAGCAGAAGCGATTCCGCCATATGGCCTTTGAAGGCCACCCAGCGGTACGACCATGGTTCCTGGGCATCGGCGGTGTAGGAGAAGAGTACGTCCGGGAAGATGAAGAAGGTATCGCCTCTTGAGCATTCATACCGTAGGCCGTCGATTTCAAACACGCCCCGTCCGGAAAGAACGGTATGAACAAGATAATAATTATGAACCGAAGGACCGATCTGATGATTGGGAAAAGGCTTTCCCTCGCCTGCGAACAGGACGGATAATTCTCCATGCGCGGGAAGGGAATTGGACTTTGTCGATATTTTGTAATGATCCGCCATTGCAGCTCATTTCCTTTCAGGGAACAGTTTCATTTCAATCAGAAACATCTTCCCTAAGCGTATAATATAAAACTACATATGTCCATATTGATCACGCAATAATTCCTACTCAACCCTATGTTTTTTCATTTATAGTAGGGATAAGGCAATACATTAAACCGCTTTCTAAGGTTCTAGCTTCAGTCACCTATTCAAGGGAGGATACTCATGTCTAAAATTACGTTTCTTGGAGCAGGCAGTACCGTTTTTGCCAAAAATGTGCTCGGCGATTGCTTGAAGACGCCGGCGCTGCAAGGATTCGAAATCGCGCTGTTTGACATTAATCCGGAGCGGCTGTCCGATTCCGAAACCATGCTGAACCATATTAAAAACACGAGCGGCAGCACAAGCATCATCAAAGCCTATACGGATCGCAAGGAGGCGCTGCGCGGAGCCAAATATGTGGTCAATGCCATTCAGGTAGGCGGCTATGATCCTTGTACGATTACCGATTTTGAAATTCCCAAAAAATACGGTCTGCGCCAAACGATTGCCGACACCGTGGGCATCGGCGGGATCTTCCGCAATCTGCGCACCATTCCGGTTATGCTTGACTTTGCACGCGATATCCAGGAAGTCTGTCCTGACGCGCTGTTTCTCAACTATACCAATCCGATGGCCGTTCTGACCAATGTCATGAACACCTACGGAGGGGTGGAAACGGTTGGCCTCTGCCATAGCGTGCAGGCTTGCGTCAGCGGCTTGTTCGACAGCCTGGGCCTTGACAAGACGGGCGTAAAATCGAAAATCGCCGGCATTAATCATATGGCATGGCTGCTTGAGGTATCCAAGGATGGAGTCGACCTGTATCCGGAAATCAAACGCCGTGCGCGCGAGAAGCAGAACGAGAAGCATTGGGACATGGTCCGTTACGAAATGATGCTGAATTTCGGCTATTATATTACCGAATCCTCTGAGCATAACGCGGAATACCATCCATATTTCATCAAGAAAAACTATCCGGAGCTGATTGACCGCTTCAATATCCCGCTTGATGAGTACCCGCGCCGCTGTGTTGGCCAAATCAGCAAATGGCAGAAGCTCAAGGATGAGCTGGTTCATAATCCGGAGCTGCATCATGAGCGCACGCATGAATACGCTTCCTATATCTTTGAAGCGATCGAGACGAATGTTCCCTTCAAAATTGGCGGCAATGTAATGAATACGGGCGGTCTGATCTCCAATCTGCCGCGCGAAGCCTGCGTCGAGGTACCGTGTCTGGTTGACCGCAGCGGTGTGACTCCTACCTATGTCGGCAATTTGCCGCCACAGCTGGCCGCACTCAACCGTACGAATATCAATACCCAGCTGCTGACCATCGAAGCGGCGATCACGGGCAAGCGCGAGCATATCTATCATGCCGCGATGCTGGATCCGCATACCGGGGCCGAGCTGTCGATGGACGATATCCGCTCGATGTGCGACGATCTGATTGAAGCGCATGGCGACTGGCTGCCGAAATATAATTAATCCGAATCCATGCACAAGAACCGCCATCCTGTCAGGGGATTGGCGGTTCTTTTTTTGCATGCAGCCGCCGGTCAACGGCTCCGGGTACTCCATTATTTCAACTATCCATTGCGTCTGTCTGCTGCACATCGGAACAGTCGAATAGGGACCTGCCCGTTCTTGAACCTTGTCCTATTTTAGGCTAAGATGAAGGTACCTTTTCAAACCCGCGTACATATTCTATTGATGTCTCTTAAAACGAACAAGAAAGCGGTGTGTCTGTGCAGCAACCGATAGCAATACTGGATTCCGGCGTAGGCGGCCTTACTGTAGCCAAGGAAGTCATGCGTCAGCTTCCACGTGAGAAAATCATATATTTCGGAGATACGGCCCGTACGCCTTATGGTCCCCGGCCAGCCGACGAAATAACGCGTTTTACGAGAGAAATTGTGGATTATTTGATTCAATATCGGCCTAAAATGATTGTTATCGCCTGCAATACGGCAACAGCGGTGGCCCTTGAGGATATCCGCTCGCGGGTAGCCGTTCCAGTCGTGGGGGTTATCCATCCCGGAGCGCGGGCAGCCAACAGCTCCACGCAAACGGGGGTTGTCGGCGTAATTGGTACGGAAGGCACGATAAGCAGCGGAGCATACGAGAACGCCCTTAAGCAGCTTTCGCCAACCATTGAGGTCGTCAGTCTGGCATGTCCCCGTTTTGTAACGTTGGTTGAGCAGGGGAATTTTCGCTCCGAAGAGACGTTCAACACGGTAAAAACTTCCCTGGGGTCGTTGCAAGCAGGGAATTTGGATACGCTCATCCTGGGCTGCACCCATTATCCGTTTCTGGCTGAAACGATAGGCGAGGTAATGGGCAAGGATGTGAGGCTGATCAGCTCCGACGGCGAGACGGCCCGGGAGATCAGCACCATCCTCCATGACCGCAACCGGCTGGAGCGCAGCGAGGATATGCCGGTGCATCAATTTTTCTGCAGCGGCGATCCGGTAATGTTCAAGAAGATTGCACAGCAGTGGCTGGGCGAGCAAATCGAGCTCACTCCCATTGTATGGCAGGTCCCCCAGATTGCGAACCGGACTGTAGGTTGAAAATTCCAGGAAGATCCCTGCCAGAAGAATTGATCTGGTGCGGGTCTTCTTTTTTTTGGGTTGATATTCTCATAGTCATGCGGGAAGTGGGGTGTGCATAGCATGGGTCTAAAGGAGCCATGTCAGCTTATGCCGTCCATATACTCGCGAGGAGGTTTAAAATATGCTCCCTTACATCGTCCAGCAAGGGGATACACTGCTTCGAATTGCACGCAGGTTCGGGGTAAACAAGGAGTCGCTGCTCGCCGCAAATCCCCGGATAGCCGCTGCCCAGCAGCTGATTCCGGGCTTGCTGCTGTCTGTGCCTGCCCAGCATGAGACCGTTTATTGTGTTCAGCCCGGCGATTCGCTGCTGGGAATTGCCGGGCTTTTCTCCGCTGCTGTCCCCGGACTCGCCGCCGCTAATCCTCATCTGGATCTGAAGAAGCTGATCCCAGGTCAGCTGATAACCGTTCCGGCCGGGTCTTATGGCCGGATTATCGATGCCAGAGCCGAATATGGCCATGCCGAGCTGCAAAGGGATCTGGATGCGCTGGAGAGCGAGTATCCTTTTCTGGAGAGGACTGTTATCGGATACAGTGTGCTCCATAAGCCTATTCATGCTGTTCGTCTTGGAGAAGGCCCCCGTAAAATTCAAATCAATGCGGCCATGCATGCCAACGAATGGATTACGGCTCCGCTGCTGATGAGCTTTGTGGAGGACGCGGCCGATGCATGCGCTCATGGCAGGAATGTTGGCGGGGTGGATATACGCAAATTGATTCAGGGAGCTGAGGTCTGGTTTGTCCCGCTCGTGAATCCGGATGGCGTTGAACTGGTGCAGGAAGGGATGCGTCAGGATCACCCCTTTTTCTCTGAGCTTCTGCAGTGGAACCGGCAGTCGCAGCGCTTCGCCAAGTGGAAGGCCAATATACGCGGAGTGGATCTGAATGACCAATTTCCGGCCTTCTGGGAAGAAGAGGTGAGGCGGCGGGAAGCGTCAGGACCAGGTCCCCGCGACTATCCCGGTCCGGCCCCGCTGTCTGAGCCGGAAGCGCAGGCCTTGTACAGCTTCACGCAGGAACGGGAATTTGACATGGTAGTGGCCCTTCATACGCAGGGACAGGAAATTTATTGGAATTATCGCGGTTATGAGCCGGCGCAATCGGAACGGATTGCCCGCAGGTTGGCAAAGGCTGCAGGCTATAAGCCGGTCAAGCTTGGCGGGAGCGATGCCGGCTTCAAGGATTGGTTCATACATGATTTCCGCAAGCCCGGCTTTACGGTTGAGGTTGGCCTGGGCAGCAATCCGCTGCCGATCGACTCCTTTCCGGATCTGTACGATGAACTCCGGCCGCTGCTGCTGGCTGCTGTGGAAGCTGTGGCGCAGGAGGAAATCTGAACTGGCGGCGGCTCTTGATTCCGTATCGGCAGGAGGACAGGGCCGCTTCTTTACACCGATGCTCCAATGGACCCTGGCTTCTCCCGGATTCAGGGTCCTTCAGGAGCATGCTTGCGAGGCATAGTTGAAGGGGGAAGGCTTATTTGTTATAATGAATAGTAAATAGTAATTATTACTGAAAATTACAGAAAGCTGGTGGTTATGTTGAGCATACTGGATGAAGTTGGTGCGGCCAATCGACAGTTAATCGCCATGGGATATAAAGTAACGCGTCAGCGCGAAGCTACCTTGAGAGTATTGTTTGAGAATGAGACCGATCATCTCAGTGCCGAGGAAGTTTTTATGCTGGTCAAGAAAAGCAATCCGGATATCGGCCTCGCTACGGTTTACCGGACGCTGGAGCTGCTGAATGAACTGGATATTGTCGAGAAAATAAATTTTGGCGACGGTGTGGCGCGTTTTGATTTGCGCAGCAAGGATCACGAGCATATGCATCATCATCTGCTGTGCAGCGAATGCGGCGGAGTGAAAGAGATAAAGGACGACTGGCTGCAGGAGCTGGAAGAGCGGCTGGAGAAGGAATTTGGCTTCACGGTTTCCGATCACCGCCTGGAATTTACCGGGATTTATAAAAAATGCGCGAACAAGTCCTGCAAAAAAGAACGTAAAGCCGTATCCTGACAAGAAGCCTTTCCGGTGGGAGGCTTCTTTTTTTGTGTTATCCTTTTCTTCTATGCGCCTTAAGTCGTTGATTTGCTGCACAAGCATAGATGCTTGCCATATGGTAAACTTATATACAGCAGCAAGAAGCTTGGCTTCGGCGACTGACGGCGGACTCCACGTTTTGAGGCGGCCGTTCATTCTTCCGGTTTACAGCCCTTAAGGGAGGTTCATGATGAAACTTTTATCGCTCCGCCATTGGCGTCATGTGTTTGTCCGCATTTACCGCCTGCTTGTCTCACGGGATGTGAAGCTGATCCATAAGCTGCTATACGTCGTTCCGGTGCTGCTGTATTGGGTGCTGCCCGATGTCATGCCGTTCTTACCGATCGATGACATTGCCGTGACGATGATTGCGGCGGAAGGTTACACGCGGTACATGGAACGCAAATATGGCGACCGGCTGAAGCCGTAAATAAGTGAACGATTGTAAAAAATAGCTGCCGTACATAGTTGAACAATCAGTCCGGTTTCTTTAAAATAGGAAAAGACATGCTTGATCATAAAGGAGATGCTTATTCCAATGAAATGCAAAATAACCCGCAATGCCGCGAAGATTTTACGCCAGGAGCTGGACAACCCTGAAAATGCAGGAAAGCTGCTCCGTGTCTACATTACTCACTCGCATGGCGACCATGCTCACTATGGCATGCGCATGGACGATGCCGGAGAGAATGACGAAATTGTAGAAACCGACAAGGACATAACGGTCGTGCTGGAGAAGAACGTGGAGATGCTCGACGGCGTTAAAATTGATTATCTGTATTTGCCTCAGGAAGGTTTTGTCATCACGAACCCGGTTAGAGGCAATCACGGCGACCACTAATCAGCAAGGCTGATAGGCAATGGGAGATTGGGGAGACAGACGAATGGCTAATGACATTCGCATTTGCGATAAATGCAAGCATATCCGCACAAAGACGATGCTGCCGAAGCTGGCGCAGATAGCACCTGAAACAGAAGTGCGGGTAGCCTGCAAATCATACTGCGGACCATGCTCGCGCTTTGCTTTTATTTTCATTAATGGCCGCTATATCACCGCGCCGACCGAGGATGAAGTGATTGAAAAAGCGCGCAAATATGTAAAATAAAATCATGCCGGCCATCCAGCCGGTGTGCATGAAAGGCAAACGTCATCTTAGGCTGTTGACGTTTGCTTTTTCGTTATGAGGGTAATTGATCCTTGTAATCATCGGTCTTATTTGTGCTTGATTGCTTCCGCGTTGTAGAATGTTGTCAAGAGATGCTTAAACTGATTTATTTTTGCTTTGCAAAAACGCTGCAGGAGGCCGTATATGAACTCAAAGTACTTGGCGGGATTATCATTAGCCATTATGGCCGCCGGATTTCTGGTTACGTTATTTTTACCCGAGAATACGTTCGTTTTCCTCTTAAAGGGTGGCTTTGAAGCCGGATTGGTAGGGGGAATCGCCGACTGGTTTGCCGTCACCGCGCTGTTCCGCCATCCCTTCAGCATTCCCATTCCGCACACTGCGCTGCTGCTTAAGAATAAGAGCAGAATCATCCAGTCCCTGATCTCAGCGATGGAGAATGAACTGTTGAATAAAGAAAGCATCGAGAACAAGCTCAGCAAGCTTCATGTGCTGCGCATGGCTTCCACACAGCTGACCAAGCTGATGAGCAGGAAAAAAGCCAGAATTCAGATTCTCGATTTTCTGGTCCAGCTTATTGTCCGCCTTCCGCTGGAGAAAGCGGTCCCGGTTATTCAATCCTGGTTGGCGGCTTATCTGGTGAAGACGGATATGAAGGCTGTGGCGGAATCCGTGATCACCAAAGTCATGAACGACGGCTACGATGAGAAGGCGCTGGATTTTGTACTGGGCGAAGCGGCCAACTGGGCGGAGCGGCCCGAGACCGGCGTTATGCTGGGCAAGCTGGCACTAGAGAAGCTGTCTGAGGTCAAGGCGGGCGGATTCATGGGCTTTGCACTGCAGGCTTTCGGCGGACTGATGAATGAAGAGAAGCTCGGCTCGATTTTGCAGAATATGATTTCGAACGGGATCAAGGATCTGATGTTTAAGGAAAGTACATACCGGGAGCTGATCGTCCGGGAAATCCGGATCCAGCTGTTCCAGTTGGCCGATAACGACGAGAAGCTGAATGCAGCGAAGGATTGGGCGCTTGGCCGCATTGAAGGTGAGAGTGGGGAAGCGTTTCTGCAGGCGAGACTGGAAGATTTGCGGAGCCTGGCGCTGGCCAAGCTGGAGGAAGGACGTGCAAATGGCGGACGATCGTTATTTCGTGTCTACAGTGCCATCATTCGTCATCTGTCCCAGGAGCCCGAGAAAATTAATGAATGGGAAAACCGTCTGCTTGCGTATTTGATTCAATTGGTGGAATCCAACCATTTCCGCATAGGGCAGCTGGTGAAGGAAAATCTGGATCAGATGGACGATGCCGCATTGGTCAGCATGCTGGAGGAGAAGGTCGGTCAGGATCTCCAGTGGATTCGTGTGAATGGAGCGCTGTGCGGGTTTTTCGTCGGGATCATTTTGTCCTCCATCCAGTTGTTTACTTAAAGGTTTAAAAAGAAGCACCCGCATGGTCACGAAGCTGATGAAAATCAGCCTTTGGACGGCGGGTGCTTTTTCAAGCTTGCAGCATGTATAAGTTTCAGATAGGGTCTCAGGGAAGAAACCTGCTTCAGCTGCCAGAGGACGGCAGAGACGTTTCTTCTTATTTTTCAATATCAGGCTGCGAACGGAAATTTTTGATCAAATCATGCTCGATGACGCGATCGGACGCGATAAGCTCCTGACGGGCTTCTTCGGCTCCGCCCTTGCAGGCGGTGAGGGCAAGCGCTTGCCCTGTGGAGGCGTCCAGACACTTGGCATGTTCGGCTATAAAATCATCTGCCGGCATATAAAACACCTTGCCGTCGGTGTAACCGCCGTTTCGGAAAACGACTTTCTTGCCCTCGAGCGGCTTGTCCGTAACGAGCGGCGTTCCCGCCATGGTTTTATCTGCAGAGGAAATCCCGAGCAAATGGAGGACGGTAGGCGTCAAATCCATCTGTCCGCCAACCTGGCTGTAGGTTCCGGCTTTGGCTCCATCCGGCAGATGAACGATCAAGGGTACCTGCTTCAGCACATTCATCCGGTCAAGCTCACTCAGCGGTTTGCCCAGAAACTTCTCGAAGGGTTCCCATTCCTTGATGGAATTGTCGTGGTCACCATAGAACAGAAAAATCGATTTGTCCCATAAATGCTCGGCTTTAAGCCTGTTGACCAGATCGCCAAGCGAATCGTCGACATAGTGGGCAGCCTCCAGGTAGTCGCCGAATATCGTTCCTTTGAAATCCCCGACATCCAGTGTTTGTGTGCTTGCGGCAAGCTTGTAAGGGTGATGGCTGGACAAGGAGATCAGAAAGGAGTAAAACGGCTGCTGCTCGCTCAGCATCAGATCAACGGACTGCTGGAAGAACGAACGATCCCCCAGCGACCAGCCCAAAGGCTCGTCGATCGTGTAGCTTTTCTTGCTGTAAAACTTGTCATAGCTCATCGTGCTGTACATTGCATTGCGGTTCCAGAAGCCGCCGTCGTATGCGTGAAATACGCCTGTCTCGTAGCCGTTATCCTTCAGCGTGGCAGACATGCTGTCGAAGCTGTTCTGCGCGAAGCGGATAAATACCGAGCCGCTCGGCAAGGGCTGAAGCGAAATATTGGCAGCCAGATCGGCGTCGGATGTGCGGCCCTGGGCGGTTTGGTGATAGAAGTTCTTGAAGTACATGGACTCTTCAATCAGTTTGTTCATATTCGGCGTAACTTCCTGGCCGTTTATCTTCTGGCCGATCAGGAAGTTCTGAAAGGCTTCCAGCTGGATCATGATGACGTTGGCGCCCTTATAGCGTCCGAACATGCTGTCATCCTCAAGCTGCTTGCGGACATTGCCGCGGTCCTCGAACCACTGCTTCGCTTCCTGGATTTGATCCTCCGGAAGCTTGTTGTCATGCAGCCAATGATCCTCCGCATACCGGTACAGGTCATATCCGTGAAAACCGATGACGCCTGTCACATTGTACAGGGACATATTCCACCAGTTGCCGGTGAACAGTCCGACGGCCCAGGTGCGCTGCGCATAGGTGACGGGCACGAAGACGAGAGTAAGGCCGCTTGCAAAAATGATCAGGCTGAGCGAAAGACGGAGCATCATTTTGCGCAGCTTCCTGGGTCTGGCGAAGGATAATGCAATATCGCGCTTGTGACGCTTGCGGAATATTGAATAGACGGCTGCAGGCACAATCAGCAGCCAGTCGATAAAAATCCAGATATCCGCCCAGCCCAGCAGAGAGGCGATGCTGTCGCCAAGCGAGCTTACTTGTCCGGCCTGGGTAAGCACCGGTATCGAGATCATATCCTGAAAATAGCGGAAATAAATCAAATCGGCGTAAATGATGACCGTAAGCAGCATATTCAGCAGCACGAGAGCGATGATCCGGCCGCGCGGCGGAAGCCACAGCGTCCAGAAGCAGACCAGCGCCAATGTACCCAGCGCCACCAGCACATCCTCCCCGTCCATGGCCATATTCGGAACATGCACGTAGCGGTCGAACAACACCAGCTTAATCATCATCAAGGCGAAGAAAAGCGCAAGATCCAGGCCTTTAAGCCGGGCAGCAAGAGCCGTGACGACACTTCTCCGCCCGGTTGGCTGCAGCGGTTGAGCCATAACAAGGGTGTCCTTTCCTGTTTACAAAATGTTAATAATGTCTTTCCCATTATAGTACATTTCGTATCCAGATCAAGGAAACGGAAGGCTTGGCCTTATGTTCGGAAAGGAGGCCGCGGGCCAAAATACTGATAAAGGGCGCATTCAATCCGGCCATTGTACAGCTTGCGCCTTTTGTCGGCATTGCGTCCAAAATAATGCTCCACCGACTTGGAAGGGCTGAGAGCGAAGAATGACCAGGTCGGCAGATACAGCGCCGTGTGGCCGAGCTCCCTCAGCGCTTTTTCGGCTTCCGTATCATCCCCAAGCCTCGAACCGTATGGCGGGTTCGTAATAATGCAGCCGTATTCGCCCTCCGGCTTCGCCTTGGAAACTGGCAGCACGCTCAGCTTGATATCACGGGCAAAACCGGCCTTCTTCACAGCCGCTTCCGCCACTTCAATCGCGCCCGGGTCGATATCGGAGCCGGCAATCGACAAGGGGATATCGTCCTTCACCGAATCGAAGGCCTCCTCGCGGGCTGCTTCCCACAGCTCCTCGGGGATGAGCGGCCATTGGTCGCTGCTGAACGACCGGCGCAGTCCCGGAGCGATGTTCCAGGCAATCATGGCCGCTTCTATTGGGATTGTGCCTGACCCGCAGAATGGATCATACAGAGGTCGGTCAGGATGCCAGCGGCTGAGCAGCACCATTGCCGCCGCCATCGTTTCCTTGAGCGGAGCTTCCGTCACCAGCTTGCGGTAGCCGCGCTTATGGAGACTGGGACCTGTCGTATCCAGCGTAATGAGCGCCATATCATTCATCAATGAAACCTCGATCACATATTTGGCTCCGTCCTCGTGGAACCATTCTGTGCCGTAGGTTGCCTTCATTTTCTCCACGACCGCCTTCTTGACGATACTCTGGCAGGCCGGCACGCTTGTCAGCTGCGACTTCTGGGAGCGGCCGTTCACCGGAAATTCGCCGTCCTCCGGTATCCAGTCCGCCCAATTGACCGCCTTCGTTCCTTCGAATAATTCCTCGAAGGTGCGCGCGGGATATTCCGCCATCTTCACAAGGACGCGGTCAGAGGTTCTCAGCCACAGGTTGGTGCGGCAAATGTCAGCCAGACCGCCGGTGAAATTCACGCGCCCGTTCTCCACCTGCACATCTTCATAGCCCAGATCCTTCAATTCACGTGCAACAATCGCCTCAAGCCCCATGGGGGATGTCGCGATAAGCTGTAATTTTTCCAATGCAATCACTCCGATTCGCCTACTCCGGTTGTTTCCGGTCATTAAAAATCATACAATCAAGTATAGACATATGAAGGCGGCCTGACAAACTAAAACTCATGGTAGAGGAGAATGCATGGATGTCGACGGAACAATATGTGGAACAGCTGCTTGGTGAGGATGCCGATCTGGAGAGGGTACATAAGCAAATCCGCGAGCATGATATGCCTGAGATTTCCATTGCGCCGGGCTACGGCAAGCTGCTGACGATGCTGGTCCGCATGAAAGGCGCGCAGCAGGTGCTGGAAATTGGCGCACTTGGCGGATACAGCGGCATATGCCTGGCAAGAGGGCTCAAGGATGGAGGCAAGCTGACCTCACTTGAGCTGAAGCAAAGCTACGCGGATGTGGCAAGAAGCAGCCTTGAAGCGGCAGGCCTCGGTGACCGTGTCGATTACCGGATCGGGGATGCCAAGGAGAGCCTTGCGCTGCTTGTCCAGGAGGGGCGCACCTTCGATTTCTTCTTTATTGACGCGGACAAGGAAAGCTATCCGGTCTATCTCGATTATGCCATCAAGCTGGCCAATCCGGGAGCTGTTATTACCGGCGATAACGCACTCATGCATGGCAAAACGATCGATCCGGAGCGGACGGGGCCGGCTGTGGTGGCGATGCGGCAATTTAACGAGCGGATGCTGAGCGATGAGAGATTGATCGGTACCTTGCTGCCCGCTTATGACGGATTGGCAGTGGCGGTTGTGAAGTAGAAGCTCTTGACCGGGCTGATGTTTATGCCGGATGATGAACGAGATTATAACAATAACGGACTTCCCTCTATCGGGATGTCCGTTTTTTTATACTATGATTGCATATCCGCTTTCCTGCCAGCCTGCCGATAACCCTCATGATTTATTGTTTGCTGTGCGTTTGCGGGCCAGGGTGCTGCGCACCCAGACCGCATTGATGAGAAACAGAACGGATGAAGTGATAAAGACGCCGCCAATGCCGATCCAGCCCGATATCACGCCTCCGACAAGCGGGCCGAACATATTGCCCAGGCTGAGAGTGCTGGTGTTGAAGCTGTAGGCACGTCCCTCCATTCCGTCGGGGGTAAATTTGCGGATCAGGGAGTTCACGGACGGGATCAGCCCTCCGAGGAATGCCCCCTGCAGAAAGCGGAAAATAAGCAGCTGCCATACATGTGTGGCCATCGCTTGGGGGATGAACATGACCGCCGCGCCAATCAGCGAGACGGCAAGAATCCGCTCCTGCCCGATCCGGTCGCTCAGCCTGCCCAGCAGCGGGGAAGCGACCATATTGGACATGCCGGCCGCTGCGCTGACAAGTCCAGCCCAGAACGCAACGTTGACGTCGCTTCCATGCAGCTGCTGGACGTACAGAGGAAGCAGCGGCATAGGCCCGACCATGGCGAACTGGATCAGAAAGGTTACGGCAAACAGCGAGGTCAGCTGGGGAATCCGGCCCAATTGACGAAATCCTTCAAGTACCGATACATTGGGCCTTGCAGCCGCCTGCTTGTGATCGAAGCTTTCCTTTACGACGAGCATGGCAAGCGTTGAAGCCATAAACAGCAGCGTGCCGGTCAAATAAAAGATCGGGCGGAAGCCGATTTGATCGGCGAGAAGGCCGCCCAGCAGGGGACCGAGCATCGTGCCGGCAATGCCCCCGGACTGCAGCGTGCCCATGGCAAAGCCTGTCCGGTCCTTGGGCGTTGTAGCCGATATCAGGGAGATGGCCGCAGGGTTGAAACCGGATATGGTGCCGTTGATCATCCGCAGCACCAGCAGATGCCAGGGGGCGGTTGCGAAGCCCATCAGCACGATGACAACCGCCATCCCGAATCCGGAGCGAAGCAGCATAACCTTGCGTCCGTAGCGGTCGGACAGCTTGCCCCAGAGGGGCTGAAACAGAAAGGCGGTGACGAAATTGCCGGCGAAAATAATGCCCGCCCAGGTGGCGATTTCATGCGGATCCGTAAGTCCGATGCCATCGGACTGCAAGTAAAGGGACATAAACGGAATGATCATGGTCATTCCGGCCATGACAAGGAACTGTCCCACCCACAGGACAGCCAGATTCTTCTTCCACTGCTCCATAATGACTGTTTTCTCCTAACCTTTGCTTATTCTGAACACAATAGGTTAAGTATAGCATAACAAGCAAGCCGCAAATCCTGACTTTGCAGCAATTATTTTGCCGCCAATGGAGGGCAAAGCCGTTTCTTCTTATAGAGTGAAATCCGTCATTTGTCATATAGTTGTCATTGAAAGAAGAGGGAGGGCGGTTGTTACGCTTCATCAAAAAGGGCATAATGGTAACGTAGAGAATCCGATAGAAATGGGGAACGTCAATGAGCTACAACGATCGGTTCATCCTGGCAAGCAGGAGAGAACAAGTCGATCGCGTACCCGTCTGGTATATGCGACAAGCGGGACGCTATGATCCCGAATACCGTAAAATAAAAGAAAAATACTCGCTGCTTGAAATTTGCAGTCAGCCGGAGCTTGCTGCTGAAGTGACGATGATGCCGGTAAGAAAGCTTGGCGTGGATGCGGCCATTCTGTATTCCGATATTATGAATCCGGTGGCGTCGATCGGCATCGACTTTGATATTGTTCCGAATGTGGGACCCGTTATTGCCAATACCATTCAATCTGCAGCTGACGTGGCGAAGCTCAGGCCCATCGATGTCGAGGGCGATCTGTCCCATATCCTGGAGACGATCCGCATTCTGGACCGTGAGCTTGATGTGCCTCTGATCACTTTCGCAGGCGCGCCTTTCACCATAGCCAGCTATTTAATAGAAGGACGTCCGTCCAAGTCGTATATCCGCACCAAGACGCTGATGTACAGCCAGCCCGAGATATGGCATCAGCTGATGTACAAGCTGGGCGATATGGTTATCGCCTATGCCCGCGCCCACATGGCAGCGGGAGGCAAGGCGTTCCAATTGTTCGACAGCTGGGTCGGAGCGCTTGCTCCCCATGATTTCCGGCAGTTTGTGCTGCCGACCATTGAGCGGATCTTTACAGAGCTGTCTGACTTGAAGCAGCCCAAAATTTATTATCCAGGCGTGGCCTCCGGCGAACTGCTTCCAACCCTCGGAAAGCTGAAAACTGATGTCATCGGACTCGACTGGCGCGTGTCGATAACCGAAGGCCGCCGCCGCATCGGCAGTTCTTATGCGGTTCAGGGAAATCTGGATCCGTATGTGCTGACTGCGCCGATGGATGTCATTCAATCCCATGCCAAGCAGATTATCGACGAGGGAATAAGGCAGCCCGGATTTATTTTCAACCTGGGGCATGGCTTGTTTCCCGAGGCATCTCTTGATAAGCTGCGGGAGCTGACTTCCTATATTCATGATTATTCGGCCGAGGCGATTGCTACGGCAGGGGAGCAGAAGGAGGCGCGCCATGTCTGAGCGTAAAATCGGCGTGCTTGTCATGTCTTATGGAACGCCCGAAAGAATGGACGGTATCGAGGAGTACTATACGCATATCCGCAGGGGGAATCCCCCTACGCCGGAGCAGCTGGCTGATCTGAGCGGCCGCTATGAAGCGATCGTAGGCGGGTTCTTCCCGCTGCGGGAGAATACGAACCGCCAGGTCGCCGGCATTCAGGACAAGCTGGATACCTTCGCGCCGGGTCGTTATATGTGCTACCAAGGCCTGAAGCATGCCCGTCCCTATATTGAGGATGGAGTTGCCAATATGGCTGCAGACGGCATCCGCGAGGCGGTTGGCATTGTTCTGGCGCCGCATTATTCCATCATGAGCGTGGGCGGCTATGTGGAACGCGCCAGGAAAAAGGCGGAAGAGCTCGGCATAGAGATGAATTTCGTGGAGAGCTATCATATGCATCCCAAGCTGCTTGAGGCATTGATCAGCCGTGTGAAAACGGGCTTGGGACCTTTTGATGCTTCCATGCCGGTTAAGGTTCTGTTCAGCGCCCACAGCCTGCCGGTCAGGATACGGGAGATGAATGACCCCTATGAGGCTCAACTGCTGGAGACCTCTGCTGCGGTCGCTGAAGGGGCAGGCGCTTCGGACTGGAGCTTTACGTGGCAGAGCGCAGGCCGCACGCACGAGCCGTGGCTGGGTCCCGATATTCTGGAGACGCTCAAGGAAGTGGCCGGAAGCGGCTATACACAGATATTGTCGGCTCCGATAGGTTTTGTTTCCGATCATCTGGAGGTTCTATATGATCTGGACATTGAAGCGATTGAGGCTGCCAGGCAGCTGGGCATTGATTTTGCCCGCATTGAAATGCTGAATACCGATCCGTTATATATGGAAACCTTGGCGGAAACCGTCATTTCACAGGATCAGTGGCAGCAGGCATAACGCCATAACACAGGGCAGAGGAGATGAACGACATGCGGGGAAGCGGACAACCTGATCGGTTAGTCGTCGTTGGCGGCGGGATCAGCGGACTGAGCTCCGCTTTTTATTTGCTTAGGGAAGCGGAGAAGCGCGGACGCGACATACAAATTACGATTGTTGATCCGGCCGGAAGGCTGGGCGGGAAGATCAACACTTTGAAGCGGGATGACTTCGTAATCGAGCGGGGACCGGATTCATTCCTGGCCCGCAAGAACGCGATTATCGATCTGGCATGGGATCTGGGGATCGAGCAGGAGCTGGTCGGCACCAATCCGGCGGCCAAGAAAAGCTATATTCTTCATAAGGGCAAGCTGCATCCCATGCCCCCCGGGCTTGTGCTGGGCATACCGACAGAAATTTCCCCATTTCTCAAATCAGGGCTGATCTCATGGGGAGGCAAGCTGCGGGCGCTGCTCGATTTTGTGCTGCCTGCCCGCAAGGAGGAGTCGGACGAAGCGCTTGGTGATTTCCTGTCGCGCCGGCTGGGCGATCAAATGATGGAACGCGTGGCGGAGCCGCTTCTGGCCGGGATTTATGCGGGTGATTTGCGCAAGCTGAGCCTGCAGGCGACATTCCCGCAATTTCGCGATGCCGAGCGCAAGCATCGCAGTCTGATTCGCGGCATGAGTGCGAACAGGCGCCTGGCCCCAGCCGTAGCGGCCAGCGCAAGCCGCCTTCCGGCTTCTGTACGCGGCAGCATGTTCCTGACTTTCAAGGGCGGATTAACGACAATGATTGAAGCCCTTGATCATGCGCTGTCAGGAGCAGAGCGCAGGATTGGCGTCAAGGCTGCGGCCTTTCGGCCAAACGATCCCGATGAGCGCGAGGAATCCGGCAGGAATGCAGAGACGGAGCCGGAAGCGGGGCAGACAGACGGGCAAGCCGAACCCTGGGCTCCGTATGACATCCTGCTAAGCGATGGTGAAATTATTCAAGCCGATGGCATTGTCATCACAGCGCCAGCATATGATGCGGCAGAGCTGCTGGAACCCCATATGGATACGCAGGCGCTGCGGGCGATCAATTATGTTTCTGTCGCCAATGTGGTTATGGCCTTCAACAAACGGGATATTGCTGAGGATTTTAACGGGTCCGGTTTTGTCATTCCACGCTCCGAAGGAACGACCATAACAGCCTGTACCTGGACTTCGACGAAGTGGCTTCATTCCAGCCCGGACGATAAGGTGCTGCTGCGCTGTTATATCGGCCGTTCTGGCGATGAAGAGGTTGTCGATCTGCCTGATTCCCAGCTTGAGGATGCGGTCCGGCGTGACATACGCGATATTATGGGTATCACGGCCGTGCCGTTGTTTACGGAAATCACCAGGCTGCATAAGTCTATGCCGCAGTATCCGGTCGGGCATGTGCAGCAAATTGCCGCGCTGCGGGCAAGGATGAGCGCAAAGCTGCCGGGTGTGTGGGTCACGGGAGCAGCTTTCGATGGCGTGGGACTGCCTGACTGCATCCGTCAGGGCAGGGAAGCAGCGTCCCGCGTGTATGATGCGATAACCAAACGCAAGTAATAAAAAATATTCTCGGACATGATCAAATAATTAACTCCAGCAAGGAAAAACCTTTTTACACTTGCCATAGCTCTGGTTACAGACCGTCTAAGCAGGAAAAACCTTGCTGCAGCGGTCTATCATGGCGTATAAAGTGAAACAACTGTTCCGACAAGGAAAAACCTTATTACACTTGCCATAGCTCTGGCAACAGACCGTCTAAGCAGGAAAAACCTTGCTGCAGCCGTCGATCATGGCGTATAAAGCGGAAACATCTGTTCCAGCAAGGAAAAACCTTCTTGTGCCCGACCACACTCTTGTTGGATACCGTACAAGCCGAAAAAACCTTGCTGCAGCGCGGATTGTTTCGATTGCTGTTCAAATATGCAAGTATGCGAGGATGGTCCTTCTGCAGCTTTTCAACAGTTGTCCATCAGGCTTATAGATTGGCAGGTCCGACTGCCCCGCCTGGAGATTTCCGGCCGTGCTAGTCTCGCACAAGCAGTGCTTTTGATTTTTAGAAAAAATATACAATTCAAAAAAGGATGACGAAAACGCAAGGCGCTTTTGTCATCCTTTTTGGCATTCAACCGGCATTCAACCACTTAGTCAATCGGCGGCCCCATGCTTCCCTCGCGCTCCGCCTGTTTCCGGTGCGCAATACGGCTGCTGGCCGATGCGGCAATGGCTCCGACAATATCATCGAGGAAAGTATGACACTGCTCGCCTTCCTTGTCGTTGAGCACCTTCAGGATGCCCGGCTTCAGTTTATCGACGTAGCCGAAATTCGTAAAACCGATGCTTCCATATACATTGACGATGGAGAGGGCCAGAATTTCATCACAGCCATAAAGGCCCTCGTCGTTCTCAATCATATCCTGCAGTGGCGCAAGCAGCTTGCCTTCCTCCGCCAGCATATCGAGCTGAATTCCCGTCAGCACCGCGTTTTGTACCTCACGCTTGGAAAGCACAGCTTCAATGTGTTGCTCGCACTCTTCCATGGTCAGCTCGGGAAAGTAGGATTTCTGCAAAAAAATAACAAGTTCAGCAATTTGACTAATGGTAACGCCTCGTTTGGCCAGCCATTCTTTGGTCGTCGAAGCTACGATTTCACTGTTGAGGCTGTACATTTTAGACTTGGCCACAGGGCTCACCTCTTGTTTCTTGTTTAATGGACAAAACTGGTCTAATTGATGGAGAGGGCTCGTATACATAGTACTACAAAAGAGCAACTTGTACCAAATGAGTGGAAGGGCTCGCGCTTGATTACTAAGTCTACGGGGAGGAATTATGAACATGAAACATTATCGCCTTGTTCGCCGGGCGGCGCTCGCCGGAGCGTTGGCGTTGCCCATTCTTACGACCGGCTGCGGTTTATTCTCACAGGAAGAAAAACCGTCCATCGATCCGCCGCAGAACAGCTCGCAGAATGTCAGCGGGGCCATTACCGACGTCGGACAGGCAGCCAATCATGCCGGTCAGACCCAGATGACCGTTTACTTGAAGGATCAGAATGGAATGCTGGCGCCCGTGGCTGTACAGGCTGCCCTGGGCGAGGGAGAGAAGCCGGGCCAGAAGGCGCTTGAGATGATGGTGGACGGGGGTGCCTACGCATCACAGCTCCCGGAGGGATTCCAGGCCGTGCTGCCCAAAGGCACCGAAATCAAGGATTTTAACATCGTTCCCGACCAAAAGCTGGCAGTTGTTGATTTCTCCAAGGCATTCGCGGATTACACTGTGACGGAGGAGCGGCATATCGTCGAAGCGGTAACCTGGACGCTGACCAGCATGCCGGATATTCAGAAGGTGGACATATGGATGGAAGGCGCGAAACTCGGTGAAATGCCTGTTGACGGCATGCCGATTGATCAGCCTCTGACAAGATCCGTCGGCATCAATCTCGAAGCAGCCGATGGCGTGAACAATTACAGCCAGACCACGCCGGTAACATTGTATTTCTCGGCTCTGACACCCAATAATGAATTATATTATGTTCCGGTCACAAGGCTGGTCAACCGTTCCGATAACCGGGCCAAATCGGCCATAGAGCAGCTGATCAGCGGTCCTTCCGAAGGACGTGCGCTTACGGCTGTCATGACGCCGGATGTAACGGTCAAGAGCGTTACGAAGCAGAATGATATCGTTACTGTCGAGCTGCAGGATGATGCGTATGTGGCAGGGCAGCAGGAGCCGGCAGAAATGCTGCAGGCTGTGGTCCTGGCATTAACGGCGAATACTGGTGCGGCCAAGGTTCAAATCAAGCTCAACGGCGAAACGGATTTCACCGATACCAATAACCAATCCTACAGCAGCCCTGTAACCGCACCCGAGCATGTCAACGCCTTTAAGTCCTGATCCTGACCTTATAAAAGCGACAAGCCTGCCCGGGGCGAACCTGCTCCGGAGCGGGTTTTTTTGCCGTAGTTCCGGTCTTATTCCGGCACCTTATGAGGGGCTTCCCGCACGGGGGTGTGACGGTGCTCGATGGCTGTCAATCTCAGTCCGTTCGCCCGCCGCCGCCGCAAAGGATGCTTTTCCCCTTTGTCTTTGGTAGAATGATTGAGATGATTTATGAGGAGGACTACATAAGTATGAGAACAGATGGACGGCAATGGAACCAGCTTAGGCCGGTCACAATAACAATGAACCCCAATAAATATGCGGAAGGCTCCGTATTGATCGAATTCGGCGACACGAAGGTGCTCTGCACGGCTACGGTTGAGGAGCGGGTGCCTCCTTTTATGAAGGGGCAGGGAAAAGGCTGGATTAACGCGGAATATTCCATGCTGCCCAGAGCCACGCAATCCCGCAATCAGCGTGAATCCGCAAGAGGGAAGCTCACCGGACGTACAATGGAGATCCAGCGGCTGATCGGCCGTGCGCTGCGCTCGGTTGTGGACCTGCAGGCGCTTGGAGAGCGGACGATTACGCTGGACTGCGATGTTATACAGGCGGATGGAGGGACAAGAACGACTTCCATTACAGGCGCTTTCATCGCTATGGCCCTGGCGGTAAACAAGCTGTCGAAGAACGTGGATTATGCCAAATATCCGATCACGGATTTTCTGGCTTCGGTCAGCGTCGGTGTGATCCAGGAGAAGACGCTGCTGGATCTGAACTATGAGGAAGATTCCAAAGCCAAGGTCGATATGAACGTTGTGATGACCGGTTCCGGCAAATTCGTCGAGGTTCAGGGAACGGGAGAGGACGCCCCCTTTTCGCGCGAGGAGCTGGATGGATTGCTTGGAGTGGCGGAAGAAGGCATTCAGGCGTTGATCGCCAGACAGCGCGATGTGCTCGGGCCGCTGGGCAGCCGGATCGGAGCCTCGCGCGTATGAAGGCAGACAGTACAGTAGTCGTAGCCACCAAAAATCCCGGCAAGGTGCGTGAGTTTGCCCATGCGTTCGGCAAACTGGGACTGCAGGTCGTCAGCATGTTTGATTATCCTGATCTCCCTGAGATTGTGGAGGATGGAGCTACCTTTGGCGAGAATGCCCGCAAGAAAGCGAAGACCGTTGCCAAGGCGCTCGATTTGATGGTGCTGGCTGATGACTCCGGACTTGTAGTGGACGCGCTCGAAGGACGTCCGGGAATCTACTCGGCACGGTACGCAGGAGAAGGAGCCAGCGACGCGCTGAATAATGCCAAGCTGCTCGATGAGCTGTCGCAGCTGGGTGCTGCGGTTTCCATTAAGGCAGAGCAAGGCACTGCTCCCCAAGGCAAAACAAAGCTGCTGAGCAAAGCGAAATTTGTCTGCGCGCTCGCCTTGTATAATCCGTCCGGCGGCAGCTTCGTGGAAGCGGAGGGTTATGTCGACGGATTCATAACCGATACGCCATCAGGAGCCGGCGGCTTCGGGTATGATCCTTTGTTCTGGCTTGCGTCCCATGGCAGGACCATGGCTGAGCTTTCAACGGAGGAGAAGCAGGCGATCAGCCATCGGGGACAAGCTCTTGCTTCCTTGTTGATCCAGCTGGAACAGCAAGCTTAGAAAGCGGCAGGAAGAAGCGGCTCTATCCGGCCATAGGCGGCTTTCTACCCTCATTAGTATAAGCAAAGTATACGAGAATTTTATACTTTCTTATAATTTGAACATAGCCAAGCCCCGCAGCAGACCGCACGTGCATGGTCTGCTGCGGGGCTTCTTTTTTTTGCGAATTTTTCGTTAACGAATGACGATGTTATATTCCCGGAGCCACATATCGGTCTGGAGCAGATAGGCGAACAGCTGAGGTCCGGACATGAGCTGGCCAAACCAGGGAATATTGGAGCTGGCGTTATCCGATTCGGCAAGCTCGCGGATTTTTTTAACGTTAATTAACGGAAGCAGAGGAGATTGGCCTTCATTCAGCACATCAAGCAATCTTGAGCGTACCGCCTCCAGATAATTGGGATTATGCGTTTTGGGGTAGGGACTTTTTTTGCGGTAGAGCACATCAGGCGGCAGTACGCCCTCCAGAGCGAGGCGCAGAATGCCTTTCTCCCGGTCGCCGGCCGTCTTGATTTCCCAAGGGATATTAAAGACATAATCAACAAGCCTGTGATCGCAAAAAGGGACCCGGACCTCAAGGCCGACCGCCATGCTCATCCGGTCTTTGCGGTCCAGCAGTGTTGGCATAAACCGCGTAATGTTCAGATAAGACATCTCCCGCATTCTTCTGGCAGCCGCATCTTCGCCGTCCAGCCTGGGCACCTGCGCAATCGCATCCGAATAACGGTCGCCGATATATTCCAGCGGTTTGATCCAGGCGGCAACGTCCTGTGAAAGCAGACCCGCCCTCATCTCCGCAGCCAGCGCCCATGGGAAAGTGCCGGCATTCAACGCCTCCTCGCGGTGGAACCAGGGGTACCCGCCGAAAATTTCGTCCGCCGCCTCGCCGGAAATCGCAACCGTGGCTCCCTTTTTGATTTCCCGGCAAAACAGCAGCAGCGAAGCATCCACATCCGCCATTCCGGGCAAATCTCTTGCCAGCATGGCATCGCGCAGCGCATCGACAAGCTCGGGAGTGTCAAATTGAACAGGATGATGGACCGTATCCAGATGTTTGGTCATCCGCTCGATCCAGGGCGCATCGGAATTGGGTTGAAAAGCGTGAGCCTTGAAGTGTTTATCGTTATCCACATAATCAACGGAAAAGGTATGGACCTTATCCTGCCCGTTTTGCTCATAATAACGAACGGCATAGGTCGTAAGAGCACTGGAATCCAGTCCTCCGGACAGCAGAGTGCAAAGCGGGACATCGGATACGAGCTGGCGCTCGACGGTGTCTTTAAGCAGGTCGCCCACGGTGCGGGCCGTCTCCTGGACGTTCTGGGTATGCGGCCGGCTTTCCAGCTTCCAGTAGGTTACAATGGAAACCCCGGAGCGGGTGACGGTGGCGCACTGGCCGGGCAACAGCTCGCTGATGTCGCGGTAGACCCCCTGGCCCGGCGTACGCGCAGGTCCCATAATGAAAATTTCTGCCAGTCCCTCCGCGCCAACAACGGATTTAACGGAAGGATGGGCGAGCAGAGCTTTGAGCTCCGAACCGAATACGAACCGCCCATCCTGCTTGGCAATGAACAAGGGCTTTACACCCAGCCGGTCTCTGGCAAGGAACAGATGCTCCTCCCGCGAATCCCAAATGGCAAAGGCGAATATGCCGTTGAATTTCTCAATGCATGCCTTACCCCATTCCATATAGGCAACCAGCAGCACTTCCGTGTCGCAGCTGGTAGTAAACCTTCTGCCGCGTCCCTCCAGCTCCCGCTTCAGTTCGGGGGCGTTATACAGCTCGCCGTTATAAACAATGACATACGTATCGTCCTCAGTTGTCCGTATCATCGGCTGGGCGCCGTTGACGGGGTCAATAACAGAAAGCCGGCGGTGACCCAGTGCACAATTGCGGGAGAGCCATGTACCTGAGGCATCCGGCCCGCGATTTTCCAGCGTTTCAGTCATTTGTTCCAGGGTGGCGTACTGTTTGGTCAGGTCGTCGGTCCAATCGATCCAGCCCGTGATTCCACACATGTTCTCTCATTCCTCTCTAAGCAGGGCTTAAACAGCGGTACTATGATGGTTATGCCGTCAGCCAGCATAAAATGTCTGTCCGGATGGGGATGCTAGAGAAGCGAAGCGTACGGATCCATTATCGAATGGAAGGCGCGGAAGTGGAATGAGAACGGGAAGGGGCAATCACTAATATGGAAGAGCATACACAAGATTCAACCAGCCGCAAAACCTATTATGTTTCCGTCCAGGCGGGTTCGATTCTGGAGGATCAGGGAGCAACAGCCTATGAACTGGCAATAACCGCAAGTGAAGAGGAGCTGGGCCTACTGCAGGAGCTGATGGGGGAATTGTCCAGTATGGATGAAGCGCAGGCATTTCATTTTGGAGGAACTTTTTTCGAGACATCTTCGGACAAACAAATCAACGCCGGTCTTGACGGGTTGCTCATGGATATCTACAAGCTGCTGTACGAAAGAGGCACGGAGGAAACCAGGCGGCATATCTCGACGATGGGCTTGTTCTCCGAAGAAAGTCTTTAACTTGTCAGGACTATATTCAACTTGAGATGTAAAGTCTCTTCCCTATGTTCATGCTACAATGGGAGCATCTGATGATGGAGGAGGCTTCCCCTATGGGTTCAACCTTGCTGCGTAATGTCAAGATGGTGACGATGAATGACAAGGATGATATTCTGACCGGAGATATTTTAATCAAGGATGATATCATCGCAGAGGTTGGCGGCAGGATTACGGACCTTGAGCCGGATACGACAGTCATTGAAGCCCGCGGAAAGCTGCTGCTTCCCGGATTCGTGCAGACCCATATCCATTTATGCCAAACGCTTTTTCGCGGACGCGCGGACGATATGGCGCTGATGGACTGGCTGCGGACAAGGATATGGCCTCTTGAGGCTGCCCATGATGCGGAATCTATTTATTATTCGGCCATGCTCGGCATTGGTGAGCTGCTGCTCAGCGGGACCACGACAATTCTGGACATGGAGACCGTCAGCCACACCGAATCCGCCTTTGAAGCCATGGCGCAGAGCGGCATACGGGCAGTATCCGGAAAGGTTATGATGGACGCGGGCGGCGATGTACCGCTGGGACTTCAGGAGCAAACCGAAGCCTCCCTGCAGGAGAGCACAAGGCTGCTGGAGAAGTGGCATGGCCATGATGGCGGCCGTCTCAGCTATGCGTATTGTCCGAGATTTGTTGTCTCGTGCTCGGAGCGTCTTCTTACTGAGGTGCGTGATTTATCTGCCAGTTACGGAGTGCTGGTTCATACGCACGCGGCGGAGAATCAGGAGGAAATCGCACTTGTAATGACTCAGCGCGGTATGCGCAACATTGTCTATCTTGATCATATAGGTCTGACCTCCCCCCGGCTGGTTCTCGCTCACTGCATCTGGCTGGACGAGGAAGAGCGGGCCATCATGAAGCGAACCGGAACGAAGATGACCCATTGTCCGGGTTCCAATCTGAAGCTCGCCTCCGGCATCGCGAATGTGCCCGAAATGCTGGATGAGGGCATTGGTATGGGGATTGGCGCAGATGGAGCACCCTGCAACAATACGCTGGATATGTTCCAGGAGATGCGGCTGACCGCTCTGCTTCACAAACCCAGATGCGGACCGGAGAGCATGGATGCCAGAAGAGTGCTGAGGATGGCTACGATCGGCGGAGCGCAGACACTCGGTATGGATCATCTGATCGGTTCCATCGAGAAGGGCAAGAAGGCCGATCTGGTTCTGCTGAACCTGAATGATTTTCACACCTTTCCCTCTTTTGATGCCGACCCGTACTCCCGTGTTGTCTATGCCGCCTCCCGCGGTAACGTCGATTCTGTATGGGTGAACGGCAAAAACGTCGTTCAACGGGGGCGAGTACGGACGATGGACAAGAAGCTCGTGCTCCGGGAAGCGGATAAATCCATCGCCAGACTGCTCGCAAGAATTTGACCTGACGATACTTTTGGCGAGTCTGCAGAAGAGCAGGCCCGCCATTTCTGTATTTTAGCGACTCGTCCTCTTGCAGTATGCGGGAATGGCAGTCATAATGGAACAAGGCAAGAAAGCGCCATCAAAACATAAAGGCGGTTGATATCATGAAGTACAGACAACTGGGCAGCACTGAATTGCACATAAGTGAAATCAGCTTCGGAACATGGGCTATCGGCGGATCCTGGGGCGGAACGGACGATGGTTCGGCGCTCAAAGCGCTGTCACGTGCAATGGAAGAGGGCGTCAACTTCTTCGATACCGCAGATGTTTATGGTGAAGGACATAGTGAGGAACTGCTCGCCAAAGCGACAAAAGGGCGGGAGGACGAGATTTACATCGCGACCAAGTTTTGCCGTGCCGGTGATCTTCTGGATCCGGCTTCCTATTCCTACGAGTCGGTGCGGGCCTATTGCGAGGCAAGCTTGAAGCGGTTGGGCCGCGAAAGAATCGATCTGTACCAGGTGCATTGTCCGCCTACGGATATTCTGCGAAGCGGCGAGGTATTCGGCGCGCTTGACCGTCTGCGCGAGGAAGGCAAAATCCGCGAGTACGGAGTAAGCGTGGAAACCGTCGAAGAGGGCTTTATTTGCTTGCAGCATCCCAATGTGAAGGCGCTGCAGGTGATATACAACCTGTTTCGGCAGAAGCCGGAGCTTGAGCTGATTCCCAAGGCTTTCGGGCAGGGAGTGGGCATTCTGGTGCGTCTGCCGCTTGCCAGCGGGCTGCTGACGGGCAAGTTCACGGAGAAATCAACATTTGCCCCTGACGATCACCGGAACTTCAACCGTAATGGCGAAAGCTTTAATGTAGGCGAGACCTTCGCCGGAATTGCCTTCGAGATGGGCGTATCACTGAGCAAGGAGCTGTCATGGATTGCCGAGGGCAGAACGAATATGGCCAGCGCCGCGCTGCGCTACCTTCTGGATAATCCCCATATTACCTGTATCATACCGGGATTCCGAAACGTCTCGCAGGTGGAAGATAATTTGCGGGCGGCCAACGTTCCGGGTTATACGCGAAGCGAGCTCGACAAAATCCATCAATTCTACGAGCAAGAGGTCCACAACTATATCAGAGGACCTTATTGAATAAGAGAATAGTTAAGCACGGGCAGGCCCGGACGAGCGAATTCCTTCGCTTGTCCGGGCCTCTTTATGTTGTTCCATGCTGCAAATCATTTCCTTCGGGAATGCTACCCGTTCACAATTTCCCCGCCATTGATGTGAAGGACTTGACCGCTCATGTAAGAAGAATCCTCGCTTGCGAGGTACACATAAGCGGGAGCCAGTTCCTCCGGCTGTCCGGCACGCTTGAGCGGGACATCGGCGCCGAATTTGGCCACCTTCTGCTCATCAAAGGTTGAAGGAATAAGAGGTGTCCAGATAGGGCCGGGAGCTATGGCGTTGACGCGAATGCCCTGATCGGCAAGATTGAGCGACAAGGAGCGGGTAAAGGAAACGATGGCTCCTTTGGTCGCCGAATAATCGAGCAATGTCGGACTTCCCCGGTAGGCGGTTACGGATGTCGTGTTAACGATTGCTGCACCGCTTGCCAAATGAGGCATAGCCGCCTGTGTTAAATAAAACATTCCGAAAATATTGGTTTTGAAGGTCCGTTCAAGCTGTTGGGGAATAATGAGCTCAATCTTATCCTGGGGATGCTGCTCCGCCGCGTTATTCACGACGATATCGAGTTTTCCCAAGCTTTTAACGGTTTCCTCCACGGCCTCGCGGCAGAAGTTCGGATCGCCGATATCTCCCTCCACCAGAATGCAGCGGCGGCCGGCCGCTTCCACGAACTGCTTGGTTACCTCCGCATCGCTTTGTTCATTCAAATATAGAACGGCTATATCGGCGCCTTCCTTGGCATAGGCAACCGCAACGGCACGGCCGATCCCGCTGTCTGCTCCGGATATAATGGCTACTTTACCTTGAAGCTTGCCCGCTGCCTTCAATCCGGAAGATTCAAATTGCGGACTTGGCGTCATTTTGGATTCCAGTCCTGGTTGCCGGCTTTGATGCTGCGGCGGTAATGTGGTTGGCCTTGCTGGCGTTTCGCCTGGAGATGTCATAGGCTGCTTCGTCATTTGAGAAACAACTCCTTTCGATAAGCTATCATGCCATGAATACGATGTTCTTACGCGTTCCATTGAACTATTACCCCGGGCAGGCAGAAATGAAAAAATATAGCTCCCTTGGATAAGAGAAGAAAAACTGAAAAGTAAGTCTTAAGAACTGGTTTAAATGTCGAAACCGCGATAAATGTAATAAATTTGTAACTTATTTTATAATTTTATTGTTAAAAGGCCCAAAAATCCTTGAAGATAATGGAACAAAATAGTAATATACGACTAAGCTTCCCGGTCTATTATTTCCACGGCGAAGACAAATTGAATACTAGGCAAAGCTATTGAAAAGTAGTGACGCAAAACTACAGGGGCATCATCCAACAGTGGAAATGTCAGCCAGTTGCATCCATTTAACAGCTGTTTAGGCTTGCCATGCCCATTATGCTGTTTTTTGCTGTGCGGATCATTTATGGGTTTTTCGCATCACAAAATAAATTGGTTACAGAAAAGAGGCTATTACATGAAGATGTCACCAGTTCAAGATGTACGTCAATGGTTTCCGAGCGATGATGGGAATGAGCAGGACCGGATGCAATTGATGAAGCTTATGGAGCAGCTGATGACGGGCTTCGATCTTTTGAAGGACCCTCAGAGGGTAAACCTGAAGGGCAGCAAGGACCGGTCAGGCGATTTCTATGGACAGCTGAATGAGAGCAGTGTCATCCCCCCGCAGGGGAAAGCGATGGAAGATGTAACCCGGGGCCTGATCGAACTGATGCATGCGCATCCCTACCATACCAAATATTTTATGACTAATATTCTGCCCATGGCATCGATTCCGGGCATTATGGGAATGCTCGCCGCGATGCTTGTCAATGGCAATAATTTGTGGGATGTATATGGCCCGGCTGGCGCTGAGGCTGAAGTGCGGGTCGTCAGCATGATGTCCAAGCTGGTCGGTTATGACCATACGAGAAGCGGCGGCTACACAACCTGGGGCGGACAGGGGGCAATCTTCACCGGTCTGCGGCTGGCAATAGCCAAATTCGCTCCGGATGCTTCGCGCACGGGAGTGCCGAATAACCTGTATGCCTTTTGTTCGGATTCGGCTCATTACAGTCTGTACAAATCCATGGAAGCGACAGGACTTGGAAGCGACCGTCTGGTCAAAATCCGGACAAGAAGCGACAGCTCCATGGACACAGCGGATTTGAAATGGAAACTGGAGCAGGTTATTCGTTCAGGCGGAATTCCGATCTATATCGTCGCCACTACGGGGACGACCGATGCTATGGGAATTGACGATATTTCCGAAATTATGAATATTGCCGTACAAGCTGCCGCGGCTAATGGATTAAACAGGCCGCATGTTCATGCGGACTCGGCGCTGGGAGGATTTTTCGCCTTTTTCAATGATTATGATTTTGCTCTTAATCCGCTTGCATTGGATATGGAAACGCTGGGAGCACTCCATGCGATCGCAGGTAAAATGAAGCATATCCATCTTGCCGATACCATGTGCTTTGATTTTCAAAAGCTGGGACAAACGCCGTATCTGACTAGCCTGCTCCTGGTAAAAGAAGCGGAATCTCTGCGTCTGCTTGATTTGAATCCCGACGAAACGCCTTATGTGGGATACCGCGGATACGGCCAGTATCATACCGGTTACACGCTGGAATGCTCCAGAATGGCCAGCTCGATCAGTATCTACAGCGCTCTGCTGGCTTTTGGCATTGAAGGGTATCAACAGCTGCTGGCGCAGTTTGTATCGGTCAATTTGGCTTTCCGCAGGCAGCTCATGAAGGAAGTTCCCGAGATGGTGATCGCAAACCCCGACAATCCCGGTATTACGACACTGCTGAGGATTTTTGAGAATCGGATTTCCCGATTTCAAGAGGAGTTGGCCGGGGAGTGCCTGCTTGATGAGCTCCTCCGAAACAACCGGCTTAATGAACGATTATTCGAACTGCTCGGGGAGCGGCGCGATGAAATGTTTTTTGGAGACACCAAGAAGCATCTGCTGGTTTTATCCCAGGAAGGTGTGGAAGTCCCCTTATACGCCAGCAAGCTGTTTGTGATCTCGCCTTATACACAGCTTGAGCATGTCCCGGCAATTGTCGGCTACTTAAAGGAGAGAGTAGACGAAATTTATGAGCAGTACCATTCTCCGTATCAATCAGGGAGGTCCGTCGAAGTTGTTTAATTCCTTATTGCGTCCCGTGCGGGAACGACTGTCGCTCAAAGTCATCATCAGCATCCTGCTACTGCAATTATTTACATGCGCCGCATTTGCAGGCACAACATATTACGTCAATACGAATCTGGTCGATAAGCTGCTGCAGCAGTTCGATCTGAGGCTGAATACGGATATCGGGGTTGTCTCGGATCTGGTAGCCGGCATTCCCGGTTACGAGGCCGAAGTAAAGGATGCAGGCGATCCGCTTTATGGCGCCCTGAAAGAAAATCTGGAACAGGTTAAAGTTAAGAATGGTCTGGAGAATGTGTATGTGCTCTCCAAAAGCGGCGGAAAGGACCATATCGTCGTGTTAGCCGATGTGCCGGACGATTACGGGACCGACTATCCTTTTACGGCTGATATGAACAAGGCTCTGACCGACAACAAGACAATTGTCAGCGAAATCTACAAGGATGAATTCGGTATTCATAAATCCATCTTCGTTCCCTACACGGATGGAAACACGAGCACCCTGCTCGGTATCGACCTGGATGCTTCTGTTATACCCAAAATGTCATCGACCATATTTTGGTCCACCGTCATCATAACAATCATCGTTTTATTAATTGGCTCCATCGTATCGCTGGCGATCAGCCGGATCTTCACCAAGCCGATACGCAGGCTGATGTCGGCCACGGAGAAGGTGGCGGCCGGAGACTTGAGCGAGCAGATTATACTGAAGCGTGAGGATGAGATGGGCAAGCTGTCCCAGTCGTTCGGACAGATGAGCCAGAACCTGCAGGAGCTGATCCGCCAGATTCTATCATCATCGGACGAGATCTCGGGTACGACACGCAATTTGCATCAGGCATCGGGAGAGACAAGCCAGAGCGCGCTGCAGGTAGCGGTATCCATGAACAAAATGAGCGAGGGCATCAATGGGATCGTCGAAGGGCTCACGAACAGTTCGGAAGCTGTATCTGAAATTGACGGGGAGCTCTCGGAGGTTACTCAGGATGTGGAGGAGATGCAGTCAATTGCGGTTCTGGTCAGAGAGCAATCCGAAGGCGGGCGGGAATTGGTAGAGAAGACGCTGCATCAAATGGAGGTCATACAGGAGGCGATGCGGCACTCCCTCGAGGCCGCTGAGCTTCTGGGCCATAATTCGCGGGCTATCGGAGATATTGTAACCATTATTTCCAATATTGCCAGCCAAACGAATTTGCTGGCGCTTAACGCATCGATTGAAGCGGCCCGTGTCGGTGAGCAGGGCAAAGGCTTTGCTGTAGTTGCCGGGGAAGTGCGGAAGCTCTCCGAGCAGTCTTCACAGTCCGCTTTGTCTATATCCGAGCTGGTTTCGGTCACACAGGAAAACAGCCGGCTGGTTATCAACCGTATTGTTGATGGCAATGAAGCCGTCACGCAGGGACATGCCTGGATTAGCGAGACGCATGCCAATTTCGAAGGTATTTTTAAGGGAGTGGGCCAGTTTTCCACGTGCACCGAGCAGCTGCAGGAGGCTGTTGTCAATGTGGAGCGGTCGTTCGGGCAGATCACCTCGGCCATGCAGCAAATTTCCGGTATTACACAGGAGCAGGCAGCAAGCTCCGAAGAGGTCGCAGCGGCTGCCGAGCAGCAAAGCGCTACGATGCAGGAATTGACCGAATCCATCGGCAGGTGCTCGGATCTGGCGGCAGAGCTTCTGAAATCGGCAAGCCGTTTCAAAGTAAAAGTGCAGTAAGCTTTTTATGAATGTACTGCATATTGGGTATCGCCCCAAGCAGGGAACCTTTTCCTATTTTTTAGGAGCAGGTTCCCGTTCTTGTATAACACCCGGGCCCAGGTGCCATACAAACAAGAAACGTCTGGAAAATAGTTTTGTTCGCTTGTACATATCAACCGCTTGGGTATAATGAGGTAATAAGGCGGATACGGGAAAGGAGAGCGAATGGAACTACTGGAATACGTTACAGCCGCTTGGCTCTCCAAGCATCTGGGGACATCCCAACAAAATATATCGCTTGCCGGCAAACGGGCGCTCAATCCGGAGTATAGGGGTGATTTTCTTAAACCGGATGCACTGTTAGATGGTGGCAGGCCAATATGGCTAAAGGATAGGGCGATTGAGTTTATCGCACAGCGGGGTTCAGTAAACTGAGGGACGGTTGATCAAATGAGTGTTTTTTTGTTGTTCATGTTATTTTCCATCATTGAAAGCATTGCATTGTTTTCTATTTCATTCACCCTTTACAGACTTAAATTCACTCAATATCTTTGGCCTTCGCTTATCATGATGATCGTCATTAACCTTGTGAGTTTTTACTTGCGAAAAGAAGTAGCGCTCGCGGATTACGCTCCGGTTGCCATTTTGGTGCTGCTGGTTCTTTTTATGATGGCTGTAGTTAAAATTCCTGCATTCTGGGCTTTAATTGTATCTTTGACAGGCTTATGTTTTTTTGCATTGCTGCAGACAGGCTTGATAATGCAGTTATCCTTAGGGTACCTATCCGTTCAGGAAATTAATTCTCATGCCTGGAAAGGGTATCTGCTGCAGACATTGACGGGTCTTATCGGGTATCTGATTAGCGGTTTTTTATATAAAAGAGGAATAGGGTTCTCATTTGAATTCGAAAAACCAATTTATAAGTTGGTAACTTTGCTGGTAATGATTATAATGATATTAATCGCTCTGGCATTCGGAGCTGTGCTGTTTATTGGTGATCTATACATAGCCACAATAATCTATTTTATCGGACTGGCTTTTCTGCTCTATTTTGCACTGAAGAAGGAGACAGAAGATGCAAACATTGGCCTTTAGATTGGCTGCCGGTTTAAAGCGGAGAGCCCCTGACCATCCAAGCTCTGTCGAAGAATTGCAATTTTCCATAGAGGCGCTTTTTAATACTTTCGGAACCTTAATTGCTGCATTGATCTTGAGCTTAATGACAGGGAAAACGCAGGAAACGATATACGCCATGCTGGCCTTCGCTGTTCTAAGAGCGGTTTCCGGAGGCATTCATCTTAAACATAGCTGGACATGCCTGGTATCGACTTCCATAGCGGCCAATATTGTCGGTTTCTCCTCAATTTCCAGCTTGACCGTGTACTGTCTGACTATCGTATGCATACTTCTCGCCATCCTCTACGCACCATCCAGAATCGAGCAGCAAACCAGGATTCCTTCAAAGTATTTTCCACTATTAAGGTGGATTTCCGTTCTTATTGTTTGTTCGAATTTTTATTTCCAATCCTCAATTGTTGCTATTTCGTTCCTCATTCAATGCATTCTCTTGATCAAATGGAGAGGAGGTGACACTAAATATGAAAATGAAGTCGCTTAAAAACAAAGTGTTCTATTTTGTTTGTACTGCTTTGGCCTCCGCTGCGGTACTGATTGTTTCTACTGCCAGCATCATTTGGGTACATCAGCCAAAAACGCCGGCAAGTCTTCTTAAAAAGCAGAAATAGCCTGGGAGATGTTTGAAATGGATTTATTATCAGTTATACGAAATAACGATGGCAGCGGCGGGCTGTGCAGCGTAGAGATTAAAGCTGTGGTGTTCCTTGAGTACATCGGGGGCAGTACGCCGCAAATCAAGATTCACACAACAAATGAAGAATTTTATATATGGGGCACTTTAAAAACATGGACAAAGGCCTTGCAGGACAGCGGGTACGACTTCTTTCCGGTGGACCGGAACTTTTCCATTCACATCAGGAATATCAAGAGGCTGGATGATCAGTACAAGCGGGCATATTTCGAATATGAATTAGGCAAGGACTCCAAGAGCTGTACGTTGGCTTGGGAGAAATACAAAGCTGTCGAGAAGAAACTCAAACAGATCAATCAACCTTTCGTAGAAACAAAAGCCAGTGATGATTCCCGAATGATTTCCACAAAGATCAAAGAGGCTGTTTCCCGGTCATGAGAAACAGCCTCTTTGATCTTTAATTTGTTTTAGACAGGATGCTTCAAGAATCCGGTACGGCTTAACACATTTCAGTTCAGGTTTTGGACCGAAAAGTTAATCATCGTTTTAAAAGACGTAATCTGAATAGCTAAATAGTGAAACAAAAAAACCTCAAATCCCTTGATACAGCTGGGATTCGAGGTTTTTTTCAATTTATTAAAATGATTGTATGTAAACGCGAGTGGCGTCCCAGGAGGGATTCGAACCCCCGACCCACGCCTTAGAAGGGCGTTGCTCTATCCAGCTGAGCTACTGGGACACGTAAGTGATATTATAGCATGCATTTTTTGAAAAGCGCAAGAGGAATTTTAAATATGTTTTTATTGTGACTGACCGTTCAACCAGGCTTCATTTGAACACCGTTTAATTGACTTTTGAACTTTGTTCAAATAGTATGGAATTATATTTGAACGATTGGTCAATGAAGTTATATAAAGAGATGAGGAGTGGAAGGATGAAAGGAATTATCCGATTTTCAATAAACAACAAATTCGCCATCTGGATCATGACGATTATTGTCACAGTTGGCGGATTGTATGCGGGTCTGAGCATGAAGCAGGAGACCATTCCGAACATTAGTGTTCCCATACTGGTGGTCAATACTGTGTTCCCGGGCGCAGCTCCGGAAGAGGTGGCGGACAAGCTGACCATCCCGCTCGAGCAGCGGCTCAAGAACATGAATGGCGTCACCGCATTCACCTCAACTTCATCAGAGAACGTTTCTTCCATCGTTGTGGAGTATGATTACGGCAAGGATATGAAGGAAGCGGAGAGTGAGCTGAAAGCTGTCACCGATGGTTTTGAACTGCCAAGCGGCGCACAGGATACGCAGATATCCAAAATCAGCCTTAATGATTTTCCGATTATGTCTCTGAGTATCTCCAGCGGCAGCGGAATGACGCTTGAAGAGGTCACGAAGCTGGTCGAGGAAGATTTGAAGCCATCGCTTGAAGGTATTGACGGAATGGGCGCGGTAGCGATCTCCGGCCAGCAGGTGAAGGAAGTTCAGTTAACCTTTAATAAAGATAAGATGGCCGAGCTTGGCCTCAGTGAAGATACGGTTAAAGGAATAGTACAAGCCTCGGCCGTCAAAGCGCCTCTTGGCCTGTTTGAAATGGACAAGACCGAGAAAGCCATCGTCGTTGACGGCAATGTTACTACCTTTGATCAGTTGAAAAATATTGAGATCCCCGCAATTCCATCCGGTGCAGGCGGAACACCGCAGCAAGGTGCTGCTGGAGGCGCAGGACAGGCAGCAGGGGCTCCCGGAGGAGGGGCAGCAGCCGGCAATGCCGGAACAGGGCAAGGCGCTGTGAATCAGGCTCCCCAAGGTGCACAAGCGCCAACAGAAATCCCGACTGTTAAATTGTCGGAAATTGCCAATATCGAATTGGTCTCCATGCCGGAGTCCATCTCCCGGACGAACGGGGAGCCTTCTATCGGCATCAATATTACAAAATCCTCAGATGCCAATACCGTTGACGTTGTCAATGCGGTGAAGGACGAGACGGCTCAATTCCAGAAAGAGCATGCGGAAATTAAATCCCTTGTGATGCTGGATCAGGGCAAGCCGATTGAGGAATCAGTCAGCACAATGATCGACAAGGCGCTGTTCGGCGCACTGTTTGCAGTTATTGTCATTCTTTTGTTCCTGCGCAATTTCAGAACGACGATTATATCCATTATTTCCATACCGCTGTCACTGGTTATCGCTCTCTTGCTTCTCCAGCAGATGGATATCACCCTTAACATTATGACGCTTGGCGCGATGACGGTCGCGATCGGTAGGGTCGTCGATGACTCGATTGTCGTCATTGAGAACAATTACAGGCGGATGTCTCTGCGTTCCGAGAAGCTCAGAGGCAAGGCGCTGATCACCGAGGCGACCAGAGAGATGTTTATGCCGATTCTCTCGTCGACTTTGGTCACGATTGCCGTATTCCTTCCGCTTGGAACCGTTACAGGACCCATTGGTCAAATCTTTATGCCGTTTGCGCTGACAATGGTGTTTGCGCTGCTTGCTTCACTGCTCGTAGCTATCACAGTCGTGCCGATGATGACCCATTTGATGTTCCGCAAAGGTCTGAAGGAAAGTCAGAAGCATGAGGAACGTCCCGGCGTTATCGCCGTCCGGTATCGTAAAATTCTGGGATGGGCGCTTAATCATAAGCTGATTACCTTCGTTGGCGCTATTGTCATACTGGCCGCAAGCTTCTTCCTGGTTCCGAAGATCGGAGTTAGCTTCCTTCCGGAAGAGCCGGAGAAATATGCCATGGTGACATATTCGCCAGGACCGGGAAAAACCCTGGCCGACGTTGAGCAGACCTCGCTTGATGCAGAGAAGCTGATCATGGAACGCGCAGGTGTAACTAATCTGCAGTATTCGGTCGGCGGACAGAGCCCGTTCGGCGCATCATCAGGCAAAAGCGCATTGTTCTATGTACAGTATGAGAGTGATGTGAAGGACTTCAACGCTGAAAAAGATAAGCTGGTCGAAGCCCTCAAAACGGTGGAACCGTCAGGCAATTGGGGACAGATGAATCTCGGAGGCGGCGGCCTTGGCGGCAGTCAGTTGAGCTTGTCTGTATATGGTGACAGTTTTGATGCTATTAAACCGGTCGTTACGCAAATCGAGGATCTGATGAAGAAGGACAGCTCCTTTGAGAAAGTTGACAACTCTCTCTCCCAGCAATATCAGCAGTATACGCTTGTCGCCGATCAGCAAAAGCTGAGCAAGCTTGGCCTGACAGCCGGCCAGATCGTCATGAAGCTCAGTCCGGTGCGCGAACGTCCGGTGTTGACGCAGGTGACTGTAGACGACAAGGATTACAATGTGTATGTGCAGGTGGATACGAAGCAGTACGGTTCCATTTCCGACATTGAGAACGAGACGATCACTTCGCCGCTTGGCGTGACCGTACCGCTCAAAGATGTCATCAAAGTGGAAGAAGGTACATCGGCCGACACGGTATCCCGCAAAGACGGCAAGCTTTATGTGGGCGTATCGGCGAACATTGTGTCCAAAGATGTGAATAAGGCCAGCACAGACCTGAAGGCTGAAATCGACAAAATAGAACTGCCTGCGAATGTGACAGTCGACTTTGGCGGCGTCGCCGAGCAGATCAACGAAACCTTTACCCAGCTCGGTCTGGCCATGGCTGCGGCCATTGCGATCGTTTACCTGCTGCTGGTTATCACCTTTGGCGGAGCTCTGACGCCGTTTGCTATATTGTTCTCCCTGCCGTTTACCATTATCGGAGCGTTAGTCGGTCTGTATTTGGCCGGGGAAACAATCAGTGCGGCGGCGATGATGGGAGCGCTCATGCTGATCGGGATCGTGGTTACCAACGCAATTGTGCTGCTTGACCGCGTACTGCATATGGAGAAGGCGGGCCTCAGTACCCGGGAAGCGCTTATTGAGGCGGCTGGAACCCGGCTGCGTCCGATTTTGATGACAGCTCTTGCCACCATTGGAGCGCTTCTGCCGCTCGTGCTTGGCTTTGAAGGCGGCAGCGGCGGACTAATTTCCAAGGGGCTGGGTGTGACCGTAATTGGCGGACTGGCCAGCTCGACGGTACTGACACTGCTCATCGTGCCAATCGTTTATGAATTCCTGGCTAAATTCCGCAGAAAGCCCGCAATTGAAGAGTAAGGAAGGCGGTGTCTGACACGTGGAAGGCAAAAAACAGCAAATTCTCGAAGGCGCCATGAAGCGTTTTTCGGAAAAGGGCTACAGAGGGACGTCCATTCAGGATATTGCTGACGCCCTCGGCATTTCCAAAGGTTCTCTATACTTCTATTTCAAATCAAAAGAAGATCTGTTATTCTCCATCTTCAAGTACTACATTGGGAAAATGGGTAAAAGAGCGAAGGAGATTTCCGAATCCACGGAACTCTCCTCCCGCGACAAGCTGCGGAAGCGGATTACGATGAGCTATGAGCTGTATAACCAGCATAAGAGCTTCATCAACATCATTATGCAGGAACGCTTTGATCTGAATGAGGAGCTGCATGATCTGATCCTTCAATTAAGAGCAAGCGGGCTTCTGGCCACACGTACCGCCATACGCGAGCATTACGGGCCTGATGTTGAGCGTTATGCCAACGATGCGGCTATATTTTTTAACGCTTTTATTGAGGGCTACATGGGCTTTGTCATTCTGGAAGGCAAGAAGTTTGATATCGAGCGGCTGGCAGCTTATATTCTGGAGCGCATGGATCAGCTGATGGCAGGTATGGTTGCGGGCAACGCTGAAGTGATTATGGACCGTGAAGTACTGGAGGATTGGATATGCACTTCCTCCGAGCTTCGCAGCGCTGATGGGAATCATAACGTCAGCGCTGATATTGAGGCCATCCGTACGATTATCTCCGAATCAGACGTACCTTCCGATGTCGCTGCAGAGATGAATTCCTCCCTCCAGTTGCTGGAGAATGAACTAGACAAATCGGACCCGCAGCCCGTCCTCATTAAGGGAATGCTGGCCCTTCTGAAAAGTACCAAAATCGTAGAGCTCAAGAAGCTTGTGACCAAGCTGGAGGCTGGCATAAGTGAATTGATCTGAACGCATGAATAATTGGACATCATCATGCAAGGCAGTATAAAAGCGGACTGTTTAGGCGCATAAAGCGCATAACAGTCCGTTTTTTTGCATGTCTATTCAATAATGGTCGATATTTGACGGTTAGCGGGCTCGTTATAGTGGTAATAAGTACGGACGGTCGAACCAGAACCGCTCTGGGCATGTTCAGGCCTGCTCCAGCCTTCCATTTATTGTAGCTGGGGAGATCAGCATCAGGATACCAGAGCGCGCGAGAAGGGCCGTTATGGCCGTTCTAGCCTGTTGCTCACGGATCCTTGCTCTTTTCACTTATGCAATGTAAGGAAATCGGCGAATGCAGGAGAGATGCCGTCCAGGAGCAGATACAGCTTGGCGTAAACGGCTAAAAGACCCGCTTGGCAGCGGGTCAATTAATGGAGTTTTCAAGGTCCGGAACATATGGAGGGTTACGTTCCAAATGTTAATTAATAACCGAATCCACCAAAGCCGCATCCACGGGAGATAATGACCAGCAAGATAAAGAGTACGAGAATAAATCCGATTCCTGTGCCAAATCCGCCATAGCCAACACCACCAACACCAGCGTAGCCCATTCAAAAGCACCTCCTTGCGTCTAGGGTACTCTTTAAGGTATGCACACCTGCCCCAGTGCGATTGGGTATTTATCACATAACGTCATTGGCCCAGGTCATGGAATAGGAACTGGCAGAGCGGGCATAGATAAAGCATGCTATCATATTGGACGTTGTTTTTGTGTGCTTCATTAAAAATACCTGCCGCATGGAGATCGGAATGGGCCTGGTTCAACTATCTGTCCCCAATCGTCCCAAGCCATATTCGAGACTGAATTTTTCAGCCGCAAGACAACAAAAAAAGCCTTGCAGATCAAGGCTTTCAGGAATTATTTAGTGGAGCGGGTGAAGGGAATCGAACCCTCGCCTCAAGCTTGGGAAGCTGGCGTTCTGCCATTGAACTACACCCGCATCAGAAAGTTGGCAGCGTACTGCGACCAATAAATGATAGCACAGGGTGCAATGGAAATCAATAACAGACAGTGTTATAATCGAACACATATCAAAAGCAGGCTCCGCTGCCGGTGCGGATGGACTGATAAGGTGGTGATACTATTACAACTTCAAATTCCCCTCAAGGCGACAGTAAGGAAAATGTGTATTTGTTTCCGCGCATGCTTGATCAATACCAGCTGCAGCTGACACGGATGCTTGAAGCCGAGCAGTATGGCGAAGCCAAACAATTGCTCCGGTTTCTGATGAACTGCCAGGGCGAGGAGAAACGCCACTATGAAGAATGGGGCAGCCTGCTCACTTGGCTCGATATGGCTTTTCCCACTTTTGAAGCGTCTGACCATGGCTATGGTTCCCTGGAGAATGCTGAGCTAAAAGCCGATGAGGACGAGGATTCCTTCAGAAGGGACGCCTTGGCTCCGGAAGAATATGATGATGCTTACGTTCAACAAGTCCTGTATATTATGCGGAATCATCCTATACCCGATCAGCAGGTGCTGGCTTTGGAGAGAGCCGCTCATATTCAGCATCCCGATGTGGATGAAGCGATTGTCGCCTGGCTTACGGGCAGCGAGCTTCACCCGGCCCTGCAGTTCAAGGCGCTCCAATGTCTGCATCGCCGGGGCGTAACGGGGAAATTGCCGCTTTTACGGATGGGGGAGCAGGTCGAGCTTGAAATTGAGCTGACGCCGCTTTCGATGGATGGCTTTCCCGAGCCTGTTTCCAGAGTGCTCGAGAGAGTGGAGTCGGTGACGGAGGTTATTGACGTAACCATGCCTCATTTTGCGCGTGAAATGTGGAAGGAGTGCCTCCAATGCTTCTATGGAACCACCATCTACGACCGGCTGATCAACGGCGACGATGAAACCATTGATTGCTTTGCGGGCGCGCTTCACCTCATCGTAGAATTATCTCTTTATGACAGGGCAAGCGACGATGATATCCGCGATACATACGGTATAACGCAAGCGCTCCGATTTCAGTATGAACAGGCTTGCCGCTCGCTCAGGCAGGTGGCATTGCTGCAGGACCGGGAGGATGGAAGCGAGTCTTGATATTCGCCCGGATGTTGATTATAATAGAATGGTTTATTAGCGTGAATCATCGGACGCGAGAAAAGCGTTAGTTAATTTGGAGGGGAAAGCATAACATGAAAGCAACTTGGGAAAAAATAGACAAGAACCTTGTCTCCATCGACGTTGAAGTCGAGACCGAGCAAGTGAGTGAAGCGCTGGACAAGGCCTTCAAGAAAGTCGTTGCAAAAGTAAACGTACCTGGATTCCGCAAAGGCAAAGTGCCCCGCGGTATTTTTGAAGCCCGTTTCGGTATCGAAAGCCTCTATCAGGATGCAATTGACATTCTTCTTCCGGATGTATATTCCGAAGCGCTGAAAGAAACAGAGATCATTCCGGTTGACCGGCCTGATATCGAAGTGGAGCAGTTCAGCAAAGGACAACCTTTCAAATTCAAAGCCAAGGTAACCGTCAAGCCTGAAGTTCAATTGGGCGAATACAAAGGCATTGAAGTTCCGGCTGTAGATGAAACGGTTACGGAAGAGGAGATTGCAGCTGAGCTTGATCGTCTGCAGCAGCGTCATGCCGAGCTGACTGTTCTTGACGAAGGGGCGGCTGAACCTGGCGATGTGACCTCGATTGATTTTGAAGGTTTCGTTGACGGGGAAGTGTTTGAAGGCGGCAAGGGAGAAGGACACTCGCTGGAGCTGGGCTCCAATTCTTTCATCCCTGGCTTTGAAGATCAGGTAGTCGGCATGCAAATCGGCGATTTCAAGGACATTGAAGTGACATTCCCTGAAACCTACCACGCCGAGAATCTTGCAGGCAAGCAGGCGGTATTCAAAGTAAAGCTTCATGAAATCAAACGCAAGAACCTGCCTGCGCTTGACGATGAATTTGCCAAAGACGTAAGCGAATTTGATACGTTGGATGAATTCAAGGAAGATCTCGTGACCAAACTGGTCGAGAACAAGAAAAAAAGCAATGAGCAGGCCCGTGAAACGGCTGTAGTGGAAAAGGTGGCCGATGCGGCCGTTATTGACATTCCCGATGCTATGATTGAGTCCGAAACAGATTTTATGGTTCGTGATTTCGAGAACCGCCTGCGCATGCAGGGGATGAATCTGGATATGTATTACCAGTTCTCAGGCCAGGATGAAGCAGCCCTGCGCGCTCAAATGAGCAGCGATGCCCAGAAGCGCGTCCGCAACAATTTGGTGCTTGAGCAAATTGCCAAAAACGAAGGCATCGAAGTTGGCGACGAGGACCTGAATGAGGAACTGGAGACGTTGTCCAAGCAGTACAGCCGTACGGCAGACGAGCTTCGCGAGATTTTCGCAGCTAACGGCAATCTGGACAATATCAAGGAAGATCTGGTTCTTCGCAAGACGATCAAGTTCCTGTTGGACAACAGTAAAGTTACAACTGAAGTTGCTTAATATCGCTCCCGGCGGGCGATGTGTAGCCGCCACGAGAAAGTAAGGCACGTGTACACGTGCCTTATTTCTCCCTTTAGAGGATATAAGTTTACAAATGGGATACCTGTCCCGTACATAATGGTTTGCCAGTATCGTATAATGTAGTATTCGTAAAAAATGACATTGCCTGCGTAACATGTTAAAATAAATACGGTATTAAAAGTCGATAAGAGAAAGAAGGTTGGTCGCATGAATCTGGTACCTATAGTCGTTGAACAAACGAATCGGGGAGAAAGATCTTACGATATTTACTCTCGTCTTTTGAAGGATCGGATCATTTTTCTAGGAAGTGCGATCGACGATGATGTCGCAAACTCGATCATCGCACAGCTGCTGTTTCTGGCTGCTGACGATCCTGAGAAGGATATCCATCTGTACATTAACTCGCCAGGCGGTTCGGTAACCGCAGGGATGGGGATTTACGATACGATGCAATTCATCAAGCCGGATGTCTCGACGATTTGTGTGGGACTTGCAGCCAGCATGGGTTCGCTGCTGCTTACGGCTGGAGCCAAGGGCAAGCGTTTCTCGCTTCCCAACAGCGAAGTCATGATCCATCAGCCGCTGGGCGGCGTTCGCGGCCAGGCATCCGATATCAAGATTCACGCGGACTGGATTTTGAAAACCAAGCAAAAGCTCAATCAGATTTATGTTGACCGCACCGGACAGCCTTATGAGAAAGTTGACCGCGATACGGACCGTGACTATTTCATGAGTGCGGAAGAAGCGCTCAATTACGGTTTGATCGACAAGGTCGTCTCATCAAGCAATATAAGCAACCTGTAACAAATCGAAGAAGGGGTGATCCCATGTTTAAATTCAATGAGGAGAAGGGCCAGCTGAAATGTTCTTTCTGCGGCAAATCTCAAGATCAGGTGCGTAAACTTGTCGCCGGTCCTGGCGTGTATATATGCGATGAATGCATCGAGCTTTGTACGGAGATCGTGGAGGAAGAGCTCGGTCATGAAGAAGAGCTTGATCTGAAAGACATTCCGAAACCAAAAGATATCCGCAACATTCTTGACCAATATGTAATCGGCCAGGAGCAGGCGAAGAAGTCGCTGTCTGTTGCCGTATACAACCATTACAAGCGTGTCAACTCGCAAAATAAGCTTGAGGACGTTGAACTGCAAAAAAGCAATATTTTGCTGGTAGGTCCAACAGGCTCCGGTAAAACGCTGCTCGCGCAGACGATGGCCAAAATCTTGAATGTTCCGTTTGCCATCGCTGATGCTACCTCGCTGACGGAAGCCGGATATGTAGGCGAAGACGTCGAGAATATTTTGCTGAAGTTGATTCAAGCGGCTGATTATGATGTGGAGAAAGCGGAACGCGGCATTATCTACATCGATGAAATTGACAAAGTAGCGCGCAAGTCGGAGAATCCTTCCATTACCCGTGATGTATCGGGCGAAGGTGTTCAACAGGCGCTTCTCAAAATTCTCGAAGGTACGGTTGCATCGGTTCCGCCTCAGGGCGGGCGCAAGCATCCGCATCAGGAGTTCATCCAAATCGACACCACGAATATTCTGTTCATCTGCGGCGGCGCGTTCGACGGTCTGGAGCAGCTTATCAAGCGCCGGATCGGCAAGAAAGTCATCGGCTTCAACGCTGCCGGAGACAGCCAGAAGGATTTGAAAGCCGGCGAGTACCTGTCCATGGTGCTTCCGGAGGATCTGCTCAAATTTGGTTTGATTCCGGAGTTTGTGGGACGTCTGCCGGTTATTTCCACCTTGGAGCCGCTTGATGAGCCTGCGCTCGTTCGTATTCTTTCCGAGCCTAAGAATGCGCTTGTGAAACAATACCAGAAGCTGCTTGAAATGGATAACGTCAAGCTGGATTTTGAGCCTGCCGCATTGGATGCGATTGCCAAAGAAGCGATCAAACGCAATACCGGCGCCCGCGGCTTGCGTGCGATCATCGAAGGCTTGATGCTGGATGTGATGTATGAGGTTCCTTCCCGTGATGATGTGAATAACTGCATCATTACCGAGAAAGTGGTTCAGGATCGGGTTATGCCTGAATTATCCTCCAAGAAAAGCAAGAAGAAGGAAGAAAGCGCCTGATTCAATTAAAGAACGCTCTAAAGTATCCACCTCTGTCCAAGCGGCCTTACAGGTCGTTTTGACAGGGGTGGACTTTGACGTTAACGGGAGGGAGACGTTGCCTGATATGTATACACGTAGAGATACCATACCGGTTAAGTTAGGCCCGCTCACCATCGGGGGAAGCGACGAAGTAATCATCCAGAGCATGTGCACGACCAAGACGGCGGATGTGGAAGCGACCGTCGCCGAAATTCTTCGTCTGGAGGAAGCCGGCTGTCAGGCTGTCCGTGTCACGGTGAACAATAAAGAAGCGGCGGAAGCCATCAAAGAAATCAAAAAGCGCATTCATATACCGCTCGTTGCGGATATACATTTTGATTACCGTCTGGCACTGGCTGCCATTGAGAACGGTGTGGATAAGGTGCGGATCAATCCGGGTAATATCGGCCGCCGCGAGAAGGTTGAAGCTGTCGTGAAGGCGTGCAAGGAGCGGGGCATTCCGATACGAATCGGCGTCAACGCGGGTTCGCTTGAGAACCACCTGCTTGAGAAATACGGCTATCCGACCCCCGAAGCAATGGTGGAAAGCGCCCTTTTTCATATCGGCATTTTGGAAGAACTTGATTTTCATGACATTATCGTTTCTCTTAAAGCATCCGATGTGCCAATGGCTATAGCCGCTTACCGGATGGCGGCCGAGCAGATTCGCTATCCTCTTCACCTGGGCATTACCGAAGCAGGAACGCTTCATACGGGCACCATTAAGAGCTCTGCGGGGATTGGCGCGCTGCTTGCGATGGGAATCGGGAACACCGTACGGATCAGCCTGAGCGCTGATCCGGTGGAAGAGGTCAAGGTAGCGCGGGAGCTTTTGAAGTCCTTCGGTCTGATCACCAACGCGGCGACGCTCGTTTCCTGTCCGACCTGCGGGCGGCTGGATATTGATTTGTTCACCATCGCCAATGAAGTTGAAGAGTACATCAGTAAAATCAAAGTCCCTATTAAGGTCTCCGTTCTGGGCTGTGCGGTTAACGGGCCGGGTGAAGCCAGAGAAGCAGATATCGGCATTGCCGGAGCACGGGGAGAAGGCATGCTGTTCCGGTACGGGGAGATGATCCGCAAGGTGCCTGAAGCAGATCTTCTGGCTGAACTGAAGAAAGAAATCGATGAAATCGTCCGCGTCTATGAAGCAACGGGGGAGATTCCCGGACGCAAGGCTCATTCTGTACCGCATGCGTAAAAGCAGCAAACGATTCAAACTTTAGAATCAAATAGCGATTATTCCATCCGGCTGGGGGCAATACTGACAGGTATGAGTCCCGATATGCCGGATTTTTTTTAATAGCAGACCTTACGCTGCTGCTATTTCCAAAAGGGATAACACTTACTTCACCACCAGGAATGGCCCAAGCCTGCCTGCATGCGGTTTTCGCTGCCGCTAGCATGCAGAACGGACCATTTGCCCAGTGGTTTGAGAGGAGTATTAATCGCTATGAGTTTAAATTTGATTCTGATGCTGATTCAAGTATTTTTTGCGATCGTGATCGGACTGTACTTTTGGAATTTATTACGCAGTCAGAAGACCAACCGCACCGCTGTTGACAAGGAGTCCCGCAAGGAAATGGATAAGCTCCGCAAGCTTCGCTCGGTATCGCTTACCAAGCCATTGTCCGAAAAAACGCGCCCTCAGACCATTAACGATATTGTCGGTCAGCGCGACGGCTTGAGAGCCCTCAAAGCGGCTCTGTGCAGCGCCAATCCCCAGCATGTGATCATTTATGGACCCCCGGGGGTAGGAAAGACCGCGGCAGCCCGTGTCGTTCTGGAGGAAGCCAAGAAGAATCCAACCTCTCCATTTCTGCCGGATGCCAAGTTTACGGAGATTGACGCCACCACCGCCCGCTTCGACGAACGCGGGATCGCGGATCCGCTGATCGGCTCCGTGCATGACCCGATTTATCAGGGGGCTGGTGCCATGGGTGTGGCCGGGATTCCGCAGCCGAAGCCGGGTGCAGTAACCAAAGCCCACGGCGGTATGCTGTTCATCGATGAAATCGGCGAGCTGCATCCCATACAGATGAACAAGCTGCTTAAAGTACTGGAGGACCGTAAAGTGTATCTGGAGAGCGCTTATTACAATTCCGAGGATACTTCAGTGCCCATGTATATTCATGATATTTTTCAAAATGGGCTTCCGGCGGATTTCAGACTGGTGGGGGCAACCACGAGGTCACCGCAGGAGCTTCCGCCAGCGCTGCGTTCCAGGTGCATGGAAATCTATTTCCGTCCGCTGCTGCCTGCCGAAATTGCCCAAATCTCGGTTAATGCCCTGAAAAAAATCGGCCTGCCGCCTTCACAAGATGCGATTGATGTGGTTACCCGCTATGCCACCAATGGCCGTGAAGCGGTCAATGTGATTCAGCTTGCCGCCGGCCTTGCCTTGTCTGAATCTCGTGAGGGGATCACGGCTGCGGATGTCGAATGGGTGGTCAACAGCAGCCAGATTCCGCCGAGACCCGACCGCAAAGTCCCTGCGCTCCCGCAGATTGGTTTCGTCAATGGTCTTGCCGTCTATGGACCGAATATGGGAACGATGCTGGAGATTGAAGTCAGCGCGATTCCAGCCAGGGCCGGCAAAGGCAGCTACACCATTACAGGCGTTGTGGAAGAGGAAGAGCTCGGCGGCGGAAGCAGCCGGACAATACGGAGGAAAAGCATGGCAAAAGGCTCGGTCGAGAATGTTCTGACTGTGCTGCGGAGAATCGGGTTTAAGCCTGAAAACTTTGATTTGCATATTAATTTCCCCGGTGGAACACCGATCGACGGTCCTTCAGCCGGAATTGCTATGGCAACCGCCATCGCTTCCGCGATCAAGAGCGAGCCCATTGACAATAAACTTGCCATGACCGGGGAAGTTGGCATCCATGGAGATGTGAAGCCGGTGGGCGGTGTGCTCGCCAAGGTGGAGGCAGCGTTCCAGGCAGGTGCGGATACGGTTATCATCCCGCGTGAGAACTGGCAGGCGATTTTTGCGGATCTGCAAGGGCTGCAGATCATCCCGGTCGGTCATATCGACGAGGTGTTCAGGCATGTATTCCGCGATATGGATAAGCTTATTCCGGCGCATCAGCCGACTGCTGCAAGTGATGTTTTTATCGCACCGAGCCTTCCCTATTTGCAGGCTGATTCCGTTGAGTGATAAAATAGGGATAGGCACTCAAGTAAGAGCCTTATTTTTCCGTTAGACAAAAGGGTTGAAATTGCTTCAAGAACGGAGGTGCTGGTATGGGACCTGCAAAATGGAAAGGCCGAAGGCTGCCTCTGCTTCCACTCAGAGGGCTGCTTGTATACCCCAGCATGGTGCTTCATCTTGATGTCGGCAGAGAGAAATCGGTACGCGCATTGGACCGTGCCATGCTTGACGATCATATGATCCTGCTGTGTTCACAGTCAGAGGTAAATATTGAAGAGCCTACACAAGAGGATATTTACCGCGTCGGCACGATAGCGCGCGTCAGACAGATGCTCAAGCTGCCGAACGGCACGATACGTGTATTGGTGGAGGGTGTCAACAGGGCGGAGATTGTGGATTATTTGCCGAATGATGATTTTTACGAAGTAACCGTCAAGGAAATGCCGGAAGCCGAGTCCAGCGATCCTGAAATCGATGCGCTCATGAGGACGGTATTAAACCAGTTCGAGCATTATATCAATTTATCGAAGAAGGTCACTCCTGAGACGCTCGCGGCCGTTTCCGATATTGATGAGCCTGGCCGGCTTGCCGATGTCATAACGAGCCACTTGACTCTCAAGATTAAAGACAAACAGGACATTCTGGAAACCATTGATGTCCGTGACCGGCTTGAGAAGCTGCTCGATATTTTGAATAATGAGCGCGAAGTGCTGGAGCTTGAACGGAAAATAAGCCAGCGGGTCAAAAAACAGATGGAAAAGACGCAAAAGGAATATTATTTGCGTGAGCAAATGAAGGCCATCCAGAAGGAGCTAGGGGAGAAGGAAGGCCGCGCCGGAGAAGTGGAAGAGCTTCGGACGCTGATGACAGAGGCCGAGCTTCCGGATAAAGTTAAAGAGAAGGTCGAGAAGGAAATCGACCGTTTGGAGAAAATGCCGGCTTCTTCTGCTGAGGGCGGTGTTATCCGCAATTATATCGATTGGCTACTTTCGCTTCCCTGGAATAAGAAAACAGAAGATGATCTGGATGTATCCAAAGCCGAACAGATTCTCAATGAGGATCATTACGGCTTGGAGAAGCCGAAGGAACGGGTTCTGGAATACTTGGCCGTGCAGCAGCTTGTGAAAAAGCTGAAAGGGCCGATACTGTGTCTGGTGGGGCCGCCTGGGGTAGGTAAAACCTCACTGGCACGTTCCATCGCCAAGTCGCTCGGACGCCAATTTGTACGTATCTCGCTTGGCGGCGTGCGGGATGAAGCGGAGATCCGCGGCCATCGCCGTACGTACGTCGGAGCCATGCCCGGGCGGATTGTACAGGGCATGAAAACAGCGGGAACGCGCAATCCGGTATTCCTGCTGGATGAGATCGACAAAATGGCAATGGATTTTCGCGGAGACCCGGCATCGGCACTGTTGGAGGTGCTTGATCCGGAGCAGAACAACACATTCAGCGACCATTTTATTGAGGTGCCGTTTGACTTGTCGAATGTGATGTTCGTGACAACGGCAAACGCTGTGCACAATATTCCGCGCCCCTTATTGGATCGTATGGAAATGCTCTTTATTCCCGGTTATACGGAGCTGGAGAAGCTGCAGATTGCCGAGCGTTATCTACTGCCCAAGCAGAAGCGGGAGCACGGCCTTCAGGAGGAGCAGCTTCTGCTCGACGATATCGCAATGATGCAGGTCATCCGAGAGTATACAAGAGAATCCGGGGTTCGTAATTTGGAGCAGCAGGTCGCGGCAATATGCCGTAAGGCAGCCAAAGCGATCGTGTCCGATCCGGAGCGCACCCCTATTCAAGTGGATACGGCCAAAGTGAAGGAGTGGCTCGGGCCTTCCAAATTCCGCTACGGTATGGCTGAGATCGAGGATCAGATCGGGGCAGTTACCGGACTTGCCTGGACGGAAGTCGGCGGCGACACGCTGGTCATTGAAGTTACGGTATTGCCCGGAAGTGGCAAACTGACCTTGACCGGTCAGCTTGGCGATGTCATGAAGGAATCGGCTCAGGCTGCTTTTAGTTTTACGCGTTCCAAAGCCAAGGAGCTGAACATTGATCCGGATTTCCATGAGAAGAACGATATTCACATCCATATCCCGGAGGGTGCGATTCCCAAAGATGGCCCTTCTGCCGGTATTACGATGGCAACGGCGCTCATCTCCGCGTTAACCGGCCGACATGTGTCCAAGGAAGTGGCCATGACCGGAGAGATTACGCTGAGAGGACGTGTACTGCCAATCGGAGGATTGAAAGAAAAATCCTTGGCAGCGCATCGCGCAGGGATCAAAAAGGTGCTGCTCCCCAAAGAAAACGAGCGTGATCTGCGCGATATTCCGGAGAGCATAAGAAACGATCTGGATTTTATTCCGGTCAGCCATATGGATGAGGTGCTGCAGCACGCCCTTACGCAGCTGCCTATTCAGACGCATTAGAAAGCAGGTTATTCAAGAATGAATGTCAACAAAGCCGAATTTGTGATTAGCGCTGTAGAGCCTTCCCAATATCCTGAGGACGCCTTGCCGGAGTTTGCTCTGGCAGGGCGTTCGAATGTCGGGAAATCATCATTGATCAATAAATTGATCCAACGCAAGAACCTGGCCCGCACGAGCTCTCAGCCCGGCAAAACCCAGCAGCTTAATTATTACCGTATCGAAGACAGACTTTACTTCGTCGATTTCCCCGGATACGGGTATGCCAAAGTGTCCAAGACGCAGCGCGAGCAGTGGGGCAAAATGATCGAGAGATTTCTGCAGAACCGCGAACCGCTCAAAATGGTCATGCTTATCATCGATGTTCGTCATGAACCGTCCAAAGACGATAAAATGATGTACGATTGGTTGAAGTTTTACGATATTCCGGTCTGTATCATCGTCACCAAAGCGGATAAAATTCCGCGCAGCAAATGGGACAAACATATTAAAATGATTAAGAACACATTGGGGACCGTCCCCAGCGATGCAATGGTGCTGTTTTCTTCCGAGACGGGGCTTGGACGCGACGAGGTCTGGAGCATTATTGTGGAGCGGATCGCGGAAGCGCGGGAAGAGGATGAACAGCAGGAAGAGCAGGAAGTCCGCGATGAAGCAACCGAATAACGAGCAAAGTGCATAATATGATACGTTCATGAGTGATTATTCGTGATTCTTCTGGAATTTGAGTGAATTTCAAGAACAACCGGCAGGAATAAACGGCAATGATGAAGTATAATATATTTAAGCAAAGGTTTACAAAGGGCATGTTTATAGAATTGAGGAGATTTTTATGGCTCAGCGGATAGCCACGGAATATGTCAAAGCTTCTCTGCAACTAACGGCTGATGAGATGGCGGGATTTGTTCGTTTCTTTGAAGATCATCATGTGCAGCAGCAGGTCATGGTGCTCGATAACGGCAATCACGAAATGATTCTCGAAGACCAAGCAGGACATGAAGAAGTCCGCTTAATTTTTGAACGTCAAGAAGATCATTATATTTGTGAACTTTCCTGCCGGTTGGTTAAACCAAAATTAACAAATGCTATGCGCAAAGCAGTTTCCGTTTTTCGCGGGAATGCCATTGTCAATCGGATTTATCCTTCTTATACGATGGTTTATTATTATGAAATGGGCGCTGTACGCAAGATTGTAGAGAATGCCGGTGGAGAATTGCGGGTTGTTTTTGAGTATAAGAATACCGTTGGCCAACTTGAGGAACGGTTCCGCAGCACGGAAATCGAACGTGAGATCAAAATCATCCACCACACCATCAATGAACTGCTCGATTTACGCAACCAATGCACAGACCGGGATCAGATTGCCGGAATCGACGAGCAATTAAAGCACCACACCCGTCATTTGTTCGTGTTGGAAGCATAATCACTTGACATTATATGCATGATTGAAAGCCGCCGCCTTGGCGGCTTTTATTTTTTGCGGCCTCTATGCGGCTCAAGGCTCTGGCGCGAATGCTGCAGTCATGGGACTGAGGATAAAACTTCATATAAAGAATTTTAAAAAACTATTGCATTTATCAGCGATAGATGTTATTTTTATTCTCGTTGAAAAGAATATTAGGAACCAGGATTCACTCAGGACATGGTAATGTTGCGAGAGATTTTTCCCTCGGGCAGTGAATGACGTAGGTCCTAGCGGATGAAAGTTTTCAAACATTTTATTCCTAGGAAGGGGGAACCGAAAGATGGAATACTCAACTTTCGGAAGACACGTTGCTGTTGACACATGGGGTGTGGATTTTGACCTGCTCAACAACGCGGAATTTTTACAAGCCCAAATGGTGGAGGCTGCTGAAAGCTGCGGCGCTACCGTACTCTCTGTGCAAGGAAAACAATTTGAGCCACAAGGCGCAACCGTTCTTGTACTGCTGTCTGAAAGTCATCTCTCCATTCACACGTATCCTGAGAAAGGTTTTGCTGCTCTCGACTGTTATACGTGCGGAGAAACAGTGGATCCGCAGCTTGCGATCGACTACATGCTGTCTGTTTTGAAACCAACAACGACTCATGCCAAGAAATTGATTCGTGGAATGGGCGAATTGAAGGTTGTAGAACCGGATTTGAAGCAAGTCGAGCTTGTGTAACATTTTCATATGACTTGATCAATGACCACGGAGCTTTCGTGGTCATTTTTAATGCGGTTTTTAATCATGATGCATTCAAACAATTTTCATAATTGCAGGAGTACAGGTTGTCGAACTATGCTATAATAATTGATGATTAAGACGATAATAAGTGTAAAGAAAGGCAGGTGAACGCGCATGCACATATTGGTTGTTGGCCTTAATTACCGTACGGCTCCAGTCGAAGTCAGAGAAAAATTTACTTTTACAGACGAGGACCTTCCGGAGGCCCTTAAACAATTACAGCAGACGAACAGCGTCATGGAATGTGTCATTGTTGCGACCTGCAATCGTACCGAATTGTATGCTGTAGTCGATCGTCCGCATTTATGCGGTCATTACATCCGTCATTTTATGGAACAATGGTTTGACATGCCGAGACAGCAATTTACGAACGATCTATATATGTATGAAGATGAACGTGCGATTGAGCATTTGTTCCGAGTCACATGCGGACTTGATTCCATGGTGATTGGGGAAACTCAAATTCTGGGTCAGGTGAAGAGTGCTTTTCTGCTTGCCCAGCAGCTGAAGACAACGGGCACGATGTTTAACATGCTGTTCAAACAGGCGGTGACACTGGCCAAAAAGGCGCATTCCGAGACATCAATCGGAGAGGCTGCCGTCTCGGTCAGTTATGCGGCTGTTGAATTGGGCAAACGGATTTTCGGACAATTCAGCGGCAAGACAGTCATGATTATCGGTGCAGGCAAGATGAGCGAACTGACTGCCAAGCATTTGTATGCTAATGGAGTCAGCAGAGTTTTTGTCGTGAACCGGACGTATGACCGTGCTGTAGAGCTTGCGGACAAGTTTAACGGGATTCCCCTATCCTTGACAGATGCGATTCATCGTCTTCATGAGACGGATATTGTTATCAGTTCAACAGGATCCAACGGTTATGTGCTGTCGCGGGAACAGGTGGCGGCCGCCATCAAATCACGCAAGGCGCGACCCCTTTTTATGATTGATATTGCTGTGCCGCGTGATCTGGATCCTGCAATCGCAGCAGTTGAAAATGTGTTTTTGTATGATATCGATGATCTGGAAGGCATTGTAGAGAGCAATCTGGAGCAGCGCCGTACAGAAGCGGCCAAGATTGAGACCTTCATAGCTGAGGAATTGGATGTATACCGCCAGTGGTACAAGACGCTAGGCGTTGCGCCGCTCATTCGCGCTTTGCAGGACAAGGCAGCGGTTATTCACGAAGAGACCATGGAGAGCCTGACCAACAAGCTCCCTGACTTGGGCGAACGCGAGAAGAAAATTATCCGTAAGCTGACGAAAAGCATAGTGAACCAAATGATGCACGATCCGATTGTCCGTATTAAAGAGATGGCTTCCGAGAAGCATGCTGATGATGCGATGGATTTGTTTGTGAAATTATTCGCATTGGAAGAGGAAATCGCAGAGGCCAAGCTTGAGGAACGCAGATCCACCAAACAACGTGAGGCTGTCTCTTCATCAGAGGGCGCTCATATCTCGTCACTCGGAAAAAATCCTGGAGCACAGACAGCCTCACGTACAATCGCTGCTGCGACCACTTAATTTTTATATCGAGCGATTGGGATTCAAGTGAACGTGACAGGCGGCGAATAGCCGCCATTTCCTTATCCGGCGATCTCAAGCCGTACTTGTGGAGGCGCCCATGGTTACACAAAATTGGTTATATGATGCAATGCTTTATATCTATGCCCTGAGCTTGCTGTTTTACTTCTCGGATTTCGTTGACCGGAACCGGAGGGCGAAACGAGTGGGAACAGGGCTACTTACTTTCGTTTGGGTGCTGCAGGCGGTATTTCTGGTTCAGCGGATTGCTTCGCATTTGGATATGACCTTTATGAGCCTGTTTGAATATTTATTGCTGTTCTCCTGGCTGCTGGTGACGATATCGCTCGTTATCAGTCAATTTTTCAGGATTGAATTTATTGTTTTCTTCGCGAATGTAATCGGCTTCGCGGTACTGACGCTTAATTTGTTCGGTATCGGCTCAGGGGCGTCGCTGGCCCCTTGGGAGCTCGCTAGGGAATTGCTGGTGGTTCATGTCAGCCTGATGATCTGTGCCTTCGCCGCGCTTACGATAAGCGCCATTTTCTCAGGTATGTATTTGTTCCTGCATGGCAGATTGAAAGGGAAGAGGTGGACCAAGAGCGTTCAGCGGCTGCCCAGTTTGGATGTTATGGACCGGTTCATGTTCAGGGCGTCGTTAATCGGTACGCCGCTGCTTACATTGTCTTTGGCGGTTGCGGTTACATCGATTTTGACGGAAGGCAGGTACTCTCTGCTGCTTGATCCGAAGGTGCTCACATCATTCGTTGCATTGGCGCTCTATATTGCCAACGTATTGAGGCATCGATGGTTCAACGGGACAGTCTGGAACAGCGCCCGCTTTAATTTGATCAGCTTTGGCGTTCTGCTGCTTAATCTGTTAATGAATAAGGCCTCTTCTTTTCATGGCTGGTCATAGATTCCTTAAGCCGTATACGCTAAGGAAAGTAGGTTGAACAATTTTGGCTGATTTTTATCCAATGATGGTGAATCTCAAAGAGAAGCTCTGCGTTGTAATCGGAGGGGGAGCTGTCGCGGAGCGCAAGGTGCTGGGACTGCTGGAAGCCGGAGCGGACAGGCTTGTGGTCGTGAGCCCCCTGCTTACTGAGGAGCTTCAACGATTGGCAGAGTTGAGGTCTATCCGGCATAAGCGGAGGGAATACAAGGAAGAGGATTTAGCCGATGCTTTTCTTGTATTCGCAGCTACCGGCAATCGGGCTGTCAATCATTCCATCTCCTTGTCTGCAGCGGGCAGCGGGGTATTGTGCAATGTGGCGGACAAAGCCGAAGAAGGGGCATTTATTACTCCTGCGGTCGTCCGCAGAGGCGATCTGCTGTTGGCTGTGACGAGCGGAGGGGCGAGCCCCTCCCTGATAGCCCGCATCAAGCGGGAGCTGGAAATGAACTATGGGAAAGAGCTGGGAACTGCACTTCCGAAGCTGGGCCTTTTGCGTAAACAAGCTCTTGAGAAGGAGTCTGATGAGAAACGAAGGCATGCCATTTTAAAGCTTGCGGCTCAGGAGATACTTGCGTATTCGAGAGGAGAATCGCCTGCGGCTGAACGCTCTGGTTCTGTTGAGGAAGAGATCGGCGGCTGGTTGAAACGGCTTCAGGATATAGTGGAGAAGGGGCATGAGGAATGACATATATCATTGACGGAAAGCGGACTATTGTGGTCGGAACACGGCAAAGCGCGCTGGCTTTGACCCAAACGGGCCAGGTAATCGATCAGCTGCAATCATTATGCGCTCTGCATCAATTGGATTATTCTTTTGAGGTGCGCAAAATTATTACGAAAGGCGACCGCATTCTGGATGTCACGCTGTCCAAGGTGGGTGGAAAAGGTTTGTTTGTGAAAGAAATTGAACAAGCCTTGTTCGACGGGGAGATTGATATTGCCGTTCACAGCATGAAGGATATGCCCTTCGAGCTGCCTGAGGGGCTTATCAATGGCGCCACGCCCAAGCGGGTCGATCCAAGGGATTGTCTGATCAGCAAAAACAATTTCTCGCTGGAGCAGCTTCCTCAGGGAGCAAAGGTCGGCACCAGCAGTTTAAGACGCTCCTGCCAGCTTAAGTACGCCCGTCCCGATCTGCAAATTGAATCAATCAGAGGCAATATTGATTCACGAATCCGCAAGCTCGAGACAGAAGGCTTCGATGCCATCGTTCTGGCGGCTGCGGGGATCAAGAGAATGGGCTGGGAGGACAGGGTATCCTCTTACGTGCCGTTAGAGCTGTCTGTTCCCGCAGTGGGTCAGGGGGCGCTTGGCATTGAGTGCCGCGAGGATGACAAGGAAGTTCGTGATCTGCTCGATTTATTTAATGACCCTATGACGTCATTACCCGTACGTGCAGAGCGCAGCTTTCTTGGCGCGCTGAATGGGGGCTGTCAAATTCCGATCGGAGCCTATGCGACGATTATCGATCAGCAGGAAGCCGAGCAGACTCCTGTTCTCGCGCTTACAGGTATTGTCGGTTCACCGGATGGCGCGATACTGCTGAAAGAAACCATTCATGGGAGTGATCCCGAGAAGCTGGGCAAGGAAGTCGCGGATGCGCTCATAGAGAGAGGTGCAGACCGTATTTTGGCCGAATATGGGGGATGAACGGCATGGAGAAGGCGACAGGGAAGGTTTTTCTCGTAGGAGCAGGTCCCGGAGATCCGAAGCTGATTACAATCCGGGGCATGGAATGTTTGCAGGCATGTGATGTCGTGGTGTACGACCGGTTAGCCAGCCCCCGTTTGCTGAAATATCTTAAGGCAGGCACAAAGAAAGTTTATGTGGGAAAGCTTCCCGACCGTCATACGATGAAGCAGGAGGATATCAATCAGCTTCTTGTTGATCTGGCGCTTGAAGGGAAGATTGTCACCAGACTCAAAGGCGGAGACCCCACGATCTTCGGTCGTGTCGGGGAAGAAGCGGAGCTGCTGCAGCAAAATGGCGTTGAGTTCGAAATCATTCCCGGCATTACATCGGCGATTGCCGTACCTGCCTATGCAGGAATCCCTGTTACACACCGGGATCTGGCTTCATCCTTATCTATTATAACGGGGCATGAAAGCCCTGATAAGCTTGACCAGTCGATTCACTGGGATAAAGTGACGAATGCGACAGGCACACTTATTTTTCTTATGGGCGTTGCCAAGATCGGCTATATTGCCGACCAGCTCATGAAGCACGGCAAGCCTCCTGAGACTCCTGTGGCGCTGATCCGATGGGGCACCCGGGTGGAACAGCAGACCATCACCGGAACTTTGGAAGCGATAGAAGCAACTGTGAGAGCAGCTGATTTCAAGCCTCCTGCTGTTATTGTCGTAGGTGATGTTGTCCGGCAGCGTGACAAGCTTCAGTGGTATGAACGCAAGCCCTTGTTTGGAACAAGGGTGCTGGTGACAAGAGCGAGAGCGCAAAGCAGCGAACTGGCGGACCGTATTGAGGAATTGGGCGGGGAGCCTTGCGAATTTCCGGTCATTCAGACGCGTGAGCAGAGTTCTGCTGCCGCGGTGCGGGAGGTAGAATCGGCGCTGCTTGCCGAAGAGCAATACGACTGGCTGATGTTCACAAGCGTGAACGGGGTCGAGTATTTTTTTGGCTGGCTGAAAAGTTTGGGTATAGATATCCGGCAATTCCATCAGGCCCGAATTGCCGCTGTCGGGCCCAAAACAGCAGAAGCTTTGGAGAAACGCGGTCTGATCGTAGAGTCGCTTCCTGTAAAATTTCAGGCAGAGGGCTTGCTGGACAGCTTGCATGAGAGCTTGCTGCCAGGTCAGCGGGTGCTTCTGCCGCGCGGCGATCTGGCCAGGGAAGTGCTTCCGCGGGAGCTTGCCTTGCGCGGGCTCGTAACTGTGGAAATTGATGTCTACGAAACTGTAATTGAAGATGACCAGGATGAAGATGTTTTGCAGCTGCTGATCAAACGCAAGGTGGATGTCATTACTTTTGCCAGCTCATCAACGGTAACCAATTTAATAACGGTTATGCAGCGCATGGGAGTGGACAATCCGGTAGATCTGCTTCAGAGTGCGGATATTGCCTGCATCGGACCGCTTACGGCCAAGACAGCAGCGGAATCGGGACTGGTCGTGACCATTCAGCCGGAGGATGCGACAATTGACGGTCTTATCGAGGCTATCGCGGCATCGCGCTTAGCCAAACGGATTCCTGGGGAGTAAGCTTGAAGCCGGGAAACCGAGTCTTGTTGGCGGCTCGCCAAACCATGAAATGAAGAACTTTGCCATAAACGCCTAAGGAGGTATTATTATGACTTTTCCGATTACGAGACATCGCCGTTTGCGCCGTTCTGCGGGACTGCGCAATATGGTCCGCGAGACGCAGCTGACGGTGAATGATTTTATTTATCCGATTTTTGTTACGTACGGTCAAAATATTAAAGAGGAAATTCCTTCCATGCCGGGTGTCTACCATTTATCATTGGATCAGCTTCAACTGGAAATCGATGCCGTTGTAGCTTCCGGCGTACAGTCCATTCTCCTGTTTGGCGTTCCCGAACATAAGGACGCTGTCGGCTCATCCGCCTATGAGCCGGATGGAATTGTCCAGCAGGCCATACGCAGCGTCAAATCCCGGGCACCTCAACTGGTCGTTGTGGCAGATACCTGCCTGTGTCAATTTACAGATCACGGTCACTGCGGTTGCATCTTGCATAATCAGTCGACTGGCGCAGCTGAAGTGGATAATGATGCTTCGCTCGAGCTTTTGGTGAAAACGGCTGTTTCCCAGGCTCAAGCCGGAGCCGATATCATCGCTCCATCCAATATGATGGACGGATTTGTGAGTGCCATTCGGGACGGGCTGGACGAAGCCGGTTTCGAAATGATTCCCATCATGTCCTACTCTGTAAAATATGCGTCGGCCTATTACGGGCCTTTTCGTGAAGCGGCTCATTCGACTCCGCAGTTCGGGGACCGCAAGACCTATCAGATGGATCCGGCCAATGGGCGCGAGGCGCTGCGTGAAGCGGAATCCGATGTTATTGAAGGTGCGGATATGCTGATGGTGAAGCCTGCGCTTGCCTATCTGGATATTCTCCGCCAGCTGAAGGATCATTTTGATTTGCCGGTTGTGGCTTATAATGTAAGTGCGGAATATTCCATGGTGAAGGCCGCAGCCCTCAACGGCTGGATCGACGAGAAGGCGATTGTGCTTGAGACATTAACCGGTATGAAGCGGGCCGGAGCGGATCTGATCATTACCTATCATGCCCTGGATGCCGCGCGCTGGCTTAAGGAATAGACGCAATCTTACTCTATCGTGAAAATGATAGGATTGCGAACAAATAACAGGTGGTGTGTCGAATTTGAGCGAAAATAATCGGTTTCGCCGGGATGAGCGTTCCAAGGCGGCTTTTGAACAAGCGAAGGTTGTCATTCCCGGAGGTGTAAATTCGCCGGTCAGGGCTTTTCGGTCCGTTGGGCTTACCCCGGTCTATATGGAACGCGGTGAAGGCTATCGCGTCTACGATATTGACGGGAACAGCTATATCGACTATGTAGGCTCCTGGGGGCCGCTGATCATGGGTCACGCCCATCCGGAAGTCATTGAGGCCATCAAGCGGACGGCTGAGAAGGGGACCAGCTTCGGTGCGCCAACCGAGCTGGAAACCAGAATGGCGGAGCTGGTATGCGAGCGCGTTCCATCAGTTGAAGTGGTGCGTATGGTGAATTCCGGCACAGAGGCGACCATGAGCGCCCTGCGTCTGGCAAGAGGCTACACGAAGCGGAGCAAAATTTTAAAATTCGAAGGCTCTTATCATGGGCACGCCGACAGCCTTCTGATCAAAGCAGGCTCCGGTGTCGCCACGCTGGGTCTGCCTGACAGTCCTGGCGTGCCGGAAAGCGTGGCTTCCCAAACCATTACAGTACCCTATAATGATCTGGATTCGGTAAGGCTCGCTTTCGAGAAGTTTGGCGAGCAAATTGCCTGCATCATTGTTGAACCGGTCGCCGGCAATATGGGGGTGGTTCCTCCTCTGCCGGGTTTCCTTGAAGGGCTGCGCGAGGTGACGGAGCAGTATGGAAGCCTGCTTATTTTTGATGAGGTCATGACCGGATTCCGCGTCCACTATCATTGCGCGCAGGGCTTGTACGGCATCAGTCCGGATTTGACCTGCCTGGGAAAAGTGATCGGCGGCGGGCTTCCGGTTGGCGCATATGGCGGCAGACGCGAGTTGATGGAGCTGATGGCCCCGAGCGGCCCAATCTATCAAGCCGGCACATTGTCGGGCAACCCGCTCGCGATGGCGGCGGGATATACGACGCTTAGCCTGCTCACGCCGGAGAGATATGAGCATATGGAACGGATGTCGGTCAGATTGCAGGATGGTTTTGAATCCAATGCGCTCAAACATGGAATCGCTTGTACGATTAACCGTGTTGGATCCATGTTGTGCCCATTTTTCACCGACAAGCACATCATCGACTATGACACGGCTAAAACCGCTGATTCGGAACGGTTTAAGGCTTATTTTGGAGCGATGCTGGATTTGGGAGTCAGCGTTGCGCCTTCCCAGTTCGAAGGCATGTTTGTTTCTGCCGTCCATGATGAGAATGCCATTGATGCCACGGTTGATGCTCATGATGAAGCGCTGCGGCGTTTATAAGAGCGATGGGGCCAATGGATGAATGGACGCAAGGCAGGAGCATCAGACGCAGCGGAGAGTGGCTGGAGCTGCCGGTTCCCGTTCTGGCTGAATGGTCTGAAGAAAAGCAATTGAATATTCCTGTATTGAAGGCCGGGAGCCATCCGCATGCTGTGCGGCAGTGGCTGCTGGCTCTTGCTTTCTTTCCGGACAAATGGGTGAACCGGCTGTTCTCGGTTGGCGGCATTCAGCTGGAAGGCGATGTTGTCCGATTGCATGCCTTTGTACCGGCAAATATTGAAGCCGATCCACTTTACCGCCTGGCCCAAAAACAGCTCACCGAGAAGTCTCATGGGGAAGCCGCTGTCCTGTTTGAGGATGACTGGTGTCTTGTAATGGACAAACCAGCCGGAATGCCTGTCCATGCTTCGGCTCCCGGTCAGCGCGGCACGCTGGACGAGGCTGCTGCCTGTCATTGTCTAAGAGCAGGCGACCCCATGCCGGTCAAGCATATCCATCGTCTGGATGATGATACATCGGGACCTGTGCTGTATGCTAAAAATGACCTCGCCCAGCTGCGTCTGGACGAGTCCATGCGGATTAAACAGATCGGACGCCAGTATGCTGCGCTTGTCCAGGGCCGCATGGGCAATCAACGCGGTACAATAGCTGCACCAATCGGGAAGGACCGCCATCATAAGGCCCGCAGGCGCGTTTCGCCCGCAGGCGATGAGGCTGTCACGCATTATGAGGTACTGGAGACCTTCAAGGAGGCCACCTGGGTCCGCCTGATGCTGGAAACAGGACGTACGCATCAAATCCGTGTCCATCTGAGCCATATCGGTCACCCGCTTATCGGCGATGTTCTGTATGGCGGCAGCAGCCGGCTTCTTCCCCATCAGGCGCTGCGGGGCGAGGAACTGGTATTTCAGCATCCTTTTTCCCATCGCACAATCACCGTTCGCTCACCGGAGCCCCCTTGGTTCCGGAATGTCGTCAATCAATTGGGTACTCCATTGAAAATGTAGTCATGCCCGCCTACCCCTCGCCATATAGATAAATAGGGAAGATAGCTATAACCAAGCTATGAGAGGGGAAAGGAGGACGACTAGCGTGTCCAATCCATCGAGCGGTTTACGCTTTGACGTTTACGAACGTGTTCATTTGCCGGATGATGTGGCTGCAATAGACGAGCTCGAAGAGATCGAGCTTGTTCCCCGTATCCAGATTGTTCAGCAGGGTGAACAAGTGCTGCTAAAGGGGCATCTGCTGCTGTCAGGAGTATATCGGGCGCCTGACGGGCTTGAGGGAGATCAAGCGCTGGAGCATATGATTCCAGTGGAAATCACGCTTCCTATGAACCGCATTAACAGACTCGATGACATCGCGGTGGAAATTGATAACTTCGATGTCGATCTGCTATCCGCCAGAACGCTCAATGTAACAGGCGTATTGTCCCTGCTTGGCATTGAAATCGAGCAGAAGCAGGAGCAGGAAGAATGGCGTGAGGAACCTTTTACCGTCGTTCATAAAAGGGAAGATGAAGAACAGCTGCCTTCATGGGGCGCTCCCGTATCACAGCCTTCACCACCGCGAGTGCAGGAGCCGCCAGCTGGTTTCGACGGCTGGGGCGCTCCCGTATCACAGTCTTCGCCACCGGGAGCGCAGGAGCCGCCAGCGGGTTTCGACGGCTGGGCAGCTCCCGCATCACAGCCTTCGCCACCGCGGGTACAGGAGCCGCCAGCTGGCTTCGACGGCTGGGCAGCTCCTGTTACGCAAGGATTCAGGGAACCGGCAAACCGCGAGATCGCCGAGCGGGAGGCCGCGAACCGCGAAGCGGCTCTGCGGGAACAGCTTCAGCGTGAAACAGAGGAAGCCGGCAGGGAACAGCGCCGACTGGAAGCCGAGCAGCGGGATGCATTAGCCTTCCAGAAGCTGCGTCAAGCGGATGCCGAGCGGGAAGCGGCTGCACTGCGCGCTGCCCAGCTGGAGGAGGAAGAACGGGAGAGGGCTCTTGAAGAAGAGCGGGAAGACGCCCGCCGCGAAGCTGCCGAATGGGAAGCCTACAGGCTAGAGGCGCTCAGACAGCAGCAGCTTGAAGAGGAAGAGGAAATACTTAATCTCTCCGAGCTGGAAGCGGAAGAGCCTGAGGGTTCTAATCGGGAATCACAGCGTACCGACCAGCAGTTTTCAACATTCCACCCGGCAGCCGAAGAGCAGCCTCCTGACCCGTCTGTTATTGCAGCGGACAGCCCATTGGGCGCTCAGCCAATCCAGATTGATCCCGTCGCGGCAGAACCTGAGCCTGCTCCCAAGGAAATGCGCGTTGCTTTGGGGATCAAGCCTTCTGATGAAGTGTCCGGACAGCCAGCAAGCAATGTCGGTTTTCGTTCTCTTTTGCAGTCCAGCCTGAGGGAGCAGGAAGCAAGAGCGGTTGCGAAGCAGGATGCGCAAAAGGCGGCGGAAGCGGCAAGTCAGCCAAACGGCGATGAGATCGAATGGAAGAATCTGTTCTTCGGAAGAAGCGCGGACGATCAATCGTTCCGCAGATTGCGCATGTGTATCGTACAGCGCGAAGAAACTCTCGAGACGATAGCGAGCCGCTATCAAATGCAGCCCCGCGAAATCGCTCTCTATAACCGTTTGTCCGACCACAGCATCAATGAAGGCCAGGTTTTATATATTCCATAGCTTCAAACCATGAATCCCTTTGCAGCGGCAATCCGCTCCAGAGGGATTTTTTGCTGTGAACGGCATATTGGGCCGCCTGTATCCCGCTTTAGGATTGACGAGTGCAAATCATAACGTGTATGATAGAAAAAATAAGGCAATACTTTTAAGTAATAATAACATTGAAGGGGAAGAGTGGCATCAATGCCTTCAGAGAGCGGAACCGGATGGCTGTGAGGTTCTGCAGGATGTTTGCTGCAACTGGTCGCCCCTGAGTTGCTTGGATGAGCGGATTCGTCCGTTAGTTCCAGCCGGTCGCAGCCGTTATCTGTTCGAGGTGTCGCATCAGGGGGAAACCGCTGGTCGAAACAAAGGTGGTACCGCGGAAGCATAACCTTTCGTCCTTTGCAATAAAGGGGCGGAAGGTTTATTTTTATTTGGAAAATAATTGCTCCTTTCATTTCCATTTACAATGTTTAACCATGTTCATATTCACAACCGGAGCAGCGGCCTTCAGGCCGTTACTCAAGTTCCGGTTTGCAAACATAATGGAGGTAAGTAGCCATGTCTGAAAAACAAATGACGACAGAGATGCCGACGACGTATGATCCGAAGGCCTCGGAAGCCAAATGGTACGAATATTGGATGCAGGGAAAATATTTTGAAGCCGGCAAGCGTCCTGATGCTCCGACGTATACCATTGTTATCCCGCCGCCCAATGTAACGGGGATGCTGCATATCGGGCATGCACTGGATTTTACACTCCAGGACATTATGATCCGTACGAAACGGATGCAGGGCTTTGACGCGCTCTGGCTGCCGGGCAGCGACCATGCCGGGATTGCGACACAAACCAAAGTGGAGCAGAAGCTGCGCGAGGAGGGTGTGTCCCGATACGATCTCGGGCGCGAGAAGTTTCTGGAGAAGGTCTGGGAGTGGAAGGAATTATACGCACAGACCATTCATGAGCAGTGGGGCAAAATGGGCTTTTCGCTGGATTATTCGCGCGAACGCTTTACGCTTGATGAGGGACTTTCACGAGCTGTGCGCGAGGTATTCGTAAGACTGTATGAGAAGAAGCTGATCTACCGCGGCAAAAAGATCATCAACTGGGATCCCGCCGCGCGCACAGCGCTTTCGGATATTGAGGTTGAATATAAAGAAGTGAACGGGCATCTCTACCATTTGCAATATCCGCTGAAGGATAAGGGCGGCTTCCTGACCGTTGCTACAACCCGGCCGGAGACGATGCTTGGCGATACCGCTGTTGCTGTTCATCCCGAGGATGCCCGCTACAAGCATTTGATCGGGCAGGTGATCGTTCTGCCGATTATCGGCAGGGAAATCCCGATTATCGCTGATGATTATGTAGAGAAGGATTTTGGTTCCGGCGCGGTTAAAATAACGCCTGCCCATGATCCGAATGACTTTGAGGTCGGCCGGCGCCACCAGCTCCCGCAAATTGTTGTCATGGATGAGAGCGGCGTGATGAACGATGAGGCAGGCCCCTACAAGGGAATGGACCGTTCGGAATGCCGCAAGCGCATTGTGGCTGATCTTCAGGCTCAGGGCGTCTGCATTAAAATTGAGGATCATGTCCATCAGGTAGGACACAGCGAGCGCAGCGGCGCCGTTATCGAGCCTTATTTGTCCACGCAATGGTTCGTATCGATGAAACCCCTTGCACAGGCGGCGATTGAGGCTCAGCGTGCGGGCAGCGGTGTCCGTTTTGTTCCTGACCGGTTTGAGAAAATTTATCTGCAGTGGATCGAAAATGTCCGTGACTGGTGCATTTCCCGCCAATTGTGGTGGGGGCACCGCATACCGGCTTGGTATTGTGATGATTGCGGAGAACTGCTTGTAGCAAGAGAAGATATTAAAGTTTGCGACAAATGCGGTGGCTCCTCGCTGCGGCAGGATGAGGATGTGCTGGACACCTGGTTCAGCTCGGCATTATGGCCGTTCTCGACGCTTGGCTGGCCGGAGCAGACGGAGGATCTGAAGCGTTTCTATCCAACCGACGTACTGGTAACCGGTTATGATATTATTTATTTCTGGGTCGCCCGCATGATCTTTACCGCCCTGGAATTCACGGACCAGAAACCGTTCAAGGATGTTCTGATGCATGGGCTTGTTCGCGATGAGAATGGCAGCAAGATGTCCAAATCCAAGGGCAACGGCGTCGATCCGCTTGAAGTGATCGAGAAATATGGTGCTGACGCGATGCGCTTCATGATCTCGACGAGCAGTACGCCTGGCCAGGATTTGCGTTTTCGCTGGGAGAGAGTGGAACAGGCGCGTAATTTCGCGAACAAGATCTGGAACGCATCCCGTTTTGCGCTGATGAATCTGGAAGGGGTAACGGCTTCAGATATCGATATCAGCGGGAAGCTCGGAACAGCAGAGCGCTGGATTCTGCACCGGTTAAATGAAACCTCACGCGATGTTACACGACTTATAGATAGCTATGAGTTCGGTGAAACCGGCAGATTGCTGACGAATTTCATCTGGGACGACTTATGCGATTGGTACATTGAGTTTGCGAAGCTGAACCTGTACGGCAGCGATCCGGAAGCGAAGCGGGCCACGCAGTCCGTTCTTGCATATGTGCTTGACCGGACGCAGCGGCTGATTCACCCGTTCATGCCTTTCATAAGTGAAGAAATATGGCAGCATCTGCCCCATGACGGCGAGACGATCACGCTGGCTGCCTGGCCGGCATATGATTCTGCGCTGGAAGCGCCTGATGCCGTTCGCGAGATGGAGCTTCTGATGGAGATTATCCGATCGGTCCGCAATATTCGCGCAGAGGTCAATGTGCCAATGAGCAAGAAAGTCGAGCTGCTCATCAAGCCATCCGGTGAAGCGGAAGCGGGCATTCTCAGCCGCAACGAAGAATTCGTCAGCCGTTTCTGCGGGACATCCTTGCTTGAAATCAGTCTTTCCCAGGAGGCGCCGGATAAAGCAATGACGGCGGTTATTACCGGGGCGGAGCTGTATTTGCCACTGGCCGGGCTGATTGATATCGACCAGGAGATTGTACGTTTGGAGAAGGAAATTCAGAATTTGACCGGCGAAGTTGAAAGGGTCGAGAAGAAACTGGGCAATGAAGGCTTCGTAGCCAAAGCGCCTGCCAAGGTCATTGATGAAGAACGGGCCAAAATGGCCGATTATGCGGATAAACGGGAAAAAGTGAAAGCAAGACTCGCGGAGCTGCGCGGATAACGATCGTTAACGCCGCTATAGCAGCCTGCGAGCAATTGCTTAGGTTAATGAGGAAGAAGGAAGAACTTTTATGACAGATCAGCTTCTTAAGTCCGCTGACGGCGGGCTTGCAACTTATCAGGAAGCACGGGATTGGATAGAAGGATTAGTTGCGTTCGGCATTCGGCCGGGAATGGATCGCATCGAGCTGTTGATGGAACGCTTCGGCCATCCGGAGCGCCGCTTGAAGTTTATTCATGTTGCCGGTACAAACGGCAAGGGCTCCGTCTGTGCTTACCTTACCAGCGTGCTGATTCAATCCGGTTATGATGTGGGGACCTACACGTCTCCTTTCATCACCAAATTCACCAACCGGTTTCAATATAACGGTGTCGATATCCCGGAGGAAACGCTGCTTATGCTGTCCAACAGGCTTAAGCCGCATGTCGAGGAGATTGCGGAATCGGAGCTTGGATCGCCCTCGATGTTCGAGGTTTCAACGGCATTGGCTATACTGTATTATGCGACAGTAGCATATCCGGATTTTGTAGTTTGGGAGACGGGGCTTGGGGGAAGGCTTGATGTAACGAATATTGTCAATCCCATCGTCTCCATCATCACAAATGTGGGACATGATCATATGGATATTCTGGGTGATACCATTGAAGAGGTCGCCCGGGAGAAAGCAGGGATTATCAAGCCCGGAGTTCCAGTAATAAGCGCCGTCAGTCAGCCGGAGGTCATCGAAATCATCGCTTCCAAGGCCAAGGCTGCAAACAGCACCTTGTATCTGCTCGGTGAGAAATTCAGTGAAACCACACTCAATGTGAAGGAAGACGAGCAGAATTTTCGTTTCAACGGGTTGTTCCGCTCCATTGACGATTTGACGATTACGCTGAATGGTGCGCATCAGCGCGCCAACGCTGCGGTAGCTGTCATGGCGCTGGAGGTTATGCGTCAATACTATGCGCTTGTCATGGATGATGAAGATCTCCGGCAGGGATTGCGCAAGGCAGCCTGGCCCGGACGGCTGGAGATGGTGCTCCAATCTCCCCGACTGCTGGTTGACGGCGCGCACAATCCCGAGGGCGCAGAAACACTCGCGGACGCACTCCGCAATACGTATACGTATAACCGACTTCATCTTATGATCGGGATGCTGGCGAACAAGAATCATCCTGACACAATACGGCATATACTACCTCTAGTGGATACGCTCGTGGTAACTGAGCCTGATTTTCGCAAGGCGATGTCGGCCGAAGCATTGGCAGATATCGTTCGGGAGATGAGGGAGAAAATCGGCCGTCCTTTCGAGCTCATCGTGGAACCGAATTGGAAGCAGGCGCTCGCGCGGCTTCAGAAGTTGACCGGTGAAGCCGATTTGGCGGTTGTAACCGGAACGCTCTATTTGATTGCAGACGTCCGCTCTCAATTGCTCTACAATATGGATTCTGAAAAAGGTTGGTGAACCGTCTTTGAATACGGCAGAACACGTTCATTTCATCGGTATCGGCGGTTATGGTATGAGCGCTATCGCTCGGGTCATGCTGGAAATGGGGTACAAGGTGTCAGGTTCCGACGTCGCAGGGCAGGAACTCACCGAGAAGCTTGCGGCTAATGGAGCGCATATCTATATTGGCCATGAGCGGGAGCATGTGAGAGGCGCGGACCTTGTTGTATACTCTACCGCTTTGTCCCGCGACAATGTGGAGCGCAAAGAAGCAGAGGATTTGAACATTCCGATCCTGCATCGCGCACAAATGCTGGCGAGACTGATGAATAACGGCAAAGGCGTCGCAGTTGCGGGCGCTCATGGCAAAACGACGACTTCATCGATGATCGCACTTGTTATGGAAACATGCGGACTTGATCCCACCTATATTATCGGGGGAGAGATCATTAATGTAGGCACCAATGCAAAGGCCGGAAAGGGAGAGTTTGTAGTAGCGGAGGCCGATGAGAGCGACGGCTCCTTCCTGCAATATCATCCTGCTATTGCTATTGTGACCAACGTTGAGCCTGACCATTTGGAGAACTACGACGGCGATTTCACCAAGCTGAAGGCCGCTTATGTGCAGTTCTTAAGCCAGGTTAAGGAAGACGGGAAAGCGATTATTTGCATTGACGATGAAAACCTCCTGGATATGCTGCCGAATCTGGAAGCCGGTCCGCTTGGCGGATCCGGGATCATCACATATGCGATCGAAAGAGACGACGCCGTATACACCGCAGCGAATATTGAACTCGGCGACCGTAAAGCCTCCTTCGAGTTGACAAAGCATGGCAATAAGCTGGGCAGTATCAACCTGTCCGTTCCGGGGCGGCATAATGTCTACAACGCGATGGCAACTATCATTACTTGTCTGGAGGCAGGCGTGCCTTTCGACGCAATAGCCGCGGCTATCGTCGATTTTCGCGGAGCCAAACGCCGATTTCAGGTTCTCGGCGAGGTTAATGACATTCTCGTCATTGATGATTACGCCCATCATCCCACTGAGATCCAGGCGACCATCAGTGCGGCAAAATCAACTGGAAAGCGAATTATCGCCGTATTCCAGCCGCAGCGCTATACGAGGACCTTCTTTCTGTTCGAGCAATTCAGCAGGGCTTTCCTGGAGGCGGATGAGGTCATTATTACAGACATCTACTCTCCTGCCGGCGAATTGCAGATCGAAGGTGTTCATTCTAAAAAATTGGTCGAGCTCATCGTCAAAAACAGTAATGCGAATACCGCCTATCTGCCAACTAAAGAAGAGGTGCTTGCCGAGCTGTCCGAAAGAGTGTCACCAGGTGATCTTGTCATTACTATGGGTGCCGGAGACATTTGGAAGGTTGCCGATGGACTCGCAAGACTGCTTCGATCAAGGCATCCCTAAGTCCTCTGTGGGACGACAAGTGCCTCTTGGCCCTCTGGACATCCGATTCAATTTCGGATGCTGCCAGAGGGCTATTTTTATTTGGAGAGGCCCCTCCCCAAATGTTCCCCGGATTCCATTTCTATGGAGTGGAGATGACCCCCTAAATCCCCCGGAGGGGGACCCCAAAGGGTTCCGGCCCTCTCTGGACACCCGGGTGGGATAACGTTGGCGGGGCGGCGAAGCGGGCTAGCTGCTACGACATAGCCTCGTTTTTCGTCCCTGACGGGACCCACTCTTACTTTTACTGCGCTTGGGGCACCAGATGTCCCTTCGGGACTGGAATAACGTTTGAGAATCACAGACTCATTTCCTCCATTTACGATTACATTCTTCCGATCTTATTTTAATCCCCGATTTAAGAATTCGAGATAATTACAATTCGATTATACCAAGGTAAATTCCTCATCAATATGAACCAAATCTTATCAGGGACGAAGTCCATCAGCGGCTTGGGAGTGCATCATGGAAGTGTGCCCCGGAGAGGGGCGAAAACGATCCCTGCTTGCTGTAACGTAAGAGCGTCTCTGCAGCTGCGTTCGTTATTCAGGGACGAAAGTCCACAGGCGACTCGGGAGCGCTACATGGAAGTGTGTCCCGAGAGGGACGAAAACGATCATAGCAGTCAGCGGCATACTAGCGATTCTCTATAACGCCCACGTTAGTCAATTCCGGGTGTCCAGAGGGTCGGAAGACCCTTGGGGTCCCTCCTCAGGAGGGATTTAGGGAGGGGCACTTGTCATAAGTCTCTTAATCTCTTCATACACTATTACTAGAGAAGAGGGAGAAGGAACACAAAGACATTGCTGAGAAGAGGGACAAGGAACACAAAGACTTTGTTGAAAACAGGGACAAGGAACACAAAGACATTGCTGAAAATAGGGACAAGATTCACAAAGATATTGTTAAGTACCACAGGAAGCGTACTAGAGAATGCGGACAAGGAGAGAGTGATATGAATTCAAAAGCACGCATTACGTACCGTTTTGACAAGCAAAACGGAGCTCGTGAGCAGCGGGAGCCGGATCCGGATTTGCAGGAACGCCCGAACAAGTCCAATGTCGTGCCGATTTTTCAGGAAGAACTTCAATTTTCATCCGATAAGGGGACATGGAACAGCCCGTTCCAAAATGATGCGCATGCGTTGGAGCAGTTGATTCGCGAGACCGATCGTCAAACGGTCAAGGGAGCATCTCAGCCTTCAGCCACGCCTCAGGACTCCAGGAATACAGTAAAACCTGCCGAGCCCGCTCATGCTGATCCACCACAAACAGTGAAACCTTTAGAAGCGAAGCTTTCGTCCTGGGAGGATGCCTATATGGCATCAACTCCCATTTATGACGCTCACGATAGTCTGTATCATATGCCGGCAGCGGAGGAGCCGTTCAACGGGAGACCGAAAACAATTCAAGCGCATCAGCCTGAAATTGATCTTGAGGATCTGGACGAGCATGAAAGGAATTCTTCAGGTTCACAGGGCAACCTCAGCTCGTTCAAGACGGCTGCAAATTACCGCCATGGCCGGAATCCATCCTGGTACAAGGTATTTGCATCCGTGACCGGAGCGGTTGTGACCGGAGGATTGTTCGGTTATTTTATATTGGCCCTTTTTGCGGGAGGTCCGCCGTCGACGGAGGATCCTGGGGCCGGAGCGGCTGTGCCGACTTTTGAGGTTGGTGCGGGCGCGAACGCAACAGATAATAAGGACAGTCAAGTCGCGGCGGTTAATTCAAATGGGAGCAGCAGCACTTCTGGAAATCAGAGCGGGGCAGCGGCTGGATTATCCAATATCAAAGTCGATATACCTGAAAGCTCCTATTACATGCTGCAATATGGAGTTTTCAGCAATCAAGAAGGATTGGATGCGGCAGTTCAGGAGCTGACGGCAAAAGGGTTGGCGGCTGCATCTTATGCGGATGGTGAAGACTATCGGGTTTATGTGGGCATGGCTGCGGATCGAAACGAGGCGCTTGCGCTTGGCCAAACGTTAACCGGAATGGAAGTTTACATTAAGCAAATCGATGTACCCGCACTCTCCTCCCTACCCTATACCGGCAAGCCTGCAGAAATTGAAAGTTTTTTCAAACAAACGGGCGAGCTTATTCGTCAAATGGATGAGAGCACATTAGAAAAGCTTAATGATGCCTCCACGGGTGAGGCGAGCAGTTGGAGCGAGCTTCATCAGCAGTGGGTAAAATCAGCTTCGCTTGTAGAGAAGGGTGTGACAGATGCACAGCAAAAAACGGCGCTGCTTAAGGTTATTCAGCAGGTGAACGCGGCGTCCGCTGCAGCTGGCGAATATGCAAAGAAGCCTTCTGATGCGCATCTGTGGTCAATGCAAAACGCGCTTATGGAAGCGGTGTTTGCCCAAAAAGCCTGGTTTGCTGCTATCGATGGATTGTAAAGCGTTTCGCTGGAGCGTATAATAGAGCAAACGTGTCAAAAAATGGCGAGGGACGATGGAAGATGAAGAAAAATGGATGGATTCTGCTGTTATTCATCTTAATCGGTTTACTGGCGGGCACTTTGGTGGCGCGCTGGCTTACTCCCGTCTCTGGACTATCGTTTCTAACCAAAACCTCCGAAGTTAAGTGGTCGCCAGCTGCAGATTTACTTGTGCTGAGCTACGATTTCACAATCCGCTTAAAGGTAAGCCTGCTCAGTATCATCGGGCTTGTTGCAGCCGTCTGGCTGTACCGCAAAATGTGACAACGCATCAGTAATTAATAGGAGTGCTACTCAAATGGATGCATCCCTTCCTACAAAACAAGTTCGCCAGCTCGTGCTGGCTTCATCATCTCCACGCCGGCGGGATTTGGTCGCATCGCTCGACCTGTCCTTGCCGGTTCTCATTTTGTCGACCGATGCGGATGAACAAACACCTCCGGATTGGTCGCCATCCCGTATTGTCGAGCAGCTCGCACTACGCAAAGCAAGAGCGGCTGTTCCCATGCTCGGCGGCCATGACGCGGACCGGTCTCTTATTATTGGAGCGGATACGATAGTCGTAGTGGACGGGGACGTTCTGGGGAAACCTGTCGATGAGCAGGACGCACTCAGGATGCTGACCAGACTTCAGGGACGGGAACACCATGTTTACACAGGTGTCGCCTGCCTGGAGACTTCCTCAGGGAGGGAGCTTGTCCGTTACCGGATGACCAGGGTTGCTATGAAACCGCTTGATCAGGACCGGATGAAGCGTTATGTGGCGACCGGAGAACCACTGGATAAAGCGGGAAGCTATGCCATACAAGGTCTGGGCGCGACGCTGGTAGACAGGTTGGACGGCTGCTATTTCAATGTCGTGGGCTTGCCGTTATCCCTGCTGTCCGAAATGCTGTCTGCTTTTGGCGTAGAAGTCATTTGATTCAAGCATGATTTTTCAATTCATCCAAGAAGGCAGGAACAGGACATGGAGGCGCAGCAATATGTGCTGAGGGATGTCCCTAACGAAGACCGACCAAGAGAACGCCTGATGACAGTTGGGGCCGAAGCATTAAGTCATGCCGAATTACTGGCTATTTTGTTACGAACGGGAACCAAGAGTGAATCTGCTGTGCTGCTCGCTTCGCGTATTCTGAAAGAATGCGGCAGTTTGTATGGCCTGGTTGATATGAGCATTGATGAACTCACGGCCATTCGCGGTATTGGACCGGCCAAGGCCGTTCAGCTGCGTGCAGGCATTGAACTGGGCAGGCGCCTTGCGCGCAGCCAGCAGAATGAGACTCTGACGATTCGCAAACCCTCCGATGCGGCTAATTTCATGATGGAGGAACTCCGGTATTTGAAAAAGGAGCACTTCGTCTGTTTATTTTTGAATACCAAAAACCATGTCATCCATCGCGAGACCCTCTCGGTTGGAACCTTGAATGCGTCGCTTGTGCACCCGCGTGAAGTCTTTCGGGCGGCCATTAAGTGCAGCAGCGCATCTATAATATGTTTACATAACCATCCAAGCGGCGACCCAACGCCGAGCCCTGAGGACATTACTTTGACACGCAGGCTGGTGGAGGCGGGCGAACTGGTCGGCATCGATGTGCTTGACCATTTGGTAATAGGTGACAATCGGTTTATCAGTTTGAAGGAGCAAGGTTGTATGTAATATAATATGAGGGATTGCCTTAAGAAGAGAAAGGAAGATTATCATGTTTGGTGGTACAAAGGATTTAGGGATTGACCTGGGAACGGCAAATACGCTTGTATATGTAAAAGGAAAAGGTATTGTCGTAAGAGAACCCTCAGTTGTAGCTCTTCGTACGGATACAAAAACAATTGAAGCTGTTGGCGAGCAAGCCAAAAAAATGATCGGCCGCACACCGGGCAACATCCGGGCGATCCGTCCGATGAAAGACGGCGTTATCGCTGACTTTGAAACAACAGCTACAATGATTAAATATTTTATTCGCCAGGCTCAGAAGCAGCGTTCTTTTTTTCCGCGCCATCCAAATGTCATGGTTTGCGTGCCATCTGGCATTACAGCAGTGGAACAGCGGGCTGTCAAGGAAGCAACGGAGCAGGCGGGAGCCAAAGAAGCTTTCACAATTGAAGAACCTTTCGCAGCGGCTATCGGGGCTGATCTTCCGGTATGGGAGCCTACTGGCAGCATGGTCGTCGATATTGGCGGCGGCACAACCGAAGTGGCGGTTATTTCCCTTGGAGGTATTGTAACAAGCCGTTCGATCCGGATTGCCGGCGATGAAATGGATGAAGCAGTTATCCAATATATTAAGCGCATGTATAACCTCATGATCGGGGAACGGACAGCGGAGCAGCTCAAGATGGAGATCGGTTCGGCGCTGCCGATGGACAAGCCCGAAACCATAGAAATTCGCGGCCGCGACCTTGTGTCCGGACTGCCCAAAACATTGCCGATTTCCTCCGGCGAAATCACGGAAGCGCTTATGGATACCGTGAATTCGATCGTTGAAGCGGTTAAAGTCACCCTGGAGAAGTGTCCGCCGGAGCTGTCCTCCGATATTATGGATCGTGGAATTGTACTGACCGGGGGAGGCGCGCTGCTGCGCAACCTCGATAAATTGTTGGCCCGTGAAACAGGGATGCCTGTTATTGTTGCGGAAAATCCGCTTGATTGCGTTGCAATAGGAACTGGACGTGCGCTTGATAATATTGATTTATTCAAAACGCGGGGCGGCCCGGTTTCTCGTTCCAAACGATAAAGTCCGGATGGGGAAAACGGATGAGTGGAATGGACGGGTGATAAGAATTGTTTAATTGGATGCGCAATCGACGCATGTTTGTTCTGATGATCATATTTATTGTTTTTGTAGCCGTTATGGGCTTTTCGATCGGTGAGCGCAAGAAGCTCACCTGGCCGGAAAATTTTATCCTCGATTCCAGCGCATTTGTACAGGAATGGTTTTACAGGCCCGCAGGCTATATCGCGGGCTTGTTTGAAGATTTATCCAAGCTGCATGACGTATACAAGGAAAATGAAATTCTCCGCGGAATTGCGGCGAATTATGCCAGGGACAGCATTAATTTTAACCAGATTAAAAAAGATAATGAGCGGTTGACTGAGGCATTGGGATTTACACAACGGCAGAAGGAACTGTATAAAAATTATCAATATTTGATTGCACAAGTTGTTTCCGCAAGTAATGATCCTTATGACAAGACCATTCGTATTGATCTGGGGTCTAAAGACGGGATTAAAACAAATATGGTTGTCGTCACAACCAAAGGTCTCGTCGGTTTGGTAAGCCGGGTTGATCCATTTTATTCCTCAGTGATGCCGATAACGGATTTGGATGCGAATTCACTGGATGCCAGTACGAAGCAAATTCCCACCACGGCACTGAACAAAGAGGACTCTTTTGGCATGATTGAAAGTTACGGCAAGGATACGGGCAAGCTGACGATGAGCAAAATTCCCGAGAACGATCCTATTGCCAAAGGTGATACAATTATTACTTCCGGGCTTGCCAATGTGTTCCCGAGAGGTTTGATTGTGGGAACTGTGGATTCCGTTCAGGTAGGGGATTTTGGTCTGACCCAGACGGCAACGATTACGCCTGCAGCGGATTTTAATCATTTGACGGAAGTATTCGTGGTGAAAATTCCGGATACCGGAGCAGAAACGCAATGAGCATACAACGGATTATCCTTGTGATGCTGCTTTTCTTTATTTCGGAGGGGACGATTTTTTACTGGATTCTGCCGGATGGTCTAGTGGGGCGGGTAGTTCCCCATTTCACACTGGCTTTTGTGCTTTTTGCAGCGATGTACCGGGGCCGCCATTCCGCGGTTATTCTTGGCTTGTCCTTTGGATTGCTGCAGGATCTGGCTTTTTATGGCCGAATTATTGGAGTTGAGTCCTTTACGTTCGGGCTTGTGGGATACTTGTCTGGTCTGCTGCTGGAAAATAAAAGAAGCACCCTTTTGATGGCCTTATCCATGATCGGTTTGTTTACTTTTATAAATGATACGGTTGTCCATTTTATTTACCGCGTCTTCAGACTAACCAGCCTGTCCTATGAATGGGCGATTTTTGATCACATTCTGCCGAGTCTTTTTCTTCAGCTGTTATTTTCCCTGCTCATGTACGTGCCTGCAAGGCGCTGGTTCGAGGGCAGTCTGAAAAAGAATAAGGAAGATGACGATGAAAAATAAATCCAGGCAGGAATCGGGAGGTCCGAAAAAGAATCGTAATTAAGTAGAGAAGGAGGGACGAGCGTGACCGATAAGCAGCATATTACGATCAAAGGCGTTAAAGAAGGATTGGTTTTTCTTCTTGACGACCATTGCGAATTTTCCGTGCTTCTTCAAGAACTGCAGTACAAATTGGAAAAGTCGCACCAACAGCTGCTGACCGGTCCGATCGTTCATGTTCATGTGAAGCTGGGTGCCCGCCTGGCCAACGAGGAGGAGAAGGACCAAATAAGGTCTGTTATCCGCCAGCAAGGCAATCTTATCGTGCAATCGGTTGAAAGTGATATACCGGAAGCACCCAGGATTGATGAGGGCAACAATATACGCGTCATGACCGGCATTATCCGCTCCGGCCAAACCGTGGAGCATCATGGTGATTTGCTGCTGATGGGAGATCTGAATCCCGGAGGTTCGCTGCTGTGCACAGGGGATATTTATGTGCTTGGCGCTCTTCGCGGACTCGCCCATGCTGGAACCGGCGGCAAAACGGATGCTATTATTGCAGCTTCTCTGCTCAGACCTACTCAGCTTCGTATTAGTGAAGTGATTAGCCGGCCGCCGGATGAGTGGATGACAGGTGATGCAACGATGGAATTCGCTTATTTGAATGAGGGCGCCATGAAGATTGACAAGATGTCGCAGCTGCATCGTTTACGCAATCATTCTTTTGTTTTTAAGGTATAGGTTTATTGGATTCATTCATGAAGCGAGGAACAATCTTGTTATGCCGCCAGGCTTTTAAAAGTCCCAATACTATCCAGGTTTTGGGTCTTAGCGGAGTATATGCTCTGGTACAACGTTACTTAGACTGCCAATTGGAGCCTGGCTTAGCGGATTGAGGCTTCGATGGTTGCAGCGGGGGAGTGTTAAGCTTGGGAGAAGCGATAGTGGTTACATCAGGGAAAGGCGGAGTCGGCAAAACAACGACCTCGGCCAATTTAGGGACGGCGCTGGCTTTATTGGGCAAAAAAGTTTGCATGGTGGATACCGACATCGGTCTGCGTAATCTGGATGTGGTGATGGGGCTTGAGAACCGGATCATTTATGATTTGATCGATGTTTCCGAAGGCCGCTGCCGATTGAATCAGGCGCTCGTTAAGGACAAACGTTTCGATGAACTCTATATGCTGCCGGCTGCTCAGACCAAGGACAAGAACGATATTACACCTGAGCAGGTAAAAGATATTGTATTGGAGCTGAAGAAGGAGTTCGAGTATGTCGTGATTGATTGTCCTGCAGGGATCGAGCAGGGATTCCGCAATGCCATTTCGGGCGCTGACCGCGCGATTATCATTACCACGCCGGAGAATGCCGCTGTCCGGGATGCGGACAGGGTGATTGGACTTCTCGAACAAAACAAGGTCCCCTCCAAACTGATCATTAACCGGATCCGCGCCAATATGGTGCGCTCGGGTGAAATGCTGGATATCGATGAAATCTGCCAGGTGCTCGCAATCGATTTGCTGGGGATCGTTCCGGACGACGAGAAGGTAATCCGATCGGCCAATGCGGGTGAACCTACCGTCATGGATCCTTCCTCACGTGCTGCTATTGCCTATCGCAATATCGCCCGCCGGATGTTAGGCGACATGGTGCCGCTAATGCCGCTTGAGGAAAAGTCGGGAGTCATAAAGCGTTTCCGCAAGTTTCTTGGAATAGGTTGATTGCAAGGGATTGAGCAATATCTAACCGTTGAACCGGCTGAATTGTTCAACCCTCCGGCTCTCTTGGAAGCCGTTCAGCAAAGCTGAACGGTTTATTTGTGTCCGCCGCCCAGTTTTGCCAACAACATAAACAAGCCTGTCTTCTCATATAAATAAGCGAACAAGCTTGATGAGATGGAGGGATGGGCCGTGGATACAAACAATGGTATCCGTCAGCGCCGCCAGGAGCGGATCCGTCGGATAATGAAGCAAAAGCAGAAGCAGGAGCAAGCTGTCATGATACCGGTACGCAGCCTCAAGGATGACCAATCATCACCCGTTTTGCCGCTGCCTTTCGAAGAAAAGAACTTTCCGCTCACTGTGCAAATCCCAGAGCAGGGACTTGATCCTGAGCAAATGTGGAAGGCGCAGGCCAATCCATGGGAAAGAACGGGATGGGAGCGTACGCCTCAAAAGGGCATCCGGAACCGACTGGTTCCGGATGTTCCCGGAGGCGAGCGCCCCCCCGGCAAACCGTTCATCGTCCAGGGACTTTTCATTCAGAGTGCTATCGCCGCTGCGCTTTTCGTTATCGTGTTCGCCATGTTCCATCTGGAGACTCCAGCAGCGAAGAAGGGACAGGAAATAGTTACGGCAGCCCTCACGGAACAAATCGATTTCAACCAGGCTGCAACCTGGTATAACCGGATGTTTGCCGGTGCGCCTTCCTTTATCCCGCTGTTCAACGGCGGGAACCAGGGAGAGTCGCAGCTGGCCGAGGGGGAGGTGGCGCTGCCTGTCGTCGCACCGCTTCCCAAGGGAGTAATTATCCGCTCCTTTGCCGAAACCTTAAGCGGAGTCGAGCTTGCCGGCAGCTCCGCGGCTCCGGTACTGACGGCTGAAACAGGCCGGGTTCTGCTTGTATCCGAAGAGAAGGAGACGGGCAAGACCATTGTTGTCCAGCATGCCAACGGACGGATGACGGTCTACGGACGGCTTGGTCAGGTGAAGGTGGCTGTTAATGACTGGGTGGAAGCCGGGGAGTCGCTTGGGGAGCTGCCTGCTGCCAAAGAAGGTGAGCAAAGCTTGTTATTTTTTGCGGTGAAGGAGAAAGGCCGGTACGTCGATCCCGCTGACGTCATCCCGTTTGATTAAGCTGTATGGGATTGCGTGGTCGGTTCATCCGCTTTTTGTACTTGTCATGCTGGCTTCCATTGCAACGGGTTATTTTGTAGAGCTTATCACCTTGTTCGCTATCGTGCTGGTCCATGAAATCGGACATGTCGTTACGGCCAGAGGCTTTGGGTGGACAGTCCGTGAAGTGAAGCTGCTTCCCTTTGGAGGCGTTGCTGAAATCGAAGAAGGGGCCAACCTGCCGGCAAGGGAAGAGGCGATTGTCGCAATTGCCGGTCCGCTGCAGAACGTCTGGATGGGGGTCTTGGCGTGGCTTATGGGTTTCTTAGGCTGGTGGAGCCATGATTGGTCCATGTATGTGATGCAGGCGAATATGATGATCGGGCTTTTTAATTTACTGCCTATTCTTCCCCTGGACGGAGGCAAGCTGCTGCAGGCAGCCCTGAGCAGAATTCAGCCATTTCATCGAACGCTTGTCTGGGGAACGAGAACTAGTCTGCTCCTCAGCAGCTGCATGATAATAGTTTCGGTTGTTCCCGTATTTCGTCATCCGGGCGGCGGGATTCAGGCGAACTTGCTGGCGGTGGGATTTTTTTTGCTGCTGACGAATTGGACAGCCTATCGGCATATCCCTTTTTTGTTTATCCGCTTTCTGACACATCGGGCGGTAGCCTCTTCAAGATCACTTGAGCATGGGAGCTGGGCGCTTCCCATTATTATATCAAGGCATCATACAATCGCTTCCGCTTTGCGTTTGTTTAAACGCGACAGCTACCACTTGATTGTCGTCATGGAAGAGCAGGGAAGCATTGTTGCGGTGCTGCCGGAACAGCGGCTGGTGGACGGTTTCCTGGCAGAGGGAAAGGCAGACCGTGCAGTTTTGGAGCTTTTCATGTAAAATATAACCCAGAACACCTACTGGGCAGGTGATAAATCAAGATGAAGCTGATGCTAGTGCATAGTGAAAAGGATAGACTGCAAATCGCAATCGTCGATAAAGGCCGTTTATTGGAATTTTATATGGAAACCAGAGAGATGGACAGCCAGCTTGTCGGGAGTATATTTAAAGGCAGAATCGTGAATGTCCTTCCAGGCATGCAGGCGGCGTTTGTGGATATAGGACTTGTCAAGAACGCATTTCTGTATATTGACGACGTGCTTCATCCCCATCTGGACCAGCAGCCGAAGGAGAAGCCGACGATCGCTCAGCTTCTGCGGGTCGGTCAGGAGATTCTGGTGCAGGTTGTCAAGGAGCCTCTTGGAGGAAAAGGGGCGCGCGTAACCACACATTTCTCGCTGCCGGGGAGATTTCTCGTGTATATGCCTCATGCCGCCTATGTCGGAGTTTCCAAAAAAGTGAAGATGGAGCAGGAGCGGACAAGGCTGCGTTCATTTGGTGAACGTTTCCGCCATTCTGATGAAGGAATCATTCTGCGTACCGCGGCCGAGGGCGAGGCCAGTGACGCGCTGCAGACGGATGTGCAGTTCCTGCGGGAGCTGTGGCAGGGAATTGAGGCCCGTTCGGAGGATACTCCGGTACCTGCGGAGCTTCACCGCGAGGCAGGTCTTGCCCACCGGCTGGTGAGAGATCTGCTTACTGTGGAAATGGACGAGGTCTGGATCGACGATCAGGAATTTTACACCGAGACGGAAGCATTAATCAGGCAAATGGCGCCTACCATGCAATCCCGGCTGCGGTTCTATGATCAGTCTCACTCCAGTCATTCTTCTGTCGGGCTCATGAACCGCTATCAGGTGAATCATCAGCTGCAGGAGGCATTCGAGCGCCGTATCCGTCTGAGCAGCGGAGGAGATCTGGTCTGGGATGAAACGGAGGCTTTTACCGTGATTGATGTCAATACCGGTAAATTTGTCGGCTCGCGCGATTTGGAAGATACGGTGTTCCAGACGAATATGGAAGCGGCCGAGCAGATTGCCAGATTGCTGCGGCTGCGTGATGTAGGCGGCATTATTATCATTGATTTTATTGATATGGAGCAGGAATCGCACCGCGAACAGATCGCACACCGGCTGGAGAGTTTGCTCAAGCTTGACCGCACCAAATGCCAGGTTGTCGGCTGGACCCGTCTTGGACTGCTGGAGCTGACCCGCAAGAAGGTTCGCGATCATGTCATGAATCAATTGCTGGAGGTTTGTCCGGTTTGCAAGGGCAGGGGCAGAGTGAATATGTCCAGACCATCGGGCGGCAAGTAAATAAACCGGCAGTTTGATAGCTGGAATGGAATTATATTGTTGCTATTGTGACTGATCCTGTGATAATATATTATGGTGCCTGTTGGAGTGGGATTTTTCCCCTGCAGTCATTTACCGCACAGAACAGGTTGACAAGCCCGGCCGGTTATTGAATCGGAAGGCACCTGCATCAGGCGAGTCTTCGAAAATAAGGAGGTGCACTACATGTTCGCGATTATTGAAACGGGTGGTAAACAATACAAGGTTCAAGAAGGCGATGTTCTTTACATCGAGAAATTGAACGCCGGTGATGGCGAGAGCGTAACGTTCGACCGCGTACTGGCTGTTTCCAATAAAGATGGTCTCGTAACCGGAACTCCCGTTGTTGCTGGAGCTTCTGTTACAGCTACAGTTGAGAGACACGGCAAAGGTCAAAAAATTATCGTTTACAAATACAAGGCGAAGAAAAACTACCGTCGTAAGCAAGGTCATCGTCAGCCGTATACGAAAGTAACGATTGGCGCGATCAAGGCTTAAGTGAGGTCCCAGGGATGATTACGATCACTATTTTGCGGCATTCCGCCGAGAATTCACGTATCGTATCATTTGCGATTGAAGGACATGCGAAGTTTAAGAATCCAGGCAAAGATATCATTTGCGCCGGGGTATCGGCCATTTCGGTCGGTACAGTCAACGCGATTGAGGAGCTTGCGGGTCTGGAGCTTCCTGCTTCCATGGACAATGGGTGGCTGCAGTCTGATATTCCGGAGCAGAGCGATCCCGCTATGAACGAAAGGGTGCAGCTGCTGCTGGAATCGATGATTGTTATGCTCAGCACAATCGTAACCTCTTACGGAAAGTACGTTCAGATTCGTCAACTAACTCGGTAACAAAGGAGGGTACAACCATGTTGAAACTGAATCTTCAGTTATTCGCATCGAAGAAGGGTGTAGGTTCCACAAGAAATGGTCGTGACAGCCAATCGAAACGTTTGGGCGCCAAACGCGCAGACGGTCAATTGGTAACGGCGGGCAGCATCTTGTTCCGTCAACGCGGAACCAAAATCCATCCGGGCAATAATGTCGGGATCGGAAAAGATGACACATTATTCGCATTAATCGAAGGCGTTGTGAAGTTTGAACGCTGGGGACGTGTACGTAAGAAAGTTAGCGTATACTCGGTCGAGGCTGCTCCGGTAGCTGCGGCAGTCGAAGCGCAATAATCAAGCTCGCCCCGGTCTGCACGCAGGCCGGGGCTTCCTTTTTTTCCTTAGGCGGCGCCTGGAAGCATATGCTATACTGGTAATGGCTAGGAGAGAACAGGAAAGTAGGATCGGTCCATGAATCGCTTTAACAGGAACAAGTATTATGCAGCCGCGTCATTGATTATCCCAACCGCTGCCGTTCTCACATGGCGGTTTGAGCCTTGGTTTTTAGCGGGTTTCGTTGTTTGGTTCTTGGCGGCCGGGGCGGTCTGGGCATGGTGTGTACGAAAAGAATTTGCGTTACGGGAAGCCCGGATGATTCATGTGCTGCAGACATTATCAATTACAACTTTAAATCATCATCGTCATGACTGGATGAATGATTTGCAGGTTTTATACGGCTATATCAGGATGCAGAAGGCCGAGAAGGCAGTTCAATGTGTGGAGCAAATAAGAGAACGAATGATGACTGAGAGCAAGATCGCCAAGCTCGGCGTTCCATCGCTTGTCACTTTTCTGCAGTCCTTTCGAACGCTGACGAATGACGTGGAGCTGGATATTGATATTGAGGGTGACCTTAATTTCATGGAATTGGGTATTGACGGTCATCGCGCAGCACAGACTATGCAGGACATTATTGATGCGTACCGGCTCGCGGTTAAACCGGATTCCGGAGATGCGGCCAAGCTGCTGGTCGATCTATCGCTGAACGAGAATACAATGACCGCTTCGTTTCATTATGACGGCGGAATGAAGGATACAAACGAATGGAAGCATAAATGTAAGCGGGCGATGACAGATTCGCCGCTGAGGGCAGCCGGAGCGGATATAGAGCCGGACAATTTGGTGCTCCATGCGGAGCTTGTGAAATAAACGGAGGCTGGGGCATGTTTGTCGACAAAGCAAAGATTTTTGTAAAAGGCGGGGACGGCGGTAATGGTATCGTATCCTACCGCCGGGAGAAATATGTTCCCGAGGGCGGACCGGCCGGCGGAGACGGGGGCCGGGGAGCCGATGTGATTTTTCGCGTGGATGAAGGGCTTCGGACGCTGATGGACTTCCGGTATCAGAAGCATTTCAAGGCGGAGAAGGGCGAACGCGGCAAAGTGAAAAGCATGCATGGAGCCAATGCCGAGCACATGATTGTCCGGATACCGCCAGGCACGATTATTATTAATGACGATACCCAGGAAATTATTGCCGATATGACCCAGCACGGCCAGCAGATCGTTGTAGCGCGCGGCGGACGGGGCGGACGGGGAAACTGCCGGTTTGCCACCGTAAGCAATCCGGCTCCGGATTTTGCCGAGAACGGTGAAGAAGGCCAGGAACGCTGGATCGTTCTCGAGTTGAAGGTAATGGCGGATGTTGGACTGGTCGGATTTCCGAGTGTAGGCAAGTCTACGCTGCTCTCGGTCGTTTCGGGGGCGAAGCCGAAGATCGGCGCCTACCATTTTACAACGCTGTCACCGAATCTTGGTGTGGTCGAAGTCGGCGACGGCCGGAGCTTCGTCATGGCGGATCTGCCAGGTTTGATTGAGGGAGCTCATGAAGGCGTGGGACTGGGCCATGATTTTCTGAGACATGTAGAGCGGACGCGTGTTATTGTGCACGTGGTCGACATGTCCGGATCCGAAGGCAGAGATCCATTCGAGGACTGGAACAAGATCAATGAAGAGCTGGCTCTGTATAATCCGCTGCTGGCTAAACGTCCTCAAATTATTGCCGCCAACAAGATGGACATGCCGGATTCGCAGGAGCAGCTGGAGCTGTTCCGGGAACAGTTGAGCGGGCTTGACGGCGAGATGGAGTACGAGATCGTTCCGATGTCTTCTCTAACCAAGCAGGGCGTACAGGAACTGCTCTACAAAGCTGCGGATCTGCTTGAAACCGTACCGGAAATGCCGCTTATCGAAGAGGTCAAGGATGTAGCAGAGCGTAAAGTTTATACGCTGGAGCAGCAGGAAGACGAGTCCTTTACCGTCGGCAAGGAAAACGAAGGCTTCTATGTCGAGAGCGCAGCAATCGAGAAATTTATGAGGCGCGTCAATTTGAACACGCATGATGCCGTCATGCGGTTCGCCCGCACTCTGCGGAAAATGGGAGTCGACGCAGAGCTGCGTAAAATCGGAGCAAAGGACGGCGACACCGTTCGGATCGGGGATTTCTCATTCGAGTTCTTCGAGGGCAGCGATTATTTCTACGAATAATGCTTCTCCTGCAATGGCTGATTTGGCATAGAAATGAAGTGGGACAGAAATAAGACGGACCCGGATAATATGCCGGGTTCGTCTTATTTTTTGTTGGAACTACAAGAAAATATAAATTAGGTCTATACTATGCCAAAGTTTCTAGGGTGAAGAAGCTTTGTCCCTGAGGACGGCAAAGCGGTTTCTTCTTGCTTAAGAAGATGCATACGGGAGCATTAAGCCTCAGGCTTCCCACTTCTGTCAAATCAGGTATAATAGAAATATTGTGTTCATGGAATTGCCTATTGCCGCTTTGGTGGATATTCGATATAATGTCCACTATAGAAGAACAGATGTCTTTCTTAGGAGGACGATTAGTGGCGGAACGATATTTTATCGTCCGAGAGGACATTTTGCCTGAGGCGATTGTCAAAACGATTCAGGTCAAAGAGATGCTCCAGCGCGGCGAGGCCGCTACTGTCCATGAAGCGACGGAGCGTGCCGGACTGAGCAGAAGCGCCTTCTATAAGTACAAGGATGGCGTTCATATGCTGAATCAGCTCGAACGTGAACGGATTGTCACGATCTCCATGGATTTGGATCACCGCTCGGGTGTCTTGTCCAAAGTGCTTGGTCTTGTTGCAAGCTCGGAGGGCAATGTGCTGACGATTCATCAGAGCATTCCGCTTCAAGGATTAGCCAATGTAGTTATTTCTGTCGATACTTCGCAGATGGGCGGGACGCTGACGGAGCTTATGACAGCCATTCATGAACAGGATGGCGTCCGCAAAGCGTCGGTCATCGGACAAGGATAGAACGAGTTGATGGAGGAGAAATCATGAAACCGGTAAAAGTGGGACTGCTTGGTCTTGGAACGGTTGGAACGGGTGTTGTTCGGATCGTCGAAGGACATCAGGAGGATTTGCAGAGCCAGGTGGGTTCGCCGATCGTTATTGATAAAATATTGGTGCAAGATGTGAATAAGAGCCGCGCGGTGAATATTGATCCGGGCAAGCTTACAGAGGATCCCTGGGATATTATTCATGATCCGGATATTTCCGTTATTGTCGAGGTCATGGGCGGGATTGAACTGACCAAAGGATATATTCTTGAAGCATTGGCGAGGGGCAAGCATGTCATTACGGCAAATAAGGATCTGATGGCTCTGCATGGCCCCGAGATTCTGGCCAAAGCGCAGGAGCATGGATGCGATGTGCTCTATGAAGCCAGCGTCGCCGGAGGCATACCGATCATCCGCACGCTCGTTGAGGGTTTTTCTTCAGATCGGATTACAAAAATTATGGGGATCGTCAACGGAACGACCAACTTCATCCTGACCAAAATGACGCAGGAGGGCACTGCGTATACGGAAGCGCTGGCTGAAGCCCAGCAGCTCGGCTATGCCGAAGCGGATCCGACATCGGATGTCGAAGGGCTGGATGCGGCCCGCAAAATGACCATTCTTTCGACACTTGGCTTTCGTGCGAATATTGCACTGGAAGATGTCGATGTGAAGGGAATATCATCGGTCAGCCGCGAGGATATTTTATATGCGGGCCGGCTTGGATATGTGGTGAAGCTGCTTGGAATTGCAGAGAGCCAGGATGACTTTATCAGCGTCAGCGTGCAGCCGACAATGGTGAAGCATACCCATCCGCTTGCTTCGGTCAATGGCGTCTTTAACGCGGTTTATGTATTTGGCGAAGCCGTCGGCGAAACCATGTTTTACGGCGCCGGAGCAGGAGAACTGCCGACTGCTACATCGATTGTGGCTGATCTGGTGGCTGTCATCAAGAATTTGAAGCTCGGTGTCAACGGCAAACAGGCGCTGCTCTCCTATAAGCAGAAGAAGCTCAAGACCGATGAGCAGATTGCATCGAAGTATTTTATGCTGCTGCATGTCGATGACCGCGCAGGCGTTCTGGCGAAGATCACGCAAGCCTTTGCGGAATGCGAGGTCAGTCTGGAATCTGTGCTTCAGCAGCCCAATGCTAGCATACCCGAAGCGGAAATCATCATTATTACGCATGATGCCAGCAAAGCGGCAGTTCTGAAGGTGCTGGAATCCTTTGAAAGTATGGATGTGGTTAAGACCATCAGGAGCGTTTACCGTGTAGAAGGCTGACTCAGTCATTTTAATTACTTTAAGTAAGGAAACTAACTTTGCCGCCCAGGGGGCATCAAAGCCGTTTCTCTATGTATAACCCTTTTTGAAGGAGTATTGACACGCATGAGATACCTTGGTTTGCTTCAGAACGGCAAAAAATATTTGCCTGTAGTCTCGGATTGGGATGTGGTGTACGATGACTGATCGCAAAATAATCGTTAAGGTTCCTGCCAGCACGGCCAATTTGGGTCCAGGTTTCGACACGCTGGGCATGGCGCTTTCCCTCTATTCCTGGCTGGAGATGTCATTGCCCCGAAGCGGCAAGACGGTCATTGAACTGCATGGCGAGGGCTTGGATGGCATTCCGCTGGATAAGTCCAATCTGATTTACAAAGTAGCACAGCTGGTATTCGCAGAGGCAGACATTGAGATTCCGGAGCTGCACATCGCCATGTACAGCGATATTCCGCTTACCAGAGGACTTGGGAGCAGCGCTTCGGCTATCGTCGGAGCCTTGACGGCGGCCAACGCCCTGGTTGGCTTCCCGTTGACGGACGACCGGCTGTTCCAGATCGCGACGAAGCTGGAAGGGCATCCCGATAATGTCGGGGCTTCGCTTTTTGGCGGCATTGTTGTCTCGGCCTGGGACGGAGAGCGGGCGGAGAAGGTTCGCCTTGATCCGCATGTAGAGCTTGAGGTCCTGGTAGCCATCCCGGCGTTTCATCTAGCAACGGAAAAAGCCCGTCATGCGCTGCCTGTGCACATACCGCATGCAGATGCAGTCTTCAATGTCTCCAGCAGCTCGCTGCTCGTCGCCGCATTGGCAAGCGGGAAGCTGGAGCTGATCAAGCATGCGATGCGGGACCGGCTGCATCAGCCTTACCGGGCCGCACTAATTCCGGGAATGCAGGAAATACTGAATAAGGCAACAGAGTACGGTGCCCTTGGAGCTGCTCTTAGCGGGGCGGGGCCGACACTGCTGACTCTTGTTGATACTAACAGTCTGCGCAAGGCGGAACTGGAGCAGTTTCTCATTCAGACACTCGGCAAGGCAGGAATCAAGGCGGAGACGCTGTGGCTTAAGCCATGTGCGACTGGCCCTGAAATAACCATTCTGCAGGGTGAAGAGAACGGCGGCTCGCTGCTGGAGCGGATTAAAGGAGAAGTAAGAGCATGATACGAGTTGCGTGTTTGACACAAGGATCAACGTCGGATGAGGCGGCGAGATACCTGTTCTCCGGCGTCGAGGTTGATTACAAGTACTTTCGGATTATTGGAGATGTTTTTCTTGCCACGGCCGACGGGACAACCGACTACAGCATTATTCCAATAGAAAATACGATTGACGGCTCTGTAAGCCTACATACCGATTGGCTGGTTGATGAGGTGAATCTGCCGATTCAGGCTGAGTGGGTATATCCTTCCATCCAAAATCTCATCGGGCCGCTGGCAGAGCTCTCCGGCGCAGACGGAGTCCTGGATTACAACCGGATTACCAAGGTAATGAGCCATCCTGTTGCCATGGCGCAGTGCCTGCAGTACCTGCGCAAGCATCTTCCGCATGCGGAACTGGAGCATGTGGGAAGCACGGCTGAAGCGGTAAGCATCGTAAGGGAAAATCCGCTAAGCGGATGGGCGGCAATCGGTCAGACGACGGCAGCATGGAACAACGGGCTTGATGTGCTTGAGCGGGGCGTAACCGATCATGACAACAATTTTACGCGATTTCTTCTTATAGGCCCGGAGCCGTTGACCAGCAGACAATCGCAGGCATATAAAACAAGTATATTAATTACGCTGCCGGAGGATTATCCGGGTGCGCTTCATCAGGTGCTGTCTGCTTTCGCGTGGCGCAAAATCAATCTTTCCCGCATCGAGTCGCGCCCGACGAAAAAAAAGCTGGGCAATTATTATTTTCTCATCGATATCGAAATGTCATTGGATACCGTATTGCTTCCATCCGCAATCAGCGAGATTGAGGCAATTGGCTGCCAGGTCCGAACGCTGGGCAGCTATCCCAGCTTCACATATGAAGGCTAATATTCCTGGAGGTGCACACACGCATATGGCAGAGCAAGTTATTTATTTGAATGGAGAATTCGTTACTAAGGAAAATGCAAAGGTATCGGTTTACGATCATGGCTTTCTTTATGGCGATGGAATATTTGAAGGGATTCGCATATATAACGGCAATATTTTCAAATGCAAGGAGCATCTTGACAGGCTGTACGACTCGGCAAAATCCATAATGCTGGATATTCCCCTTTCCTATGAGGAAATGGAACAAGCCTTGGTCGAGACAATCCGGCGCAATGAGTTCCGCGACGGGTATATCCGGCTGGTTGTGTCCCGCGGACCCGGCAATCTGGGGCTTGATCCGAAGCGCTGCCCGACCGCATGGGTAATCATCATCGTCGAACAGCTGGCCATTTACCCGCCTGAAGCATACCGCGACGGCCTTGTCTCTGTATCGGTATCCCAGCGCCGCAACATCCCGGATGCGCTCAATCCGAAGATCAAATCGCTCAATTACCTCAATAATATTCTGGTTAAAATCCAGGCTAACCTTGCAGGCGTAGGCGAGGCAATCATGCTGAATGCCCAAGGCTATGTGGCGGAAGGCTCGAGCGACAACATTTTTATTATCAAGAAAGGTGTCGTGTACACGCCGCCCTGCTATATCGGAGCGCTTGAAGGCATCACCCGCGCAGCCATTATGGAACTGTGCGATAAACTGGGCTATAAGCTCAAGGAAGAGCCGTTCACGCTTCATGACGTATTTGTGGCCGACGAGGTGTTTTTCACAGGGACGGCTGCTGAAGTTATCGCTGTGCGCGAGGTGGACGGCAGAACGATCGGCTCCGGCAAAGCGGGCCCAATCACAACCCGTCTGCTTGAAGAATTCCGTAAGATTGTTGAAGTTGATGGCGTAAAAGTATACGAGTAATCATGGTTTTATTAGGGCCTGCTGCGGGATTTTGTCCCGCGGCGGGCCAATTTTTTTTTGCTAAAGAGTGTGGCAGCCGCCTATCTCTCGCATAGGATGTAGGGATTGGTGGATGGGCGTTCGCCGCTGCCCATAAACTACAGACCGTGACAGGAGGTAAGTGGCAAGTGAAAATTCATATTGTGAAAAAAGGCGATTCATTATATATGATCGCTCAAAAGTATGGCGTGTCTTTGGAAGACATTGTTGAGCTTAATCCATCCATAACAAACGTAGATATGATTGATGTGGGAATGAAGATTAAAATCCCGGCATCGAAGCCGGAAGACATGGAAATCATGCATCAGCATGAGGTTAAACAAGGGGATACACTTTGGAAGCTGTCCAAAGCCTGGGGCGTTCCGCTGAGCGATATGATTAAAGCCAATCCTCAGCTCAAAAACCCGAACGTTCTGCTGACGGGTGAGATTGTCAACATTCCCAAGACCAGCACTCCGGGTCAAATGCCGCATATGCACGATCAGCATCATGAGGATGCAGGCCATCATCCGCTTCATCCATCTTCGGTGATGCAAGGCGTACAGGGTTTGATGGGAAAGATGTCCACGGCACCCTTCATCGGCAAAAAGCCGACTGGGCAAAAGCCGAGCACGATGCCTGTTCCAACTCCTGTCCCGACACCGGTTCCCATGCCCCTTCCAGAGCCTGCGCCTGCTCCTGCTCCAATGCCTGTTGTGCCAGTGATGGAGAAGCCGAAAACGTACCCGATCCATGTCGAATACGAGAAGCATATCGATTTGTTTCAACAATACGGAGTGCCGGCTACCGAGGTAATGTCATTGTATGATATGCCTAATATGCCGGAGAATGTCTCGCCGGCAATGCAAACTCATGGATACGGCTACCCGATGACTTCTCCGGCAATGTCCGGAGGCTATGGTTATTCAATGCCGACCGCTGTGAGTCCCGCTGAAATGGGGCCGGCTAATTGGTGTCCGCCCGGGCAGGTGATGGGCTCATCAACGCTGCCTTGGGGAGCACCGGCACCAATGCCCTACGGACCGATGGGCGGTTACGGGATGGAGAACGAAATGGTATCTCCGGCAATGATGATGCCGCAAGGAGGAGGCTACGGGCAGTATGATCAAACGGCCGTGTCTCCGGCAATGATGATGCCGCAAGGAGGAGGCTACGGGCAGTATGATCAAACAGCCGTGTCTCCGGCAATGATGATGCCGCAAGGAGGCGGCTACGGGCAGTATGATCAAACGGCTGTGTCTCCGGCAATGATGATGCCGCAAGGAGGCGGCTACGGGCAATATGATCAAACGGCCGTATCTCCGGCAATGATGATGCCGCAAGGAGGCGGCTACGGGCAGTATGATCAAACAGCCGTGTCTCCGGCGATGATGATGCCGCAAGGAGGCGGCTACGGGCAGTATGATCAAACAGCCGTGTCTCCGGCAATGATGATGCCGCAAGGAGGCGGCTACGGGTATTATGATCAGACGGCCGTGTCTCCGGCGATGATGGGGCCATATGGAGGTTACCCGTCTGCAACGCTAAGCCAGGCGGAATCACCTTATCCGAGCTATAATTATGTCGGAAATGGCCAGGTTGCGGCCCAGCAGACCACCGGTTCCGGCAAAAAGCCCTGCAACTGCGGATGCCATGACCGCGATGAGGAGGAGCAGGCTGAAATAAATGAGAGCGTCGAGCAAAGCCAGCCGGCCAAGGTGGCGAAGATCCGCAAGCCCGCTGCCAAGCCAGCAGTCCGGGTATCCCGTAAGGCACAGACCCAGCAAAGACAGAAAAACCGCGGCTCCTACCCGTGGATTAACCGATAATTGAATTTTAAATATATGGCTCTCTCCGGTCCTCGTTGGACAGGGGAGAGTCTTTTACTAACTGCTTCCGAAGTGAAAAATGTCATGTCCGGTCCGTCTTCTTTCATTCTATCAGGACTTTTGTTTCACAATATTCCAAGGCGCATATTTCCTGAACAATGGAGGAATACTAGCAGAAAAGTTAAAAGGGGAGTTCCTCCATGATGGAATTCAGCCTGTGGAAGCAGTTGAAGAAGAGAATCCGCCGCCGCCGCCGCTCCTTGTGGACGCTTGGCTCTATGCTCGTCCTGGTTAGTATATCGGCACTATCCGAAGACGTTTATGCTGCTAGCCTTCAGGATAGCAGCGGCTCCATGAACATAGCCAGGGTCGATGTCTCCCGAATGCTGCCGGAGACGCATGGAGAGAGTGAATCCCCTCCTGCTGCCAGCAGCAGTGTCATCAAGCTTCTGGCTGAGCATCAGGGGCAGGTGAAGGTTTGGCTGCATCGGACGTATATATGCGGTGAGGAGACGTCTTCACTTGGAACAGCGGATGCCCGAGCAGTTCTTGGGATGCTTAAACAACATCCGGAATGGACGGCGGTTATAGGTAAAAACAGTACGGTTGTGATGGAGCAGCGCATGGATGACTTGTCAGAAGCTTGCAAAAGCCATGCCTATATTGGAATAGACAAGGATGGCAACCTCACATTATTCGATGGGCCGCCGAAAAAAGAGAAAGTCATGCGGACCTTTTTTCAGCTTGATGTTAACTACATGGAGAGCAGTCTGCCCAAGGAGCGAATGGATGAATTATTGAACGGTATACGGATAAGCGATCTGGACGGATACAACAGCGTGTTGTCCACATTCAGCGACTATGCACTGGACGAAAGCGAGAAGGTCATGAAGTCCACTTATTGAACTAGAGATGAAGCAGGACGTGCGTGGGTTGCCGCATGTCCTTTTTTGTGTGCATATGAGATTCCGGCGAAAGACAAAACGCGTGTTCTCATTCCGCTTATCATTTGTTATAATGGGAGGTAGGCAAAAAAGGCCAATTGACTGGCATGAGGAGAGATTAGGCCTTGCGTGTATTAGGAATCGATCCGGGAATCGCCATTGTAGGATTCGGATTCATCGATAAAATAGGACATAAACTTGTTCCCGTCCAGTATGGCTGCATTGAAACCAAGGCACATACTCCCCAGGAAGAGCGGTTACTGCAGGTGTATGAGTCGACTTGCTCGCTCCTTGACAAATATAAGCCGGATACTGTAGCGGTCGAGAAGCTTTTCTTCAACCGGAATGTGACAACAGCCTTTGCGGTTGGCCAGGCGCGCGGCGTTATCATACTGGCTGCCGCGCAGCGGGGTCTGCCGGTTTCCGAATATACACCGCTGCAGGTGAAGCAGGCGGTAGTGGGTTACGGGAAGGCGGAGAAGCGCCAGGTGCAGGAGATGGTCAAGATGCTGCTGAAGCTCAGCGCAATCCCGAAGCCGGATGATGTTGCTGATGCGCTGGCTATCGGAATTTGCCATGCCCACTCTTCTGTACTTACCGCCAAAATTAACGAGGTGACGCGCCGATGATCGATTTTGTGAGAGGCCGCGTTGTCCATCTGGATGCTGAATATGTGGTTATTGATGTCCGGGATATCGGATACCGTGTCTATACGCCCAATCCATACGCGTTTGCGGCAGGAGATGAGAGTGTAACGGTTTATACCCATCATCATGTCAGAGAGGATGCTATACTGCTGTTCGGGTTTCAAAGCCGCGAGGAGCAGGCGATGTTTCGCAGGCTCCTGGAGGTTTCCGGGATAGGGCCGCGCGTGGCACTGGGAATCCTCGCGGGAGGACGTCCGGAGACAATTATCGCCGCCATCCAGCAGGAGAATGTAGCATTTCTGATGAAGCTGCCGGGAATCGGAAAGAAGACGGCGCAGAGGATGATTCTGGACTTGAAGGATAAGCTTGCTTCCGTATCTCCTGGATTCGGCGTTAACGGAGGCTGGTCGCTTGAAGAGGACTTTGCTCCAGCTGGCGCAGGTGAAGGCGGTAAGGTTTGGCAGGAAGCACGTGAAGCTCTTGGCGCGTTGGGCTATACGGCGGCTGAGCTTGACAGGGCCTGGACCTTGCTGCAAAATACGGCAGTTCCGGACGAGACAGTGGACGCGCTTATGAAAAGAGCGCTGCAGCAGTTGTTTAAAGGTTGAGGGGAAGGAGGCAGGCGTGAATGGATGATCGGATAATTTCCGCTAACCTCATGATGGAAGACCAGGCGGTGGAGCTTAGTTTGCGTCCCCGTTACCTGGCTGAATATATTGGCCAAACGCAGGTCAAGGAAAATTTGAAAGTGTTTATCGAAGCCGCGAAACTGCGCAAGGAAGCACTTGATCATGTGCTTTTGTATGGTCCCCCAGGGCTTGGCAAGACCACGCTCTCCAATATTATCGCCAATGAGCTTGGAGTAAATTTGCGGACGACGAGCGGCCCTGCGATCGAGCGTCCCGGCGATCTTGCCGCATTGCTTACGAATTTGCAGGAAGGCGATGTGCTGTTTATCGACGAGATCCACCGTCTCCACCGGAGTGTGGAGGAGGTGCTGTACCCGGCGATGGAGGACTTTGCACTGGATATTATGATCGGCAAGGGACCGAGCGCCCGCTCAGTCCGGCTGGAGCTGCCGCCTTTTACTCTTATTGGCGCTACCACAAGGGCAGGATTGCTCTCTGCTCCTCTGCGGGACCGGTTCGGAGTGACCAGCCGACTGGAATTCTACAATGTTGATGAGCTTGCTTACATCGTCAACCGCGCTGCGGAAATATTGGGAGTGAGTGTGATTGGCGAGGCGGCCGGGGAGATTGCGACGCGCTCGCGGGGGACGCCGCGGATTGCCAACAGGCTGCTCAAGCGGGTGCGCGATTTTGCCCAGGTGCGCGGGGACGGGATTGTCACCCATGAATTGGCGCAATCCGCACTTGGTCTGATCCAGGTTGATGCGCTGGGTCTTGATCAAATCGATCACAAAATGCTCCGTGCCATGATTTCCAACTATCGCGGCGGTCCGGTGGGTCTTGACACCATTGCCGCTACAATCGGCGAGGAGAGTCAGACGATAGAGGATGTATACGAGCCTTATTTGATGCAAATCGGATTTCTCCAACGTTCTCCGCGCGGCCGCATCGTCACACCGCTCGCTTATCTTCACCTTGGTCTGCCTGTGCCGCAGCGTTTTACAGGTGATGAGGAGAGTTAGCGGCAGCCATAAGCATGGGTTCGTTCGTATGCCTGCAATGACCCTTTGATATGGAGTATAAGGGGTAGTTTGGCTGAAGGAACAAAGGAGGCGGTCTTCTCGGATGGGGAAGCGCGTGAAGGACAATGAAGGCGAGAGGCTTATCGTTTTGTATGACGGTGTATGCAATTTGTGCTTGACCAGTGTGCGGCGAATGAAGGAGCTGCGCTCCTCGGCGGATTTGAGGTTTATCTCCATCCAATCCCTCGAAGAGAGTGAGGAGGAGATTGCAAGCATTCAATCATTCCCCCGCGAACAACTACTCTCCAGGCTTCATGTCATTGATCAGGGCGGGGCTGTTTATGCAGGAGCAGATGGTATAGTTCGTATTCTGCGTACTGTCCGTAATTTGAAGTGGGTGGCTCTTCTCTACCGTATACCGGGTATGCGGGGAATGGCTGATTACTTGTACAGATATATTGCTGCAAGACGTTATGACTGGTTTGGCAAAGCAGACGATGGCTGTACGAATGGGTCGTGCACCCTGCCGAGGCGTGAATAAAGCATAAGGGGGATGAACGGCATATGAATGTCATGCGTGCAGGCTCTGATAAGAAGGCTGCGGGATCAAAAAGTCCCAAAGCAAGCTACAACTGGGCCGCTACTGCAATGCTTTCAGCACTTGTATTTCTGCTGGTTGCTGCTGCACAGCCTGCTCAGGGAGCGGTTACGTCACTGGATACCATCCGGGTGGGGCTGTTCCTGGATGTTCCGGGCAAATATACGCTGAATACGGCGACGGCCACAGTCTCCTCCGCAGCCCCGATCCAGGTGGGCTTGCGGCAGCCTTCCGCTGTTACGCCATTGTTTCAATCATCCGCTGGAGAGTCGATCCGCTTTACTCTGGACGACTATAAGCCGAAGGTGCTTGAGACCGGCGACTTCCAGACGGCGCTCAGTGCCGCCAAACGGTTGAAAGCAATAGGCGGAACACCGCTGCTGACTTCCATATTCAAAAACAACGGAACAGCATATCAGGTTCTTGAAGGTACATACACAGCAGCAGCAGCAGCGCGCACCGCCAGTGAGAAATGGCAGAAGGACGGCACAATCGCTGCTCTGGGGGGACAAGCCAAGCCGGATATCACCGGCCCTCTGCATGCTGAGGCAGGCTCGTTTAACACCCGGGAAGAAGCTGCGGCTGCGGCGAAATCGTTCGGAGCAGCGGGTATTGACGCGTTCGCAGCAATCAAATCTGTTGGAGGCGCAGCGGGTTCCTACACTGTCATTGTCGGTGCTGCTGCTGATTCGGCCGCATTGGACAATATCAAAGCGCAGGCTGCCGCAGCGGATAACGGCTTGCCGCTGACCGCAACCGATCCCGCTGCCGCTTATGTCATTATCCGCAATGATCATACCATCTCGGAAGCGGCCGCCGCGCCTCAGATGCTGTATTCTGTCCCGATGGCCGAATCGAAGTTGTGGTTGTCCACATCAGCCTCCAGCGGAATTAAACTGACAGAACGATATAACCGCAGCTACCGGGGGCAAATTGAGCTGAGCGGAGTCAACAATAAGCTGACCGTTATTAATGAACTGCCCTTTGAACAATATCTGTACGCTGTTGTAGGAGCGGAAATGCCGGCCTCCTGGCCTGCCGAAGCACTCAAATCGCAAGCGGTGGCTGCCCGCACCTATGCCTTGTTCCAAGGCTTTAAATTTCAGGTTGCGCATGTTGTGGATACGACGCTAAGCCAGGCTTACGGTGGGATTGGTTCGGAGAAGCCCACAACAATTGCCGCAGTGGATGCAACCAAAGGTGAGGTTCTTACGTATAACGGGAGCGTAATCGAAGCTTTGTTCTCTTCCAGCGCAGGCGGACAAACAGCTGATTCCATGGAGATCTGGGGCAATGATGTCGGCTACCTGAAGACGGTAACGAGCCCGGATGAATCCTCCGAGAAGGGACTCAAGCATTGGCAGCGCGCCGTCCTTCCGACAGGAGTGGTTGGTTATATCCGCGAGGATCTGCTGGAAGAGACGGGGGAGAAGAATGCAGCGGGCCAGCCGCTGATGCGGGTGAATGCCGACTCCGTTCAGGTCAGACCCGCCCCGTTGGTGGATGAGAAGGCTGCACCCGTGGCTCAGGTATCCAAAGGTACTTTGGTTACGGTCATTGAGACCGTGGCTGAGTCCAACCAGATGTCGTGGATCAGGGGACCCTATACTTCCGACGCGCTGTTGGCGCTCATGAAGGGCAAGGTTCCAACCGCGGTGAGCGGAGCGGTAAAGACGTTCGAAGTGAGCCAGAAAGGTCCATCCGGACGTCCAACCGAGATTCTGGTCAATGGTCAGAAGCTGGATGTGAAAACACCAGACTCCTACCGTACCGCTTTTGGAGGGCTGCCGAGCACGTTGTTTACCATTGACCAAACCGCGCGCTTAACGATTGCAGGCGCCAGTGGCGGGGTCAGCGAGAGGCCGGCGGAAGGCGGCATGCTTATCGCCTCGGGCAGCTCCCAAACAAAGGAGTTGAGCGGCAATATATTCGTTCTGAGCGGTGATGGTACGGTGAGAGCGGCAACTACGGAACCGGCGTTCCGGTTTGTCGGGCACGGAAACGGGCATGGCGTGGGTCTATCGCAATATGGAGCTTTGGGACTTGCGGGATCAGGGTATGACTACAAATATATTTTGCAATACTACTTTAAAGATGTAACGATCATGAAGGAATGAGAAATAACAGATGAATGTAGATGATTTTGATTTTGAACTGCCGGAATCGCTTATTGCCCAGACACCGTTAGCGGATCGTACCGCTTCCAGGCTGCTGAGCCTCTCTGCCGGGACAGGCATTATCGGCCATCACCGTTTTGTAGACCTGCTGACGATGCTGGTCCCCGGAGACACCATTATACTTAATGATACGAGAGTAATGCCGGCCAGACTCATGGGGATCAAGGCGGATACAGGAGCCAAAGCCGAGCTGCTTTTGTTGAAACAACTGGCCGGAGACCGATGGGAGACCTTGGCCAAGCCGGGCAAACGGTTAAAAGTTGGCGCAGAGCTGATTTTTGGCGAAGACAGCCAGGGCCAGCCTCTTTTGAAGGCTACCATTATTGGCGAAGGCGACATGGGAGCCAGGATAGTTGAATTTCATTACACGGGCATCTTTAACGAGCTGCTCGACCGCCTTGGCGAGATGCCGCTGCCGCCGTACATCAAGGAACGGCTGGATGACCGTGAGCGGTATCAGACCGTGTACGCGAAGCATGAAGGCTCAGCCGCCGCTCCTACGGCAGGGCTGCATTTTACGCAATCGCTGTTGGAGCAGATAACGGCAAAAGGCGTTCACATTGCCTATATAACTCTTCATGTCGGACTGGGCACATTTCGGCCTATGTCAGTGGAACGAATCGAAGAGCATACGATGCATTCGGAATATTATGAATTAAGCCGGGAGACAGCTGCTGTGCTGCAGGCGGCGCGCGAGCGCGGCAGCCGGATAATAGCGGTGGGGACTACCTCGGCGCGAACGCTGGAAACGGTGGCCAGCCGCTTTGAGGGAGAACCGATACGCGAGAGCAGCGGATGGACGGATATTTTCATTTATCCCGGCTATGCGTTCAAGCTTGTCAACGCGCTGCTGACCAATTTTCACCTGCCGAAGTCAACGCTTGTCATGCTGGTCAGTGCGCTCGCAGGGCGCGAGGCGGTGATGAGAGCATATCAGGAAGCAATTGATCGAGAATATCGCTTTTTCAGTTTTGGCGATGCGATGTTTATCTACTAGGAATGGACGAGAGCAAATTGGCGATTACTTACGAATTGATTAAAACCTGCAAGCAGTCCGGAGCCAGGCTCGGAAGGGTGCACACTCCCCATGGAGTCATTGAGACACCGGCATTTATGCCGGTTGGGACTCAGGCAACGGTCAAGACGATGAGTCCTGAAGAACTGAAGCAGATGGATGCTCATATTATACTGAGCAATACCTATCACTTGTTTATTCGCCCAGGACATGAAATTGTCAGGAAAGCCGGCGGATTGCATAAGTTTATGAACTGGGACCGGCCTATTTTGACAGACAGCGGCGGATTTCAGGTATTTAGTTTGAGCAACATGCGTAAAATCAAGGAAGAGGGTGTGGAGTTTCGCTCCCATCTGAACGGGGACAAGCTGTTTCTCTCTCCGGAGAAAGCGATGGAAATCCAAAATGCACTGGGCTCCGATATTATGATGGCTTTCGACGAGTGTGCTCCTTATCCAGCCGAATATGATTATGTGAAGAAATCGCTGGAACGGACCACCCGCTGGGCGGAGCGTTGCCTGGAGTCCCATGCAAGACCTCAGGACCAGGGTCTTTTCGCTATTGTTCAGGGCGGCATGTTTGAAGATTTGCGCCGCCAAAGCGCGACCGAGTTGACTTCCATGGATTTCCCGGGGTATGCTATTGGTGGGCTTAGCGTTGGAGAACCGAAGGATATGATGTATAACGTGCTTGAATGTACGGTTCCGCTGCTTCCAGCCGGGAAACCCCGTTATTTGATGGGAGTAGGATCACCGGATGCTCTCATTGACGGTGCGATCCGCGGAATTGATATGTTCGATTGCGTTCTGCCGACCCGTATTGCGCGTAATGGTACAACGATGACAAGCAGTGGAAGACTTGTTATACGAAATGCCAAGTATGCCGAGGATTTTGGGCCGCTGGATCCGGAATGTTCCTGCTACACCTGTAAGAATTATTCCCGCGCATACATACGCCATCTTATCAAGGCGGAGGAAACGTTCGGTATCCGGCTTACGACGATCCACAATTTGCATTTTCTACTGCAGCTCATGAGGGACGTTCGCCAAGCAATTATGGAAGACCGGCTGCTCGATTTCCGGGAGACCTTCTTTGCTCAATACGGTCTGTTTGAGAACACCAAAGGATTTTAAGGAAAGGGGTGAAAGAAAATGACAGGATTAACATCTATTCTGCCATTTGTACTGATGTTTGCGGTTTTTTATTTTCTCCTTATCCGTCCGCAGCAGCGCAAATCCAAACAACGCAGCAACATGCTGAGCCAATTAAAGAAAGGCGATAAAATCGTCACGATTGGCGGCATGCACGGAACGGTCTTGGAACTTAGTGATGATATCGTGGTATTGCGTGTAAATGACGCGACAAAAATTACCTTCGACCGCAGTGCGGTGAATAACATTGTAACCGCAAGCGCACCAGTCTCACTTGATAAGAAAGAAGAATCAGCTACATAAATAAACAGCCTTCTTGTCAATAAAAGGCCGGCATCTGAAGAGGTTTCTTGCCTCTATCAGCTGCCGGCCTTTTCAATTGGAATTAAGAGATTCAAATGAATATATTCCAGTGGGCGTGGGAAGATCCTAGGATTCCAGAGTGATAAAATACCAATGGCTTTCCGGATGAATGGGAATTTGCGAGACGATGTTAAGTCCGCTGACATGAGCCAAATCCGTGAGCTCTTCCCGGGTCGGTATCGGAAACGGTTTCTGCTGGGCAGGCGTGAGACTGTTGAAGGCATCTGAAAATATTTTACCGCTGGAGGCTGTATGAAGCGGAGTGATGATGGATACCGAGCCGTCTCCAGCCAGAAATCCGCTTACCTTCTCAAGCATCCATTTGCGATCCCGGGGTTTGACCTGATGCAGAACGTTATTCAGCATGACCAGATCTACCGGCTCTTTGGGACCCTTCCAGCTGCGAAAATCTCCCTGCACCAGTTCAATTCTGCCATGGTACTGACGTCTTGTTCCTTTTAAGGACTTGCCAATTAAAGAACGATTTTGCTCGATCCTGATTAATTTAAGTCTTCTGTCCCTTTTAGCCAGTTTTTTCAGATAGGTGGCACGGCCGCAGCCGATGTCCAGAATGGTTTTGGCTCCCTGCCTGCGCACCCATTGCAAGATTTTTGGGTAGGCGAGCGTCTCCAGCAGAGAGGAAAAAGAAGTCGATAATGATTTGGAATATGTATGTGTGCCGTTAGAAGAGGCTGTCAACAGGTCCGGGAAGCGCAGCAGCGTCGGAATGTGGATCTCCATCATTTCCTCCAGCCAGTGTCCTATCGATTCGTTGCTTTCGCTTGAAGCATACTGCCGCATGATGGAGCTTGTCATATAGATATCCCCGGTTTTATGCAAATGCCCGACTTCAATCCCCACATCAGCCCACTGCTGAAGCAGCAGAGGATCCAGCCCATAGCGTTCGGCAATATGGGCAATGGTGCCACCCTGAGAGAACCGGTCAAACAGCTGGGCGGTATAGCCAACATAAGCATGCCAGCTCGAGATGAAGGAGGTATTTTGTTTTGCCCATTTTTTGGCCTGAAAATGGCGGTTCCATTCAATTATGTGCTCTATCATGAGAGCACCTCCCATTGTGCGTAGTTGATGAATTGCTTGGTTGTTGTGACCCAAAGCTTCTGGATCGAATAGTTCTTTTGTTCGATGCAGGAGAGCATCATAGAAATAAATACCGCCATTTAGCCGAGTTGAAACGGGGACTGAAGTAGGGGAAGTACAGTTTCTTCAGGAATTTCTGGAAGTCAAAACAAAAAACACGCTCCGGCTGCAAGAGCCGGGCGTGCGGTGAAAAATGTGCAGGAAATCAGTTCAGTTTCATTCCTCACGAACGAAACTGACATTTGCGGATCCAGGTGCTGGCGATGCATCGGGTCTACTTTTGCGATTTTTGGATGGATCTTTGAACGCGCTGAACTTCATGCCGAGCGTCGAGGCCGCAAGGCCGAGTAGCAAACCTCCGCACATATCGATGAGCCAGTGTATACCCAGGTAGAAAATCGCAAAGATCACGACAACCGCGCTGATGCTGCAGAACCAGGCCCAGCGTTTGTTGCCTGAGCGTATAGCCAGAATGGCAAGCGTTACGGATATGGAGGTGTGCAGGCTTGGAAAGCAATTATTTATTCCGGATAAAGCCCGGTATTCCGTCTCAAAGTGTGGAAAAGCGTCAAGCATCAAAAACTGCACAGTTGGATCATGCGCCCAAACCTCATTGACAGGGAAATATAAATAAAACGGGATAGCTACAAGATAGTTCAGCATGATCGCGTAGCATAACGCGTAGAACATGCGCCGGGTTTTTTGCTGATACGTATAAAGACCGATTGAAGTGATGAGCAGCGCTTGAAATACAACGACATACATCATCGCCAGTACAGTCGTCAAAATATCATTTTTAAAGAAATGCTGCAGGTTGCCCACAAAATGACCTTCGATTGATTGAAAAAAAGTAGCGAAATCATGAGTGTTTGTCATATTTTGTTCGATAGAAAGCTCATATTTATTGAAAAATAAAATGAGCATCATTGCTGCAAAATGAAGCAGGTATTTGCGGTTCGTCGCCAGCTCTTTCAGAAATAATCCGCCGATGCGAAGCGGGTTGCTCAAAGAACCATACCCCAATAAAATGACAACCACAATCGTGGTGTAGATGGCAACGGTTGTCATATTGTTGAACAGAATCATCGTAGTTACGTTCCCCCTAAAAAACCGGTTTCTATGGCTGCGATTCAGTATAGCATATTTTAAGGGGGAGACTGCATGTTCAAAAACTGTTCACGAATTGAATGTATTCGCTCAGGAGCGTTTGGCATTTACGCCTACCATTCCGCCGACCATGCCGCACAGAAGCGTTTCCAGTAGCATGATCAAGGTTCGTCCGCTGACTCCCGTATTGGAAGCCATGAAGCTGATAAACAGCACCAGCACCGCATAGAAAAGACCCAGCATCCCGCCTGAATACCAGCCGCGGCGACCGGATCTCCGGCCTGATACGAAGCCGCCGGCGAGGGCTGCGCAGCCATGGACGATCATACTGTAGGAAGGCAGCTCGCTTTCCTGCATGCTGCCCCATCTTAACAATGCCGACAGCAGCAGGGCTCCGGCAGCCAGCCAGATCCCCGCGTACAGAAGTCCCGATAGCATGGGCGATTTCATATGCACATTAGGAACATTTTTCATTGGATTCATTCCGTGCAGCCTCCTTAAGAATTATAGCGATGCTTTCCTTCCACGGATGACATGCTGCCAGAGAATCTTTTTATGCTCCGGAAGGACAGGTTAAAACTTTTCGTTACTAAACATATGGTCAAGCTGACAAGAATAGTACAAGTCGAGCGGTAATATTCCAATTGTGGCAAAGAAGATTCCATGGGGCAGAATTTGGGGCAGGAGATGAATATAACCAACCCTTTTGGACGTATGACCCCGCACATGGAAGGTGACAATACTCCTTAGAACTTTGGGAGGACGTGATCTGATGGACCTCTGGATTCTTGCGCTCCGTACCGTTTTGATTTATTTTGTGGTCTTTCTGACCTTGCGTTTCATGGGGAAAAGAGAGATCGGCCGGTTGTCAGTCTTTGACCTTGTGATCTCTGTCATGATCGCGGAAATTGCTGTCATTGTTATTGAAGACACGTCAAGACCGATGATGGAAGGCTTGCTTCCGATGGCCGTACTGGTCATAATCCAGATTGGAATTGCGTTAATCACCCTGAAAAGCCACACGCTTCGCACATGGTTCGACGGTAAGCCCTCGGTCGTTATTCAGGGAGGCAAGCTGGATCGCGAGGCCATGAAAAAGCAGCGATACAATCTCGATGATCTCATGCTGCAGCTTCGGGAAAATCAGATATCTTCTGTTGCCGATGTTGAATTCGCGCTTCTTGAACCAAGCGGCAAATTATCCGTCATCGAGAAAGAGAATCCGCAGCCGGATGAATCAGATGGCAACAACCGGCAAGATTCTGAATGGGCCAAAAAATCAATGCCGCCGAAGCCTTTTCCCAAGAATTTCAGATTCGAATCCCTGCCTGTTGCCTTGATCATGGACGGCAAGCTGCAAACCGATAATTTGGAGCGTATGGGCAAAGACCGTTTCTGGCTTAATAATCAATTGCGCCAGAATGGCGTGTATGATATGAAGAAAATATTTCTCTGCACCATTGACCACAATGGCAAGCTGTATATCGATGACGGCCGCAAATAAGGACCGTTCTTTCTCTCCCCGGATGAGAAGGAGCGATCCTTTTTTCTGCCCATTCCTCTTTAGGATTTAGATATTATTTAACGGAACCACCTTCCGATCAGGGGGAGCCGGGCGGCATCGTACCGGTCAATAATGCGAAGCTTAACCATTAGAATCAAATATACCAAACCGCCCAGGAGGCAGGCTGCGGTCATGTTTTGCCATAATGCTGGCAGCGTTTGTTGATTCATCATCCAGAGGGAGACGGCCCCCATGACAACCATTGCCGCGCCAACCTTCAGAAAGTCCATCATATTCATCCGGAATTTGATAAAACGCATAACGCTGAATGCATGAAGCAGAGTGACCAGCACGATATTGATATTGATGGCGATCAGAGCGCCATATATGCCCAGCTCAGGGTCAGAAGCTAATTTGATAATGAGAAGAAGCTTGACCACTGCGCCAATGAATGTATTCATAAGAGCAGTACCTGGCTTCTCCAGCGCCTGGAGCGCAGCCTGAAGCGGAGCCTGCATGTAGATAAAGAGACCGATTGGCGCCATCCACTTGAGCATGGGGGCAATTTCCGCATGATTGTACAGCAGCCGGCAGATCGGTTCGGCGAACAGGGCCATCACCACGACGAAGGGGGCGCCAGTGACCAGGGCCAGCCGCATCGATTGGTGAAGCCGCTTATGGATTGTCGTCCAATCTCCTTTGGCTGCTGCTTCAGAAAGCGAGGGAATCAGAGAAACAGCCAGCGAGTAAGTAAGCGCAGTCGGCAGAAGCAGGATAGGGATGATCATTCCCTGCAGGGCGCCATACTGGGCAGTTGCAATGCCGGTTGCGATGCCCGCAGCTGCGAGCGCACGAGCGGTAAAAATGGATTCGAGCAGGTAGGAGAAGGAGCCGATCATTCTGCTTGCCGTCACGGGGACGGACAGATTGATGAGGCGCCTCAGGATTGGTTTTTGACTATCGCTGCCCATTATTGGCTGGCCGGGCTTACAGGCTGCTTCCAGACTGTCTGCTGCTTCATGCTGCGGGACGGAGGATTGCCGGCGCTTGTCCCGGACATATTGCCAGACTAGTACCGCCAATCCCATGATTTCACCAGCGACGACGCCGATCATGGCCCCTGCCGCCGCCCATGCCAGACCGTAAGGAAGCAGCCAGCTTGCAAACAGAAGTACAAAAACAATACGGAAAATCGTTTCGACGGTCGTGGAAATCGCGGTTGGAATCATATTTTGTTTGCCTTGAAAATAGCCCCTGTACACGGAAGAAATCCCGATTATGAGAAGGAGGGGGGTCATCATGAGAAAGGTCTGATAAACGCGCTGGTCCGTCATCAAATGCTTGACCATCCATGGGGTAAGCAGAATAAAGGAGACTGTCAGCACGCAGGACAGAGAAACCACCAGTCCCATTGCCGTCCGGAAAATTTGTTTTACGCGTCTATGATCGCCTTGTGACTCGGCCTCGGCAATCCATTTGGCGATTGCCAGGGGAATCCCGCCTGTTATAAGGGTAAGAAGCACGATCAGGAAAGGGTAACCGAGCTGGTATAGACCCACGCCCTCCGCTCCGATGATTCGCGGCAGCGCAATACGGGGAATGAACGCAAGTATGCGATTCACGACTCCGGCAGCCAGCAGGATAAGAGCCCCTTTGATAAACGTTTGCTTGGTCACGGTCGTTCCCTCTTTCCTCCACGATTAATGGACGTGCTTAAGTGAATGACAGCATGCAGACGCTAACCTGTCCTGTCTTCATGTTTATGCGAGGCATGTCCGTTTCCATGCAGTCAATTTTGAACCTGCGGCAGGAATCCAGGGGCTAGGCGGCGAATATAAGGAGCAGCAGAGAAAGAAAGCAGGAAGTGCGAAAGGAGTTGTTCCCTTGACAACGGATAATAATCTTTTATTGACTGATGACGATAAGCCGATGACAAGTGAAGAATGGGTGAGCTCGATTGAATCGCTGTGTCAGAGCAAAGCGGAAGAGTTCAGGCTTGTGGGCTACGAATATGTTTCAGGCAAGGATATATGGGAATGTGTCAGTGAGAAATACGCCAAGACCGGAGAACCGATGATGCACCAGGTGGTAAATGACATTTTGTCGCTCAAGGTAACGAAATTCATGAACTTTATGACTATCAGCGCCTATAAAGGAACCCATTTTTAAAAGAGGGGCTCTTTTTTTTTGACTCGTTTTTGCACCATCGTTATAATAGGAATATTGACATGAGAATTTAAGGGGGAACTAAGGGTATTATGAACCGTCGTTTGCTAGCATTTGTGCTCATCGTCGTCGTATCCGTCGGCGTCGTAGCAGCAACTAGCCCTATGATCATTGACAAGGTCAGGCTGGGTCTTGATCTGAAGGGTGGATTCGAAATTCTGTACGAGGCACAACCGATTGAAGCAGGTGGAAAGGTTACCAAAGAGTCCTTGACCGAGACAGCCAAAAGTCTCGAACAGCGTGCAAACGCAACGGGGGTTGCGGAGCCTGACGTAACAACAGAAGGTTCAAACCGGATTCGCGTCAAGATTGCAGGAGTCACCGATGAGAATAAAGTACGTGATATTCTCAAGAAACCGGCTGAGCTTACTTTCCGCAGTGCCCGCGGCTGTGCTGACGACGCAGGCTATTGCAGGGTGGAGCTTCAAGGGAACGAGTTCAAACAAAATGGGGCGGATATCCGCCAAACCAATTTGAACCAGTATGAGATATCCATAAAGATGAAGGATAAAAGCAAATTTGCTGAGATAACCAGAGAAATTGCGAAGCTTTCTCCAAAAAATCAATTGGCCATTTATTTGGATGATACAGAGCTATCAGCGCCTAACGTCGCACAGGAAATCAACAGCGATGAAGCTGTTATAACCGGTGATTACACCCGTGAGGAAGCAACCGATCTGAAGAATACAATCAACCTTGGCGCACTTCCGCTTAAATTGACGGAGAAATATACCCAGAGCGTAGGGGCGACCTTGGGCAAACTTTCCTTGCAGGAAACATTGTTTGCCGGTGCGCTCGGAACGGTGCTTATCCTGCTGTTTATGATGATTTTTTACCGTCTGCCGGGAATTATTGCCAGTGTGTCGATCGTGGTGTTCATCTGGCTTTTGCTCCTGTGCTTCAACTTGATTAATGCGACGCTTACACTGCCTGGTATTGCCGCCTTTATATTGGGAATCGGGATGGCGGTCGACGCCAACATTATTATGGCGGAACGGATCAAGGAGGAAATGCGCAGCGGCAAGAGCATCATGTCCTCACATAAGGCCGGTTCCAAAAACTCTTTCCGGACCATTATTGATGCGCACGTAACGACAGGAATTGCAGGGATCGTGCTTTATTTCCTTGGGACAGGCGCTGTCAAAGGCTTTGCGATCATTCTCATCCTGACCATTATTGTGAGTATACTGTCCAACGTGTTCATCTCCCGCTTTCTCCTTTCCCTGCTTATTCGCAGTAACTTGGTGAAAAAACCGGGATATTTCGGAGTCAAGGAGGAGGATATCCGTGCGCTTTAATAAATTTGGTCATGATTCGAACATCAAGTTCGATTTTGTAAAAAGATCCCGTTACTTCTTTATCTTTTCGATTGCCATCACGATATTGGGAATCGCTATGCTCGGCATTTTTGGAATGAATTACGGGGTTGATTTTCGTGCAGGCTCCAGTGTCGATATCGCCGTCAAGAAGGATATGAGTGGACAAAAGGAAGCCATCGAGAAGTTCCTTGCGGATAACGGCCTGGGTCAACCGGCCATAACCGTTGGAGCAAGCCGTGTAACCATGCGCTTTGACACCGTTCTTGACGACGCCAAGGAAAGAACGCTTAAAGATGGCTTTGCTGCGAATTTTGACAAGGATGCATCCGCCGAGGTGAATACGGTTGATGTTGAAATTGCCAAAGAACTGGAACGCAATGCATTAATTGCGATGCTCGTTGCAAGTTTGGGTATCGTGATCTATGTAAGCATCCGTTTTGAATGGCGCTTTGCGCTCGCGGCGATTGTCGCCCTGATGCATGACGCCTTCATCGTAATCAGTGTGTTCTCGATTCTGCAGCTGGAAGTGAATTTGCCGTTCATCGTTGCGGTATTGACCATTATCGGTTACTCCATTAACGATACGATCGTCATATTTGACCGTGTGCGCGAGAATTTACGTTTTGCCAAGATCAAGAAGCCGTCCGATCTGGACGAGCTGGTTAATGCCAGCGTAGGGCAGACGTTCACGCGTTCCATTAATACGGTATTGACTGTTGCGGTTGCTGCAATTTGTTTGTTGATATTCGGCAGTGAAGCCATCAAACTGTTCTCACTGGCCATTCTCATTGGACTTGTCAGTGGAGCATATTCTTCGATCTTTATCGCAAGCCCGCTCTGGCTGGTGCTGAAGAAGAAACAAAAACCAAAAACAGCGGTAAAAACGCCAGCCGCTTCATAAGATTATAAGGATTCAATTATTATGATGGCTTAGGAGGCCTCCATGACAGCGAATCAACGTTACGCTAAGGCGGAATCAGCGGCATGGACCGGACTTCTCGGTAATGTCTGCATCGCGGCGGTGAAAGGTGGAATCGGTGCGCAAACAGGCAGTAAAGCATTGCTTGCCGATGCATGCCGCTCCGCCTCCGACGCTGCTTCATCATTTGTCTCTCTTACCGGTATCAGGCGCAGCAGGAGGCTTGGCGCACCCGATGCTCCGGTACCGGCCCTGCAAGGAAAAACCGAGGCAGCATCCGGTGTGATGGCTTCGATATTACTGATGATTGTCGGATTGGAAATCGGTATATCCGCCATCAAATCAATCGCCGACGGGGTGGACAAGGGGCCGGGCTGGCCTGCCGTTACAACAGTCGTGCTTGCTTTTGTCATAAAGGAGCTGTTCTTCCCGATTAAAGAACGCCGCACTGATTTTTATGCTTCATTGGCTGCTCTCGTGGGAACAGGGGCGGCAGCTCTCGGCAAGCCGCTCGATCTGCCGGTGCTCTATTATTTTGACCCCGCGTCATCACTTATTATTGTGGTGATTGTGTTCTCCAGCGGTTACCGTGTAGCTTCAGCATCCGTATTGAAAAGCCATTCAAGTGAGATCGAGCCTGCGGATCTGAATGAATTCAAAGCCGCGATTCAGCGGATTGAAGGTGTAATTGCAGTTGAGGAGCTTCGTGTCCGGGAGCATGGGCATTATGTTGTCGGGGACATCGTAATTAGCGTTAATCCGCGCATCTCGGTTTTAGAAGGCAACGAGATTGCCAAGCGGGTCAAATACTTCTTGATGAAGCGGTTCAGTCATGTTACGGATGTATCAGTACATGTTGAGCCCTATGACCCGGGTTATCCATACAAATCCAATCACGATCCGAACCAGGACCATATGCCGACGCTGTTGCAGTAGCAGCAGCGTTTTTTTTGAGCTTATAGCAATTTTTTCAGTCCCGGTGAAAGGAGGTGGCATTCTGATCAGATCCAAAACACGTTGGACTGTCGCAAAGATTGACGATGAAGGAGAGGAACGCGCCGCCATATTGGCCCGTGAATTATCCTTATCGCCATTGGTCGCAAGACTGCTTGTTCAAAGGGGTTTAGCTGGTGTTGATGCCGCGCGTCAGTTTCTTTATGGCGGTTTAGAGGGCCTGCATGATCCATTTCTGCTGAAGGGGATGGAACAAGCCGTTAAGCGCATCAGGCAGGCGGAGGAACGAAATGAGTTTATCCGAATATTTGGCGACTATGACGCGGATGGAGTTTCCTCCACTGCGCTGATGACCTTTTTGTTCCGCAGAATGGGACTGAAGTTCGACTCTTACATACCGCACCGTACCCTGGAGGGGTATGGGCTGAATGCAAAAGCGATTGATCTTGCCGCTGAAGCGGGGGTTAAGCTGATTGTGACAGTGGATACTGGAATCAGCGCCGTTGAACAAATCAATCACGCCAATTCGCTGGGGATCGATGTTATTGTGACGGACCACCACGAGCCGCCTCATGTGCTGCCGGACGCATGGTCATTAATCAATCCCAAGCAGGAGGACTGTTCCTACCCGTTTAAGGGCTTGGCAGGTGTAGGCGTGGCGTTCAAGCTGGCACAGGCGCTGCTAGGCGAACCGCCGGTAGAATGGTGCGATGTGGTCGCGCTTGGTACCGTCGCGGATTTAATGCCGCTCACGGATGAAAACCGGGTATTGGTGCGTCTTGGCCTGCAGGAGCTGCGCAAAGGGGATAAGCCGGGCTTCCGTGCTCTTGCGGACGCGGCGAGCATCAAGCTTGCAGATGTCAGTTCTACAGACATTGGTTTTGGAATGGCGCCGCGGATCAACGCGGCGGGCCGTCTGGACCATGCTCATCGGGCATTGAACCTGCTTACCGCTTCGGATGACGAGACAGCGGCAGAGGCTGCTTTTACACTGGATACCCTGAACCGTGAGAGGCAGCTTATCGTGGAAACCATCGTGAAGGAAGCCGAGCAGCAGTGGGAGGACAAGCGCAGCTTAGCCGCTGAAGCGGGGCAGAAGGAGCCGGCTGTCATCGTGCTGGCTTCAGAAGGCTGGAATGTCGGTGTTGTAGGAATTGTAGCGTCCAAGCTGATTGACCGATTCTACAAGCCAACACTAATTCTGAGCATCGACAAGGAAAGCAGGATGTGTAAGGGCTCTGCCAGGTCGATTGCCGGATATGATTTGCATGCCGCGCTGACACGATGCGATGAGCTGCTGGACCATTATGGCGGCCATCAGGCGGCAGCTGGCATGAGCTTGCGTGCAGACAATCTGGAGCTGCTGGAATCGCGTCTGTGCCAACTGGCGGATGAATGGCTCACGGAGGAAGACTGGATCCCGGGAACCTTGATTGATATGGCGTGCACAATCAAAGATGCTTCCATGGATGTGCTGGAGCAGCTTGAACAGCTTGAACCGTTTGGAAATGGCAATATGGCCCCTAAGCTGCTTCTGCAAGGCGCGAAGCTTGCGGACCGGCGGGCCATTGGCAGGGAGAGCAAGCATTTGAAGCTGTCGCTAAGCGGTGACGGGAAGCTGCTGGATGCGGTCGGTTTTGGCTTCGGCAAGCACTTGGATAAGCTCTCCGACGACGCTGAGCTAGAACTGGTTGGCGAGCTTTCCATCAATGAATGGAATGGCGAACGCCGGGTGCAGTTCATGGTTGGCGATATGCGGGTGCCGCATATTCAGCTTTTTGATCGCCGTGGACAAGCCGGCAGCGATTCGTTCTCAGCTTTGCTCAAGCTGATCAAGGATGACGATCTGGAATCTGTCCTGGTCCTGATTCCGTCGCCGGTATGGCTTGAGGCCGTCAGGGAATCGGAATCCGCGGCTCTCCCGGATGGCCTTCGGATGGTTACTTATGAAGATGCTGCAGAAGCTAGCTGGTATTGCTCCAAATTGATTATTCTGGGGAGGCCGCCTTCTGCAGATAAGCTCGCTTCCTCCATTAAGGCTTGCCAAGGGATTGAAAGGGTCTACGCCATGTACAGCGAATCCTTTAACGGCAATGAAGACAAGCCAGGCAGCAAAGCGAAATCTGCCGCATCGCGTCAGGACAAGCAAAAAAAACCTGAAACTGCAGCCGTACAGCCATTCTCCCATACGGACCGCAAGAACTTCGGTCACCTGTACCAGACCCTTCGTCGCGTATGTCCAATCAACGAGGATGGCGCAGCGGATCGGCTGTCTGTCATGATGGGCTGGAAGAAAGCGTCTGCCGCTTTCATGCTGAAGGTTTTTCTGGAGCTGGAGCTGATCCGTACAGAGAACAATGAGCTCCGGCTTGTCGCCGATCCTGTCAAAAGAGAGCTTGCTCATTCTCCGACATATCGTGATGCGCTGCGGCGGGAGAAAACGGAGCAGATTTTGTTCGCAGAAACCAAAGAGCTTGCCGGCTGGATTATTGAGCAGGCGGAGGAAGCTTTACCGTTATCCATAATAAAAGGAGTGGGCGTTTCATGAATTTTAAGGATTATATTCGGATTATTCCCGATTTTCCACAGCCGGGCATCCGATTTAAGGATATTACAACACTGATAAACAACGGTCCTGTTTACTGCGCGGTTATCGATGCCCTGAAGCAGGCGGTGGCAGACAAGCAGATTGATCTGATTGCCGGACCGGAAGCCCGCGGCTTTATTGTAGGTGCGCCGCTAGCGGTTGCGCTTGGCGTTGGATTCGTACCGATTCGTAAAAGCGGCAAGCTTCCGGGTGAGGTGGTAGAAGCTGATTACGATCTTGAGTATGGCAAAGACAAGCTGGCGATTCACAAGGACGCCATCCAGCCTGGCCAGAGAGTGCTTATTGCAGATGATCTGCTTGCTACGGGAGGAACGATTGCAACGACACTCAATCTGATCGATCAGCTTGGCGGACAAGTAATCGGAGCGGCCTTCCTGATCGAGCTTGGTTATCTGGACGGCCGCAGCAAGCTTGGCGACCTGGATATTTTCTCATTGATGACCTATTGATTCCTTCGAACAGATGGTAAGAAAAAACACCGGAATGATCATGTTCCGGTGTTTTTTCTCAATTTATAAAGTTCATTCCGTATCATTTTATAAGGCTTTCTTCTCATCTATCAACAGTGAGAGTTGACCTTGCTTTTTGTTTTGTGAATGGGGAGAAGGTCGCGCTTTGACCGGCTGCATGAGGTATGCCGCATCCTGATAGTGTTTGAAGGGCCTATGTCAGGTCCGGTGGCTCGCTTCACAAGAGGGGCAAGAGTGCCGCCAATGGCTGCCATAGTTGACGCTGAGCCCTGACAGGGGGCATAATAAGGGGAAATAGAAGTCGGGAAGGGACGTTTCATGGGCATCGAGCAGTTACTCAAAATAGCTTCCACCTATATGAAGGAACAGGATTTGCAAAAAATTCAGGAAGCTTATGATTTTGCAGATCAGGCCCATCACGGGCAGGTTCGTAAATCAGGTGAGCCCTATATCCTGCATCCTGTTGCAGTTGCGGAAATTCTCGTCAATATGCAGATGGATGTATTGTCGATAATAGCGGCTCTCCTTCATGATGTGGTCGAGGATACGACCGTCCCGTTGGAAGAGGTCAGGTCCCGGTTTGGCGAGCCATGCGCGGCGGTTGTGGACGGTCTGACCAAGCTGGAGAAGATCCAGTTCCGCTCCAAGGAAGAGCAGCAGAACGAGAATTACCGGAAAATGTTTGTCGCGATGGCGCAGGATATCCGTGTCATTCTTATTAAACTTGCCGACCGGCTTCATAATATGCGCACTCTCAAATATCAGTCAGAGGAAGCGCAGCGGCGTATCGCCTATGAGACGCTTGAGATTTTCTGTCCGATCGCGAACCGTCTTGGTATTTCTGCCATCAAGTGGGAAATGGAAGATATCGCGCTGCGTTATTTGAATCCCCAGCAGTATTACCGGATTGCCAATCTGATGAAGAAGAAACGCACGGAGCGGGAGCAGTATATCGCCGACGTCATCGGACGAATCACCGAGAAGCTCGAGGAAATGAATATTGAAGGCGATATATCCGGCAGGCCCAAGCATATTTACAGCATTTATAAAAAAATGACGACGAGAAGCAAGCAGTTCAACGAAATCTACGATCTGCTCGCCATTCGTATTATTGTGGATAATATCAAGGATTGTTATGCCACACTCGGTATTATTCATACGCTTTGGAAGCCGATGCCTGGCCGCTTCAAGGATTATATCGCGATGCCCAAAGCCAATATGTATCAGTCGCTCCATACGACAGTGATCGGACCGACAGGGGAGCCTACGGAGGTGCAGATCAGAACGTGGGACATGCACCGCACATCCGAATTCGGGATTGCCGCCCACTGGGCCTACAAGGAAGGGGCCGTAGTGCCAGGCGGCTATTTCGAGGATAAAATGACGCTGTTCCGTGAAATTATCGAGCTGCAGCATGAGGCCAGCGACGCATCGGAATTTGTCGAATCCTTGAAGATGGATTTCTTTTCCGATCTTGTTTTTGTATTTACCCCAAAAGGGGAAGTCTTTGAGCTGCCGGCAGGTGCGGTACCGCTGGATTTCGCTTACCGGGTTCATACGGAGGTCGGCAACCGTACGATCGGAGCCAAGGTCAACGGACGAATCGTCCCGCTTGACTACAAGCTGAAGACCGGTGACATCGTTGAGATTCTCACCTCGAAGCATTCCTACGGCCCCAGTCAGGACTGGATCAAAATCGCCCAATCCTCTCATGCCCGCAGTAAAATCAAGCAGTGGTTCAAGAAAGAGCGCCGTGAAGAGAATGTGGAGAAAGGTCGTGACATGCTCGAGCGCGAGCTGAAACGTCTGGGGCTGGAGCCCCCGGCATGGCTCAGCGATTCGCAGCTGCAGGAAGCTGCCGCCAAATTCACCTTTAACGATATCGACGATATGCTGTCCGCGATCGGTTTCGGCGGCATTACAGCTGCCCAGATTGTAACCAAGCTGACGGAAAAAATGCGCAAAGAAGCAGAAGAAGCCAATCAAATTGAATTGACGAATGAGAAGAAGGATGTCAAGACCGCACCGGCGCAGCGCAAGACGCGGCCCACCCATGGTGTTACGGTCAAAGGCCTGGATAATTTGCTCGTTCGATTTGCGCGCTGCTGCAATCCGATCCCCGGCGACGATATTATCGGATATATCACCCGGGGCCGCGGCGTATCCGTTCACCGGGCGGATTGCCAGAACATTCCACTCGGTGAAGGCGGCGAGGAAGCGGGACGCGTTATTGAAGTGGAGTGGGAGCAGTCCATTGAGGCCAACTATAGTGTGGATATTGAAATTACCGGCCATGACCGCCGCGGCTTGCTGAATGAAGTACTGCAGGCCGTGTCGGAGAGCAAAACCAATATTTCCGCGGTGTCCGGACGTTCTGACAAGAACAAGCTGGCCATGATCCACATGACCATCCTGATCCGTAATCTGGAACATTTGCAGTCTGTTGTGGAGAAGATCAAGCGTGTGAAGGATGTGTATTCGGTCCATCGGATCATGCAATAGGTAATGGAGAGGGTTATAGACATATGAGAGTCGTTGTGCAGCGCAGCAAGCATGCGGCCGTAACCATCGATGGCGAGACGGTCGGCTCCATCGAGCAAGGTCTTGTCCTGTTGGTAGGTCTTACGCATGAAGATACCGAAAACGATGTCCGCTGGATGGCTGATAAAATTGCGGGCTTGCGGATTTTTGAAGATACCAGCGATAAAATGAATTTATCCATTCTTGATGCCGGAGGGTCCATTTTATCGGTTTCCCAGTTCACTCTGTACGGCGATTGTCGAAAGGGCCGACGTCCCAATTTCATGGCTGCGGCCAAGCCGGAGCAGGCCGAAGCGCTGTATTTAAACTTTAACGAGGTGCTGCGGTCCAGTGGACTTCATGTGGAGACGGGGCGTTTTGGGGCAATGATGGATGTCTCTCTGGTCAATTGGGGGCCAGTCACTCTTTTATTGGACAGCGGGCAATAAGGGAGTCAGGAAGAGAATTTATTCCAAACCGGCCGGACACGGCTTAATTCCGGGCGCATGGGCAACACTAATAACCATATAAGCTTAAAAAGGCGATGCAGCGGGAATGGAGAATTCATAACCCGGCTGCGGTTTTTCCTTGAGACTTGGCGACAGATCTTTTTATCTGTCGCCTTACGGACTCTGGACGACTTTTTTAAGTAAATGGGTGAAAAGGGGTTTGCCGCCATGCACCGGTCGCGTAAGGAGCAAGGTATGGAACGATCCTCCAGGAGACTGCTTCAGGCGGACCGCCGGGAAGCATTGATCTTCTCGGAGCTTGAGGAGGAGATCGCTGCCGAATGGATGGGCGGGGCAGTGGCTCCACGCCGAGAAACTCAGGGCGAGCACAGCAGTTGAGGATGTGCAAGAGAGGAGAGGCCGTAGCTGAAGTGAGGCCTCTTTCTTGTCTTGTGCGGGGAATGTTGTGATGTTTTCTCTAATCCAACATTGCTTGCATCTCCATGTAGGTAATTTTTTTTGGATTGCCGAGCATGGTTGTGAAGTGTGAAAGGAAACGCTTTTAATTTTGTAATGAAAATGTAACTTATTTTCAATGTTCCTATAACATGTTGAACCTATAATAAAGGTCGACCCCCTTTTTTGAATATATTATTGATGGACCTACAACATTGTTTGTAGGTTTTTTTCTTTGTATATCCCTCCCTATATCCCTCCACAGGAGGGACCCCAAGGGCCGCCGGCCCTCTGGACACCCGGAATGAATAACGTTGTCGCTACAGAGAAACGCATGGAAGTCACTGCTTACCTTGGATCGTTTTCGTCCCTTGCGGGACACACTTCCTTTCTTTGCTCCCAAGGCGCCTGGTGGACTGCGTCCCATAATAACGTTGTGTGACAGAGCCGGTTTTTAAGTGATGTTTAAATTTGATAAGTTTACTTGTCAATCTCCAGTAACGAACACGTGAAAGTTTAATAGTTGCATGCATGCACCTCTGAACCCCAAACGTTATCCCAGTCCCAAAGGGACACCAGGCGCCCCGAGCGCAGAAAAAGTAAAAGTGGGTCCCGTCAGGGACGAAAAACGAGGCGACCTCGCAGCAGCTAACCCGCTTGTCAGCATCGCCAACGTTATTCGGCCGGGAGTCCAGAGGGCCGGAACCCTTTGGGGTCCCTCTCCGGGGGATTTAGGGGGCAGCAACAGGTCCCGTCAGGGACGAAACTAATAACCATAATAGTCGTGCTGATGCGCACTCTGTTCCCCAAACGTTATTCCAGTTCCGAAGGAACACCAGGTGCCCCGAGCGCAGAAAAAGTAAAAGTGGGTCCCGTCAGGGA
>NZ_JBWDNU010000014.1:0-175219 GCF_056269365.1 Paenibacillus sp. JT22N12 | reverse complement strand
CTGGATAGTATTGATACTTTTGTCCTTTAATCGCCATAAAAATGCACCCCTTAGAATTCATCGGAATAACCAGGGGGTTTTTCCAATGTCTATTCTAAGGGGTGCACTTCAGAATCGGCACGGGGTCTCCATTTTTAAGCTGCCTATGGGTTTCTCCCTGTAAGAATCTCCACCTTATTCGGATCCGGCCACACCGGGTCGTAGGTCGGGCGGTTGACATAACGCGCCAGCGACAGCTCCAGTCTGGTTCCCGAGCCCGGCGCAAGCTCCACGCTCAGCCACTTATCCCCTACTTCAATCCGCCGGATTTCCCCGCCCTGCCCGTTGAACATAACGGCTTCCTCGAACCGGTGCTCGCCGAACGCGCCTGCCTGCACGATCACTTCCTTGCGCTCAAACAAGCTCAGATTCACCAGCTGAAGCATCAGCGAGCCAGCGGAGATGGATTCCACAAGAGCTCCGACATCCTCAGGCAGTCCCGGCCGCTGCCTTACGCCATCGTAATACCGGACGCTGGCATGCTGCAGGCCGCCATGGGAAATATGCATGGGCGCGCCAAGCGTAGTCTGCAGAAGTCCTTCAAAATAAACCGGACACATCTCCTGCCATTTATGAATGCTGGACAGATCCTCCAGATTGAAGCCGTCCGAGCGCCACTTTTCAGGATCGCCTTCAGGTGAACGCATTTTATGAAGCTGATTGCCGATCAGCCGATGGTTGGCCTCCAGTATCCGCTCGGGATAACCCGGATTGTTTCCCTGCATGTATTGAAACCATGGAAGCGTATTGCCGTTGTAATGCTTGGTGCTCTTGTTCGTCTCCGCGCTTGTTCCCGATACGCCGGGAATCGTGATTCCAAGAGAGCTCCCATCCAGTCCAATCCGCCGGATGCGCTCCAGATCCTCGTCCGCCATCGAGATGAACCAGAGATGGATCGGAATAAAAGGATCGGCGGGGCGGTAATCCGTCCATCCTGCGTCGGTATGTTTATACGGAACCGATGAACGGCCATTCACGGACTTCCGAAGCTCCCAATTGCGGTCCAGCTGGTCCCGGGCCACATTCAGCCGTTCCATATCCCCTGTCAGCAGAACGGCATTGGATGCCGCATTGACCAGCGGTTCGATAATGGTTATGAAGCCATGGGGCCAACGCCAGCCATAGTAGCCGCCCCACCACTTGCCGTCCATATATTCTCCGATTATGCCGCTCAAGCCGACATTGTCCGGCATAATGCCGCCGTTGGTCTCGGCTCTCTCCTTCCAGGCATCGACATATTCCAGTACCCAGTCGCGAAGCTGCTGCTGCCCGGAATACATATAAGCGTTCGCGACCATTCCCGTCGCGTTCAGATTCAGCGGGACATCCCCTCTGGCCATCCGCTCATTCATCATCCGGATAATTTCCCGATAGACCCCATCATCCGACCAGGCGCATCTGCCCGAAGCATAATCCACGCCGGCCAAATCCTCGAACGGAGCGGGATAATGATCCAGTATGCCGCGGTGCGTGCTCCAATCCTCCTCCGTCAAATTGAAACGCGGCCCCTGGCTCCCGTTAATGGGAGAGCGGATCAGCCGCTTTTCCTTGTCGTAATTGGGCGCCTCCGGGTCATCGCCGGTGTACATGGCGGCAAACCGCATCGCTCTTTGCCTGTTCTTCAAATAGCCCGGGTCTGCAAGGCCGAGAAAATATAAATAAAGATAACCTTCGCCGTGATGCATCCAATCGTAATAGGCATCAAATTCGCGGGAGATTTGACCGTATTGCGTCCACTGCCACGTAATCCCTTCCCACAGCTTCTGCGCCAGCTCCAGCGTTTCGTCGCTTCCTCCCAGCACATACAGCAGCGCCAGATACATGAAGCCTTCATAAGGATCATCCGAGCCATCCATGCCGGGCCAATCCGGCCGCCAAATCAGCGTGCCGTCGGCGCGGGTATAACGGTTTACGAATTCGGCCGCCGCCTGATTCAGCGAATCAAGCAGCAGTCTCTCCATCAGCGCCCAATGCGGAGGAGCCCAGCTCTCCTCTGCCGCTATTTTTATCATCGCCTGCATCTCCCCGTTGGAATGTATAAGGATATCTTTAACATGCATCTAGCGTTTTTTCAAAATATAATCATTGCCGACCAGATAGCGCCAGAAATCCAGTCTTTGATAGAATTCCTTCTGCCAGTCCGAACCGTACCAGGGATGCCGGGTTTTTAAAATTTCCACTACCTCAGGGTCGTCGTAGCCGTCGGTATTGAACAGATTGCGCTGCTGCTCCACGGAATTCAGGCGGATTTTGAACACATAACGGGTTTTGTCCGTTTGGTTGGGCTGCGCGCAGTGCCAGATATCCTGGTGCATGAAGGCGATCGTACCCGCCTTCGATGCCAGATGGCGCTGGCCCGCGATATTCTTGTAGCGCGAAATGCTCCAATAGCTGGCCCGGCGCAGCTGGGAACCGGGGAGCACCAGCGTCGGACCCATTTCGACTGGCGTGTCATGGGCGAAATAAAAGGCCTGGATGTCAAAGTTGTGGGGATTCGGATTCATGACGCCGGAATCCACATGCCAGTTCTGCGATTTGCTGTTATTGGGCTTGACGGTATGCAGAAAAGAATGGTCATAAACATAATTTCGGCCCACCAGACTTTCAATAACGCCTCTGACCTGGGGCAGCCCGAAAACCTTGCGGATCGCCTCCGAGCTGTTCCAGAATTCGTAGCCCTGCGGTTCAACTGTCAATTCATCCTTATAAACCGCCTCATTCAGCTCCTGCGGAACCAGATCCTCCAATACAAGCAGCCCGTCACTGCAAAAGCGGGCCATCTGCCGCGCATCAAGCAGATGCTCATTCGCCTTGCTGACCATTGATCCCGACCTCCCTCTCCAGCAAATATTCCCAGGGCAGATGGCCCGTTTCGTTCTCATGGCCATGCATGAAATACGGCAGCTGGGGAGCCTGGATGACCTTCCATCCGTCCCTCATGGCATCCAGCACCGAGTCATAGGGAGGAATCGCGGAATCACCTGTTTCCATCCGGCTGTCCCCTTCAGCCGATGCACCGTCGTAAAGCGCCCACGCCACCGTTTTGGAGCTCAGCTCCGGGTTGGTCAGGCACAGAAACAAAACCTGCTGTCGTTTGACTGTCATCGTTATCGCACCTCTTATTCATAAAATGTGGACGTCAGATTACAGATGATATCCGCCATCGATCGGAATGACCGCTCCATTCACCCACGATGACCGGCTGCCTGCCAGATACAGCACGGCATCGGCAATTTGCCGCGGCGTCCCCACATGCGGCCCGTGCTTGGCGGCTTCCGCCAGCCGATCCGCCTCTTCGTGATTGACCGTAAACTGCCGGAACCACTGATTGAGCAGCGGGGTTGCAACTCCCCCGGGCATAAGCGCATTGAAGCGGATGCCCGCTGTCCGCAGATCAAGCGCCAGCCCCTGCGTCATATGGTTCAATCCCGCTTTTATCGTGTCATAGACCAGGTTATTGCTGTCATTGCGGATACTGTTGATGGAGCTGATATTGATGACGCTGCCCCGGCTTTCCCTCAACCACGGAAGCGCTGCCTGTATGAGGAAGAAAGGGGCCTTCAAATTGACGTTAAGCAATCTGTCCCAATCCTCATGCACGATCTCTTCAACCGGTTTGTTGCAGACGAGAGCGGCATTGTTGACGACAATATCAATGGTTCCCCATCGGCCTGCCGCCTCATGAACGAGCCGGGCCGGCGCATCGCGGTCTGCCAGATCGGCTTTTACAAAATGGGCTTCGCCCCCGCTCTCCGTAATGCTTCTGGCGATCTCTTCCCCTCTCGCCTGATCCCGGCCGCATACCAACACCTTCGCGCCGTGACGCGCCAATGCTTCGGCCGCCGCCTGACCGATCCCGCTCGTTGAGCCTGTTATAATCGCGGCTTTACCCTGAACGCTCATTTCTTCATCTCCCGAAACCGGTAGTTTTACGTTATTGCCTGTCAGCAGCGGAGCGGGGGCCGACATCGGACAGATCAATCGGCTTGAACCCAAGTGCGAATGCCGGCGAATCCTCCTTGAGCGTAAAATCTCCCCCTGCCGCATCCACAAGGCGCGGATCGGCATAGATGGAATGAAGGTCATAACCCAGCTGCCTCATATCCTCGATGGACCGGGTGTCGTCCAGCGAGAAATTCGCCTGCTCATCGAATTTTTGATTGCCGGATAGCGGCTCACCGCCGGAGACGTCCCAGAACAGATTCAGATCGCTGTAAAAGCCCTTTTTGTCGAAATGGCCGGCATATCCCGCAACGAAGATTGGCTGCCCGTCGGCAATGACCAGATTCTTCTCGAATGTTAAGGAATTATGACCCTCCGCCCTGCTCAGAGACGCCTGGCCTTCACGGCCGAAGGCAAAAATATTGTTGCGCACGATATTTTCCCGGCCGTAATGCTGATGAAAAACCTGGCTGGTCGTCCGGAAGCATACGTTATTCTCAATGATGATATGCGAGCTGCCTTCATCCGGATAAATCGCCCAGCCGCCATAGTTGCATTTTTCGATATCATGAACAAGATTGCCGCGGATAACCGTGCCCGGCTGGACGCCAAGCGTGTAGATGCCGCCCATATCGCTGAGCAGACCGTGGCCGATATCATGAATATGGTTCTTCTCGATCCGGTTGTCCTTCGATACATTCTCCGCATATCCCCACACCCAGCCGCAGGAAATTCCCGTGTAATACAGATCGTGAATATGATTATGCGAGATGCTGTTGCCAAACGAATGCACGGAGAGAATGCCGCAGGCACTGTGAAAGATACGCCCGCCGCCGTGAATATGATTGTCCGTAATCCGGTTGTTTCCCGTACGCCTCAGCACAGGGCCATCCGCATCCGCACCGTCCAGCTTGATCCCGCCTGCTCCCATATCGGCGATTGTATTGCCGACAATACGGTTGGACAGGCAGCCCTCGGACAGTTCGACGCCGTACCAGCCGATTCGCTCAATCCGGCAATCCTCGATTGCGCAATAGCGGGCTCTGCGCATATAGATCACGCCGGGAATATGGAATGCCGCCTGAGGTGCCGCTGCAAAATCGATTCCCGGGCGCTCGAACCGCTCTCCCCCGCCTTTGGGCTGTACCCAATCCGTATGGGCAAAGGAAAGTCCTTTGAAGGACAAGTATTCCACATATTTCTCCTCGTCCGGCCTGCCTTCCAGCTTCAGCAGCTGCTGCGCGGAACAGGCGACGAACTCCGTTTCCTCCAGCGTTTCACCCGGGTGCGGGATGTAATAGACTTTGCCGGCCGAGCGGTCAAGATACCACTGCCCGGGCTCGGTCAGAGCCTCGAATACATTCTCCACATAATATTTGGCGTACCGCTTCGCCACATCGTCTTTGAGCACGAACATGCTCCTCCGGCTGGACTTCACCTCACCCGTGAGTTTATCGAAGGATTCCACCGGCATTCTTTCTTCGATCCAGTAATGGACGGCGACGACATCCACATCGTTCATATTGCGCCAGGAGCCGTCGATATCGCCTGGTGAGCAAACGAACGTATCCGTACCGGCGAACAGATCGCTCGTCATACTTCCGCTGTGGAAGCCTGTGCCCGGCACATCCTTCATCCAATAAAAGCCCCGCCTGGGCAGACGGGTCCTCGGCCTGCGCTCTCCGCTCACGAACAGCTGGCGGAAATACCCTTTGCCTCCGGCCGCTTCCGGAACATCAGCTATCCACATCGGTATATCGCCCACTGTCTCTTCCCGCCAGCCCGTAATCCGCCAGCCCCCATCCACCACAGGCTGCTCGCCCGGATAGGCGGCGTACGTGACCGGTCCCGAGTCCTCGGGCGCAAATACGACCGGCTCCGTCTGTTCGTAAACGCCGCCCCGAAGCCATACCGTAACCGGTCCTGACAGCATCGCCGAGTTCTTCAGCCGGCGGATGGCATCCCGCGCTCCGGCGATTGTGGCAAAAGGGCCGTCTTTCCCGTCAGGGCCGGGGTCCGGCTGTCTGCCTGACCAGGCGTCATTGCCGGAAGTGGAAATATACAGCTCGTTTATGCTCATGCTCTCTCTCCTTCTGTAATTCTTTAATAGCTAAGTCATTATAGAATGGCTGCGCATACAGAAACGTCTTCCGATACTCGCAAGTGTTACAAGCGTGTTTGCCTTGCCCTTGCCTAAACCCGGCTAAGCCTGCCGATTCACTGCAGCCTGCTTATCTGCTTGCCCGTTCTAGGCTTTAATAGAGCCCGAAGTAAGTCCTTCGATAAAATAGCGCATGCCGAGCGTAAACATCAGGAGCAGCGGCACGGAGGCGAATACATAGCCCGATGTAATAATGCCGAGATCCGGCCGGGATATTTTGCCTACCGAGTTCCCGGCATCCGGCGCGTAACTGGCCAGTGCCATGGAAATCGTCTGCAGGTTCGGCGTGCTGATCATCAGCATGGGCCAGATCAGATCGTTGTAAATCGATAGAAAATTCATGATCGCGATCGTGATCAGAATCGGACGCGCCAGGGGCAGCGCGATCGACCACACGCAGCGGAATTCGCTGGCGCCCTCCACCCGGGCCGCTTCGAACATTTCCTCGGGCTGGGAGGTGAAGAAGGTGCGCAGCAGAAAAATCGCAAACAGCTGGCCGCCGCCAATGTAGAATACAGCCAGCCCCTCCAGGCTGTTCTTCAGATGCAGCCAGTCGGCAAGCACGAAGTTCGGTGTCAGCAGCAGTACCCCGGGGACCGTCATCAGCATGACGATGACCCAAAACATCATATTCCGGCCAACGAAGCTGAGCCGGGCAAACGCGTAGCCGCTAAGCGTCGCGAACAGCATGATGCCAAGGATGGAGATGACGCATAAATACATGGTCCGCAGGACAGGAGCCAGCAGATCAAACAGCGCGAACGAATAATTGCTGATTTTCGGCGGCCAGGGCAAGCCCCAGAAATCTCCGTATATGAGCAGGCTGTCACGCAGCGACATAGAGACCATCATAATAATGGGAACAAAAGAAAGAATCAGGATAACAGCCAGCAAGGAATAGCTGATGATCGCTTTTGCGTTTATTTTCCTCGGCATCCTCTTTAGACTCCTTCCTGTTTGGAAAACCGCAGGTTCAGTATCGAGCCGGCCAAGACGAAGACAGCCAGAACAAAACCGATGGCCGAAGCATAACCGAAATTGGCGTTCGAGATCTGATTGTACATCTGCAAGCCCGGCACATAAGTAGCCGTTCCCGGTCCTCCCCGGGTGAACAGATAGATATTGGCGAAGCCCTGGATGCTGCCTATGAAGGTGAAGAACAGAATCAGCCTGATCTGCGGCCGGATCATCGGCAGATCAATTTTCCAGAAGCGTCCCCATGAGCCTACTCCGTCGATGGAGGCGGAATCGTAGATATCTCTGCTGATCCCGATCAGACCGCCGAAATAAATCAGAAAAGCAAAGATGCTCACGAATGGAAATCCCGCCATAATAATACTCCAGAGAGCGAGGTTCTCCTCTCCAAGCCAGGCATGCTTCCAGCCGTCAAGTCCGATCACGCCCAGAAACTGATTGATCATGCCGACTTCGGGCTCATACATCATCTTCCACAGCAAAATGCCGACAACGCCGGGTACGATGCTTGGAACGACATAAGCGGTGCGGAACCAGTACTTCATCCGGCTGCTGCGGAGCCAGAAGATCAGCTCCGCAACGAGCAGCGGCATCGTAACCTCTTTGATAATCGAAGTAATCAGGATCAGGAACATGTTCCATATCCCGATCCAGAAAAATTCATCGGACCACATTGCAACGAAATTACTCAGACCGATCACCTTGAGCGGCTCCTTCAAGCTGAAGTTGGTGAAAGAATAGAACACCGCCATCAGTGTCGGCGCAATATTAAAGATAAGAATGAGAATGATGGAAGGCAGCAGCAGCATATAGGCGGATCTGGAACGCCTGAGCTTCCTGCCGAAGCGGATGACGGCGGCACGCCAGCTTGCAACAGACCACACAAACAGGCAGAAGGCTGTTATAGCAAGCGCCGCATCGACGACGATCAGGGCGGTTTGAATATAAAACTGCCTCTTTGCATCCAGAGCGCTGCTGAGGGAAACCGTTACCGGCTTGCCCTGATCGGTCAGCAGCAGAATTTCATCGCCTGTTGTGCCAATCAGACTGTTGATTGAACCGGCTGAAACCCCTGCATTATAAAGAGCGTAGCCTTCCGCATTCAGCACAAACAGCTTCCCGTCCTTATCTCCCGCCAGAATATGTCCCGCTTCGTCCACCGCTGCGACCATTGTAATCGGGTATGCGGAGAGATGATTGATCCACAGAACCTTCCCTTGGGCCGAGACCAGCGAAACATTGCCTCTCTCGTCTCCAGCCAGCAGCTCCTGCTTCCCGTTCAGACTGAGCCGGGTAATCGGCTGGATCAGATTCGTTCTCCACAGCTCCTCGCCCTCAGGGGATAAATAGCCGACTTTGGAATCCGCGGTGCCGAAATATACGCCTTGCTCTCCGGCTGCGACGGCGTTAACGTCAAATCCGATCTTCGTCTTGTACCGGTCCGCTCCGGACTCGTCGAACAGACCGACCCAGAACCGGTCTGTATACTGTCCAATTCCGTAAGCAATGGCCATTTCACCGTTTACCGCCGAATCAAGTCCGATGACTCTGCCGTTCACGTCGAAGCCGGCAATCTCGTTCAGCGTCAAATCAAACACATATACCTTTCTGTCGCTTGTGCCGATATAGATCTTGCTCTTGTCGGCTGACAAGGCAAGCGCCGAGGCCGTTCCTTCAAGCTTCTTCTCCCTGAGCACCTGCTGCTTGCCGTCAAGCAGGATTAACCGGCTGTCGCTAGTGATTGCGGCGGTCGTCCGGGCGTCAATCCCGGCGGCTTTCATCACATTCCCGCCGCTGATCGGGCTGCCTGTCTTGTAAGGCTCACCGGAAGAGGCAAAAACGAGAACATACAGCAAATTCACAAGGATGAGCAGGATAAGCGTTCCAATGGCAGCCCGCAGTCCTCTTCCGGCGAATATCGGCGCGCCTTTTTCCCGTGTTATGTTCGGCATAATACCCTCCTGCCCCGGGCGGCTACTGCCCCGGCGCCCGCTCCGGATGCTCGATGTCTTCGGCGGTCAGCCCTGCGTTCTTGATGATCGCGTCAAAGTTTTTGGTCCATGACTCCTGAAGCTTCTTGCCGAATTCCTCAGGCGTGATTTTGCCCTCCAGCGCCTCCTTATACAAATTAAAGTGGGCCTTATCCAGGTCAGGCACGCGTGTGGATAACGGATTGTTGAGGGGAATCTCCGCGTTTCCGAGCATTTTGACCCCTTTGAACATCTCCTCGATCTCCGCCGGGACCTTCACATTCTTGACCATAACCGGACCGCCGGGATTGAACTCATCGGCTGCCACCATGCCGTCGACCCATGCCTGATAGCCGGGCTGGGAGAGCCAGAACATGACGAAATCCAGCACCATATCCGTTTGAGCCTGATTCTTCTCGATAATGCTCACATATTCGCCTGTTGCGGATTCGACGCTCCGTACGGGACCCTGCACAAGATCTCCAGTCATCGGCGGGTTCTCGAATGTTCCCCAATTGAAGGGCTTGAGCGAGCTGGTATCTGTAATTTTCAGTTCCTTCAGCCGGGCCGGGTCGTTGAGGTTAGCCATATCCTGCTTTACTGTCGGCAGGCTCCAGGTGCCATCAATAATCATGGCCGCTTTCTGCTGCAGGAACAGCGGATAATCGTCGGTGCTGACGAAGAAATCCTTCTGCGCATATTTTGGAAACACCTTCGCCATGTTGGTGACCATCTGGGCCATTTCCGGTGTATCGAAACGGATTTGACCGTCCCTGATCGCTTTATACATCCGGGCCTGATTAAAATTATATTTCAGATCAATATAAGGATCGTTCGGATCCGCTTTGAAATTCCCGTCCAGCTCGTCGTCGTAATTGTAATCTCCCTCATGCGCCCGGACGATATCATGCCAATTGCGGGTGAATTGATCCAGATAAATCTCGATCACCCACTGCGGCACCTTCCATACGAAGTTGGAGGCAATCGGAATGATGCCTGCCGCGTTGATCTTCTCTGATACCGCCGCAAGCTCATCCCAGTTGGTCGGCGGCTGCAAGTTCAGCTTGTCGAAGATATCCTTGTTGTAGAACCACATAATATGGACCGATTGCGTCGGAAGCATGATCCGGTCTCCTTTGGCATTCTTCGCCACGAAGAAGTTAAAGTCCAGATCATCGTCCCACTTGTTGCCGGTATACGGGTTGACCTGATAGCGGTACTTATCGAAATTCAAATACTTGTCATAGGTCGGTACATAGTTGCCTGCCACCAGGTCAGGACGCGGGCTGCCTACAGCCAGCATCGTTCCGAGGACGGTCGGATAATCGCCGGCTGAGCTGCCCTTGGGCTCCCATACCAGCTTCACATTAGGCTGCACCTTCTTGTAAGCCGCTGCGAGAGCCTCGAACGCTTTGGCATCCCCGACATCATCGGAATTCCCGTTCAGGGAAATGACGATTTCCCCGCTGTATTGTTTATGTTCAGGTTCAGCTGCCGCCGGTTCCTGACCGGCTGCCGGTTCCGCTGGCGTATTTGCACCATTGTTCTCTTGGGTCGCCGGCTCATTATTGGCAGGTACAATCGGCGCGGACGAATTGCTGCACGCAGATAAAATTGCGGTCAAAGCAAGGAGCGTAACTACGAGCATGGAGCTGATCTTTTTCATGCATAACCCTCCGTAGAATAGATTAGGAACGCAGAACGCATTCAAACCCCTTTTCGAAGCAGCAGCCTGTGGTCAGCTATCTATTATAGGTTTATCGAATAAAAACCACCTCCTTTATACAATAAATGGATAATCGATTGTGATGCTGCTATATAAAATGAGTATTGGGAGGGGCAGCAAGTGGAAATAGGCTGGGATAGTTTTGATAATTGAGGATTGATAACGCAGGAAAGGAATAATAGAGGCTCTTGGGTGAGGATGATGTAACCGTTTGCAATATTGAAGAAAGGTTTGGTTTATACCTCCCCTCCATTGCTTTCGATCCAGTCGGTCAGATTTTGCCTGGAATAATTCAGATGCTGCCGGATCGCATTGCGGGTTCCCTGCCAGTCCTGCTGCAGCAGCTGCTTTACGATTTCCCGGTGCTGCGTCATGGATAGATTGTACTGCTCGGGTGTGGGGTCGCTGACCGTCAATATCCGGAAATTCATCAGGTTCTGATAGGTTTCAAGAATCTGAATATTGCCGCAGGCGTTAATAAATTCCGTATGAAAAATCATATCGAAATTACCATACTGCTCGATAGGCGTTACCGCCGGGTCAACCTCCTCGACCGCGAATTGGGTGAGCTGATCGAGCTTGGCAGCAATCTCGTCGAAGCGTTCCCCGGAGAACGTGCGGTATTGCTCAAGCACCCAGAAATCGATCATCAGCCTGAACTCAATCACCTGCTCCACATAGCTCTTATCGATCCCCACGACAAAGGTCCCCACCTTGGGTACGGTTTTGACCAGTCCCTCGGCTTCCAATCGATTCAGCGCTTCGCGGATCGGAGTAATGCTGATGCCCAAATTTTTTGCAAGGACAGGGATGGATATTTTCTCATTGGTACGGAAGCTGCGGCGGATAATCATCTGCTTCATCGTACCGTATACCTGATCGAATAAATTGGAGGTTTGTATTTTGGGAAGTTCCACAGCAATCACGCCTTCTTCAAATAATGGAAAAAACCATTTGTTATATATAAGATATAAGATGCCCGGAGGGAAGTCAACCCAAAATAAAATACGACAAAACTCAGCAGAAAAGAGGCGAAGCCTGTTTCGGCCCGCCCCTTCCTGTACTCCTATCGCCTGTTAAACCACCATGCTTAGACCATGATTTTGCAGATATCGTTCGTGAACTCCACGGGATCCTGAAGCGGCAATCCTTCGATCAGAAGGGCTTGATTGTAAAGCAGAGCCGTATACAGCTGCAGCTTTTCCTTGTCCTTGCCATAAGCGTCCTTGAGGGATTGGAATACCGCATGATGCGTGTTGATTTCCAGCACCTTGTCCGCTTTTACATCCTGATTGTTTGGCATCGCCTTCAGGATCTTCTCCATCTCGATGGTGACCTCGCCGTCCGTCGAGAAGCATACGGGATGAGTGCGGAGTCTCTTCGATGCTTTGACGCTGCTTACTTTGTCCGCGAGGATTTCTTTCATCGACTCGAACAGCTCTTTATTGTCGTTCTCATCGGAATCCGACTGATCCTGATCCTTGTCCTCCTCAATGCCGAGGTCGCCGCTGGATACGGATTTGAATTCCTTCTCTTTGTAGGACATGATCATTTTGATCGCGAACTCATCGATATCATCGGTGAAATACAGGATTTCATAGCCTTTGTCCGCTACCAGCTCGGTCTGTGGAAGCTTGTCGATCCGTTCATTTGTTTCGCCGGAGGCGTAATAAATGAATTTCTGGTCTTCCGGCATTCTGGCGATATATTCATCCAGCGTCACAAGCTTCCGCTCCTTGGAGGAATAGAACATCAGCAGATCCTGCAGCACATCCTTGTGGCGGCCGTATTCATTATAAACCCCAAATTTCAGCTGTCTGCCAAACGACTTGTAGAACTGCTCGTACTGCTCTCTCTCATCCTTCAGGAGGCTTTGCAGCTGGCTCTTGATTTTGCTTTGGATGTTCTTGGCGATCAGCTTCAGCTGGCGGTCATGCTGCAGCATTTCCCTGGAAATATTAAGCGATAAATCCTCCGAATCCACCATCCCTTTGACAAAGCTGAAAAAGTCAGGGAGCAGATCGGCGCATTTGTTCATGATGAGCACGCCGTTGGCGTACAGCTCCAAGCCTTTCTCAAATTCCTTGGAATAGTAATCAAATGGAATGTTCTCAGGAATGAACAAGATCGCCTGATATCTCACTGCGCCGTCGACACTGATATGGATATGCTTGAGCGGCTTGTCGAAGCCGTAATGCTTCTCCATATAAAACTTCTCGTAATCCTCAGGAGTCAGCTCGCTTTTGTTTTTTCTCCAGATGGGAACCATGCTGTTGACCGTTTGCTCTTCCTGGTAAGCCTCGAATTCGTTCTCGGTGCCTTCCTTTACCCTTTGGCTGGAAATCTCCATCTTGATCGGATAACGGATGAAATCGGAGTATTTCTTGATAATCGCCTTTAAACGATATTCCTCCAGGTACTCGTCATAGCTCTCGTCTTCTGTGTTTTCCTTGATTTTCAGGATAACCTCTGTGCCCACCGTATCCTTCTCGAAAGGCTCAATCGTATATCCTTCCGCTCCGTGGGATTCCCACTTGAAGGCTCCTTCGCCTCCCAAAGGCTTGCTGATAACCGTCACGACGTCAGCAACCATAAACGCGGAATAAAATCCGACGCCGAACTGACCGATGATATCATGGCCGTCTTTGGACTCATTTTCTTTTTTGAACGCCAAAGAACCGCTTTTGGCAATGACGCCGAGGTTGTTTTCCAAATCCTCCTGGGTCATCCCAATACCGGTATCTGTAATGGTCAGAGTACGGTTTGCTTTATCGGCTGTAACTTTAACAAAGTAGCTGTCCTTGTCAAAAGCCAAATTGTCATCAGTTAGCGCTTTATAATAGATTTTGTCGATTGCATCGCTGGCATTGGAAATCAATTCTCTCAAGAAGATTTCTTTCTGCGTGTAAATGGAGTTGATCATCATATCCAGAAGCCGCTTGGATTCCGCTTTAAACTCTTTTACTGCCATCCTTATCTCTCCTCCAATTATAAAAAGATTTTCATCCTGCTTAAATAGTAACCGGATTGCGATTAGCACTCTAATCCATTGAGTGCCAATCCTTATTTTATAATCCCCATTTTTTTATGTCAATACGAAGAGACCGGTTTGTACAAAAAAACCCAAGCCGGGGTTGAGCTTGAGCTGGCGCCGTTGAACCGTATGCTTATACTGACAACTGTGCGGCATCGCCTGTACAGCTTTAGAACGAATCGCTCCCGCAGGCGATCAGGTTCAAGCCGGATAACTCGGGAATGGAGCCCCGCTTGACTCCCGGAGGCGTAACAGCACAGAGCTGTTTCGGCTCATAGTCTGAGTCGAATGCAAGAATGGCTGTCGTATGCAGCGGATTTCCGTCGACCTCGAAGGTCATCTGCACTTGACCTGTGCAAACACAACCGTCTTCGTAGTCGGCCTGGATACGGTTGTAGGACAGCAGCCGGAAATCCTGTTCCTCATGGAGCTTCCGCATTTTTTCAATATCCATCTAACCCCCGTATTGCTCGGTCAACTCTTCGAAATGTTGGGACTGCAGCGCGTTCAAAAACGCAGCGGTATTCTTTTCTGCATCATGTCGATTCAATAGAATTCGGATGCCCTGGATTCACCCCTCTCATTGCCGGGGGAGGAGACGCGCATTATATCCAGGTTCGAATGGTATGAAAAAACTTGACTGAATTAGCTGTTGCTGTTCTTGACGGCGACCGGTTTTCCGCGTTTTTTTCGAATTACCGCAATGAGCAGCAGCAATAAGGGATAGCCGATGGTAATATACAATCCCAATTTTCCGGCATATTCTGCAAACTCATATAATTCAAGCACGCTTTGCGGAAGCATGGCAATCAGAAAGATAAAAGGCAGCATGAAAAAAGCAAATATTTTATGCTCCTTCAAATGAAACATCTGGGTTATGGATTTGACCGTAAGGTAGAAAGTCGACAGCATCGTCGTGAACACATTAGTCACCCAGACCGCAAGAAACGCCGCGTCCAGCCGTTCCAATATATTGGCGGGCAGTGCCGTTGTTTTAGCCAATTCCAATGTAGGCCACATCAATAATTTGATTTCTTCCGGACCGAATACGGCTACGGAGGAAATGACTATGAGTACATATAACAAACTGGGTATAGCCCAGCCCCAAATCATGGAGAGATAGGCCTTTGTTGGGGATTTCATGAACGGGATAACCATCGTAATGATGAAGGAGCCTTGAAACAAGGCGGCAATCGTAAATATCCATAAAAACAGGTCGTGATGCTCATTACCCCATACAGGCAGCAAATTCAGGACGCGGGAGTTCTTAAGTGACAATGATACGATAGTAAGGCCGGGCACCATAATGAACGGCAGGTAAAAAAGATGGATACTGGCGAACGTCACAATATCCGTTCTGGCGAATACGGCTGCAAGCAGCAGCATCGCGAGAACGGTCACTTCCAATGGTGTCCTCTTTAATATGGAGGTGATAACCACTTCCCCAAATTCCCTGGAAATCGCAGCTGCCAATATACTGAAGAAAATGACAATACTCAGGCTGGCCACGAATGAGATGCCTCTTCCGATAATATCCTCGCTGTATTGAATAATCGACTGGTCAGGAAAACGGATGCCGAGCACCGTAACAATGATCAGGCCGAATAATCCGACCAATGTTCCGAGCAGCGTGACAAGCGGAGCTCCGGTATCTGCTGCGCGAACAGCAAGAAGGGGAACTGCGAGAACGCCACCTCCGATTGTAGAACTAACTACAATTGCTGCTACCTGAAGCGTGGTGATGGGACGCAATTCATTTTCTCCTCTCAGAATAAGCGATTATAGGGATAGGTTTCCATTTTTTTCATTCAATTATGTATCGCGATTCTTCTAAGTTGAAGTTGAGACAGTCGTTTCATGCAAATAATGATCGCGGTATGAATGACAGTGATCATGGACATTCGTGTACGGTACACACAGCATGCCCGATAAACTGACACTGGGACACAGAATAAACTGCTAGGTAGGGAACTGGATGGCCAAAAGGCATCCCAATGCGTTCATTCACCGCACCTTTTTTTGTCCGAAGGAATTCACCAGCTGGTCTTCTAGGCGAGGCAGGAGATTTGAGCGGATTTGTTCATGGCGAAGATCGTTGCCGGCTATCGCCGGCCGTCGTCACCAATGCAGTAGCGATCATAGTGAGCATTGCACCGCAAATAATTAGCGATTCTTATGCGTACATGTTTGTGTCATTAGAACCGTTTGAGGGGATGTTTATGTCACTGGATCGTGACACAAACATCCCCTCAAAACTAAATGCTTCTCCAAGCTTATACGAGGTAGTGAACGAAGCTTATGAGAGCCTTGTTAAAGTTGGTCTATATCGCAGTCAGGTCAAATACGCCGGCTGCCAGTTGCAGTCTATCTTCTCGTTCGCTGGCGGCATTGCGTCGACGCAGACTCACGCATCAGCACCTGCCTCGGCGATGGCCGTCGGAGCCGGGTGCAGCCATGGGCCGAATAGCGTCTTTCGTTAACTCAAATCTAAATCCAGGGTAGCTCCTACAATCCTATTCCTGCCACGTTACTGGTTTATCGACTATGACGGCATCCGTCCTCCACCATTGGCGGAGACTCCCCGCCTGGACTTGAATTACGATGAAATACAAGTCGCCAGTACCATTATTGCGCACTGTGCGTTCGCCTTCAGGGGCAACACGAACCGTCGTTCCTTCCTTGACATCAAAAATCTGTCCATCCACCTGGAACTGACCTCGCCCGCCAATGAAAACGTATAGCTCCTCATTTTCGCGATGGGTGTGAAACGGGATAGATCCTCCCTCCGGAAGTTGGTTCAGTGAAGTCTCCATACCAGTTAGTCCAAGCATGTCCTTCAGAAAGTACTTGCCTTTGATGGGGTCATCCGACAGACTGCTAAAAGGACCTGCTTCCACAACGTTAAAATTTATTCCATTCATTTGTTAACTTCCTTTCAATTTTAGTTTATCGCTAATTATTGACTAGCAATCAAAGTATAAAGTACGTACTTGCATAATGCAAGCACATATATCAGCTTCATAATCACGACTTGCAAATTGCACGTACAGAGAGTATAATCATGCACATGAAAAAGCGAACCTCGACTGATTGTCCCATCGTATATTCGCTCGATATATTAGGTGATCCATGGAGCCTCGTCATACTTCGCGATGTCCTAATCCATAATAAGCGGCATTACCGCGAGTTTCTTGCTTCAGATGAACGGATCGCAACCAATATTTTGAGCGCACGGCTCCAATCACTCACTGAAGCAGACCTGCTCATCAAGATAGAAGGCGAAACAAACCGCGCACAAACGATGTACCGACCGACGCAAAAGGCGCTTGATCTGTATCCGATCGTCTTTGCCATTATGAACTGGGGCTTTAAATACAACCCAAATACCGATATGAGCATTCCGATCATGCAAGAACTTAAAACAAATGAAAAAGGGCTGGAGCAGCGCCTTTTGCGGAATTTCGATGATATTACGTCTTGATTCAGTTTAACATGACTATAAGCAAGTTATTTATTAATTACATGTAGAAAAGACATGCAGATACGAGCATGTTTTTTTTATTTTCTATGGTTTTTTCGTATTCCTTGCTATCTAAAAAGCGAAACCAAGCCATTGGGCTTGAAACGGTATTGAACCAAAACTTCTTATTCGCATATGAGCTGAATACCCTCCATGAATCGGTACAAAGCACGTTTGTATCAGATACATGACCTCTAATACCTTCACCTAATTTCGTTGTCCGTATACGTACAAGAACCAGAGAAAGCCATCTTCTGACGGTCATGAGCAACCAATACACAAATCTGGTCATTGCTGATTCCACGGTGTTTATAGAATTCACCGTTCAGCCACTTACACTAATCATAGTCACGCCACGTAATATCCACGCTCTCGCCGTGGTACCGCTCGCAAAATACACTTGCATAAATATTGCCAATCTGCTTTTTACGTTCTGGACCGCCATGATCGCTCCACTGTTGAAGCTGAATATGCATGCGTATTTGATTCGTATCGCATAATAGGAGAGGACGTAGGACGCACATATCTGGATCATAAAAGAGTGGCGCATATCGTGGGCGCAAGCGGGGACATCGGCCGCGAGACGGCGCTGATGTTGACCGCCAAAGGTTACGCGGTGATTGTCTCGTCGCGGGACAATTAGCCGGAATCCGGCAACCGAGCCGGGATAACTTCGAGCGCATCCGCTCCGTATTCGGCAGTCCCGGATTGAGCCGTTTATTGTCCGGGACGTTTGTCGAAGTGACTGTCGATGATGAGCTTGGCGGCTTCGAAAAACACGTCAGGACGGAACCTTTCCTTGTGCATATAGGATGTTGACATGGCGCCATTGCATATGAGCCGCATCTTGAACGCGAGCTCGTCCGGCTTGCGTGCGCCGCCGCGCGTGGCGATTCGTTCGATGGTGTCCCACTGCTCCAGCCGGTTCTCGACCGCTTGGCGATGCGCGGGATGGTCCTCGTCCGGGAATTCCACAACCGCATTCATGTAGGCGCAGCCTCGGAAGCCCGTCTGCCGCATCCGCTCGACCAATTGGCGAAGCAGCATATAGAGCTGCTCCTTGGCCGAATCGGGATGAAGGAGCTCCGCCTCCTTCACTCTCTCCCGGCCGAGCCTGCCCCGCTCTTGCAAATAAGCGACAATCAGGTCGTCCTTCGTCGAGAAGCTGCGATAGAAGCTCGCCTTGGCGACGTCCGATTCCTCGATAATCCGATCGATTCCAACGGCACGAATGCCTTCGCGGTAAAAAAGCTCGGATGCCGTGGCCAAAATCCGTTCCTTGGCCGTGCGTTTCTTCTCCACATCGTTCCCTCCTGTCATTAGGAAATATATCTATGGGTCATTGACATGAGACAGATTTGTCTGTATCATTCAGTGCATGTGAGACAGACTTGTCTCCCTAATTCTACAGAAAATCCCCCGCTGCTGTCAAATTGGGCCATAGCCAATCCGTCACGGGGAGATCTCGGGTAAAAGGAGAGAAAATATTAATGTCCGACGTGTTGGAGTCACACAAACTTGCCGGGAGCGCCGCAGCCAGCAGAAGCAGGGCCAAACCACGGCCGCGGTTGATGCTTGCCGTCATGCTGTTGTCCGTATTTATTACGGTCTCGAATGTTTTCATTGTCAGCGTCTCGACTCCCGCTATTCAGAAAGCCCTTCATACGAGTTTTGCCGGAGTCCAATTCGTCGTTTCCGGCTATACGCTGGCCTATGCCGTTTCGCTCATTATCGGCGGCCGGCTCGGCGATAAATACGGGCGAAAACGCCTGCTGCTCTTGGGAGTAGCCGGCTTCACAGCCGGTTCGTTCCTAAGCGGGATAGCGCCAAGCATCGGTTTGCTCTTAGCCGCCCGTATCATTCAGGGCTTCAGCGCCGCGCTGCTTACCCCGCAGATCCTTTCGCTCATCCAAGTCCACTACCCGCCTGAGAAGCGCGGACCGGTCTTAGGGCTTTACGGAGCGTCCATAGGGCTGTCGGCTGCGACCGGACAGATCATCGGCGGACTGCTGATCAGTTGGAATCCCGGCGGTCTGGACTGGCGGACGGTCTTTTTCTTCACCGTTCCGGTCGGGATCCTTTTAATGGCGCTTTTGCCATTCATCAGTGAATCCAGAGAACCGGCCGGCAGCAAGCTCGACTGGACCGGGGCTTTTCTCGTTGCGCTGGGACTTTTCATGCTCGCTTATCCGCTCGTTCAAGGACCGAAGGAAGGCTGGCCGGCTTATCTCATTATCCTTTTGATCCTGGCACTGCCCGTTCTTATTGTTTTCGGACTATTCGAAAAGTCGCTTAAGCGCCGGGGACGCGTTCCGCTTATGAACGTCAGCCTATTCGGGCAAAAAATGTTCACCACGGGAATGGGTGTCGTTTTCCTGCAGTACCTCCTGTACGGGTCGTTCTTCTTCGTCAGCTCCTTTCTGCTGCAAGTGGGGTTTGGCTTCAACCCATTGAAAGCCGGCGCGATCGTCTTGCCGATGGGCCTTGGGATTTTCATAGCCTCCCTGGTATCGGCTAAGGTTGCAGCCAAGATTGGCCCCCGTGTCTTGCTGCTCGGCACTGTCCTTGCAGCAGTCGGTTTTCTGGCACTGGTCTTGTCGGTTCACCTTGCGGGAATAGGGTTTGCCGGCTACGAATGGATTCCGGCGCTTGCGGTACTTGGTATCGGCCTAGGATTCATCGCCTCTCCCATTACCAACATCGTTCTGGCCAAGGTGCGAAGTGACGATATCGGCTCGGCTTCCGGTATTCTGACGACGGGGATGCAGGTAGGACTGACCATCGGTATTGCCCTCATCGGCATCGTTTGGCAGAATGCGCTCGGTAATCCCGCTCCCGCCCTGACGGCGGCGCATATGCAAACCTACGCCGATGCCTTTATGCTCTGTCTTTATTTACTCGTGGGACTGACTGCAATTATTCTGGTCCTTGCCCTGTTATTGTCGCGTAAAGTTAGGACAAGCAGCGAGCGGTAATGCTAAACATCATGGTTCCGACAAGGGCGCCGGGTCTATCCAAGACAAGATGAACATATGATTCCGGAACCGCTATTAATAACGATAGATATGAGCGAAATCTCTTTCACTTAACTCATTCAACAGAGAATGGGGGCAAATGGCCAGATCCAACCCCATCACTAACACTGGCAGCGAAGAGGTCAACGGTCCGATCCCGCCAGGCTCCACTGAAACAATCATTCAAACCACTTCGTCTGAAGTGGTTTTTTTTTATTCAGTGGAGCCCAGGAAGGCGTAAGCAGTGTAAACATCATCGTCTGCTAATTCATTGGCCTGGAGATCGGAAGTCCTACATTAGCCGGGATCTTTCGTCTTACTTTGCACTTGTATTAATACCGATGCGCCATCAAAAAACAGAATATCTCCAAGATTCCATTAATATATATTCATAAACGACGATAGCCGAATCATTATATAAATTGTTACTCAAAAAATAGATATATTTAAATCTGAATTGGAGGAGAAAAATGTTTAAATCTCATCCTGCTAATACAGCAATTGTCATAACGGACCCACAAAATGACTTTCTTTCACCTGGAGGGAAAGGCTACTTTTTAACTAAACATATTATTGAGCATTACAACACACTAGGAAACCTTGAGATTCTAATAAGGACCGCCATGAGTAAAGGGTATCAGCTTTTTGTATCCCCTCATTATATATATCCGCATGATTATGGTTGGCAATTTACTGGAGCTGAACAAGACATGTTATTAAAGCTTCGGGTCTATCAAAAAAATCATGACCACATTTCTGTGGGAGCTGACTGGGTTCCATCGCTTAAGCCATACATCTTGGCAAACCAAACAGTCGTTGCGACCGCCCATAAGGTTGCCAGTCCGCAGAACAATGATCTAGTTTACCAATTACGTCAGCATAGAAAAGAAAAGGTCATTTTGGCAGGTGTCCTATCAAACATTTGTGTAGAATCGCATATGAGAGATTTAATTGAAAATGGATTCCAAACCGCTGTTGTATATGATGCCACTGCAGCTTTAAGCGAGAAGGATTTTCAAGCAGCGATTACAAATTTCCAGGCATTCAGCAGTGCTACGTGGTCAACTCAACAGGCGATCTCGCAATTATAAATCTATCCAGCAACTCTCCCAGAGGAAATTCTTTAAGCCTAGCATGCCCCTTTCACAGCGATCTTCCTATAAAATCCGTCTCCTCAGTGTTTTCATAGACTTTTTTCAAATCAGTTTTGGTCGCCAGGTTGATTCTTATCATAACTCCGGATGCCGGATTCCTGGTTTTTTCTTATTGTCTCATAATCGGCGATAGGATTGCCTCCAGCACGAATCGATCCTTCAGAGAAAAAGTTGGTGCGAAGAAGCCAGGCTTAACCGATGTGACAAAGATTCCTAAAGGCGCTACTTCCTGCGCCAAAGATTCACTCATTCCATCTACGGCAAACTTTGTAGCGCTAAATACGCCGGTTGCAGCCATCCCTTGATATCCGGCTATCGAGGATATATTAAAAATATGACCTGACCTTTGTTTCGGCAGCTGGGGAAGCGCGTGTCTTATTATATTCAACGTTCCAAATACATTGATTTCAAAGTTTTGCCGAATAAGATGATCTGGAACTTCCTCTATTGGTCCAACCTGGCAGTATCCTGCATTATTAACAACTACATCCAATCGGCCAAACCGCTTAATTGTGGCATCAATTGCAGTTTTGACATCTGAATCATTTGTTAAATCCATTTGAAGCGGAAAAAAATTGTCGTGCAGACCAACGGATAGCTCAAGATCTCTAACCACTCTTGAAGTGGCTGCTACCTTATAACCCCTATCCACCAGTGTCTTAACTAAAGCTAATCCGAATCCTTTGGAAGATCCCGTAACGAACCAGACCTTTTTCTGTACATCCTTACCATTCCCTTCAGAATTCTTGATTCACTTTTTCTACTCAAAATGTCTTCTTAGATTCATTTCATTGACAAAAATAATAACGGATAGCATCTTATATCATTCTTCTCTGTCTGTTCCCGGATGCTCTATGCGATCGCCTTCTTGATATATTTCCTCTAGACGCTTCACTCCAACACTTCATATACCTGTGACTGAATGGAATCCATGTCCAGAGCATTTTGACCATGTCATGTTGGGTGAATTATTTTGAAAACAGTCCATCGTTTTCGGAATGTCCTCTGTTTCTATTTCATAGATAGCCATATAAGGCAGCTCGGCTTTTACGCTGTAGTATCTGGTGCCATCCTTTTGCATTTTTCAGCCACGAATAGTGCGTATTATCGTTTTTGCACAAGATAAATAACGACAATCTCATGACAATTATTTACAATTAAATATAATTACCTGAATTCATATAATTTTAATTATTTATGTGGGTATACTCTGGATTTTTCTAATCGGAATCCGTCGGGAGTGAGAATAAGGGGACCAGGAGAACCGAATATGTCTAGGGGAGTTTTCGGGCATACTGGCTAGAAGATTCTGTAAGCTGATTCGAAGGGCGCGCTGGATGTCCATATGTAAGTAGCTAATCTTTCGTTGGAGAGGTAATGTTCAGGATATAGATCAACTGCTATCGGAGGGCGTATGGTGAGAGAAAAACTTACTTATCTCGAAATATTAAGGGGATTTGCGATTCTGGCCGTTTTGGCAATTCATACGACGTCGTCCGCGATCACTGAGCTGTCGACGGCTTCGTCACTTTTTCCCGTCTACAAGATTATTAATGCAGCCTCGCATTTTGCCGTGCCGGCCTTTCTCTTCCTGAGCTCGCTCCTGCTTTTTTATCATTATGATGAGAGCACGAAGCAAAACTGGCTCGTTTTTTACCGTAAACGGCTGAAAACGATCGTTATTCCCTACTTGATCTGGTCCGTGTTCTACTCAGCTGCCGACTCATACGTCAAGCATATGTCCGCGGAAGACAGCCTGATCGGCTTTGTTAAAGGGCTGCCGTTCGGCGGCAGTTACCCCCATCTGTACTTCATCATTGTCATCGCCCAATTTTACCTGGCATTCCCGCTCTTTCATTTGCTGTTTCGGATCCGATTCGTCAAGAACCATCCATTGCTGTGCGGCGCAGCAGCCCAAACGGCCTTTTACCTGTTAAATTATTACACTCTTGATATGAAAGGGATCGGCTCGTTCATCGGCTCGTACCTGCTCTATTTTTTTCTGGGCGCTTATGCGGCCGGAAAATTGAAAACCATTACGGCAAGCAGCAAGGATTGGCGGAGATGGTGCCTTTTTGCCGGATTTATCATCTCCGCCGTTATCTATGTCGGCCAAATGTGGCTGCAGAAAACAAATCCGCACTGGATTCCGCAGCCGTATTACTCTTATCTCAATTTCGTTTCCGACTACTCCTACGCCGCAATCAGCTGCATCGTTCTGCTGCAGGCCGCATCGCTGCTGGAAGGAGGACGTCTTCATCTTTCGCGCAATACGCTGCTTTCGATCGGCACGTACTCATTCGGCATATATTTCATCCATCCATTCTTCCTGCTCCTTTGGCGTCAGGAAGTGATGATTCACGGCGCGATATCCTATCATCTGCTCATATGGGCGGGAGGAGCGGTCGCATTCATTCTTTCATGGCTGATTACAATCGCCGTTCAGAAATCGCGCCTCGGCATGTACATCGTCGGGAAATCGGATAGTCGCAGACTTTCTCCTGCGTCTTCAACGACGTGACTTTTCGTTGACTATCCTTTTACCGCTCCGCCTACGATGCCTTTCACAATCTGCTTCTGCATGAGGATGAAGAAGATAAAGATCGGAATAAGCGTTATAACGGTCATGGTCATGAACAAAGGCCAATTCACCGAGAACTCTCCCTTTGCCTTGTAGATTTCCAGAACGAGCGTAGAGTTGCTGCGGGAGCCCAGAAACAGCATCGGGGCCAGAAAGTCATTCCAGATCCACATCGTCTGGAAGATGATGCTTGTGACGGTGATCGGCTTGAGCAGGGGAAGAATAATCCGCCAGAATATTCCCCATATCGAGCTTCCATCAATAATGGCTGCCTCCGACAGCTCCTTCGGGATCGTTTTCATATAGCCGAGCATCAGGAAGAAGACGAACACCGCACCCCCTGTATACAAGGCAATCAGCCCGTAAAGACGGTCGACGAGGTTCAAATCGGTCATCAGCTGAAATAATGGAATCAGCGTCGTCTGGAAAGGAATCATGAAGCCAAGCAGCAAATAAAGCATGACATAGTGATTCAGGCGTCCCGGGTTGAAGACGACCGGGTAAGCCGCCATTGCGCCAATCAGCACCATCAGCAGGACGGACACGACGGTCACGACCAGGCTGTTGCCGAAGCTTTGGACGATGGAAGTCTGCTCGAACACCTGGGCGTAATTCGAGAAATCCCAGGTCGTTGGCAGGCTCATCGGTCTGGCCGCCGTTTCCTGCTCGCTCTTGAAGGTGTTGACGATAACCAGGTAGAACGGAAAGAACGTCAGCAATCCGACCGGCAGCATCAGAATGTCAAACCACCAATTTCTTCTCACTGCGCCCGTCATTGGATCCGATCCTCCCTCTTCTGCATCAGGGTAACCTGGAAATAGGCGATGACCAGTACAATCAGGAAGAAAACAATGGATATCGCGGAAGCCAGCCCATACTGGGTCTCCGTGATGCCGCGCAGCACGATGACCTGTGTAATCGTATGGGTTTCGAAGCCGGGACCGCCCTTCGTCAAGGCAAAAGGCACTTCATAGACTTTGAGCCCCCCTGTAAGAAGCAGCATGACGCTTACCGTCATGGCTGGCGCAAGCAGCGGCAGCGTGATATAGCGGATCTGCTGCCGGCGGTTGGCCCCGTCGATCGAGGCGGCTTCATAATAATCCCTGGAAATCGATTGAAGGAAGGCCAGATACAGCACGGCATGCCAGCCCACCGCCGCCCAGGCAGCCACAACAATGGTAGACAGCTTGGCCAGAAGCGGATCCGACAGCCACGGCTGCGGACCGGCATGGAAGACTTCACGCAGCACCGTGTTGAGAACGCCGGATGGAACGGGCGACAGGATAAATCCCCATATGAAAGCCAGCAAAAGACCGCTCGGAATGGATGGGAAGAAGAAGATGGCCCGGTGCAAATTTCTTGTCATAAATTTCTGATCCAGTATGAGAGCCAGCGGGATGGCCAGTATCGTGATCAGCAGGGTGCTCAGCAGTGCAAACAGCAGGGTGAACGAGATGCCCGATACGATGGCGTCGTCAGTAAATAATTTCATATAATTTTTTAGTCCGGTAAAATCATAATTCTTGTCATACCCGTCAAAATCCGTGAAGCTCAGAATCAGAGAGCGAATTAACGGATAGATCGTGAATAGCGTGTAGACCAGCAGGATCGGAAGCAGAAAAATCTGGTACTGTAGCAGTCGAAGAACCTTAGTCACGATTGTCTCCTTTCAGCAGCCGAAAGAGCAGCAGGTTTCCCTATTGCCCTGACGCGATGACTGTTATTTATTTTCCATTTCCTCGAACTTTTTATCGATCGCTTCCGCTGCTTGCTCCGGCGTTATTTTGCCGACTGCCATATCCTGTGTCGAGATGACGAATTGATTGCGGAGCGCTTCCTGATGACGCGGCCACGTTACCATCGGCAGGTAGACGTTTCCTTTCATCAGCCCTTCTTCAAAAGCGGTTTGCAGCGCCGGATGCACCTTGGCCTCGAAGTCCTTGACTGTTATCAACGCTCCCGTTCCGTCATAAAACAGCTGCAGCCCTTCCTGCGTGCTTAAATATTCAATGAACTGCAGCGCTTCCTCCTGATGCTTGCTGGCAGTATTGACCGCAAACCCGACGCCTGGCGCTCCTACATAATAATTCGCCCCCTGCTTCGGACCCGGTATAGGCATCATGCTGAAGTTCAGCCCCTCCGTTGCCTCCAGCTTGGCGATGCTCCATGGACCGCCGAAGAACATCGCGACGTTGCCCAGCGTAAATTCACTCTCAATCTGATCGCCTGTCAGACCGATCATATCCGGTGTCAGAATCTGGGTGTCGATCAGATCCTTTTTCCATAGCTTGAACACTTCCGTCCAGCCTTCGGCAAATGTTTTTTCTCCGGTAAAGATTTTGTCATCAAAATTTGCGTCTGCCGCGAGAGTCATGTTGCCGTACAGCGCGGAATGAATCTGGGTGAGGTCCTGCATATTGTCATAGATCGGAGTAATGCCGGCTTCCTTGAGCTTCAGACAGAGGGCGACGAATTCATCCCAGTTTTCAGGCAGCTTCTCAATTCCCGCCTTCGTGAACAGGTCTTTGTTATAATACCAGCCGCCTACCCAGCCGTTCTGCGTGTAAGCATAGGTTTTGCCGTTTTTGCTAAGCATAGGCTTGTTGCTGTCCAGCATCGTTTCCATGAATGGAAAATCCGTCAGATCCAGCGCATGACCGCCGTCGATAATTTCATTCCGGTTTTCGGCCGCGATCATGAAAATGTCCGTAGCCGATTCCGACAACAGCATCGTCTGGAGCTTGGCAATATAGTCCTTCACGGGTGGAGCGAATTGAAAATCAATGGAAATATGCGGATACTTCTTCTTGAATCCGTCGAGAACCGGCTTCATTTCGGTTTCATTGTTCCAGGAAAGCAGGCTCAGCTTAACCTTCTCCTCCGTCTGCCCATTGCTGCTTTCCGCCCCCTGCTCATTGCCGCCGGCGCTGCCGCATGCGCTGAGCAGCAAAGCAGTCAATAGAACAATCGGAAGCAGGCACCTTATTCTTCTCATCGTATTAGTTCCCCCTTCAATACTGGTTGTAAGCACTTACAAGCCATATGATAACTTCTTTGCCGCAACGGGGGAATTCATATTGTTGCATGTTTATTTGTATTTTGTTGCGTAAGCCAGGAGTCATTTGATCTTCCGGCCGCTGCTCCGGATTCAACTGCCGCTTTCCGCTCCTCCCTTTACTTGCCGGTACTGCTTGGGGGACAGGTCAAAATGCTTTTTGAAGCTTCGGCTGAAATGGCTCTCGTCGCCAAAGCCGGTTGCAGCGGCGATCGCGCTGTTCTTCATCTCCGTATTGACCAGCATTTCAGCGGCCTTGGACATTCTTGCCTGCGTCACATACGTCCAATAATTAATATGCAGCTCCTGCTTGAAGGCTCTGCTTAATTGAAATTTATCCATGTTGAACAGCGTGGCGATCCTTTGCAGCGACAGATCCTCGCCGTAATGGAGATCGACGAAATGCTTCACCTGCAGCACCGTTTCACCGGCATGCGGCGCAGCCTCGGATTTATCGGCAATACGGTGAAGCAGGGCTTGAAGGTAATGCTCAAGTCTATCCGCCGTCCGGTAAGCTTTGAGCATGTCGAGTGTTATTCCAGCCCATTCCGTCTTCCCTGCACCGGAGTCATTCAAGGCTTGTCCGGTTATGTACACATAGTGGAGAATCAGCATATATACGTTTTCCGGATGGAGACGCTTCTCCCGAAAATGATCGAACAGCCCGGATACAAGCTTGCTGACCGAAGCGGATTGAAAGCCATAGGATACTTTCTCCGGAAGCGCGCGCTCATATTTTTGAAGCTCCCTGGTTCTCCAGTCTTTCGTGAAATAGCCTTCCTTGTACAGATTGACCGCTTCCTGCGAATAGAAACGCTGCAGGCCCGCTTCCTCACTCTGCCTGTACAGCTCCAGCAATCTGTCGGGAGTATCAGCCACCGTGCTGATCCCGATTGAAGCCTGTGAATCCGCAAACCGCTCAAGCCATTGATCGGATAATTGCCGGTACAACTCCTCCAGCCGCATGGCTGGAACCGGGGCTGTCATTCCCAGCAAGCAGGCATATCCGTCGGGGCTTTTCCGGTGCACGACCGGTATAATCGCATCTTCAAGCCCGGAAATCCACTCGATCAATGACTCGGCGGACGGCTGTCCGCCATCTACATCCAGCAGCATATATTCCCTTATTTGCAGCGCCTGGAACGAGCGCAAGATCACCTCAAACGATTCTGCCGGACAGGATAAGGACTGAACGATCCGGCCCAGCTCATGAGCGAGCGCTGCTTGCTGCTCATCCTGAATGCTTGCGCGAAGCTCACGGATGGAGCTCGTCAGAAGAGCGACATCCACCGGTTTAAGCAAATACTGGGCTACGCTCAGGTGCAGCGCTTCCCGTGCAAATTCAAATTCGTCATAGGCGCTCAAAATAACCGTCTTCGGTTTTCGGAAGGGCTGCTTCAGCTGCTTCAGCATTTCCAGGCCGTTCATGAAGGGCATCTGCACATCAAGTATCAGCAGATCCGGCATGAATTGCTCAATAATCAGCAGCGTTTCCTTGCTGTCGTATGCATGTCTGATCTCAGTAATCCCCAACGAGAGCCAGTCTACCATTTTGTCCAGGAAGGTGTGGAGGGAGGCTTGATCATCTGCTATCAGCAATTTCATTAAAAGTCTCCTTTCCGCAAATCGGCTCCGCCAGGAATGACAGGCAGTAAAATATACAGGGTCGTATGGACACTCTCGTCGCTTCGGATATAAATACCGTAATCATTGCCAAACTTCAGCTTGATCCGGTGGTTGACATTATACAGTCCAATGTTGCCTGGCTTTGGGCTGGCAGGATCAATATGCCGCCTCAGCGCCTTCAGACTGTGCCTGTCCATCCCTTTACCCGTATCCCGGATGACGATCAGCAGCCCGCGCTTAACGGAGAGGACGCTTAACTGAATCGCGCCTTCCCGGCGGTTCTCCCCAAAGCCGTGCCGGATCGAATTTTCGGCCACAGGCTGAAGGATGAGCTTCGGAATCTTGTAAGCCAGGACCGCAGGATCCGGAATATGAAACGTCACTGTAATCCGATCCTCGTATTTTTTGTTCATGATAAATAAATAGTCCTTCATATGGGCTAGCTCCGTCGCCAGCTCCGCCATTTCGTCGGATTGTCTCATGGAGTAACGAAACAGGCTGCTTAAGGAAAGCACGATCGTATTGGAGGATTGGATATTCCCGCATACGATCTCCGTTTGCAGCAGCTGCAGCGTATTGAACAGAAAGTGAGGATTGATCTGGGATTGAAGAGCCTTGAATTCTTCATCCTTCAAGGCGATCCGGGTCAGGTAATTTTGTTGAATGAGCAGCTCAATGCGGTTCATCAGCTCCTTGAATTTGGTGCCGATATGATTGAGCTCCTGATACCGGTAGTCCCTGTTTTTAACAAAAAGCGTGTCATCTCCTCCCATTCTGTCCAGCGTCATCAGCAGCCTGCTGACCGGACGCGAAATCCGGAAGGTAATAACCACGCTGATCAAGGTATTGAGCAGAATGCAAAGATACAGAATGCGGATAAGATTAGATTTGAGCGGGATGGATTGATCGGAGATTTCCTTCATGGTAACGGTTGCAATCATGGTCAAGCCTTTAATGACGGTAGGCTGATAGATAACAAGATGTTCTTCCCCGTCAATTTCCTCCGTGAAATTGCCGCCCGTATCGGAATCAAGCTTTTCGATTCCCTGGAATTTCAGATCGTGGCCGATCTGCTCCCTGTCCTGGTGAACGATAATGGTGTGGTTCTCGTCGATCAGGAAGATATTGCCTCTGTTGTGATAGGTGCTCCTCTCGAACATTCCGTTCAGCTTGTCCAGGTCGAGATTGGCGATAACAGAGCCTACCGTGTCCCCCTGAAAGCCCTGCACCTTCATGCTAACGGACAAGGTCGGAAGCCCGTATCGGGACGTATCATCCTTTAAATAATAGTTTTGTACGTGTACGCCGAGACTGAAGAAGGTGTTGTCCGGATGGGAGCGGAAGGATTCCTGTACCCAGGGCTGCTGCCTGAAGGCATAGTCCCACTGGAGGGAATTGCGGCCATTCAAGTTGTTCACGTATCCATTCTGGCCGAGAATCAGCACATCGCTGATCAGGGACTGGTACGTATAAATGCCTTTCGTTATTTCGGCAATATTGCGTTCATGCTGAATCAGGTTGATCATCTCCATCTTGCCTGCCTCACGCATAAGCGAAGCGACAGAATAATTCCCTGCCAGGAGGATCAGCGAACGCTTGGTCTCTTCCAGATTGAAGCTCAGGCCCAAGGCGGCCTGCTCCATCACCTTGTTGCTCGAACGGATAATTTCATCCGTCATCATTCTCGTGGAGTCCCGGATAGAGAGCATGCCGAAGAACAGGAGAAGAAGCAGATTAACGATCAAATAGGAAAACAGGATCGTCCGGTAAATCGTTCGATTAAAAATAAAATGCCGAAAAAAACGGAACAATTTCTTCATCAGCCACCTCATTTCATTTTCCATATTCCGCACGATTGCATTATACCAGAACCATTGGCATTATTATGCAGCTACATGCGGTTATACCGCTCCAGCGCCTTCTCCTGAATCTCTATCGCTCTATCAATATGCAGGGCTTTCAGCTGCGCGACATAGGCATCACAGGCATCCACCGGTTCGATACCAAGGATGATCTTCAGGGACATCTCATCGACAAGCGTCGTCACATCCATCATGATCGCCGACAGCTCCGCGCTTTCCCGCTCCGTCTTCGGAACCGGCGGCAGCAGATGGCTGTCGGCATCCGTATCCGACCAGATGCGCGTCGCCTCCTTCTGCTCGGGCAGTACATAATACTGCTCCAGGTATCGCACATCCTGCACGAAAGGCCCGAAGTAGCTGGCCCTGTTATACATGGCAAGCGCCTGCGAGGGCGCAAGCCTGTCCGGATTGCGGAGGATAAGATCCGTATACGTCGGGTACCCGTCCACCATCGTGTAGCTTATATTCTCTATTCCGAAGTTAAAGAACAGATGTCCCTCCGGGCTGTAGCCGTAGTCCAGCATCCGGACCGCTTCCTCGACATTGCCGCTCCTGCTGGAGATGGCAACGCCGCCGCTGCCCGAGTACAAATTGGTCCGCTGTCCGAACTTCGGGCGGTCACCCTTGTTCAGCACGGGATAAGGAGCCGCAACGAACCTCGCGTTCGGGTCCCGCTCCTGTACAATCGGCTGCCAGGTACCGATTCCCGCTCCCGCATTCCATATGCTCGCGCCGCTTCTCCCCGATATCATATTGGAATCGAGCGTCTTCGTATCGACCGTCGCAATGTTCCGGTCGAGCAGTCCCTCTTCATACCACTTGCGGAACAGAGCGAGGAATTGCTTATAACCCGGCTCAAGCGGTCCGAACTTCACCTCTCCCTGATCCAGGTAGAAGCCTTTCTTAATGCCGAAAGCACCTACGAAAGCGCCGTTCTCGATACCGAATAACGGGCTTGGCACGCCCAGGAATGTCAGCGGCGCCTGGACGCCCTTCTTCTCCTTGAAGCCCTTCAGGGCGGTATGCCATTCATCAATGGTAGCCGGCACCGGAAGGCCCAGCTCATCCAGCCAATCCTTGCGGATAACCGGTCCCTGGTAAGTGCGCAGCCGGTCGTCTCCCTGGATGAACGGAAAGACGTAATAGCTGCCGTCTGCCGTCTTGACCTGTTTATCGATCTCCGGGTGCCCGCCAAGATAATTTTTGAGATTGGGGGCATAACGCTCGATGGCTTCGTTCAGTCTGAGGATATAACCGTCCTTAATGGCTTTCTCCGGCCCGCCGGGAAAGCTTGCCCATTCGTATTCGATCATGTCCGGCAGCTCGCCCGAAGCGAGGAGCACATTCATCGCTTCCTTCGCCTGATTTGCCGGAGGCTGGATAAATTGCAGCTTCACGCCCGTCCGTTTCTGCCATTCCCTGAAGAACGGAATGTCCTCAAAGGAAGGCTTGATGCTGGCCGCATTGCCGTTCAGCTCCGCCCAATAGGTGAGCGTTTTGCCGGTGCGGATCGGATAGCTTCCGATCCCGCCCGTATGTCCAGGCAAGCCTGCCCCTGCCCCTTTCCCCGAACCTGTCTGCTGCTCCGGCACGGCATTCCCTTGCGAATACCCGGCAAGCGGAACGGCATCCTGCCGATCGCAGGCGGACAGCAGCAGCGCCGCAGTCAGCAGAAGAGCTATCACTGCGGTAAGACGTGATCCTCTCATTTTCCCAGACCTCCCCACTACTTGTCGCGAATTAATGAATTTCCTTATACTTGCCAGGAGTAATGCCTTCATACTTCTTGAACACGCGGATGAAGGTAGCCGCATCGTTGTAGCCGACCAGCCGCGAAATATCCGAGATCGATTCCTGCCTGCTTTTCATCATCCACTTGGCCTGCTTTATCCGGTATTTGTGTATATAGTCCAGAAGCCCTTCGCCGGTCTGCGTCTTGAACAGCTTCGACAGGTAGCTGCCCTTCAGGTCGAAGCGTTCGCCGATCATATTGACATTCAGATTGGAATCCTGATAATGGTCTTCGATATGGTGAGCGACCCTTGCCGTCAGCTCCCGCAGCGATTCCGCCCGCTCGTGCGTCACATTCGTCTCCAGCCTGGCCGCTGCGAAAGCGCATACCTCACGGAGCAGGGCCTGGAGCTCATCCTGCATCTCCTGAATCGTGTCGCATGCGATAATCTGATCCATCCACAAGGGATTGCCGCCCAATACGCTGCTGTCTCCGTCGCCCAGCTCGTTAATCGCTTTCACCATTGTCCCTACAAGGTCGAAAATCAGGCATCTGGCAAGCGTCAGCGACATGATCGGCTTGTTGAAGTTCCGGTCTGTAATCTCCTTCATGAATGCGGATGCATGCTCAAAGTCGCCGGCCTTGATCAGATTGATCATCTGCTGCTCCGCCTGGAGCGGGTAATAGTAGCCGAACTGCAAGTGATCCGCCGGGTCGATCCGGATGTCGTCGTACGTAATAATCCCCTTCTTGCCGAGAACCATCTTGTACTCCATGGCGTCCACCGCCTCCTGATACGCCGCGGCGATGCCGGACAAATTGGCGTGCTTGCCACCGATCGAGACCGTCAGATCCATCTGGTACCGCATGAGGAAGCGCTGGGCCTCCCCGGCAATCATACGCAGCTCATCCTTATAGCGCCCGTCATCGGGCTCCGCCAGATTAACCAGGCAAACCATCATATCGTCCACTTCGGCCACATAACCCGCATGACGATGCTGGCCGGCCAGCTCCTCCACCACATTCGTAATAATAAAATGAATCAGCTTCCGCGTCTCGTTGATATCGATCCCCGGCATATTTTCCGCAAGGCTCCCGTCATTCTCCACGACGAACAGAATAACGGCAAACTCATCGGACAACAGCTTCATGTTGAACGATTTGAAGGCTTCCTCGTATGGGATCGGCGAATCCAGCTTGCCTTTCATCAGCCGGTTCAGCATGTTCGAGCGGAGCACATTCTGATGAATTTGCAGCTGCAGGGCGATATTCTCCTTCTCGCTTCTGGCAGTGGAGATCGCCCGCTGAATGAAGCTCAGTTCATTCCACTCCGTCCGCTCCTCATAGACATTCTTATCGGACAACGACTGTACGAGCTGCTGAATCGGCGAGTAGTTGCGGCGCATGAAGAACCAGGTCAATACGCCGGCACCCATAATACTGATGAGAATACTGATGTAGGTGAACTGCCTGACATACTCCGCCTTCTCCCAGTAAATGCTGCTGGGGATGACAAGCGCATACTTCAAATCCGATACGGCGGACTTCAGATAAAAGAGCTCCGAACTGCCGTCCTTCGCGGAAGCGGGCATCGTCTGACCGCCTCCCTTGATACGCTCCAGAATATGCTTCTCATCCGCCTGCACCGGCAGATTGGACAACAGAACCTCATTATTCCGGTTCAGGATCAGCACCTGTCCGCCGCTGAACCCCGATATGCTCTCGATCGCCGCCTGGAACCGGACTGTATCGGCCATGACGACGACCGTTCCCGTTTCCTTGCCGTTCAGGTCCTTGGGCAGACGGGTAATATAGGCGATTGACGTGTTCGGCTGGGCCGAATCAAGATGGGGCAGCACCATGAACTGATTATGCTCCGATCCTCCGATGACCGCGAGCCACTGCTCATACGTCATCTTCCCGGTCTGATGCAGCGTATTGAAAGCGGTCTTCATATCCCTGACGTTGCCTGGGCGTAGCACCGAAGCCTCCCGCTCCCAGGTTACATAAAATTCATCGATGGAGGCGTACGAGGTTTGATACATGCGGAAATCCTTCACCAGCTCGTAGGCGCTGAATTGCGCGCTTCCGTCGGGCATGCTGGAATACATCAAGGTCTGCAGCTTGGCATTCCAGGTCAGCTCCATGTTCAAGCGCTTCATCAAATCGATCTGGTTGTCTATGGTATACCGCACCTGCTTGAGCATGGAATCGTTGGCGCGGTGAATCTCGCTCCTCAGCGCCCCACTCGACTGTGAATAGACGATGAGGCTGATCAGGATCGGCACGAACAGGACAGTGCTATAAGAGATAAGCCATGTAAAAATAATACTCTTCCGTTTCTTCCATAACTGTCGGATGTTCAATAGAATCTCCTCACCTAAGCGTAGAGTAGATAACAAGGGGTTACCCGAGTCAGACCCTTATTATACCTATAAATGCAAAGGCCAAGGAATATGCAAAACGTTCAAAGCGATTGACGAAACGCACAAAAAACCGAATGGATCCCCTCCATTCGGGTTTTTGTGCCAAGCGGCCGTTACGATTCATATAAATACTGCTTTCAGCCCTTCAATGAGCCGACCATTACCCCTTTGACGAAGAAACGCTGCACGAAGGGATATACGCACAGGATCGGCACAGTCGCGACCATGATCGTCGCATATTTGATCGTCTCGCCGATCTGATGGCGGTCGCCCGCCGAGGCGCCTGCCGACATGCTGTCCGTGGAATTCGCGATCAGAATTTCCCTGAGCACGAGCTGCAGCGGGAACAGCTCGCGGCTCTTGATGAACACGGAAGCGTAGAACCAGCCATTCCACTTGTCTACTGCGTAATAAAGAATCATGACGGCGATTACCGGCATGGACAGCGGAATGATAATACGGAACAGGATCGTAAAATGATTCGCCCCGTCGATCTTAGCCGATTCCTCCAGACTGTCAGGGATGCCCATAAAAGCCGTGCGCATAATGATCAGATTGAACGTGCCGACCGCGAAAGGCAGAATGGTCGACCATAACGAATCGAGCAGCCCTACTCCTTTTACAACGAGATAGAGCGGAATCAATCCGCCGTGGAAGAACATCGTGAACACGATGAATACCATGAAGCTGTTGTTCCACAGCACATTCTTCCGCGACAGCACATACGCGCCGAGCGCAGTCATGACCAGATTAACCGCAAGACCCGCAAATACGATGAACAGCGTGTTGCGGTAACCGATCAGAATGCCGGGGTTGTTCATTACGCTTTTATACGCCTCGAAGCTGAAGCCGAGCGGCTTCCACAGAATCCCCTTGTGGATAATGAGCTGCCCCGCCTCGCTGAATGAAGCGAATAATACATACAGCAGCGGATATAAGGTCACAACGACGAGAAAGATCAATACCGCATAGATACCGGCGTCGAACAATCTTTCGAACAGGCCAATCTCTCTTTTCATTTGATAGCTCACCTCACCATAAACTGCTTTTGTTGACCTTGCGGCTGATATAGTTCGCGGTTACCAGCAGCGCGAGATTGATGACCGAATTGAACAAGCCGACTGCCGAGCTGTAGCTCCACCCGAATTCCAGCAGGCCCTTGCGGTAAACGAACGAAGAGATCACGTCGGCTTTCTCATAGGTAATGGGATTGTACAACAGGATAATCTTCTCGAAGCCGACATTCAGCAGATTGCCCATCCGCAGGATGAGCATAATGGCAATCGTAGGCATGATGCCGGGAAGCGTGATGTAGAAAATCTGCTTGAACCGGCTTGCTCCGTCCATTCTCGCCGCCTCATACTGCTCCTGGTCGATGCTCATCAAGGCTGCGATATAGATAATCGACTCCCAGCCGATACGCTGCCAGATCTCGGACAGAATATAGATCGGCCGGAACAGATCCGGCTTCTGGAGCATCGCTTGCCCGTCGTAGCCCAGCAGCATGAACAAACGGTTAATGACGCCGTCGGCATTCGTAAAGTCGGTGATGATCCCGCAGATGACAACGAGCGAGATGAAATAAGGCATATAGGTGATCGTTTGGGCAACACGCTTGAATGCCCTGCTGCGAACCTCGTTAATCAGCAGCGCCAATATGATAGGCGCGGGGAACTCGAAGATGAGGGAATACAAGCTGATGATAATCGTATTCTTAAGGATTCGGACAAAATAATAGCTGTTGAAGAAATCATAGAAATGCTTGAGCCCGACCCAGTCGCTGCCCACAATGCCCTTCATCGGTGAATAATCCTTGAAGGCGATCAGGGCCCCATACATCGGGGCATAATGAAAAATCAGATAATAGGCGATAACGGGAAGCATCATCAGGTACAAATATTTATTCAGCATGAAGTCGCGTGCGAACCGGTTCCGGCCTTTCTTGACGAACCGCTGCGTCTGGGCGCTGAGCGGCTTCCTGCTGTTCATCGCTTGCGCTTTTGCCACTTGTATCTTCACCTCGATCCGGATTGAAGGAGAGGCCGTACCCCTCCTTCGGATTTTCATTTTTTACCGGCTGTTATAGCGCTCCAGAGCCGCAGTCTGAATGGCAATCGCCCGATCCAGATTAAGCGACTTCATCTTCGCAACGTAGCTCTCGAACTGATCCAGCGGCTCGGAGCCCAAAATGATTTTCAGCGTCATCTCGTCCACAAGGGTATTTATATCATTCATAATGGTAGCGAATTCCGAGCTCTCCTCCGGCGTCGGCGTGATCGGCGGCAGATTGTATTTGTTGGCGTCCGTCTTCTGCCAGGTCGTAACCGCGTCGCGCTGCGTCTGCAGGGCGAAGAACTGCTCGGCGTAACGCTTATCCTGTATGAAAGGGCCGTTGTAGCTGGCGCGGGCATACATGGAGATCGCCTGTGCCGGAGCCAGCTTGTCCGGATTCTTCATCAGCAGATCGGTATACTTCGGATACCCGTCCTCGAGATTATAGCTGACGCCTTCCGTGCCAAAGTTAAAGAACATCCTGCCTTCCTCGCTGTAGCCGTAGTCCAGCATCCGGACCGCAAGCTCCGGATTCTTCGCAGCCGTCGTTATGGCTACGGTTCCTTCGGAAGCATAAGCCATGCTCTTTTGCCCGAACTTGGGCATATCTCCATGCTTCAATACCGGATAGGGAGCAGCCACCAGCACCGCTTCCGGATTGTTCGCTTCCACAAGCGGCTGCCACTTGCCGATGCCGCCGCCCGCATTACCAATGGTTGCTCCTGTAGCGCCCGAAGCAATGCCGCTGTCAAGTGCCTTCGAATCTGCAGTGGCAACATTCTTATCGATCAGGCCCTTCTGGTACCAATCGCGGAACAAGCTCAGGTACTCCTTGAAGCCGCTCTCCGACGGTCCAAACTTGATCACGCCGTCCTCCTGATAGAAGCCGCGGTTCACGCCGAACGCTCCCAGGAAAGCGCCGTTGCCGGATTCATTGAAGAAGCGCGGCTTGCTGACTACCGAGAATGGCGCCGCCGCCCCTTTCTTTTCCTTGAAGGCCGTCAAGGCTGCGGTCCACTCGTCGATCGTCTCCGGAACGGAAAGACCCAGCTCGTCCAGCCAGTCCTTGCGGATAATCGGCCCCTGGAACACGCGCAAATATTCATCTCCCCGGATGAACGGGAAGGCATAGTAGCTGCCGCTGTCGGTTTTGACCATTTTGTCGATGTCCGGATTCTCCTGCAGGAACTTCTTCAGGTTCGGCGCATACTTGTCAATCAGATCGTTCAGCTTGAGGATATAACCGTCATTGATTGCTTTCTCGGGCCCGCCCGGAAAGCCCAGAAAGTTGTATTCGATCATATCCGGCAGGTCGCCGGAAGCCAGCATCACGTTGAGCGCTTCCTGCGTCTGGCCGGTCGGCGGAGCTGTGAATTCGAGCGATACCCCCGTCTTCTTCTGCCAATCCTGGAAGAACGGGATTTCGTTATGCGATGCTTTGACACCGATCAGATTGCCGTTGATCTCTCCCCAGTAGGAGAGCTTCTCGTCCGTCTGTATCGGGTAAGTTGCCGCAGTCGTTTCGGCAGGCGTCTCTGTCTCATTCGCCGGTTTGTCCGTATTCGTATTGCCGCTGCCGGCGTTCCCCCCATTAGAAGAACACGCGATTAATAATGTGCCCAGCATCACGATGCTCAGGGCAGTTGCGAACAGTCTTTTCATTCCCTAACCTCCGTTGGTCGTTTAGTGAGATGCATCTCCTCCACAGACTAACGGATAACCGGCTTCTCCCGATATGAGCAAAAAAGCAAATCCGATGCCGATTTCGTTCCAGGCAGATTGATCATAACGCCAAATGAATTGATCATAACGCAAGAATAACGGCTATCGTTGACAGCCAAAATCAGTTTCTTATGCTCAGAACAGCAAAAAAACCGCCTCTGCGGGCGGTTTCCTGCAATCACATATGAAATTTCATCACTCTGATATAAAGGCCCCTATTCACCGGCATTCGGACCGGTATGAGGCAACTTCCGGCTTGCTTGCTTCCTCAAAAGGAGTCGAATGAATTTGATTTTCTCCATAAACGTCTTCTATAGAACTCATAAGCCGGCGCAAGTACAATAATCGAGACTCCAATTATTTTTAAAACAATCAAGGTTATTACCTCCCACCTGATTATCAATCGCGCTAATCAAATAATTCTACGTCAAGAAGCCGTTTCCTCTAACTGCTCTTGTCAGCCAGATTTCCTATTTTTTCAGCTGGTCATATTCACTCCGGAGCAGGCCGTAGACAAGCTCATCATAATGCTGTCCCTTCGTGAACAGCATATTTCTGAGTCTTCCTTCCTGCTGGAACCCAAGATGCTCCTGCAGCGCTTTGGAGCTTTCGTTAAAAGCATAAACATGCGCCGTTGCTTTCTGGTAGCGCAGCTCCTCAAAATAATACCGCAGCAGCAGCCCGACAGCCTCTGCTGCGTAACCCTTCCGCCAGTGCTCCCGAAATATCGCAACACCGTACTTAAAGGTTCCATGCCTTGCATCACAGCTGTGGGTATTGATGCTTCCGATCAACTCGCCCTCATGTGTTTCAATGGCCAGCATAATATTATCGTTATCAGGGCCGAGAGAGGCTTGATTATCCGCCCATGATCGGGTGCCTTCTTCCGATCTCGGGAAGTGTGTGACATCGCATAACCTGGCGGTTTCAGTATCATAATCATTGTGATGAAACTTCTCCCAATCACCAGGTACTATTGAACGCAACCTTACTTTGCTGCCTGTCCAAATGTTCTCTACCATAATAGTCACTCCTTCATGCTGATCTTACGTACACATGTACCGTTATGAATCCGGATAAAGATCACTGGACAAATAACGCTCGCCGCTGTCCGGAAGCACGACAACGATATTTTTGTTTTTATTTTCCGGTCTTTTGGCGATTTGGAGTGCGGCGAATACAGCGGCGCCCGATGATATTCCGGCAAGCAGACCTTCAACCCGGGCTAACTTACGCGCCGTATCGAACGCCTCTTCATTTTTCACCTGAATAATTTCGTCCACAATGGACCGGTTAAAGTTATCCGGAACAAATCCCGCGCCAATCCCCTGGATCTTGTGAACCCCTTTGCTGCCTCCGGAGAGGACGGGAGAATGAAAAGGCTCTACAGCTATGATTCGGACGGATGGCTTACGCTCCTTCAGCAATTCGCCTACCCCGGTAATCGTCCCTCCCGAGCCGACACCGCCAATAAAAATGTCTACCTCGCCATCTGTATCTCTCCAGATTTCCTCAGCGGTTGTTGTTCTGTGAATTTGCGGATTGGCCGGATTATTAAATTGTTGGGGGATATAGGAATGAGGAGTTATTGCCGCTAAATCTTCGGCTTTTCTTATAGCTCCGGCCATTCCTTCATTCGCGGGGGTAAGCACCAATTCCGCTCCGAGCGCAACCAGGAGCTTCCTGCGTTCCATACTGAAATTTTCCGGCAGCGTAATAATTAATCTGTATCCCATCGCCGCGGCCGCAAAGGCAAGACCAATACCCGTATTCCCGCTCGTCGGTTCAATAATGACGGAATCCTCATGAATAATTCCCCGTTCTTCAGCATCTTTGATCATGGCATAGCCAATTCTGTCTTTTACACTGCCTGCCGGATTAAAAGATTCCAGTTTTACGATGATGTTAGCTTCGACATGATATTTTTTGGTGAAATTGGTGAGTGCAAGCAGCGGCGTATTCCCTATCAGATCAGTTAGATTCTTAGCAATTCCGGACAATGTCATCACTCCGAACCTTCAATTCCAACTTGAGAAGTTGGTATTATCATACTAGCATAGCCATTTTGGAGAGTAAATAAATACCAACCGGATGCGATTCTTATAACAGCTATAAATTTCAAAAAAAAGAAGACGTAGACTAACCGCCTTCCTTATCGTAAGTTACTTCCGCTGCAGATCCCGGACATGGCTGCTCGCAGCACATCAGATCTGTGACGATTCCGGACAAGGTATTGGAGATAACCCGTCTATCTCCCTGACCAGCATAATTTTCTGTCTCACACGCTCTACGGTCTGCTGCAGACGGATTGGATGCACAGGCTTCAAAATATAATCCAGCGCGCAAATATCAAATGCCTTGACCGCATACTGATCATAACCCGTTACAAACACAATCTCTACATGCGGCACCGCCTGCTGCAGCTTCTCGCCCAGCTTCAAACCGTTCATGCCGGGCATATGAATATCCAGAAATACAACATCGGGCTGAAGCTCCTCCGACCGTTCGAGAGCCTGCACCGGATTTGATGTCATCTCAATGATCTCTACACCGCCTACAACTTCTTCCAGCATTCTCTTGAGCTGTTTCAAAGCCAATCGTTCATCATCGATCAACATCGCTCTCAACTTGCGTTCACCTCGGCATTCCCGCCCGGCCGTTCACCAAATACAGCAGCGGTTGTTGGGCAGTCATTCTGTATTCAATGCAGTATACCAACCGCACCTGTACAAAATCTGTACATGACGAGCATGAGGAATTTTATACTTTCTTCTGTAATTCAAAAAAAAAAGAAATACCAGGGAGCTGCCCTGGTATTTCTTGATATCGAGCTCTAATTTGTTCATAGCGGCTGCCATATTTGGGAAACCGGTACTCTCTTGGCAGCCTCGCAGCCGGATCGATTGGCCTCCTGTGAAACAACCATCCCTCGCCCCAACTCCCGGCTATTAGAACGGAAGCTCCAGTCCGAATTCAGCCGCGGCTGCCGCCAGATCGGCTTTGTGTTCACGGCTGACAGGTATGCCCGAGACTGTCCAGTCCCGCTCGCGCTGTGCTTCCAGAACGCCGGGAAGCGTCGCCTGGTCATACCCTGGCATAGGCTGCATGGTGCGGGTCATTCTCATATAGGCATCCATTTCCCCCTTGAAGGCTGCCGGGGAAATAAACCGGCTTATATCAAGGGCAATAATCAAGGCGCCTTGATTCGCTCCGTTGAAGCTTTTGCCGTTCCCGGACGGCGCAGCCGGAACCCCTGCAAGGAAGCCGCCAAGCGCCTGACACAAGAAACCCAGACCCATACTGCGAAATACAAGGCCGGGAGCGAGCTTGAACAGCTCGTCCACATGAGGGGAATCGGCATACAAATCATGCATGGCGCCAAAATCGAGCACCATCGGAACCTCTTCGCCGGAAGGGACCGCAAACGACATCGGCGAGCCGCCCGCCGCTCTCATAATCGAATCCTCGGGCTTCAGCTCCAGCTGATGCCCGGAAGTGACATAGCCAATAAGGCCTTGCTCGGCCAGAAGTCGGGAATAGATGCCGGCTGCGCCGATGTGGCCGTGATTGCGTGTGACCGCAGCGGCTATCCCCTGCTCACGGGCACGATCCGCAAGCTTCTCCACCGCCCGGTAAGCGGCAAAATAACCAAGACCTCCATCGCCGTCGACCACGATTGTTGAAGGAGCCTCATTCGTAATGCTGATCTGCGGATCAGGATTAATCAACCCGTCGCGCATAATACGCGCATAGGTGGCCATTTGTCTGGTTCCATGGCTGAGTACGCCGCGGAGATCATTTTGAACCAATATATCCGTCAAAAATAAAGCCTTTTCTTCAGGCACGCCGGCACTCTTCGCCAATGCGGAAATAATACCGCGCAGCTTCTCCGGTTCCACCCTCGTATGATTTGCTTGTTCAATATTCATATTTGTATAAACACTCCCATCTATCGCCAATTGTACCCCTCGCCCGGCGTAATTACCATTGTATCATTTCAGCCATCCCGCTTCATATTCTTGATTATAATTATGGGGACAACCGTTCAGCTGGAAAACAAATCATGCTATGATGAGGGCATGCAGAAACCATAAGGAGGTTCAACACAAAATGAGAAGAGTTGCGATTATAGGAGCTGGCAGCATTGTATTTTGCAAAACACTGATGCTGGATATTATGGCGACGGAAGCGTTGGAGGAAACAGAATTCGTGCTCATGGCCCCATCCACCTCCAAGACAGCTCAAGTGGAGGCTTTTGCAAACAAGGTCATTGCGGAGAATGGCTTGAAGTCCAAAGTCTCCATTACAACGGATCGGCGGGAAGCGTTGACCGGCGCCGATTATGTCATCTGCACCTTCCAGGTGGGAGGCGTCTCCGCTTTTGAAATGGATTATAAGATTCCGCTTAAGTACGGCGTGGATCAATGTATCGGCGATACGCTGGGACCAGGCGGCATCTTCCGGGCGCTGCGCAGCATTCCCGTCATACTTGATGTGGCCAGAGACATGGAGGAGCTGTGTCCGAATGCCCTTCTGCTCAACTATGTGAATCCAATGGCGATGATTGGCTGGGCGCTCGGGGAAACCAAAGTGAAATTCGTCGGGCTCTGCCACGGCGTGCAGACGACGCTGGATCTGATCGCAGGTTACGTCGGTCTGCCCAAGACGGAGATCGATTATGTAAGCGCTGGCATTAATCATATGGGCTGGTTTCTCCGGCTTGAGCATCAGGGACGGGATTTGTATCCCCTGCTGCGGGAGAAGTTCGAGCAGCCGGAATTCTATGTCAATGAGAAGGTGCGCGGGGAAGTGTTCCGCCACTTCGGCTATTTTATGACGGAGTCGACGGGCCATCTGTCCGAATATGTCCCCTGGTTCCGCAAAAATGCCAGAGAGCTTGCGCTTTACTGCGACGAACCGGCCTTCGGCGGGGAATCCGGCGCGGCTTACGAGTGGTCGGCTTATGTGGCCGGCAAGTACAATCAGCCGAATATTATGGATAACGAGCCGACGATGCTGCCGAAGCGGAGCGTGGAATACTGCGCCTATATTATAGAAGCGCTGGAGACGGGCAAGCCCTTCAAGTTCAACGGCAATGTGCGAAACAATGGAATGATCGCCAATCTGCCTGACGAATGCTGCGCGGAGGGGCCAATCTATGCGGACCGGACAGGATTGAACCGTACGCTGCTGGGTGATCTGCCGCCGCAGTGCATGGCGCTCAATATGACGAATATTAATGTGCAGCGTCTAGCTGTTCTCGCCGCCAAGACAGGCGATCCGGAAACGGTTGTCCATGCTTGCGCCCTCGACCCTCTCACCTCAGCGGTGCTTTCCCTGAAGGAAATCCGCGAGATGGTCACCGAGATGCTGGAGGCGGAAGCCCAGTGGCTGCCGCAGTTTGCCGGCAGGAAGCCAAGAGCGACTCCCACCATCGCTATCCCCCAGGACGTACAGCGCGCCGAGGTCCCTATCGATCCCGCGCTCGCGATATTTTCAAGATTTGGCGAGCTTGCCAGGTAGGGTGGTTGGAACCCTGCCCTTCTGCTGGACACTGACTTATTATAGAAGCTCCTGCCCGGCTTATCGCCGGACAGGAGCTTTTATTTTTCACAGTCTTGTTTTTTCGCTTTATCTGTCCAGAGGATAAATATCGTTCCGTTCAAATAATCTCCACAGCTGCTCAGCCATAAATTGAGGCGGATGCGGCATTTTATTCAGAATCCACCACTCCACGGTACCCACGAAGGCTGAGGCCATAAATTGGGCAATCAATTCCTTATCCATTTCCTGATTGATGTCATTCATTTTTATCTTCTGGTCTACCGTTGACGCAATGACTTGCATCAGGCGTTCCCGAAATACGGTTGTTCTTTGATTGGCAAGCATGGAAGAGAAGAACAGGTAATTCTCCTCAAAATAAACGAATGCAGGCTTCAGCGCACCAATCAGACTGGTTTGCACCTGATTAAACTCGTTGAATTTGCAGGCACGGAACATTTTGTTCAAATGGTCATCTATACATTGATTAAGCAGATCATATTTATCCGTGTAATGAAGATAGACGGTTCCCCGGTTTACATTTGCCCGTTCCGAAATGTCATTTATGGTAATGTGATCGAGTTCTTTCTCGGAAAACAGTTCCAGAAACGCCTTGTTGATGGCTTCCTTCGTCCGTAGAATCCGGCGGTCTATTTTCGTTTCCGCAGCCATTTTGCCATTGCCTCCCCTGTTATTGAACATTCCCGGTGCTGCTGTTGGATATGAAACAAAAGCGAGTATATTAGCGATTGAATTAACTTCTCTTCTCTATATAATAATAATCAACAGCAGTAAGATAATCAACTGTCGTTAAATAACCAACACCAGTTTTATAGCAGGAAAGCAATAACAAAATTCCTTTAAGGGGCGATAACGAATGGAAAACTTGAAATCCAAGGTCATCATTATTACGGGAGCATCCAGCGGAATAGGTGAAGCAACAGCGAAGTTATTGGCCCAACAGGGCGCAAAGGTCGTATTGGCGGCAAGAAGAGAGGATCGTCTGCAAACCATCGTGAACGATATTAAACAAGACGGCGGAGAAGCTGTGTATATACCAACGAATGTAGCTTCATCAGAGGACATGCAGAAGCTGGCACAGTTTGCATTGCAGCAATATGGCCGGATCGATGTGCTTGTGAATAATGCCGGAATTATGCCGGTTTCCCATTTGAATGAACTCAAGATTCAGGAATGGGATCAAATGATCGATGTTAACATCAAAGGCGTTTTGTACGGCATCGCCGCTGTTTTGCCAACCATGAGAGAGCAGAAATCGGGACATATCCTTAACGTCTCCTCGGTTGTAGGTTATCAGGTAAGTCCGACCGCGGCTGTGTACAGCGCTACAAAATTTGCAGTCAGAGCGATTTCGGAAGGGCTGCGCCAGGAGGAATCTCCTTCCTCCAATATCCGGTCCACCATCATCTCCCCGGGACTTACGGATACGGAGCTGACCGATACGATCAGCAGTCCTGAAATAAAAGCGATGGCAAGTCAAATGAAAAGCATGGCCATTTCGCCTTACAGTATCGCAAGAGCGATTGCCTATGCCATTAATGAACCCGAGGATACCGGAGTCAATGAGATTATTATCAGACCGACGATACAACCCTGATGCAATCATCCTGATGGAAAAATACGTCTCGAGGGATCCTCTCCAAAGCAATGGTCGTCCTTTTTATGTTCAACAAAAATAGGATTGTTTTAGGGCAGCTTCGCTCAATGCGAAGCTGCCTTTTTTTATCCCGCTGCGACTTTTCGCGGATGGCGAATGCGGGGATGATGTTTGCGTTAAACCGCCTGGGCGCAAGCGGACTTGTCATTGATGGAAGCTCGTGTTCATCCACTTATTAGCGGCTCCATATAGCCTCCAAAAGATGTATCACCAAAAAATCCGCCTTTACAATCGACTCTAAGTCAATTATAATCGATTGATAGTCAATTATAATTGATTTAGAGTCAATTATTTCAGTTAACAAATTATACACTGAATACTTATTCAGGGCGGAGGATGAATGATGAGTAAAAAGGTCATCTTGATCACGGGTGCATCATCCGGTATAGGCAAAGAAACCGCAAAGAAGCTTCTATCCGAAGGTCATATTGTTTATGCCGCCTCAAGGCGGGTTGAACAAATGCGCGATCTAACAGAATCAGGCGCGATAACAGTAAAAATGGATATTTCAATAGAGGAAGAAATCAGAGCTTGTATCGATAAAATCATCAAGGAACAAGGGAGAATTGATGTGCTTTTCAACAACGCCGGATTTGGTCTTTACGGGAGCGTAGAGGAAGTGAGCATGGATGATGCGAGATATCAGTTTGAAGTGAATATTTTCGGATTGGCCCGAATGACCCAGCTTGTCGTGCCTTACATGAGAGCACAAAGAAAAGGAATAATTATCAATACTTCATCTGTAGGCGGAAAAATCTACACGCCGCTTGGCGCATGGTATCATGCCACCAAACATGCCCTGGAAGGATGGTCCGATTGCTTGAGACTCGAATTGAAGCCGTTTGGAATAGATGTCATCGTTATTGAGCCGGGAATTATTGAGACCTCATTCGGAGATGTGATGAGCGAGCCTATGCTGAAAACCTCTGGAAACGGTCCGTATAAGGACTTGGCAGAGTCCGTTGCGAAGACAACCAAAAGCTCCTATCAGGCAGGAGGCGGTTCATCCCCTGGCGTAGTGGCAAATATCGTTTCAAAAGCAATCGCAGCGAAGAATCCCAAAATCAGATATGCTGTCGGTAAAATGGCCAAACCCTTGATTTTGTTGAGAAAATGGATTAGCGACAGGAACTTTGACAGACTCATTATGAGTCAGATGAAATAAAGACAAAGCTTTGCCAAGAATACCTTGATTCCAGTTTGAGGATGCTCAATCTGAAGTCAGGGTATTTGTCCTTTTCCTTGACAATCCTGCATGTATTACTTACGATTGACTGCAAGTCGACATAGAAGTTAATGATCGAGGTGCTGGTTTCAATGAAAAGAGCCATGACGGAAAGCGCTAAAGCAGAGAAAGCGAAGCTGATTTTAGATACCGCACGTGAAATGTATCAGAACAGCACATTTGATAAAATCAAAATGAGTGATATAGCGAAAGCGGCGAAAGTTTCAAACGGGACGTTGTTTTATTACTACAGCACGAAAGAAATTCTGTTTATGGAAATGCTTTTCCTGGAATACGAGAAACGCTTTCAGAATTTCGTGAATCTCCTTCTTGCTTCTCAAACCATGACACTTGAAGCATTCAAAACCTTTTTTCTGAGCGAGATGGAAAGCATTCTGGACCAGGATTCCGTGTTGACCCGATTGAGCGCCATAAAGAATACCATTCTGGAAAAGAATATCGATCAGGAAACAGCCGTTAAAGACAGTACGGGTTTGTACGCAATATTAGATAATATCGTACGCTTATTGACTGAAAGAGTGAGTTTATTAAATGCTGAAGCTTTTTACGATTTACTGCTGGCTCAGAACGCCATTATTGTAGGGTATGCCAATATGGCAAGCATGCCCGAGGTGCTGCTTAAAGCGATTGACGACAATGAGCTGGAAGGTTTCAGAATAGATTTCAAGAAAAATGCATTGACCGCAATGGATTATTATCTTGTTGGATTATTTGAAAAGCTGAAGATTAATTAAAAAGCCTGGCGCCGGATATAATATTTTTCCGTTTGTTAATCAAGCACGTTATGTTAAAATATATAGAATGTATTTTACAATCAATGAAGCAGGTGAAGAAAGTGAACGGGCAATCCGAGTACAATGTATTATTGTTTTACAAATTTATCGCCGTACCCAATGCGGAACAATTTACGCAGGAGCATTTGGCTTACTGCAGAGAGCTTGGCATCAAGGGACGCATCCTGATAGCCGACGAAGGAATTAATGGAACCTTATCGGGGACGATCGGGCAGACGGAGCAATACATGCATGATCTGCGCCAGAATCCTCTTTTTGCTGATATTGTCTTCAAGATCGATGCCGTCGAAGGACATACCTTCCGTAAAATATTTGTCCGCTACAAGAAGGAACTGGTCACCTTCCGCTTCAACGAGGAAGATATTAACCCTACTCTCCAGAGCGGCAAGCGGCTCGCTCCGAAGCAATTTTATGAATATTTGCAGCGCGATGACGTGATTGTGCTCGATGGCCGCAATGGGTATGAGTATGACCTGGGTCATTTCCGCGGCGCCATCCGGCCGGACATCGAGACCTCCAAGGAGTTTCCCGAATGGATCAGGGAGAACCTGAGCGAGAATAAGCATAAGCCGATTCTGACCTACTGTACCGGCGGCATACGCTGCGAGAAGCTGAGCAGCTTTCTGCTGAAGGAAGGCTTCGAGGACGTTTATCAGCTGGATGGCGGCATCGTCACCTATGGACAGGATGAGGAAGTGAAGGGCAGATTATTCGACGGCAAATGTTATGTGTTCGATGAGCGGATCTCCATTCCGGTCAATCATACGGAGGAAGCCAATGTAGTGGGACAATGCCATCATTGCACCAAGCCCGCCGACCGTTACATCAACTGCGCCAATGATCTCTGCCATCACCAGCATATTATCTGCGACGAATGCGAAACCCTGCACAATCATTATTGTTCCGAGGAATGCAGCTCGTTCTCGCAGGCAATCTAATTTACGGTCAAAATGCAACCACTTACCCTCCCGCTGCAGCCGGGAATGGATAAGTGGTTTTTTTTATAAAAAACAGCGCCGATTTCAGGAAGCTGAAATCGGCGCTGCCGGTATGAATAGAAATGTGCCGCTGGTGAATCTTAATAAGCGAGTGAGAACAAGCCGTTGATATGAGCCAGGTAGCGGGCGTTGCTCGCTTTTTTCATCAGGGAAGCCGGCGTGCCTTTCAGCTCGATGCCGCTGCCGCCAATGCTGCCGATTCCGTCTTTGCGTCCGAGACTCGCCAGAGTACCGGAGAATACCGGGTTGAACGTGTCCATGCTGCTGCCGTTGAAGAAAGCTGCGATGTTCGCGCCGGCAAGCTCGCCCATTTGCCAGGCCAGCTGTGCTGTCGGCGGGTAAGGACGGCCCTCGGGACCAAAGACAACCGCACAGTCGCCGGCAAGGAATACTTCCGGATGGGATACGGATTGCAGGAATTCATTGACCGTGGCACGGCCGCGGTTTACTTCTACGCCGCTTTCGGCAACCAGCGTGCTGCCTTGAACGCCGCCTGTCCATACCAGCGTGCTCGTATCGATTGTTTGGCCGTCTTTCAGGCTGACAACAGATCCGTTCACTTCTGTAATGGCAAGGCCTGTCAGGAACTTAACGCCGCGCTGCTCAAGGCTTGAAGTTGCACGCGCAATCAGATCGGCCGAGAAAATCGGCAGAATGCTTGGCATAGCCTCAACAAGATAAAGCGAAATATCGGCAAAATCTACGCCGTTCTTGCGGCAGATGCCTGGAAGCTCGTCCGCCAGCTCGCCCACAAGCTCCACGCCTGTAAGTCCGCCGCCGCCGATAACGAAAGTAGCGTCCGCTTTGTTTTTGGTTTTGCTGTATTCGCGGATGCAGTCTTCAACATGCGCGTAGACACGGTTGGCGTCCTGTACGGATTTCAGGGTCAGGCTGTTTTCCTGCAGTCCCGGAATACCGAAGTAGTTCGTTTCGCTGCCCAGAGCAAGAACCAGGGAATCATAACGATAGGATTCTCCGCCCTCAAGCTTCACTGAACGGCCTGCGACATCGATTTTTTGAACCGTGCCGACTTTAACGTTGATTTGCTTGCCTTTAAGCAGCTTCTCCAAAGGCAGGGCAACCGCCTTCTCTTCCACATTGCCCGCCGCAAGACGGTGCAGTTCCGTGATGATTTGATGTGAAGGAACACGGTTAATGACTGTGATTGTAGCCTCTTCTGCCGACAGATGCTCACGTGCCGAAAGAGCGCTCAACAAGCCGCCGTAACCGCCGCCCAATATAAGAATATGTTTACTCACGTTCATCCTCCGTTCTGAATGATTAATCTATTCGTCTTTTTTATTTCTTTCGCCCAGAATATCCAGGTAAGCTTGGCTGAAACGAAGCATTTTCTGAAGCTCCGGATCTTTCAGCAGCTTAAGCATGCCAAACAAACCGATGGTTGCTTCGCTTTGCTCAGCGCGGTCATTCGCTTCGATAACGGCAGATGCGTAGCCTTTGACTTTCTTCTCAAGCGGCTTTACCACCTCTTGAAGGCCTCCGACCATATCTTGAATAAGCACGCGGTCCGTTGCCACTTTTGAAGCAAGATCATACGTTTTGGTAAGCAGAGTCATCATTTCAGTAAGCTTCGGCAGTTGTTCCACCAATACCGTTAAGGACTCTTGTACTTCCGGCTTTAGCAGTTGATCCAGCACATCCGGCTTGGCAGCTGCTTGTACTGCGGTAACTTCTGTTTGTTGTACAGTTGTTTCTGACATTTGCACGTTTCCTCCTTCATTCAAATAAATAGTGCCGGCTCGCTGCTGAAAACGGATACTCTTCTAATCAGTCGGAATGTAATAACTTTTCATCTATCAGCCTTCTTAGTGAAAATCTTCACATAGAATCATAGAGGTTGGCCGTATCCAGACTGATGCGAACGACATGGTCACATCTGTATCTATTGTATACCTAAACGACGAATTTTGCATCCCCAAAACAAATTGTCAGATCTTTTGTTTTTATGGCGGATCTGGATTTATTATACGGGATAGTCTGGCTGCTTATTCTACCTCGGCCAATGAGAATTTTTCAACAAGAAAAACGGCTGGGTGCATATCGCGCTGCCGGTTATTTTTTAATATGAGGGTTATGGCGTTGTTCCTTGCTTATCCCAGATGTAAATTGTAACCGTTTAACATTTGTTGGTTCCTGTTATCGGAATTTATGGATGATGAATAGTGGAGAGAACCGCATTTTTTCTTCAGGTACGGCACTTAAAGAATTGCGAAGTCGATTCATACCGCTAACCGGGGGCAGACCGAACATTCGGGCATATTTCCTGCTGAATTGGAAAGGACTTTCATAACCTGCCTGAAAGGCCGCATCCGCAGCTTCCGCGACGTTTCCCTAAGCAGCAGACGGCGGGCCTTCTGCAGTCTTATTTGCTTCTGATACTGCAAGGGACTCATGGCGGTAACTTTCTTTGAAATGCTGATGCAGCGATGACGGGCTCATATTCACAGCCCTTGCCAGCGCTGTTTATTGTCTTTTGCTAACCAACCTTGCCGCTGACCAAAATCAAATAGAGGACCGCCTGCAATTTGCCAGGCGGTCCTCTATTTGAATACGGAGCTGATTACAGAGAAAACAAGGTGTATACACCTATAGCCAGGACAATAACGGAGACTGCGCTGCATAAATAAGTATGCCGCGTCAGATTGGCGCGTTTCCTCCATGCTAATGCCAGCTGCCGGCAGGCAAAATACATACTGATTATATTGACAAGAAACAGCACGAGAATGAGCACATCCATAATGACGGAGCCATGACCTTCCATATCCCGATGCTGCAACTGCATCCCCGCTGTCGCGCCCATTATGAGCGGAGCCAAGGCCCAATGGATCAGATGCAGAATAATGACGCCCGTAACCGAAATAAAAGATAAGGTGGAATATTTCGACTCAAGACCCATTACCCTGATTTTCTGCAGCATTCCATTCCCCCTTTTCACTTAAGGCGGCGGCTTGTTCTTTACACTGCGATTGTCTGAAGCTTCCTATTTGCCGTTATTTTTGTATATTCATTCCTCTCCGATTGCAGAACAACCATATAGGAAGGCACGTTGAAAAAAACAGGCAGCCTCCCCGTTATACGATCTGCTCCACATGCACCGATTTGTCTTTGCTTAAATCCAGATATTGGCCTTTCACCTCGACAAGGGGACTCAAGGGATCATTGGCATGAATCAGAATAATATTGCCCCGCTGTCCATTGGAGAGGCAGACCTCGCTGCCAATCAGCATGTCCATGATACGCGCGAGAAAGCATAACGTTGTCTCCGGATCGAGCAGCCCATAGGCATTTTGCGACATTTCCAGCAGCACCTGATAGAAAGGAACCTGTTTCTTGTAGACCCGCTTCGAGATCATCGCGTGAAAGACGTCCGCGACGGCTACGATTTTGCTGAAAGGGTCCATCTGCTCTCCCTTGATGCCATGCGGATATCCGCTTCCGTCCTCGCGCTCATGATGCTCCAGAGCCACCAAGGCGTGCCGCTGCGCAAGCCCCGGCGTTTGCCTGATCAGTTCGTACCCGTAAAGCGTATGCTTCTTCATTTCATCAAATTCTTCAGGCGTCAGCTTGCCCGGTTTATTCATGATCGCTTCAGGGACTTTCGCTTTTCCGATATCATGCAGGAAGCCCGCGATGGTCAGATCCAGCAATTCCTCTTCGCCAAGACCCTTCACTTTGCCGATTAAACGGGCAATCAGCGCAACTGCGATAATATGACGGTAGGTATATTCATCATTTTCGCCGAAATAGGTGAAAACCTGCTTTAAATAAATATGGTTGCTCATATCCACAATGATCGGCACCATCGTATTGCGGACATGCGCAAACGGAATCTCATCGAAGTGCTGGACCTGATGAAAGACGTCCTTGATTTCCACAATAGCCGAATTCAGCAGGTGCAGGACCGGAAGATCTTCAATATCCTCTTCCTTCAGCGTTATTTGATGTTGAATGAGCCGCTTCAGATTTTTTCGTGTGAGCCGGGAAAAAGCAGGCACAATCAAGGCACCCATTTGGTTGTACATATTTTTATTTACTCTCATGCCTACATATTGATATTGCCGAACAGTCGGAGTCACCAAGATTCCACCACTTTCACGGGGTGCTTATTATAGAAGAAATCAGATTAAGCCTGCATCATGTTATCGATATCAAAGGTTGTATTTTCGACAGACTCCAGAATTTCTTTACTGTAATTCCCGATAGAGACTCTTCCCGAGTGCATTCTGACGACGCTGACCCGCCTCTTGGCTTTCAGCAGCGTGGCCGCTCCGGTCTGCCCTCCTACAATCTTCGCCGTGATATCCCCTTCGGCTTCCAGCCTTGAACCGCGGCAAACGGCCAGCCGATGCTTGAAGGATATATTGCCGGCCGAGTACAAATCACTGACAAGAACTCCGTCGCGCTGGATCAAAATATCGCCATTGGATTTGAGCTCGCTGTTATGGCATTGATTGATGGTAATATTGACCAGCGCCTCCTGCATGCGGGCCACCTCCTGATGGGCGTCCGTCAATAGGGACAGGAAGCTCTGGATGCCATTTCTGGTGGCCGACTCAATGAGCTGCGAGGGCTTCAGGAAAACCGCCGCCATTTCCATCAGCTTCTGGTACTCTTCTTTCTTCAGATGGCGGATATTGGCGACCACGGATAGCAGATCCTTGATTAGCCCCGGTATATCCTTCATTTTCTTCTCCAGCAGCAGCAGCACAATCTGTCCGTATTTAACCGTCTGGTCACGTGACTGGATCGCTTGCTCCAGCACCTGGGAGCCGATCAGCAGCTTCTCGATCTGCTTGCTCAACAGCTTCGAGGTGTTGTATAAACGGTTGAACATGACACCGAAGTATCCCGAATACAGCTTGCTGCCCATTACATTCCCCCGGATATGGATGCATCCCGTTGCTGTGATGGTCGCATTGAAGACACTGCCAATGACATATACATTCCCCAGAGATTCAATAATCATATTGTCGGTTACATTGCCATATACGATCACATCGCCGGAGAAGACAATATTGCCCGTTTCAATGTCCACATCGCCGGAGACGGTATACGCTGTCGAGATATCAAAGACTTTGATTTTGGTTCCCGTAATCCGCGGGCGTCCTTCTTTTCTGGCGATAATGGCCCCCTGTGGAGTCAGCTCTACGCCCGACTTGGCTACCAGCAGGATATCAGCCGGCGCTTTGGGCGTGATCAGATTGCCGTAAACATCGTATCCCGGGATGCCGTCGATAATCGGGGATTTCCTGGCAATAACGTCGCCGCTGGTGACGGAAGGAATTTGCAGATGATTGCGGAAGTCAACCGTCCCTTCCGTTTCATGGAAACGGCTTTCGATCTCCTCGGAGAAATAAATCTCCAGCTCCGCATCCTTCCCGGGTACGGGAGCTTTGCCCCTGGCGATGAGAATCGGGCTATAGGTGGGCTGCAATAATTCCTGATGAATAGCGGCCAGGTCGACGTTTGCTTTGATCGATTTCTTTTCAAGCACGGCGGCGACATCTGTCAAATGCACACTTTCAAGAACCATATTCCTGTCTTCCTCGGCAGATAATATGATTTTGGCAAGAGGCTCTGTATCGGTTAGCTGCCAGGCATACCGTTCTTTGGCGTGAAGGTGGAAATAAGCGTGAAGCTTGTCTTCCGAGACCGTAATCTCATACATCGGTTGATTCTCAATTTCCCAAAGGATGCTGTCGCTGGAAGTCACGTTGATTTCTGAATGTATGTCATGATGATTTACCTTTAGTTTGACCGGGGCAATAGCACTGATGACGGGGAGCTTGCCATTATTGACGGGATCATGGACAATTATGCGGTGTTCAATTACCTGAATCCAGCCGTCCTGCTTCAGGGGGCTTCTGATATCCCCTTCGTTAGTGGAAGATCTGGAAGCCGCCTCCACTTCACCCAGATGCAATTGCTTGATCAGCTGTGACAATTCATCTTCAGAGATTTTTTTCTTCACGTTAACACCTCTCAAACCTCAGACCAGAATGGTTTTTTTTAACAAAAAAACACCATCCGATTGGATCGTGTTTATACACCACCAATTCGGCAGCCTGGCGACCATAGAGATGCTCTCTTTAGGCCCATAGCTTTGCGTCCCTGGCTTTCGGCAGGTTTGCCTTTATCGTTTGAGTTTCTTAATTAATAGTCACTAGTTCCTATTTAAAGTTTAATAATTAGGAAAATATACCTTGCAAGTCCAAATTGAGTGTACTAAAAGGACTGCCTTTTGTCTAATGCAGTCAAATAAAGAAGTTCGCCTGTTTACAGCCGTTCATACCTGAAATCTGCCATGTTCAGGACGGAAAAACGACTTTTCAAGTCATTCGATAACTATTTTCACTCCGCTTCCGATAGGCACGAAGGGTGATTGCATTTTAATATTGTTAGCGTTATGATTTCAAATCATATCATTCCGTGATTCTGCAAAAAAACGATGATTAAAATAGATATTTCTAATAGATATTTAAATATAAACGGTTTTCATATGGGGTTTTTGAATATTTTTCCATTCCGCTTTTTTTCGTCGGGCAGCCCAAAACAAGTATTGGAGTGTAAACAAGAATGATAAATATCAGGGTCATTATTGCTGACGAAGACAATCAAACGAGAGAAACTGTCAAGAAGTTTATCACTGCGCTTCCTTATATTGCGCTCATTGGCGAAGCTCCCGACGAACATTCCGTTATGGAAATCATGGTCCGGGAGAGGCCGGATTTAATTTTGACCGATCCTTCGCAGCCGGGCCTGGGAGGACTTAAGGCGCTGAAGGACTATTTGCAGATCGTCCCCCGTCTGAAAATGATCTGGATGGCCTCAGGCCAGGAGTATGCAATCGAAGCGTTCAATATGGGTGCAGTCGACTATATCATAAAACCGGTCCTTCGCACCAGACTATACAAGGCGCTGGAGCGAACAAAACATAATCTTGAAATGGAACAGAAGGCCAATCATTTGTTCATTAATCCGGACCCCAAGCTGATTATAAAAATCAATAAAAATATTCATATCATTCCTTTTAATGAAATACTTTTCATAGAAAAGATGGGAAAAAAATCTATAATACATACACTGAATAACGATCCCCTTGAAACCTATGACAAACTGGAACCGGCTCCTCATCTGGTACAGGCTCACCGCTCCTATCTGATCAATCTCAGCAAAGTGTCCCGTATAACCAGGATGGGTGAAACCTACCAATCCTTCTTCGGCAGCTATCCCAGACAGGCGTTGATCGCCAAATCGAAAATGAAAGATATTCAGGAGCAGCTTCTACTGAGAGACCCTAAACAGCCTTAAAAAAGAAGCCGTCAATTTCCGGTTTCAAGCTTCATTCGCGATTTCACCGAACGCGCATATTCCGAAGGACTCATCCGCGTGGCATTCTTGAATGCCTTGGAAAAATAATGGACGCTGCTGAATCCCAGCTGCCGGGAAATCTCTGTGAAATTATAGCTTTCTTCCCGGATGTACCGCTTGGCGCGCTCGATCTTAAGCTTCGAGAAGTACTCCTTTACGGAATAGCCGGTATTCTGCTTGAATAAGCTTTTGAGCTGGGTTTTGCTGATATGCAGCTCGCCGCAGATATCGTTCACATTCATCGGACCGCCGATTCTTCCTTCCATAAACAAAAGCGCCTGTCTGGTCAGTTCATCCTTGCTTTTCTCCCGGGCTGGCGAGGACAAGGGTTTTTCCGATTGCAGAAAACTGCTTTTTCGCAGCAGACGGATCAGGAAAATTTCCAGGTAACAGCGGAGCAGCTGCTCGCTGCCGATCACCGCACCCTCGCGGCGCTCCAGCGGATGGCGGAACGGGAAAATGAAGGCATTCTCACCCTCCTTGATCATCTGCGCCAGTAGATTGCGCTCCTCATCCTCCAGACTGAACACTTTATCCGCAAAACGGTTCATTGAGTCCGACCGGCAGTCGAACGTCATGACGATCGCATTGGGCGCTTTGCCCTTGGCGGCATAAAATTCATGAAACTCATTCGGCTTATGAAAAATAATCATGCCCTGCTTCAGCAGCTGCCTCCTGCCGTCGGCAAACACCTCGATTTCTCCCTTGTCCACGTACAGAAACTCCCAAAAGTTATGTTTTTCACCGTTAAACCCGAAGTCCTTGTCCAGTTCAAAATAATACATCGTGATGAGCTTCTCAATGACAAGGGTCTGCTGCAGCTGTGTCCGCTGCAGATCGTCCAGCTCTGCTTGCGTGCTCACTTGCAATCATCACCTTCCGCTTTATCCGTTAATGCTATCATACCGCGTGCCGCCAGCGGCGGGAAGGGTCGCCCGATAGCAAAACAACAAAAAACGGGGCTTTTTGAACAAAGCCCTTCCGCCTCTAAGCTCTTATACTGGTAGTAAATCCAGTCAAGCAGATCATAGGAGGATGGCAAGATGAATTTGGGTGTAATCGGTTACGGGCTTCGCATACGCACGATAATTGCGGAGATTGTCAAGCAGGAGCCCTCGTGCAGGGTGACGGCTATCGTCGATGTGCGCAAGGATGAGATCCGGGAGGAGCTTCAGGCGCAGGGAATGGACAGCATCCATTATTATGATACAGCCGAGGAAATGCTTGGCGCTGAGAGCCTTGACGGCATATTAATCGGCACGCGCTGCTCGCTGCATACGCCAATGGCGCTGAAGGTGCTGCAAAGCGGAATTCCGCTTTATCTGGAGAAGCCGGTATCCACGACGATGGAGGATTTAAGACGGCTGAAGGCGGGCTTTGAAGCATCCATATCGAAGGTGGTGGTATCGTTTCCGCTGAAGCTGACGACGATCGTGCAGCTGGCCAAGGAAATTATCGATTCCGGCAAAATCGGTACGGTGGAGCATGTGCAGGCCGTGAATAATGTGCCGTATGGCGGGGTTTATTACCAAAGCTGGTACCGGGACGAGCAGGAAACCGGCGGACTGTTTCTGCAGAAGGCCACGCATGACTTCGATTATATAAACAGCCTGCTTGGGATCAAGCCCACCGAGATTGGCGCGATGACCTCCAAGCAAATTTTCAAGGGCACGCGGCCGGCAGGCCTGAAATGCGTCAACTGCGAGGATAACCGGGTCTGCCCGGACAGCACCGCCTTCAATAAAGATCGCTGGCGCAGCTGGGAGTACTGCTGTTATGCGGAGGATACCGGCAACGAGGATTCCGGAAGCTCCCTGATCCGTTACGAATCCGGCATGCATGTCTCCTATTCGCAGAACTTTTTTGCCCGCCGGGAGGCTGCCGCGCGCGGAGCGCGTTTGCTTGGCTATAAGGGGACGCTGGAGTTTGATTTCTACACCGGCAAAGTGAACGTATTCATGCATCATACGCCGCGTGTGGAAACCTATGATATTTCAGGGGGCGAAGGACATTTTGGCGGCGATTCCACCCTGGCGCAAAATTTCGTGGCTATCATGCAGAACGGCGCGGAATCGCTCTCCCCGCTGGAAGACGGTTTATTGAGCGCGTTGATGTGCCTGAAAGCCAAGGAATCAGCCGAGACCGGCATGTTCCGCTCCATTGATTGGGCGTAGCTCGCGGCGAAGCAGCGGCAGGGAAAAATAAAACGTGACTTTTCCTTCCTCTGCCCGAACACCGAAGGAAGCGTTGTGGCTCTGCAAAATGGTCCCGGCAATGGATAGCCCGAGACCGGTGCCGCTGAATTTTTTGCTGCGGGAGCTCTCCATGACATAGAAGGGCTCCCATACCCGCTCCCACTCGGCCTCCTTCCCGGTGTTCGTGCTGTTGGTGATGCGGAAATGAACGGCGTCCTCCTTCGCCGCAAGCGTCAAGGCCACCTGTTTGCCGGTCGAATATTTCATCGCATTCGTCATGAAATTGTGCAGGGCGGATTCAAGCTTCCTCCTGTCCGCCATCACCCATGATGGAGCGGGCAGGCGGTCGTCCACCTCCAGCTCCAGGTCCTGCTGCCGGAACGCAATCCGGTATGCGATCAGCATCTCCCCAAGCAACTGCCGAAAATCGACCGGCGCGAATTGATACGTCTCGGCCTGCAGCCTGGAGAGCTCCAGCAGACGGTCGATCATCCCGGACATGGCTTCGCTCTGCTGCCGGATCACATCGGCATAGCTGGCATCGTCCAGACCGTCCTGAATGCCGGACGCGTACAGCTGAATCAGGGACAGCGGCGTTTTCAGCTCATGCGAGATATCCGCGATAAACATCCTCAGATTGGCATTCTTCGCTTCCAGCGATTGATGCGCGTCCTCCAATTTATCGCTCATCCGGTTGATACTGCTGGCCAGGGACTCAATTTCATCGCCCGTCCGGATATCCACCTTGGCAAATGACAAATTGGAAATCGCCTCTGCCGTTTCATTCAGCTTCGCAAGCGGTTTGACAATCCGGGTCGTATACAGAGCGGACAGCACGATAAGCAGCAGCAGCATGCCAACCCAAATGTACAGATTGAAGCGGTTGACGATCTGGATCGTATCCGAGGAATAGGAGATGGACTCCCCAACCGCAAATACATAACCGCCTGCTGGCAGAAAATTGACCAGGAAGCTGGACTTCAGCTTCGCCTGATCATATATTTTATTGACCTTTCCCCCTTCGCGCAGCGCCGCCACGCTTTCCTCGGCCAGCCAAAATTTGCTGAGGGCGATGCCCTTCCGGTTAAACTGCACGATGAGCCGGCTGTTCAGGTCATTGACCGTATCCGCCAGGGAAGTATACGCGATCGTAACCTGATACTGCTCCTCCATAGGTCCGATCCGCTCCACCAGCTGCCCGTACTCCATGGCCGCCAGCTCCGAAGTCAGGCCGGAAAGCTTATGCTTCTTCTGGTACAGGAAGTATTTGGGAAGAAAAAATGTATTCACGGCAAAAGACAGCACAAAAACCGCGCACAGCGCCACCGTAATCCGCAGGATCAGCTTCCTGGTCAGTTTACTCATCGGCATCCACCAGACTGTAACCCATTCCCCGGAATGTTTTGATGCGATGCTCGCCGACCTTCTCCCGCAATCTGCGGATATGGGTATCCACCGTGCGTTCTTCGCCGAAATAATCGAATCCCCACACTTGATCGAGCAGCATTTTGCGGGTCACAATCTGCCCCTTGTTGACAACCAGATATCTCATCAATTGAAATTCCCTCGAGGTAGCCAGCACATCGTGCCCGCCGCGATAAATCTTCTGTCCCTCCATATCAATGGTCAAATCGCCGAGCATAATCTTGTCAGTCAGCTGCAGCAGCTTGCGCGCGCGAATGAGCAGGATGCGCGGATCGAACGGTTTGCGCATATAATCGTCAGCCCCCGACTGCAGGGCGGCAAACTCATCTTCCTGATCGCCCTTGGCCGTCAGCAGCAGCACCTTCGTCCGGCCCGTCTTCTTGATTTCCCGGCAGACCTCGACACCGCTCCGCTTCGGCATCATCCAATCCAGAACCGCCAAATCCACCCCGTTGTTATAGAACAGATCCAATGCCTCCTCTCCGTCCTGCGCAAGAAGCGTATTGAACCCTTCTTTATGAAAATAAGCCTTTAATATTTGCAGCATAAGCGGTTCATCGTCAGCAAGCAGCAGCTTCATGCCCGCACCTCCTTCCTCCTGTGCCGCTGTATGGCAAAGGCAGCAGCAAGCCTCCCCACTATAAACTCCGTATGTTACACCAGTATGACAGAAGCGTCTGTCTCCGGACAAGCTGTCTCCTTACCGCTCCCGCTTCAGGTCAGGAGGACTTTTTTTGCCGGCATGCACTTTCCTGTAACAAAACTCTCTTACACTGACTCTGGCTGCAACGACAACAATTGGAGGAGATAACATGAAACAACGATTAGCTTTGATTTTGGCGGCAGGCATGCTGATGTCTGCCGCAACCGGATGCGGCAGCGGCGCTGACGCCCCCGCCTTACCCCACCCATCAGTGAAGAAGGAGGTTCCGGTTCTGCAGACGAACGGGGTCGTGAAGGTGAAGCCGGCGGAAAGCCATTTTGATTTCGAAGTGGATCCGGAGACCTTTGCCCTTGCGATTATCAAGGACGGCGTACGGCAGCAGGCATCGCAGCCGCTGCCCAAGGAAAAGGTAAGCGGTCTGGTCAAAAGCAAGGATTCGATCCAGTGGACTTACCCGGGCAAACTCAAGGTCAGCATCGCCAGGAAAGGCGATTATTTGGACATCCGTCTGAACAGTATCGGCGCTGCCCAATTTCAATGGCCGGCCGTCAAGGCGGACAGCTATATGCTTCCCATTGGGGAAGGGAAAAAAATCCCGGCGAACGATGCGAATTGGAAAACCTTCCTGAACGGCCAGGCCTACACCTGGAGCGAATCGTTCTCGATGGACTTCTTCGCTCTGAATGCCGCGCCGTTCTCCATGGTCTATGTCGTGACGAACAAGTTCAATAACGAGGTCCATTTTGACACATCCCCGTCCGTGCAATTTCAATTTACGCATCAATTCCCTGCTATAAATCCAGACAAAAGCTATGGCTTCCGTCTGTACGTGACCGGCAGCGAACCGCAGGAGGTCGTGCGCCCTTACAAGGATTACGTCAAAGAGAAGGGAGACTTCGTCACGCTGGAGGAAAAGGCCGGAGACAATCCAAACATCCGCAAGCTGTACGGAGCCCCCCAGATTTATCTGTGGAGCGGGTCCATTCTCACCGACGCCGACGTGAATTGGCCGAAGCTCCGCGCCCTGCTGCCAGGGCCGCTCGGTTCGTGGCTGGTTCGGCTGCTCGCAGGAACAGCCGACGGCAGCGGCGAGTACGAGGAAGTGCTGAAGCAGGTTCCCAAGCAGGATTATTTGGACAAGTACCAGAAAAGAATCGTGCTGGACGCACTGAACCAGGGAATGAGGATGAAAGGGTTCTACTCCCCTTCCGTGTTCCCGAACCCCGGTGAGGAGGCTGAGAAGCTCCTCGCTCAGGGACCCGGCAAGCTAAGCGAGGAAAAGCTGTATGATTTGAACAAGCTGCTGCTCAAAAGCGTGCTCAAGAACACTGCTGCCGATTTGTCTGAATGGGGCCAGTCGGACTCGACGAATCTGCTCAAGGATATGCACAGCTCCGGCATCGAGAACGCCTGGATCGGCTTATCCAATTGGGCCGACGGATTGATGAATCCCCAACTGGTGAGCGAAGCGGATCAGCTGGGCTATCTCATCGCTCCATATGATTCCTATCATTCCATTCAACAGAACGCGGATCCCTCCTGGAATACTGCTTCCTTCGCAGATTCTTCACTTTATGAGAACGCGACGATCACGCGCAAGGACGGGACAAAGGTTGCCGGATTTCTGCAGCGGGGGCGCAAGCTGAACCCTACCCTCGCGATGCCCAGCGTGAAGCAGCGCGCGGAAGGCATTTTGCAGGACGGAATCGACTTTAATTCCTGGTTCGTGGATTGCGACGCGACAGGAGAAATTTATGATGATTACTCGCCTGCTCATGTAACGACACAGCAGCAGGATCTGAACGCCCGGCTTGAACGGCTCGGCTATTTTGCCAAGGACCGCAAAATGGTGGTCGGCTCGGAAGGCGGCAACGACTATGCCAGCAGCGTAATCGCTTTCGCCCAAGGAATCGAGAGCCCGGTCATCGCCTGGGGCGATCCCGATATGCGCGACAATGAGGACAGCGAATATTATGTCGGCGGCTATTATTCTGCGGACGGCATACCCGACCGCTACGGCAAACCCGTGCCCATCAAACCGCTGTACGAGAAGGTCTATTCCGATCCGGCTTATACACTTCCCTTATATAAGCTGGTATATAACGACTCCATCATTACGACCAATCATTGGGAGTGGGGCAGTTACAAGATCAAAGGCGAAGAGGCGGACCGGATGCTTTACGGGCTGCTGTACAACGCGCCTCCCTTATATCATATGAATCGTCAGACATGGGAACAGTACAAGGCAAGCGTCGTCGATTACCTGAAGGTCTGGTCCCCGTTCAATCGCCAGGCCGTAACCAGGGAAATGAGCGGATTCTCCATTCTGACTGACGACCGGCTGGTGCAAAGCGCGCAGTACGGGGACAATCTGAAGGTTATTGTCAATTTCTCCACTCATGACGTTACATTGGACAAGGAAGTCGTCAAAGCGAAATCGGCCGTTATTTATGAGGGCAAGCAGCGTCTGGAATTCAACGCCGCTGCCAATATCAAGCTCATATCTTAATTCCCATGGTTTCGGACCGCGCGCAGCACCCAGCCCCCCTGTGGCGCTGGGCGACGGCTGCCGGCCGCATGCCCGGCCATGTCCCCGCCATGACTCAGCTGCCTGATAAGGCATCCCCTGCAGGCATAGAAGCGCCGCTGTGGACGGGGATGACTTTACCGGTAATCCAAAAAGGCTTCCGCATTCGTATCTGCGGAAGCCTTTTTCAGTATGCGTCTGCTCATGGCACATCAATTCTCTGCCTTTTTCATTCTTTCATTCAGCCCACCCGCAAGATCCGCCACCCTTTATTGGATGCTCGCCGCTGCGGGCGAAGAAAGCCTGTTCCATAGAAGCTTAAAAAAATCATGCCTTGGATGGCCCCATAAAAGTCACATTCAATACCTGCTGGGCTGCTTTGCGGTGGGCCTCAATAAGTCCTTCAGCCTGTATATCCAGTTTGCTGACTTCCTTGTAAGGAAGCGCCGCCGCAACATCCCGCCGAAACGGGAACAGGGACAGCTCAATTACATTTTTGTTTTGCCAATGGACCTGGATCTTTCGCTCGCTGCCCGGTTCAGCCGAATAATGAACACCGCTGCCAAACCATTCATATTCCTGCGCCGGTGTCCCCGGCTCCTCCATACACAAAAATAACGAAAGCTCGTCACACACCAGCATGATGCCCAGGTGGTGCTGAACCTTTGCATCCAAGGCGGATTCAATGCCGAGCAGCTCAAGCAGCTGCTTTTGCCTGATATATTCTTCGTTCAGATACCCTTGCGTCTCCTCATCCCTGATTCTTTCGAACAAGGTCGTATACAGAAGGCTGCACAGCAGAGCCGAATACGGGTTCTTGGCCGCAACCTCAGCGATTCCTTTCTTGTAAAATGCGAACCGCGGCTTAAGCGGAAAGTCGCGGAAGGAATACGGGCAGCGCCTCGCGTCATTCCAGAAGGGCGAGAAATCCAGATCGATCCAGCCCCGGTCATGCTGATAAGCCGCATAGATAAGATCCTCTTTCCTTTCCGGATCATGCAACCATTCATTATTCCACTCCGAGGCAAGAACTCCGGATATTTGTGCATGATCATGCTGGTTAATCATCACGAATGCATTCGCTTTCTCATAGACGATCATATCGGCAGCCCCTTTACATCCGTCAGATTTGTTATTCTTATTATAGGCATGAGCGGGGCAAAAAAGCATCATGAGAGCGCTTTATTTTCTATTGACCATCTCCCGTCCAGCCTCCATACCGCCGCATTGTTAAAGCGGTGCGTCTGTATTACAATGATGGGACGTATACAGAAGGAGGAGCTGCTTCATCATGGAATTTTCGCTTGAACGCATTGAGAACAAGATTGAATTTTTTGAGGCTTATGATTTGAAAACGCTGGAGATCAGAATCAATGATCAGATTGAGAACAATAAGGCTTTGCTGCTTGACGTGTTCTCTCTCAGCCACCAGGCGGTATTCAATCCTCTTGCCAATAAAATGCTTTACAGTGCCGTCGTCCACTTCAAAGCCAAGTAGAGCTTGCCCGGCGAAGGCCATAAAAGACAGCGACCATGCTCCCTTTTGCCTGCAGAGGGAGCTTACTCGCCTGTCAGACTGCGTCTCAGCCAGTCAAACGAAACGCGGCCGCTGACTTGGTGAGCCCCCGGAAACAAATCATAAGCCAACCGGTTCTCCGCCCCCTGCTGACGATAGATCTCCTGGAGCTCCCGGACCGCCCGCTTGAAGCCGTGCGCCGGAAAGATGGGATCGTTCTGGCCCGATTCAAGAAACAAGGGGCGCGGGGCCAGCAGGCCCATCAGCTCCGGAAGCTCCCCATGGGTGAGTATCCCGGGCGTAAAATTGCAGATACAGTGATGTACGGCCATAATGCTTTCCTGGAACGTATTCGGGAAGCCGATCAGCACTGAGGCTCTCAGGCGCTCATCCAGAGCCGCCGCAGCGAAGGCGATCAGGGATCCCCCGGAGAAGCCGGCGATGCCGATACTAGCCTTATCCACATCCTCACGCCCCGCAAAATAGTCCAGCGCCCCCAGCGTTTCATGAACGCGCAGCCCTGTCAGGGTCTTGCCCAGCATTAGCAGCTGCGTAGACATCCTGTAGCAGGAGCTCGGTGCGCCGGGATCTGCCGCCAGATCAGCCTGCATACGGCGCTCGCCGAAGCCGATCACATCCGGGGCGATGACAATCATTCCTTTGCCGGCCAGCTGTACGGCAAAATGATGATAGCCGTCCGGCGGGCCGTTGTCTGCTGTCCCGTCCTCGTTTAGACCGCAAATCTGCCTGCTGCCATAACCGTGTCCATGCAGCGCGATAACGCCCGGAAGCTTCCCGGAGGAGCCTTTGGGTACAAGAACATAAGCGCCGAAGGAAAGCCCCGGCACAACTGTCAGCTCCACCCTCTGACGGATATATCCGCCGCAGTCAACCTCTTCCAGCAGAACCGGATTCAAGGACGCAGCGCGTTCGAATTCGCCCAGTGATTCCTGAAGTGAGCGAATAAGCCGCTCCTTATGCTGCCCGCTGGTCTCCCCAAGAGCTTCCTCCCGGCGCCGATCAGTTGCCCGCTCATATAACTCCTTCAAATACCCATCGCCTGTCCACATTTGCATATCCCCGCTTTCATCATCATGATTTTCAGGATTTTCTGCATGGATTTCGTTCAGTCACAAGATGCGAAGCTCTTTATTACCTTTCTCCATGGTCTGCTTCAATCCCTGTTTCGAGACGGCCCAGACTATCGCCTGTTCATCTTTAAGTGAATGCCCGCCGCTCACCGAAGCCGAAAAACAGGTAATTCACCCGTTTAATAATAGATGTATTTAGCAGGAGCATACGTTATAATATAAGAATTAGCATCTGATGCCCGCAGTTGACTTTGAAAGACAAGACTTGGGATTGGAGATGAAGGTATGACGATTGGTAAAATTGCACGCAGTCTCTCCGTCGGAATTATCTTTGCTATCTTGGGTATTGCATTGCTGCCGTTTCTGCTTGTTTACAATTGGGCCGAAATGTTCGGTCTGATCGATCTGGACTCATCCCCGCTCATGCTGTTTATGGCGAAATGGCTCGGTAATTCCCCGAAAAAAGCATCCGTCCCCGCGGATCAAACCGAACCATCGGATCATTTATAGAACCTGAAACAACGCAGCCCGGGAACGGGCTGCGTTGTTTTTATGTATTCGGCTGCCACGGGAGAGCAAGAGCCGTTCATCACGTCCATGTATAGTTTTCAGCATTTCCAGTAAACATAAAAAAGACCGTCCGTAGACGGTCTCTTTACCCATGGCGCTTTTTTAAAAATTGATCCGCATCCCGCGCCTTCAACAGTAACGATTAATTGATGCTGCTGAATTGGGTAAGGGATACGTTCAACATGTGATTATGAATGTTGACGCACCTCCTTCCTTTGTGATTAGAGTTTAACACTGGTTCAAGCCAATTTCCAGCTTTTTTTTCTTCCAGTTCAGATAAATTTTAATCATTCACGAGGATTCGCGGAATTCGATTGGCGTCCTGCCGGTTGTTTTCTTGAATACCTGGGTAAAATATTTTGGATCCTGGTAGCCGACCAGAGGTGCCACCTGATACACCAGCACATCAGTATGAAGCAAAATATATTTGGCTTTCTCCATCCGGCATTGGGTCAGATATTCGAGGAAGGTATACCCGGAGATCTGCTTGAACAGCGCAAAAAAATGACTCGTGCTCAAATCCGCATACTCCGAAACCTCTTCAATGCCCAAATCTTTATGATAATGGCTTTCATCCAGTTTATCCCAGGTATCGTTTAACATGGCAAGATCATTCATGACATGATGGAAAGTCATAGATGTATTCCGGTCATTTGGCAAATAGGGATGGAGCCGTCTAGCTTTGTGCCCAGCACTGGGTTTCAGTCGTAACCGCTTCTCCTGATTTGACCGCCTTTTTTATCATAAGTCCCAGATAGTGATCCTGACAGGCTTCTGCCAGACTGTAGAAATCCGGTCCGCCATCCACATATTCCGCCATACGCGCCAGACAGGCCGCAACCGCAATCTCATCATCCGACAGGCGTCCGGGAATGAATTCATTCCGGTAGACGTAGGTGTCTCCGCATAGAACAGCCTTCAGATGATGGCCCTCCAGATCCCCGCCATGACCCGCGTGCACCCTTCTTAGCTCCGTATGTACGGGAGTACGGTAATCCTGGAGATAACGGACATCCGTATTGTTGATTTCCCCGTGATCTCCGCGAACAAGCACCTGCCGGGAGCGGATCCATGAGAAGTAGAGGTCGCCGGTAAAATCATAGACGCCCAGTTTTTCGCCGAAATCCAATGTTGCGATCGTTTGCTCGGAATCCACCAGACGGTAGGATTCAGGTCCTCCCGCCCGGCCGCGTCCCTCCACAATCGGGGAAGTAAACGACTGTCCGCGGATGACGGCATTCTCGAAGCCGATATCCAGAAATCTCCTTATCAGCACAAGTCCATGGTAATCATGAGCGACCGCTACTTCCGCAAGCGAAACCTTGCCAAGCTTACCCGAACGGACAACCTCCAATCTTGCCGCGTGGTCAGGCTGGTAGGGATACTGCTCCGCAATCTGGATTTTGGCTTTTCCTCCTACTGCCTGATACAAGGAGACAAGATCCTCAAACCTGTCAGCCGGGGGCGTTTCGCATAGAGCCGGAACTCCCGCGGCTGCAAGCTCGAGCATGATTTCAGGGGCGATCGTGCGGGGAACGCTTACAACAACAAATGCCGGGGGCGTCCGTCTGAGCATATCCTGGATGGTGCGGAAGGTCGGGACCTGCCACTGCCGCTCCAATTCCCGGCCTTTCTCTTCGCTGCGGACAACAATTCCTGCAACCTGGAAGCGCTCCGGCAGCTCTGCCGCAATCCGCAGAAAAAACTCCGCACGCCAGCCGCCGCCGATTATACCGAATGGGGTTATACTCATAGAAACCTCCCGTTTATATTCAAGATGCTTACGTTTGCAAGAAAGGCAGGATTCAAGTTCGTCTATGAATCGGATTGCCTTTCTTATCCTATCCTATCATAGCACAGGAAGATGTGATGGTACGCGCAACTTCTGCCCCTCCGGTCAGAAAAAAAAAGAACCCTTGATTGCTCAAGGGCTCTTGATGTCCAGCAGCTGCAGCAGTTCTCAACCCGATTTCTCCGTTTTCCCCACATCCAGCACATCCAGCAGAAACATGAAGATCGGAATCCCGATAATCAATCCCCATATGCCCATGTAATGCTGGGAAAAAATAAGAATGATAAACGTATAGAACATAGGCAGCTTTGTCTTGTGGGCGTACAATCTGGGATTCAGAAAATACGTTTCCAGCGAGTGGATAATCAAAATCAGCAGAATGGCCCACAGCACCAGCGAAAATCCGCCGATCTGATAGCCGATGATGCCGATGGGAATGAAAGAAATAATGACTCCTGCCACGGGAATCAGGCTCAGCAGGAATACCATGACCGTCAACGCGAACAAATACGGGAATCCCAAAATCCATAGACCGATGATGGTCAGAACCGTATTGAACAAAGCGATCAGCAGCTGCACTTCGATAACCTTGCCGAAAGAAGAAACGAATTTCGTACCGAAGTAATCAAACTCTCTGTAGATCCAGCCTATTTTGCTGTTCTCCAATTTCATCGTAAACTGAACAACCTTGTTTTTTTGCAGCAGATAGAAGAAACTGAGCAGGATGACGAACAAAATAATCTCCAGCCATTTTCCCAGCTTCATTATGTAATCCACTGCACTGCCCAGATATTTCTGATAGTCCACCTTCTCAAGCGCACTGTTTAATTGCTGGACCACCTCATCATTTTGCGAACTGCTCAGGAACTTGGAAATGTTGTTGATCATGTCCACGACCTGACTTACGATTTTGGGCGCATAGTTGAATATCCCGTACACCAGAGAAGATACCAGCAGCACATAAAGCGCCACGTTCACAACTATAGGGGAAACAGGGAAAAGGCGGTTGAGCTTCCTCGTTACGATGCCCTCCAATCTCCCCATAACGAATGTTACCAGGAAGAGCAGAAGCAGCAGGTTAAGCATGTGGCGGAGACTGTACAGCAGCAGCAGGGCCAGCAGAAGAAACACAATTCTCCTGGCAGAAGGCTGGGCAAAAAATTTGCGCAATGATTCCATTAGCTTCCCTCGTTTAATTTGATCTAATTTCACCCAACATTATACGGAAAATCAGTCGAAGCGTTTCATTTGTTTAGACAAAAAAAGCAACTTTTTATGCTACAAGAAACAGCGTATCCGACTTTGGAAGAAGATTCAAGTGGAACAAAGAGAAAGCGTTTCAAAACTGCTCTTTAGGGCCCTGCCTCTCCCCTTTTGTAAACATTTATGTTAACCCCCTGATTGAATCCGCAACAATCAAATGTTATATTCGGGAGGGGCACGGCGCCCACACTGAAATTTAATGGAGGAGTCCTCATATGTGCATCCATTACATGCGGATCAGGTAAGCTTGGCATTCTATCACAGGCTCAACCATTTTTTTAAAGACGAATGGCTTGAGTTTTTTTGTGTATGGTTCGTAGTTTCCTAATACAAATGAATGAGGTGTATATGGATATGATAGACAATCCCAATATCAACGATTTACTTGATCAGGCAAGCCGCTGCGGACTTCAGCTGGACCCTGCGAGTGCGAAGATCAACGAAGCAGGACTCGATTTCCAGGCTATGTTTGCCAATACGGCGGATGGAGTGCCCTGGGTCATACGCAGGCCAAGACGGCTTGATGTCATAGATTCCGCGGATTATGAGAGCAAGGTGCTGCATCTGATCCGCAATAAGCTTCCGGTACAGGTGCCGGATTGGAAAGTGCACACAGCGGACCTGATCGCATACCCCATGCTGGAGGGAGTTCCCGCTGCGAGCATCAATGCCCAGACCAAAAGCTACGATTGGGTTATCAACCCGCAATCCCTCTCTGCTGTTTTCGTCCAATCCCTGGCCGCGGCAATGGCAGCCCTGCACAGGATCAACCATGACGAAGCGGCAAGCGCAGGCATCCGTGTCCTGCAGCCTGACGAAGCACGCCGGACCCTTTCAATCAGAATGGACAGAGTCAAAGCCAATTTTGGCGTTTCCCACGCCTTATGGCAGCGTTGGCAAGCTTGGATGGCAGACGACTCGTTCTGGCCGGAGCATTCGTCGCTGGTCCATGGCGACCTGCACCCCGGGCATATCCTCATTAACCCGGATGAAAAAGTAACCGGACTGCTGGATTGGACCGAGGCGGAGGTTGCGGACCCTGCCGCTGATTTCGCCATTTACTGCGCATGCTTCGGCGAGCCGGCCCTGGAGGATCTTATTGAGCATTACCGGACCGCCGGCGGCCGGGTATGGCCAAGAATGCAGGAGCACATTGTCGAGACGCTGGCGGCCTATCCTGTTCTTATCGCGCTTTTTGCCTTGAAGTCGGGACTGCCAGATTATATGGAGATGGCGCGCGGCTCTCTCGGCGTGGATGAGAACGGAGAAGATCTCCCCGCACAGTAAACAATGATTAAGAAGCATTCGCAGCCCGGGAGTGGATAGCCTTGTATGATTCCAATATTCAGCTCGTCAACGGATATACGATCGAGGAGCGTCTGGCGCAGTACACCGAGCATGAATGGCATATGCACGATGCGCTGGAAATCAGCATTCCACTGGACGATGCCATGAAATATCCGCTTGGCAATGATATGTACAACGCCGTTCCCGGAGACGTATTCCTGCTCCGGCCGTTCGAGCCGCACTGGAATCTGATTCAGGAGGAAGGCAAGCCTGGACGCTGGATTATGCTGCTTTTCTCACCATCGATTGTCGGCCCTATGCCCGGCGGCTACAGCCTGCTCACTCCTTTCTACACCAAGGATGTCTCGCCTCTTATCCCTGCTGCTTCTCCATATGCCCAGTCTGTCTGCCGGCTCGTCATGGAGGCCATGGAAGAGCGGCGCAGGGCGCTGCCGGGATGGGAGCTTCAGCATTACGGCCTGCTGGTGCAGATTCTTGTGCACGTCCACCGATATTTCCGGGAGCAGATGGCTGAAAACACCGTGGATGCGGCAGCATTCTCCGGTATTATCGAAGCCGTTGAGTATATGATGGAGCATTGGTCCGAGGAGATCAATATGGATGAGCTGATCGGGCGCTCACAGCTGAAGAAAACCTGGTTTTATACCAAATTCAAGGAGGTTACCGGCCTTACGCCGCTGGCCTTTACCGTCAGGCTCCGTCTGCAGAATGCCAGCCGGCAGCTGCGGGGCACGAATGAATCCATTACCGATATTGCCCTGACCTGCGGCTTCGGCTCTTCCAGCTATTTCAATAAAGTGTTCCGGGATTTCCGGGGGATGACACCCGGCGAATACAGGAAGCAGTAAGCTTATATCTTTTTAAAATCGTGGGCCCATGCGCAATTGCGCATGGGCCTCTCATAGATCTGGACCTGTTACTGTTCCGGTTTGGCAAGGAGCAGGATTGTCTTCTTGGGACTTGCTTCAAAGAACCTTTGGCTGACAAGCGGTCCCTTTTCAGAATACGACTCATACTCGATTACACCGACATTTAACATACGGAATTTCTTTCGCATCAGCTGGTAGAAGGTAGCATCATGTGTGGATATAATGAACTGTTTTTTTGTCTTTGATTGCGGATCGGCAAGCATCCGTATAAGGTCGATTAAGGCAGCGACATTCAGATCATCCATGCTCTGGACGGGATCATCCATCGCTATGAATTCCAGAGGAGACCATTGCTGCCTTAATGCCATTGCCAGGAAGAAGGAAATTGCTGTGGCATTAACCTGGGCTGCGCTAAAAATATAAGCTGGATTGGCCTGTTTGCGCAATTCCGGTATGTCATCTGTCATGACAGTAAGAAACAGACGATTGTTGTTATATTTTTTATCCGTATCGTAATCCATTTCCGTAAATAAAGGATGTGAATTGACCCGGACAAAAATCGACCTCATCGTATCGAACATTTGATCCATGACTTTTTCATTCAAATCATTGACTGCTTCCGGCACTTTCTGCATGGCTTCGTGTGCTATTTCAATATAGCTGTTCCATCTATTCATTTCTTCGACAGTGTCCGATATCTCTTGCTGCTTGCCTTTCATCTGACCTTCCAGGGCTTGAAGCCTGCTGACAGAGGTATCGGTACGATAGGCTTCTTGTATTTGCAGAATCTTCGCTTCCCTCTCATTCAAACGGGATATTCTCTGTTCCTGCTCCTGCGCCATGAACTCCATTTGCTCCTGCAGAGCTTCAAAATTCGGCTCCTGGCCTTCCTCCATATCCAGTCCGGCATCCTTCAGCCTATTCTTGAAAAGAACCTGTTCATCTTGAAGCTTCGCCAATAAAGCTTCACATTCCGCCAACTTTCCAGGCAGTGCTTCCAATTCCATTCCAGGTAATTGGGAGAGCTTTTCTTCAATGGCCGCATTCAGGGTCTGATATATTTTATCCAATTCCTCCTGAACGGTCGGGTTCCCCGTTTCCAAGCCAAATTCACGCAGACGATTTCGAAATTCTTCATAGGACTGATCCATGATGTCCATTTCTTTCTGGTACAAATCTATTTGCTTAAGCGTTCTCAAATTAAACTGTCTGTTCTTTAACAGTTGTTCATCTTTTTGTTCAAGAAAATGTTCGGCTGCGCCCAAGGATAGTTGGAAATCGTTCTTAGCGATCATAAGAAAAGCTTCCTTGGCCTTAAGTTCATCATGAGCCTTTGACACTTCTTCTTCAGTCGCGGCCAATCCGGGATGAATGTCATTTCTCTTCTTTTCCACGTACGACAGCAAGTGTTCCGCATCGACACTTTGGGTTCCGCATGCAGGACACTCATATGTGTCTGGACGAATAGATGCATATTCAAAAACATGTTGCAGTAATTGCCTGTATTGTTCCTCCCGCATTTCGAGCTGGTGAGCGGTGTTTTGACATCGTTGATAATGATCATGCGCATCTTGAACCATTTGGGCTTGCTCGGCTCGAACATGATGTGAATCTTCAACCTGTCTCATGACGTCAAGAAAAGAAGTCCTGAGCTCTGAATCTAAATGATTGACTTCCCTTAGAAATGAAAGCTGCAAGGAAGAGTAGCGTTCGTCTTGTTCTCTGGCATCCTCAAGCGCCTTTCGAAAATGATCCCGCGCCAGCTCTAATTGTTCTGACTCTTTTTTCTCTTCTTCCACTTTCCTTGAAAGCTTCTGCATGAGCAAAATTATATTTTGTTTGGTTTCCTCTGAATTCTGGAATCTCTCGAGCTCATTGACAAGTCGAGCCAACCGTTTGAGTGTTCTGTCCATTCCTCGTAATATCTCCAAATTCGCCGTTTTCCTGGAGACATTCCTGTAATCAGGTTCGTTTTTCTTCCAGGAAAGCAAAGCCGCTTCTGCCAACTCCAGGTTTCTTTTTTCTTTTTGCCTTATACGCTCCCGTTCAACTTCCGATGAGCCTAGATGGCGGACCAGCTGCTTCATGATTTCCGGGAAGCGGGTACCATCATCCAGCTTCCAATCACAGCCATATTCATGGGCATAATGACTCAACATGGCCGATACATTTTTTCTTGTGCCCGACCCTTCATCCAACCGGATTTCTTCCCTGAGACGATTGTATTCCTGCTCCATGATCCCAAGCTGTTGATCTATTGCGGCTTTTCGGCCTTTGGCCTCTGTATGACGCTGTTCAAGCCTTTTTTTCGTCTCATGAAACAATTGCCTATAGCGCTGAAACTGATCGGTTCCAAAGAGAGCTGATACGGAATCATAGCGCTCATTTTCTTTCATCCCCCGCAAAATGCCGTTCATTCTTTCCTGACACAGCAAATGAGTTAAAAATAATGACTTGTTCAAATCCACATGTTTCTGCCAATCCTCGTTGATCAACAGGGAGTGCAGCTGGTTCTCAGCCTGATTATCAGCAATCTGGATACCATTAATAAAGATTTGCAGTTTACTGGACATACTGTCCGTTTTTGAACCGGATTCGGCTGTTCCCGTTCGGGTAATTTGAATATGCCGGTTTTCCCGGTCCCTAAGTTCGATTGTGACGGATGGTTTGGTCTCGCCGGAGAAGTGGTTTCCGATAAATCGATATTGTTTACGTTCTGTATCATCCTCAAATCTGTAAATTCTTCCTGTCAATCCCCATTCCATAGCATCAAAAAACGAGGTTTTTCCGAAGCCGTTAGGACCATAGAGCACAATTACATCCGCGCTTGGAAAGATGAATGTCCGCTTTTCCTGAACTCCCCTGAATGCTTCCATGGTAAGGGCTTCAATTCTCATGATTCATCCCCTCCGCTTGGCCTCGTGAAAATAAGGAAAGCATGTCTTCCACACTCTTCGCTCCTTTTGTAAAAAATAATTCTCCCAGTTGGTTCCTCGCTCCTTCACTTAAGCGATCCTTCAGTTCCTTAAGGAACTGCCCGTCGTTAAACAGCAGCCCATTGCCCGTATTGTCCTTGCCGGAAGGCAGCTCAAACCGCAGCGGAAGCTTCTCGCTCAACTTGCTCATATCCGAACGGGTGAGAACGATCTTGCGAAAATAAAACCGGTTATTCTCAATCAGCCTCTTCAGCTCGCTGCTGATCTTATCCTGATTAACGAAAATAATCAGATACATGTCCCAGCGCAAATCGTCCAGCTCAAGCGGCAGCCGATTTTGAATATTATGCGCCAGCTGATGCGCCGCCCGCTCCCAATGCTGTTCCATCTCCATTTCGTTCGGGTAGGAGGCTACCGCCATTAATTGCAGGGATGAAAAAAACAAAGCCTTGATATGACGCACTTCCAGTTCTTGAAGCCTCGTAAAACCGGGATGCTCTTCCAGAAAGCTGAAAAGTTGCTGTTCCATTCTCTTAGATCACCTTCCTTAGCCGCTCGCAGATCTCCGTAAAAGAGGTTTCATTTCTTGCCTGACGGATACATGACGCGCAGCTTATGCTCACTTCTTTGGCAAGGTAATTTGGCTCAAGTCCCTGGAATACGGAAAGATTCTCTGTTCGTCCGAATTGCACCAGGATTTTACTGAAGTCGGCTTTCCTGCCTTTGCAATGCTCGCATATATTTTCCTCGTTTTGAGGAATCATCGATTCCGCATTGACATTCTCCAGAATGAAGCGATGGGGAAAAATATCGCTTTGGCCCGGATGCATGAGAAACTGGCGGAAAGCCCCGTTGTACAGCTTGGACAAGAACCCGATTATGATCTCCGGCATCGTTTCTTTGTGCACCGAGTAGAGGAGGCGAACCCAGTAATGATCGTCGATCCGCAAATTAGGGAGTTGAAACAGATCATCAGGAGCGATGAAGTTCCAATTGGGATAGACCACATTAATTAAAGTCAGCAGCTCCCATAATTCCTGCAGACCCGAACCTTCCGTCTTCCTGTTTTGCGTCGAATAGCGGTAATGCGTCATGAATTTCTCAAGCCCAGTCTCATTCATGCCCTTAAGCTTCTGCAGCACCTGATCCATCGAATGGAGAAGCTGATCCTGCGCATCCCTGGAGAATCGCTCAATAAACTGAACTCTCAAGGTTTGACCGCATTGCTCGAACTGCCTGATCAACTGACGGGAATTGTCCGGTTGGACCGGGGCAGCAGCTGCATGGGAATCCGGCCGCACCGGTCTAACAGTTGAATCGCTTACATAAAACTGCCGCGGCTCGATCGTGCTGCTCACATCGAGAATCAAATCTTTCAACAACTCATAATTGGTGGAGTGGATTCCTGCAGACAGATCCAGCACCGTTCCATGATCGCCCGGGAGAGTCCTCATTTCGTTATAGGTGTGCGCTCTTCCCGTGTGCGGCACAGCGCTTTCCTTGACTACAAACGGATCCTTGTCTCCATAGCAGTAGTTAAACATCATTTGCTGCCGCAATGGATCCTGATGCTCCGAATAGGCACGGATCATGTCATCCAGAAATCCGCAGTTCGGCTCCAGCTGGACGATTTGATTATGCTTGTGCACGGGTTTAATCAGCTTGTGAAAATCCGCCATGCTCGAACCGTTAAAGGGTGTCGCATAGCTTATGTACCCGCCGATTCGATCTACGTTTTTGTGATTTTCAAACTCGTTCAGGATATACCTCATGCCAACCAGCCCTCCCATGCTGTGACCGGCGATAACAATCTTCTGATAGGACTTGAATCTGCCTGTGCTCAATTTGGTCTTGAGGTGCTGTGCCAGGTCTCCGACAGCAATCACATTGTTTTTCCGGACCGTAAAGTTTCTTCCCATTATGCTGTATGTTCCCGTGATTCCGAATAACCCGCTTATCAAATGCGCCGTTTCGTACTTGACAATACCGACATCTGCTTCTTCCAAACCTGGATCAGCAAGAAGCTGATTTCTCCAGTCACACCCCGGCATGACCCAGGTATCCGGAGCACCTAATCCATGGATGAGAAGAACCAATACACGCCCTTGTTTATTTGCATTTCTGCAGAACAATTCTATATTTAAAGACATCCGGCATGCCTCCATTCTATACCTCTCTATTCTACTTTAACTATCAGATATTTCCAATAGAGGGAGCCGGCCCACAGGCATTAAAAAGCCGCCATTTGATTAAATGGCGACTGTTAGTGATTATTATCGGAGCCCCATTGTCAATGCCAGGCGCAAAAAGAGGCTGACCCGCGTCCAATGACGCCAGATCAGCCTCTTTTTTCCACTGTCTTTATTTGCGGTATCCCGACAATAGCTCCCGATCCTCGAGCAGCTTGCCCGTTTGCGCGTAGCGGCAGGTCGCCGATGCCACCTGAAAGGCATAAGCCCGTCGTGGCTTGTCGGTGTGGTTCTGTTTGCTGTGATGCAGGGTTTCCCTATGGAAAAAAACCGCATCTCCAGGCAGCATGGGCTTGCAGGGCATGCCGTTCTCCGGATCTGCCGCTCGCCTGTGCGCGCCTTCCGCATTCAGATTCGGCTGCCGCCCCTTCAGATGGGAGCCAGGCGCAAGCCACAAACCGGCATTTTCCTGCGTAATGGAATCAAGTGCGATGAACCCGTTAAACATATGACCCAAAATATGTGTGTATTGGTTGTCCTGATGCCACTCCAGCCCGCTGCCATGCGGTGCGACGACCGCGTACATGCCCATCCATAACCTGACTTGATCCCCTACAATTCTTTCGAATATGCGGACTATATCAGGTTCGGTCAGAAATTCCGTTGTTCGCGGATATTCGCCCTGCTCCTTTGCAATATTCGTAATGCCTTTACTCTTCCATTGCCCGTCGCCTTTGGCATTGGCGAACTCCGCATTCTCCGCATTGATCGCATCCACAGTTTCCTGCGTGATAAAGCCGGGCGCATAGAAGTAGCCCTCGCGGTAGAACTGCTCGACCATTTCTTCTGTAAGCGTAAAATTCGTTACGTTGGACATCCGATATTCAACTCCCGCTGCTTGGAATATCTTTATTTTACAAAGACCCGACTTCCTTTTCTTTCGATCGCGGCATCGGATAATAGCAATTTTGTTCACTATTCCGATACCTGCAAGTACGAAACTGATGCAGGAACGGTTACAGCTTCACGGGCCGCCCTGTCTCCGCGCTCTCGTTGGACGCTTCGATAAACCGGATCAGCTCCAGCGATTCTTCAATCGAGATGGGCGCGACGCCCGTCTGAAACATCTCCATTACCCGCTCCAGCAGGCTGGCATAATACGGTTTGGGATGTGCGCTCACATCCGCATAGTGAATACAATTCTCGCGGTGAATTGTCGCACCGAAGCGGTAATTCCCCTTCCGGTTGCCGCGCACCGTCCCGATTCTGCCATCCTGCCATATCCCCACGGCAAGATCATAGTCGGCGTTGGAGCGTGTGTTCACCTCCACACATCCCGGTCCCATCGCGGCATAGAGCATTTCGACGGAATGTATCCCGTACGTGAACAACCCCGGCATAACCTCTTCAAGCGGCGTCGGACCGAAGCAGTCCACCCCGATAATCGGGCCGTCGGCTTCTTTTGCCACCTCAAGCGCTTCAGTCAGGCCTGCCGCATAACGCAGCGAGGAGCAGCTCATCAGCGGCACATTATGCTGCCTGGCCAACCGGACGATCTCTTTGGCGTCAGCCACTGTCGTGGCAAAAGGCTTGTCGACAAATACCGGCTTGCCATAAGGGGCGATACGCCGGAAAAGCTCTAGATGCGCCCGCCCGTCGACCGACTCCAGCAGAATCCCATCAGACCGCTCGGCAACCGCCTCCGGCGAATCGACGATAGCCACTCCGAATTGATCGCGCAGCTGATTCGTATACCCGTCCACGCGGGAGAAGCTGGAATGCATATCGGCGGAGCCGCCGGGATAACCGGCAATCACCTTGCCGCCCGGGACATGCCAGGGATGATCCTTATGATTGAGCAGCTCCGAAAATACAATGACGTGGGAGGTGTCCAGACTGATCATGCCAAGCTTGATTTCACTCATAGGAGGCTCCTTATCTTAGATCCAGTTTGGATAACGGATTTTGTCTGTGGCATTCTTCGATGACGGCGATCTGCTGCTTGACCTGCCGCGGCGTAATATCCAGCGGCTCTCCTTTCGTAAGGGCCGCATGCAGGTTCCCGTAAAAAGTCCGGCATACATAGCCTAAAATGTCCTTTTGTCCCTCCGGCAGCTCCCACTGCTCCTCTATCCACGGCAAGGTTTCCGACCCGTATGCCGGAGAGCCGTCCGCATGCTTCAGTGGTGTTCGGATCAGCTGCTGCGCGGGCGCCTGCCCGGGCCTGAAATACTTCCAGTTCAGCTTCGTACCCGTGCCGCTGATCCCGCCATACTGCGCTTGAATGCGATAGGTTGCGGTGGGATAGGCGTCACAGGAGGTGATTTCCAAATCCAGCAGCGGATGGTCCTTCTTGTGCATAATCAGCTTCACGTAATCCTCGGCATCCCCGAACGTATTAACCCGGTCCATAAAGCAGGTGATCTCCGGCATCGTCTCCGTCCCGAACAGCTGAAGCGCCTGATCGAGCGGATGCGGACCCGTGTTCAGCAAATTGCCGCCATTATTGGCCTGCAGCGTCTGCCAATCCCACCTCCGCGCAAATCCGTTAAATGAAATACTCACCTGCACGATACGCCCGAGCACGCCGGAGCGGATGACCTCCATAATCTGCTGGAAGGCCGGCGAATAGCGGGATTGCTGGAAAATGGTCAAAAGCCTGCCAGCCTCTTCTGAGGCCGCGATTAAAGCATCCACTTCCTCCCCGGTTCTCGCAAGCGGTTTCTCGCACAACACGTGAAAGCCGTTCGCCAGACATTCCATCGTGATCGGGACATGCAGGTGACTGGGCGAAGCATTGACGATCAGATCCAGATCCTTGCGCTCGAACAACTGCTTGTAATCCTCGTAAGCCTCACAGCCGAATTCCGCTTCTGCCCGCTTGCGGTAGGATGCCTCGTAATCCGAAACGGCGGCAATCCGGAACAGCTCCGGCAGACCTTTTAATGTTTTGGCATGTATGTCGTGCCCGCTTCTTCCCTGCCCGATAATGCCTACTTTTAACGGTTCCATGGAGCGCATCCCACCATCCTTTAGCATTCTGCATTCGTCATTTCATTGGTGAACATCATTTTGAATTCCTGCGGCGTCATTTTTCTGGACGACTCCGGGGAGTAGTGAAACTGGAGAGCCCGTCTGCGCTTGCTTGAGAAGTTAGGTGGCGTTCCATGATGGAGAAGTCCCGCAAAAAAGAGCGCCCCGCCCGGCTTCAGCGTCACGGCGACATCGCGTTCAACAGCAACGTTCGTATCGCACAGCTGCCAATCCCGAATCGCATAATGGGGAACGGGCCCATCCATATGGGAGCGCGGAATGACGTGCATGCAGCCATTGTCAAGGCCCGCTTCATCCAGGGCAATCCAGACTCCGCATACCATTTTATTCTGGGACAGATTGCCGTAGGCCATATCCTGATGCCATGGCTTCTCGCCGCCCGCCTCCGAGGAAGGCGGCTTCAGAATCGCCTGATCCTCCAGAAATTGCGCCTTCTCCCCGAATATCCGCTCCAGAATGCTCTGAACATCCTTATGAAAGCAAGCTTCATGGAGAGCAGGCGCATGATCGATAAATTTATGCAGCTTGCGCATCGCCCGGTCCCGGTCATCGGGAGTGAGCAGTTCACTCTCCTTCTTCATAAATTGCAGACGGGGTCCGACAATCCGCCCCTGGATAATATCCGTGATTGCCTCATTGGCCGCCGCAACCTCGGCCCCGGTCAGCAGCTGATCCACAACCAGATATCCCAGCTCCCAAAACTGCTTGATCCGGTAATCGTTCACATCCTCTGCCGTTGCCGCACGGTCAGACGCGATGTGATCGTACCTGTACATCAAATGCGCCACATCGGCCGGGGCATCCACCTCTTTCTCGTCATAAGTGTATGTGGGATGGCCGCCGTCCTGAGGCCAAACGACAACCCGCTTGCTGATGTCCGGCCGTTCCTCGGGGATAGGGAATTTATACCACTGGTTGTTGTCAGCCAATACAACCATCTGCTCCTCTGTAAAGCTGTGAACCATGCCTTTGATCGTCGCCATTACAGTCACCCTTTCTTTTGTCTTTACTGTTCAAATCATATAGAAGCTTATGATTCTTCAGGATCAGGCCGCCACATTCCGATATCGTCCAGATAGACGAAGTACCGGCTTTTATTCTCGAACGAAACCACCACTTCGGTTTCATCCGGCTTCGTCGTGAACGGAAGCTTCACCATCTTCGCTTCCCAATTCAGGCGGAATACGCCGCGTTCGATGATAGGACTTTGGGAGCCCTGGACAGCCATTGTTGCACCGCCGCCGAAGAAATTGTTATGGCCCAGCTTGAAGCCGCTTAGCAGCAGACGTCCCGGACCTTTGATTTTGAAATAGACATCATGTATGCCTGCCCGGATCGGAATAGGCGTGGAAAAGTAGCGCCATACATCGTCATAGTCCATTTCCTGGGAAATAGCGGCTATCCGCTCTCCCTCCAGACTGTCCAGATAAACTTCTACCGTCACCGAATCGAAGATTTTGGTCATACCGAGTGCAATATGATCATATTTGCCCGGACTTCCGAAGTCCACTGCCGCATATTTCAGCCAATCTCCCTCAGTCAGTTGGCCGATATAACGCAAATCGCGATAGACGGCATAACCGCCATCAAGCCTTTTATCAAGCGCGCCGTTCTTATGAATGTCATCAAATTGTTCCGCACTGCGGTATTCGCCGTCTATCTTGATTCCTGCCCATAATTCGTAGGCCGCGCCAGGTGCGACTCCCGTAATTCTCTGCTCGATCCGGTCGCCCGGGCCCAGCATGGCCCCATATTTGTTGCTGCGTACAATCGAAGGATAACCATCCCGGCTGAAATCCCATGCGCATTCATAAACGATCTTCGGCGTCCCCGCCGCTGCCTCCCATGGCTCCCAGGCGCCAGACTCAAAGCCCCCATTGCCGATTGCGCTCTTGCTGTTAAGCTCCGAATAGACAAGCTCCGCTTCAATGACCCTGTCAAAATCATATCCTGCCGTCCAATAAGGCTCGCTTGATTCGTAGGCGCCAAGATCCGGCTCCTTGCCGCCGGGAGACGCAACGCCGGCAATTCTCATCCCGGCCGACAGGGCTGGCGAATCTGCCCGCAGACGGAAATCGCCATGGTCGGCATCCTCAAACCCGCCATCCGCCCCGAGAAGATTGTGGGAAACCAGGCAATCCTCGCCCCACTTGACAATCTTGCCGTCCGAGAAAATATTGTTGATCATCTGCGTGCCGTACATATCATCCAGCAGAAATACAGCCGAGTCCGCATCCCCGCTGCGCAGGAACGTATTGTTGTAAATAAGCGTGCGCTGCAAAGGCCGGTTGAGATGAAGCCCATGATGCGGGATATTCCACACCACATTGCGGTAAAGGTTCACTCCGCTGGTCCAGGCATCCATGTAGAAGCCAAAGCTCAGATGGGGCGACTTGTTATCGTGCAGCCAATTATGATGAATATCCGTATTGTCAAAATCATGGTTAAACAAATAGATAATGCCGGAATCCTTCGTCAGACAATTGGCATGCGATATATCGCAATATTCAATTACGGATCGCGAGAAAACCCCGGAAATACAAGTCCGGGCCGATCTTGTGACTGTACAGTGGCTGATCAGATGCTGCGAGCCTGCTGCCCATATCAGACTGGCATAGGAAGCCTCCAGGTTGCCGTCATGGATGTGGCAGTTGACGACACGGTTCCGCTGTCCGGATAAATTGATGCCGATTCCTTCGAAGTAGCCGATATCACTTCCCGAGATGATATTGTCGCAGCCTCCCAGCTCGATTCCTTTTGTCCGTCCGTAGATGGATTGGCGGCTGCTGAAGCAGCGGTCAATGGCATGAATCCGCACATTATCGATGCTGCAATAAGATGCATTCTCCGTTGTGATGGACGCGGCGCGAATCTCGAAGCCCTTGATTTGGACATAGGAACACCCGCGCAGGTCAAACGCGTATTCGCGCCGCTTGGCCTCAACCTCGCGGTCTGTCGGGTCCCCGCCATCCGGCAGCCGTACCGTCAGCCGCCCCTTGACCGGGTCGATATACCAGCCTTCGCTTACGGCAAGCGTCCGGGGTGAGCGGGTGAGGAAATAAATATCCCCCGGAGTCGTCCGGTAATGAGCAGCCGAGCTTATCCAGCCATCGAAATACAATGTGCCCTCGCAGAAATCCGTAACGGCCGCAGTGGAAATAAAATAACCGGCACCGTTGACGCAGGCCACAACGGCCCCGGTCCAATGACCGTCGGCAAAGGCAAGCAAATCCTCATCATATATCGTGTACGTGGGCACTTCATTGGTGCATGAGTCTACCACCGCGTATTGAGTCCGGTCCAGACGGTCGGTAATTCGCGGCCACATGGCCTCATGGCTGAGCTCGCCGTCAATGAATACAATATTGCCGCTGTCTCCCTGCAGACTCCAATCCATTGCCGCCTCATATACGCCCGCGTTTGCGGTTGCGTCTTCCTGCCGCGCGGTCCAGCCGACAACGGGATCACAGCCGCTGATTACGACCCGTTCTCCCGGCTGCGCCTCATAACGGATAGGTGCGCCCTCGCGCCCCGAAGCTGCAGGAACAACGGTCTCGCGGTAAGTTCCCCCGCGCACGATGCAGCGGTCTCCCGCCGTCATCTCCGCAGCGGCGCGACCGATCGTCCGCCATGGACGCTGTGGATCCAGCCCGTCGCTTTCATTGCTACCGTTCACCGCAACATAATAAACATTACCGCTGATTGCCGTCATGTTCTTCCTCCTCATCTATACCTTCCTGATTTGCTCCGCTGCGCTCCAGCCTGAACCGGACGCTCAGCGTCCCCTGCATACCTTCCCGGCAGAAGGCAATCCTTGTCTGCACCGGACCAAGCCGCATATTGCCGCAGAGCATTTCCTTGCGCTGCTCAAGCAAAGCCTGATAGTCGGCGCCCAGCAGCGGCAGCGAATCGATTCTCGCCGTACAGCCTTCCGGTACCGTGATACGCGTTATGCCGCGCTTGCCTCGCAGTATCACCATTCCGTCCCTAACCTCCGCCGGCAGCGGCGTGGACCAATAGAATTCAACCCCTGTCCCGCGAATCAGCTCATAGCTGTCGGTGATCGTCCACTCGTCCGGAGCCGGCGAATCCCATATCCGGACCCAGGAGCGGTAATACTCCTCCCAGCCCGGAGAAACATTCATCTCCGCATGAAAAGAGGCTGCATCGCCCTGGCCCTTTGGTTTGATATCGGTCATGATCGGGTTCTGCGGCCGCGAACGCTCCTCCATTCCTACCGGCACCAGCATATTATGGCGTCCGCAATGCTTGAGCACTTCCGCCATAGGATGGCTGTAATCGCAGGTGCCCATCTCCATCGCCACCGTCTCCCCGGCATACTCCAGCACGAAATGCCCTTTGTCCTCATGGGTGTGGCTGGCCCCCGCCTGGTTGCCCACAATCAGCATTTTGACCGGCTCGCCCTCATGCCATCTGACCGAAGAGATCAGCCCCAGGTCCGGCAGCGAAATGAAGGGCGCAAGCTTAGGCGCTTCCTGCGGAATGGAAGATTCCAGCAGATAGGACGGCAGCGTATCCGGAATCCCTCCCGCTGTCTGCAGCGACTTGCGGAATATACGGACCCATTGGCTGTCTGGCATCATTGCAGCCAGATAAGCCACCGATTCCTGATTGATATACATCGCATCGCAGATCAGAATCATGAGCAGATCATCGCTCGTCGAGGCGAGCGCTTCCACAAAAGCGGCCGTCCGCTGCAGGGATTCAGGCAGTACCTGCCTGTAATCGATTCCCCGGTGACGCCCGTAATAATACAGGGAAATTGCGCATTGGCGCGCTGTCCAGGTGAAGTACATCGGCCCTTCGAGGAAGCCGCCATCCGGAAGGATGGTATGCTCCATGCTTTCAATCAAGTCGTTCAGGGCAAGCTCCGTATACGGCCTGGTCCGCGGCATGGCCTGCTCCAATACGGCATAGCCGAGCATGCGTCCCGGGGAGAACCAGGCCATTTGATTGCAATGAAAAATATATTCATGCCTCCAGGTGATATAATTGGCGTTCCCATGTCCGTCTTCTGCGATCCTGCGGAGGATCATTTCCCTGCCGTAGTCCGTAAACATCTCGCCAGCCATATCGAGTATCGCCGATGTCTCAAGCATGCATAACGACTGGACAAACGAGCGGTGCTCGAAGGAGCTGCCGGGGAAAAAGCAAATAAAGCCGCTGTCCCACCGCGTGCACATGGCCAGTGAAATCGCGTACCTTGCGGCCAGGCGAAGCAGCGCCTTGTCCTTCGTCAGCAGCGCAGCCGCAGCTGCATTGGGACCATGCGTCAGCAGATGCTTCCCGTAATCCCGGTCCCGGCAGTAACGGGTATCGTTCCAGAAATTGACGTACTCGCCGATCATCCGCTCCGGAACAAGCTGACGCGCATCTTCGGCCAGCTGCAGAAACGGGCTGGTTCCGTGTTCCGCCAGCCAATCTGCATGCTTGAGCCGCAGCTGCTCCAACTCCCCGCCGCTCACGACCAGGCCATAGAGCGGGTTAAAGGCCGGCTCGAAGCTCTCCGGCTGCAAATAGTCCTCCCACTGATCGTCGAACCGCTTCCACTGCCGGTCATACCGTTCTACCAGCCCGGAATGCTGCAGTCCGATCCAGTTGAACCATCCGACACCCTGTCCCTCGCTCTGCGGCCAGAGTTCCAAGGTAATGGACCGCACCAGCGATGCGCCTTCAAGAGGAACATAACATTCCCGCTTCAGCATCCCGAAGGGTTCCGATTCATACGTCAGCATTCCTTTATCCGTGTCCGCCTTCATCCTCAGCAGCGCGCCTTCCGGAGCAACCAGCGATATCATCAAATGATCGTAGTCTGCGCAATCGACCTGGAAATCGCGGGTCATTCTTACGGCAGGACCCTGCTCGGGCTTGACGGTCCATTCCACCTGCGCCAGCGCCCACCGCTGATGGACCTTCAGCCCGTGCTCCTTGCCTGGCTCGATCCGCCACTTCGCAAGACCGCTGAGCTTCGGATCGGTGAACAGCTCGAATATCGACTCTGCCATATTGATCGGCGTATTCCTCATTTTCCGTACCTCCATTCAAGCCGCATATGGACATGAAGCAAGACTGCCCTGCAGCCGACAGGACGTCGCTTGCAGGACAGCCGTGTCAGCTTGCCTATTTCTTCGTGCTTGCGTAGACCTCGTTTGCTTCTGCTGTCGCTTGCTCCAAGCCGGCTTTGTTCATTTCCGATATGAACGTATCGAAGCCCTTATCCGTGTCCGCCTCGCCGAGAATAAATTTCAACTCATATTCCTTCGCCATCTTTTGAAGCGCATCCTTGTTGGCATCCCAGGAAGGCAGCGTCTTCATCTGCATGGCATCCGTGATCGGCGTAATGCCTTTATCGTTAACCTGCGTACGGAAGGCTACCTTCTCGGCCGGATAATCGATTTTCAGCATAAGCGGATTGTTTCCCTTAATCGGGCTGAAGAAGTTGATGCCAAGCGCCGATGTCGCCTGAATAGGATCCGTAAATTCTGGCCTTGGCACTACGCCGCCGCCTTCGGCGATGTCATAATTGACGCCTTCTTCACCGTATGAGGTCATGAGATAGGCTTCTTCATCCGTTGCCAGCGTCTCCACCATTTTCAGAATGGCTTCCACCTTCTTGGGGTCCTTGGCGGCATCGGCTCCAATTGCGAATGGAACCTGCTTGAAGCCCTGCGCGATCCCCATCATTTTGCCAGCCTCGCCTACGACCGGCTTGCCGACGATCATGTCCATACCGGCCTTTGCCGCATCCTGACCGACTTGGCCGGAGCTGTGATAATGGTACCAGAGGGCCTGATCCATCATGCCTGCCTTGCCGCCGACGAATTTGGCGCGGTACGTATTCCAGTCATCGGTAACAAATTCCGGATCGATCAAGCCGGCTTTATACCATTTGTTCAGCAGCTTGAACGCCGCACGCGCCTGCTCGGTCACAAGACCGTACTGCACGCTGCCGTCAGCCTGGAGCACCCAGCCGGAGGGCGTGATGCCAAACGATGCGAATACGGTATTGAAGATCTGGTTGCTTCCCAAGGTATCCTTCCCCCGGGCTGTCAGGCCGTACGTATCCTTCTTGCCATTGCCGTCGGGATCGTCGTTGCGGAATTTGGTGAGCACGTCCTCCAGCTCTGCGATGGTTTTCGGCGGCTCGCTGTACCCGATCTTGGTCAGCCAGGCCTTGTTAAAGGCTGGAACGAACGGCGAATCGCCTTCGGCATAGATTTTGGGGATACCGTAATTCTTGCCGTCCACGACCGGAACGTCCCAGTCCGTCGGATCCGCGTCGTCAATCATTTGAGAATATTTAGGCGCGAATTCGCGGATCTTCTCGACCGGAATTTCGCCGACGATGCCTTGTTTCACCCAGCCTTTGAAATTATCCATTCTGGAATCCAGGTTGCCGAAGAAGTCCGGCTTCGTATTGGCGGCAAGCTTGATATTGAGCTGCTGCTCCCAGTTCGAGCGGTCAATCCCGATCGGATCGATTTTCATGTTGAACCGCTCCTCCACATACTTCTGGGCCATCGTATCCTTGCCCGGAATGTATGAGGCGATCCATGAGATCTCAATGGGCTTTTCCGCCTCCGCCTCCGACTCCGCCGCAGCGGGTGCGGGCGCGTCAGTTCCGGGCTCCGCAGCTGCAGCCGGACTGTTGTTATTCTCTTTACTGCTGCAGCCCGCCAGCACGATCATAAGCAGCAATGCAAAAGCAATGGCCTTGAAAGCTTTACCCTTCATATTGATAATCCTCCCTTTTATTGAACTGCATTTTATATCAAGGAGCGCTGGTCCGCCCGCTTAATAACGCCGCTGTCCATTCCAATTCTTCAGCCTTTGACCGATCCGATCAAAATGCCTTTGGTAAAGTACTTTTGCAGGAAAGGGTATACCAGCAAAATAGGCAATGTCGTAAATACGAGCACGGCGGCCTTGAGCGATTCCGCCGGAGGCGCGCTTAAACTCATCAGCGCCGATGTCAGCATGCTCTCATCCTGGCTGATGATCAGCCGCCTCAGGTAGATCTGCAGCACAATCTGGCTCTGATCCTGCAAATAGAGCAAGGCGTCGAACCAGGCGTTCCAATGGTACACCGCGCAGAACAGGGTCATCGTGGCGATTATCGGAAGCGACACCGGGAGCACAATCCCGATAAATATGCGGATATCATTGGCGCCGTCGATCCTGGCCGACTCCTCGATCTCTTCTGATAATTCCATAAAGAAATTGCGGATAATGATCAGCCAGAATGTATTGATCAGGCAGGGGAGGATAAGCGCCCAGCGGGATTCGATCAGACCCAGGTTCTGAACGAGCAGATAAGAAGGCAGCAGACCGCCGCTGAAGAACATCGTCACCACAATGAACATCGTATAAAATTTACGGTGCGGCAGTCCTCTTTTGGACAAGGCATAGGCGGCTGCAGACATAACGGACACCATCAGAATCGTGCCGACAACCGTCCGGAAGACAGAGTTGCCAAGAGCCGTCCAGATTTCTTCGGTTTTGAACAACTCTCTATAGGCTGAGACGGCAAAATTTTTCGGAATGAGGCTGACTCCGAGCCTTGGCGCGTCGGCGCTCAGCGACAGGGTGAGCTGGTACAGGAACGGGTACAGCATCGTTATACAAAGGAGCGATAGTCCGAGCACCAGGAAGGTCTGGAATATTTTCTCGGGAACCGTCATTTTCATGCTCTCCGCGCCTCCTCTTGGCAGGTTGGATTCATACCAGCCCCTCCTGTCCGGAACGCTTCACGATATAATTCGTGGTCAATACAAGCGCGAATGCGATGACGTTCTTGAACAGGCCGACTGCGGTAGCGAAGCTGAACTGCATCTGCTCCAGACCGATCCGGTATACATACGTATCCAGAATATCCGCTACGCTGTATGTGGCCGGGGTATACATGTTGAGCACCTGATCGAAGCCGGCGTCGAGGACCTGGCCGATGCGCAGAATGAACATAATCGAGATGACCGGCACAAGCGAAGGCAGCGTAATATAGAGCATCTGCTTGAATCTGCCGGCGCCATCCACGACGGCCGCTTCATACATCTGCGGATTGATGCCGGCCAGCGCCGCCAGGTAGATAATGGCGCCCCAGCCGATTTCCTTCCAGATGGCCGACATAACCAGCGTGAACCGGAAGTATTCCGCTTTGCCGACAAAATAAATGGGCTCCACGCCGAACCAGCCGATAATCATGTTCACAATGCCGCTGGAAGGAGACAGGACCGTGAACATAAACCCGGCCACGACAACCCATGAGAGAAAATGAGGCAGATATGAAAGCGTTTGCGAAACCCTTTTAAAAATTTCCCCGCGCACCTCGTTCAGCAGCAATGCCAGTACAATGGGAGCCGGAAATCCGAAGATCAGATGATAAAAGCTGAGTATGATCGTATTGCGGATAATCTGGTAGAAATCCTGGGAGCCCTCGATCATCTCCCGAAAATATTTGAGACCGACCCAGGGACTGCCCATAATGCCCTTGTTGATAATAAAATCCTTGAAGGCGAGCTGAATGCCGTAAAGCGGGCCGTACGCAAAGATCACATACCAGATCAGGGCCGGGGCCAGAAGCAGGAACATATATTTATAACGTTTATATGACTTCCAGGTTCTCCGCCAATACGTTAGCTGCATGGATGCACCATCCTTTCCCGTCTGATGAGTGTTGTCGCTTGAGACTAATGCTGCTTCAGGATGGCGCCAAAGTCTATTTCAATTCCCTCCAAATCATTGCATTTTTATCTTATTGGCTCTCCAATTGCAGATTCTTATAATCAAACAGCCGCATCCCGGGGCCACTACGGATGTGAGCCCGGGATGCGGCAGGCACTGGATCATTCCGCCACGCTCTCCCGCAGCTTTCCGGAGCCGCGGTATTGAAGCGGGGTAATGCCGAACCTGGCCTTGAACCTCGTGCAGAAATATTGGGAATTGCGGAAGCCGACGGACGCGGCTATATCCGCCACGGTCAGCTGCCGGTCCGCAACAAGGAGGGAGGCCGCCTGCTCCAGACGAATCCGGTTCAAATATTCGGTAAAGGATTCGCCCGAAATGGATCCGAACAGGGTCGACACATAATTGGCCGAGAGGTTCACCCTCCCTGCCACTTCATCAAGCGACAGATCCTCCGCCATATGCTGGGCGATAAAGGATTTCAAGTAAGCGATTTTCTCATGATGGGCGTCATTGCGGCTTTCATTGATATGCTGCGCGATGCTTGCCGCTTGCTGCTTGAGCACCGCCATCGTTTCGTCCAGCGTGCGCTGCTTGATCTTCTCGTTAATGCCGAACACCGGGAACAAGTCCTGCAGCTTTTGTTCAATGACGATCTGCGAGATGACCGTCGTGATCCGCAAATGGATCAGTTCCACCATCTCGACGCTCAGAGGCTCCGACTTCAGGGTGAATGTCATCTCGTCGATCCAGCGCTCCACTTCGCCGGCCTTTCCCGCCTGCACCCTGTTTTGCAGCATATCGTATTCGACCTGAGGCAGCAGCAGCAGCTCCCGGCATCCCGAAATCTCCTCATACCGGATGATCGCGTCCCTGCCCCGGATGTAGGAATATTTGTAAGCTTCCACCGCTTCCAGATAAGAATGATGGATCGCTTCGACAGAATGGACGACGTTTCCGATGCCGGCTCCGAAAGGGATAGACCCGAGAGAGGATCGCATCGCTTCAAGCGTGTCCGCCACAACTTGCGAGGATTGGGAGCCATCATAGATGAATACAAGAAGAGCCATCTCCGTCGCGCTCAAGGTGACAAGCTCTGCGGACAATCCCGATTGATCCGCGATAATCCGGGCCAGAATCCCGCAGCCCTCCGGCTCGGTTGTCATATAAGCCACGGTATATCTGCACTCCAGGGGCATGGCCGGGAACTCCCCGAAGCCCGCTGCCGTTTGCTGCCCGGTAATAAGACCTGTAATCTGTTTCGTTCTTACCTGATCCTTCATCTGGAGCATGCTCAAATCGATGAACATCAGCATATGGTCGATAGCCGCGTATTCATGTCCGGCAGCTGCCGGCGGCGGTCCCGTGTAGAGATTGCGGATGGAATAGAGCAGCTTCTTGAGCGGCATATAGAAATGCCGCGACATGAGAAAGGAAATGATGAAGCCGCCGAGCAGCGCCATGATGCAGGCTGTCCATACCTGGCGTTTCATCTTGCTTGCGGACAGCTGGAACGATTCATTCGGTCTCACAATGACATAGTTCCAGCGGTTCATGGCATCGTTCCGGTGAAGGACGGAGATCACACTGCTGCCGTGGCGGGTGAAGGTGCCGGCGGCTGACTGGCTGTTCGCGGAACCCGCCATCGCATGCTGTACCGCGGCAATCTCATCCGGAGGGGCATTTTCTCCTCCGATGATCATCTGCCCGTTCTCGTCGAACATATAGACATGGGACTCGGGATAATTCAGCGCATCGCGCACCATCGTGCTTAAGTGATCCAGGCTGATATCCAGATACAGAAATCCCGCGGCCTTGGCGGGCGGCGATTGATAGGGCAGCGGAAACACATAGGTCATCACCTGATGGCCCGGTGAATCCGGCTTCTCGCGTTTGAACCACTGATTGGGAACGATGTCGTCTAGCTGCCGGATAAAGGCCGCGTCCAGCGAGTTGTCGGGGGTCTGATAGTAGCGGTTGTTGTCCATAGCATATTCGCCCTCGCGCATATATACTGTAACCCCGTCAAGCCCCGGCGTCATATCCTGGATTAAGCCAAGATCCGTAATGAAGCGGACGATTCGCGAGACATTGCCCTCAGCCCGGTGCTCGAGCAGGTACTTGATCTCCTCGTTGCTGTCCTTATTGAAGGTCATTAGCACCTTGTTGAAGAAAGCGTCTTCATAAAACCGGAAGAAATTATTTTCCACCAGCTCCTTCACATTCAACAATTCATACCCGGCGTCCTTGGATACCTCGCTCGTTACAATTTCGCCCGCATTGGTCAATAAATACCCGCCCGTAATGCCGATCAGCACAACGGCAAGAAGCGTGTAGGAAAGGACCAGCCGGAAGTAATAGCTGCTTCTCCATTTCATGATCACCGAAGAACTCACCTACCCTTCGTCAATAGAAACGGCCAACGCCGTCCTCTGGCGGCACAACATGCTTCTTCTCTCCGGACTTATAGATAAGCTACTATGAACTTAGAACTTACACCATTGCTTCACCCTTGAATAAGGATAAAACCTGCTCCAGCAGTTCAGGCGCAAGCCCCTTGCCATCGCAATACGACGCGTTTCTCGCCAGTTCCAAGGCGCTTGTGGTTCCTGTCAATGTCACCGCGATATCGGGACAGCCGAGACTGAAGCGCATCGCCGGCTCGATCAGCCCGCCCGCTCCCGGCTGACGCAGGAAAGCGAGCTCCGCCTTGCGGCGCTCTCCTTCCTGAAGCTTGGCTTGATAATTAGCCATGAACGGCGCCGGGCTGTCCGCAAGAACCCCCATTGCCAAGGGACTGCCGTGAATCACGCCAACCCCATGTCCGCGTGTGTGGGGGAACAGGATATCGGAAGCCGTGTGATCGATGAGCGTATATTTGCCAAAGGTCTGCACCGTATCAACAAGCCCTTCCTGCACGAAGGGCAGCAGCATCGCAACCTGCCCGGCATTCACGCCAACCGCGCGGACCTTGCCCTGTTCCTGAAGCTTGCGGAAGGCGGGAAGCGTATCGCTCATGGCTGTTTCCTCCCCGCATGTTTCCAGCTCATGCAGCTGGATCAGATCAATAAAGTCCGTCTGCAGCCGGTCAAGACTCTCCTCCACGGAGCGGATCGTATTCTCGTAGGAGTAGGAATCTCCGCGCATCACCGCCTTGGTCGCCAGAATGACACGGTCGCGGCGGCCGCGAAGCGCAAGACCCAGCCTGCGCTCGCTCTCCCCGCGCCCGTACAAGGGGGCCGTATCGAAGAAATTAATGCCAAGATCGAGGGCGGCATGAACCACCTTCTCAACCTCCCGGTCATTCGTTTCACCGAAATCCCCGCCAAGCGGCGCGCCGCCAAGCCCCAGCTTGGAAACCTTCCATCCCGTTCTGCCGAGCTGTGTATACTCCATTCTTGTGTTCCCCCTTTGCCGCCCTCGTCAGGCATTCATTCATATTCCGCAAATCGTGTTGTCCATGAGCATTCGTCTCCGGCTTTAAGCGGTCCTGATACGACCAGCGACAGATTCGCGGATACGCCGGACACAGACAGCAAGGAGCGTGACAGTGACAGATTATTGGTGTTCGAATAGACCGCTTCAGGTGTACGGATGATATTGTCGCAGGCATCGCATGATATGTCATACATTGCATCCCCATAGGACAGCTTCCAGCCATGTCCGGTCCGGGCTTGGAGTCTCGTGCCGCTGCGGCCATCCGTAAGCAGCAGCGGCAGAATATGCTCACAGCTGACAAAATCCTTGTTCACTTTCAATTGATACGTCCATTCGATCCCCGAGCCAATCAGCGAAATCGTCTTGCGGCAGACAAGATGTTCGTTTTGCGCTGTCATCGCAATACCGTTATCCAGCCACTGCACCTCCGGATTCGATGTCATATCGGGGAAGCAATGATTACCCGCAGCGTCGCGCAGCAGGAACCCTTCCCAGGCTCCCAAATCATATCCCTGCTGATAAAGTCCGGCCGCCAAACCGTTCACATTCAGCTTCGGTTCGGCAAGAGGGGGCTTGCTCCCGTTTATGCGGTAGTGAAAACCGCAGAGAGCCGGGCTGTACTTGCCCAGATGCATGCGCAGGCTGACGGCGAAGAAATCATCATGGCTGCGGATGAAGGCATATCCGCTCCGCAAATCCATGTATTGATTGTTTGCGGGCAGGGGGCTGCGCTCATTGGCCCGCTCCATCTGCAGGTTCCGGCTGATGATCCGTTCTGCAACCGAGATGCCTGTCATGCCCAGGATGCCGTAACAATTCACCAGCGTGTACCACTCATAGCCGGTACGCAGCTCATGAGGCAGATAGTTGGGAGTAATGCTGTATGTGCCGTCAGCTTTCTTATAGGGGAGCCAGGACTGAAAGGCCCGCGTAAACAACCCCTCGTCGCCCATCCCCGCGTAAGCCTGATAGGTTACGAACGAGCCCCAGGTAAACATTTGATGGCGGCTGCGCTCCATCATTGCATAAGTACCATCAAAAGAGGTAGCGTGATTGAGCCACTGCTGCCCTTTCTCAATCAGAATTTCCAGCCGCGTCCGAATCTCCTGATGCGCAGGCGGCCATTCCTCAACGGCCGCCAGAACACCGGTCAGAATAAACATAATAAAGGCGGAATAGGAAATCGGCATCCCGTCATGCTCGCGGAACGTCTCCTGATCGTGATAATCGAAGGAATCGTTCAGAAACCCTTCATGCTCCCGCTCTTCGATCAGCGCCATTAATTGCTCGATGAACGCTTCATTGGCAGGGCGATACCCCAGCATCTCCAGGAACAGCTCGTTGCCCAGCTGCAGGGCAGCGCAGTTGAGATTAATCGTGCCGCAATCCTGCGGCTCGCCATGCAGAAAATCCTCCGCAAATTCCCCCTTGTGACGATTGCGGACCTCTTCAGGCAGCATAAGGAGCGCCATCATGCCAAAATGGTAGATAAACAGGCGGGTGAACGGGGCCGCGTTAAGATCCTTCAGGCGCACGGTCGAGCGCCGGATTAAACGAAGCGCCGTATCTGTAATTTCCTTATCACCGCTGAAGCTTGCTCCGCCCGCGAATATAACCGCCGCCGTGCCTGCCGTATAGTTCTCGCTGTATATCGTATCCCAGCGGTCCTCGATAGCACCCGTTTCCCCATCGATCCAGCCGGATATCGTCTTCATGTAGTCGAGCAGTACGGTTTGCATCTGGTGATGCGTGCTTTGCCGTTCCGTTGTGAACATGGACTATTGGCTCCTTCGTCAACCATTTTAAGCACATATTTCTTCTTACACGTCAGGTGCTATTCATCGGCAATAAATTCTTGCCCTCCACAGGATCAGATGGGAAAGGCAGCTTTGGCCCACTCGTAGGACGGATCTTCCTGCGTTCCGTCTTTATACGTCGAAATCAAGGCCACCCGGTCTTTGCCGGACTGATTCGGGTAGGAGGCGTGGAAGAGCAGATCATGGAACACAATAGCGGTTCCCCGCGAGGCAGGCAAATCCACAATTTGCGACTGGTCAATATCCTCTTCCTTCAATCGGCTGGAGAAGCCGTTGCCGTCATTGTCTCCTTCGCCATGATGAAGCGCCCCTTTCAGATGGGAGCCCGGCAAAATCTTCAGGCAGCCGTTCTCGCGTGCCGCATCATCCAGTGCGATCCAGACGGAATACTTGTGGCTGCCTTCCCAGTAAGGATAATCCTGATGCCATGGTGATCCGAAATCGACCTTTGAATCCTTGAATACCACTTTATCGCTGAGGAAGATGACCTGCTCCCCGATAATTTTCTTGAGGACCGCGGCCAATTCAGGCTTTGCCGCCGCTTGCCTGAATAAGGCGCTGGCCGCCGACATGCCTACGTATACGCCATGCTTAACCGCCTCCGCTCCTTTCTCCTTCTTGACTTCCTCCAGCACTCGGGCCGCTTCCAGCTTAAGCTTCCGCACTTCCTCTGTCGAAAACAGGTCCTCAATCACGACATAACCCTTCTCCGCGAATTGTTGTTCCATATTGCCGCTCATCGGTTCATTCCACCTTATTTATCATGTTAAATGAGATGTTAGCACAAATAAGCTGTGATATATTTGGTAGAGATCGATGATAAGTTATCCTTTTCCGACATTGGAGGCGAATGTCCTTATGTTCCGGCATCCCAAACCGCGATACCTCGAATTAACGGAAATACGGCCAAATGTGCACTGGGCGCAGATTCAGCATGTCCCCCGCAGCAGCGGGCAGCTGCGGACCATTTACGATTTCGAGCTGATGTATGTCTTCCAGGGCGAGCTGCAGATCCATTTTGATGATGAGAGCAGCCGGATTCCCGCCGGGGCGGGCGATTTGCTTCTGCTGCCTTCGTCCATCCGGCATCGGATTGAGATCCTTACGGAGATGGACACGCGGCTGCTGGGGATTCATTTTGATTTCTTCAATGAGCACTCTGCCCTGGCCGAGCAGGATATTGTCGTTCAGGAGGATAAGGTGGTTCTGGAGCGGTTTTGTTCCTTGCCTGTGAACGGGGAGGATCTGCCGGCTTTCGGCCTGCATTACGAGGGAATTCCATTTGAAATGGTGGAATGGATGGAGCGGATTGTGCAGGATCATGCGAGAGGAAGAGGGAATCCGGGCTATGAATTGGCGTGCAGGGGACTGATGCTGCTGATTTTTACCCAATTGTTAAGTCTTCCTGCGAAGTCCAGCCGCCCGAGCCTGCAGTCCCAATACTATGAAGCGGTGCAGAACCTTGCTGCGGACATGGAGCACAGCCCTGGCGGGACCTGGCCAAACGGGGCGATGGCGGAGCGCTTTAATGTGAGCGAGGATCATTTTATCCGTCTGTTCAAGGATATTATCGGGATGAGCCCCCATAAATACCTGCAGTTTGTCAGGCACCGGGAAGCGAAAAGAATGCTGCGTGAAACCGACATGAAGATCGAGCTGATCGGCCGTCAGCTCGGTTATGACGATCTTCATAATTTCAGCAAAATGTTTAAAAAATGGCAAGGCGTCTCCCCCAGAGCTTACCGCAAGCTCAGCATTATGCATTAAGGACAGGAGGCCGGAGACAGAATTTCTGCCGTTGTTTACTCAGCTGCGATGTCCGGATTCGCCGATATAATGGCCTCGGCGGTCTCCCAGACTCTGGGCAGAAACCGTTTAACGTCAGATGCGCGGCGGGTCAGGTCACCGGTGGAGTGAATGCCAAGGTCAGCGATCATGGCAAGAAAGGCCGGAGCATGCGCATGCTGCAGGTCCCATGGAGCGTCTGCGGCGAGAATTTTGTGGCAGCGAGCGAAGGTCGCAGCGATCCAGAAGACTGCTTCCCGGTGATTGCCCGCCCGTACGAGCTCGCGGCTTCCGTCGATCGCAATCGGCCTCGCCGCGGCCGTGATGTCGGTGCTGAAGAAGAAAGGAGTCTTGGCCGCAGCCGCCGCGGCGTCGAAGGTCCGGGCCAGCTCCGATATATGATGTTCAATGCGCCCGGGAGTCAAGCGGGCGCAGCCGAGCAGCTCCAGCAGCTCGTCGTACAGTCCGGAATGGCCGTATTCCTCCAGCACACCGCGGGCGGCGAGATAGCGGAGCCGGACGGTCGGATTGCGAAGCGCGGCTACGAGCAGAACATGCGTGGTTATGCCGGTCGGAAACAGCCACGATGTGACCTGATCATGCAGCGGCGCGGCGGTGTCGAATGAATTCAGCCCATTCTCGATTTTCTCCCGTGCGTTCACGCACCGGCGGAGAACCCATTTCCGCCCGGCAAATTGGCGCGATACCTGAATTTGCAGACTGCGCAGGTACCCGGTAGGATCCGCAATGATGGTATCCGCTCGGAAGCTGCCTGCCAGATGATAGGACGACAGCACATCCTCGACCGAATTGAACAGGCTCAAGGACAGATACGTGGCCTCCACCAGCGTGCCGCGGTAGATGAATTTCCCGAGCTTGAGCGGAGGCTCGTCCCCGGCGACGACGATCACAACGTCAACGTCGGAAGCGGGCGGCAGCTCGGCTTCATCAGGCAGTCCCACCGTCGATCCGCTGTAATACGCCCCCCTGAATCCGGCCTCGCGGCTGGCCTCCTGCAAGATCCATTCCGCCGCTGCTGCCCGTGCATCTCCTACTCTCATATATTCATCCTCCTCCACTTTGTCAAGTCCATTCCGAAACCGTGAAAACGCCGTCAACAATCTGAACGCTGTACAGCTGATCGAAGCCTTCATCGAAATCCGGTTTTTGCAATTTACGAAGTGTGCTCCTCAGGCCCAGCAATGGAACCTTTCCCTGGCTGCGTTTATCATTTCTCGCCATTGATTCCTCCAGGTTCGGTTCAAAATAATAGCCTGTAACCTTGAACTGCTGACTGCGGGCAGCATCCATGTATTTCTGCCGGTCCGCTTTCGTTGGATTCGTGTTATCAATAACAAACGGCTGCTTGGCATTAATTGACGCATCGACAAAAATATGTTCTCTGTGTCTGGTTTTAAGCATATCCAGATTGATTCTTACATGTGTATCATAAAATTTTTCTTTGTAGAAAGTGGACTTCCCTGATGCCTGGATCCCTATGAAAATGACACATTCCAAATCAATCGCCTCTCTCTATCATATTTTTAGGCGCTCCGAATCAGAAGTCCCGCTTCTTGTCCCTTATGATATGTCCCGGCTCCAGTTCAATTTCCCGAAATCCTGCCATGGCCTCCGCCTGGAATTCAACAGCTCTGCCGCTTCCCATAATGATAATATTCCCGATATCGGCCGCTTCCTCCCCCGGCAGAAGGAAAGCTTTTGTGCAGGCGTATACTTCCCGGACCGTCGTGTGAATGGCATTGATTACAGTGTCATTCCTGGGTTTTCCCATAAGGTTCAACATAATGGAGCCTCTAGGGCCAAGCTTTTCAAGGGTCATACCGAAAAATTCCACGGTTGTCAGATGAGGCGGAGTTCCCCTGCTGGTAAAGGCGTCCAAAATAATATAATCCAGCCTTCCAGGCTCTTCATCCGCCAGCAGCTCCCGACCGTCTCCAATGGTTACATTCTCCATGCGGTAATCAAAAAACTCCCTGCTCAGCTCGACCACCCTTCCGTCAATTTCCGCCACCTTGAACCGCTTGTCCGGGTAATGGCTGGCAATGGTGCCAACTCCGTGGCCGATGACAAACACATCCTCGAACGACGGATAATTATACTCCATCAGATGGATCATGGCCCGTGGATATTCCAGCACGATCCGCTTCGGATCCTTCAAGTCGATTGCCCCCTGCACGGCATGGTCCGAAAACTGCAGGAAGCGGTATCTCCCTGTCTTCCCATACAGCTGTGCCGCCTCGTAAACGCCGATCTCCTGATGCCTGCTGATCTCCCTGGCTAGCTGACGCAAATGCCCGATCTCCTTCACTATCATCTATTAATCATTTCCCGGATATCCCCTATTGCTTCCATTACCCGCCTGCTGTGTCCTCTGCCGCGAATGCTTCTGCCGCTGCGGCAAGAAAATAGGCCAGGCCGGTCTGCTGATCCTCAAGCATGCGAAGATGAAAGTCGTCAGAGAGGAAGAAGCGTGTTTGCGCAGCAAAATCATGAGCGGATATTTGATGGCCGTGCTGATTCATAAAATGGATATGGCTGCGGATAACATCCCGCATTTTCGCATCATTATGCTTCAAGCCTGCTCTCAATGCATCTGCCATATGCATCATAAATGCTGCCGCCTCCGATGCCTGCTCATTCATCTTCTGTACATCGGCTTCGGCAACCTCCAGAGCGTCGACCGAATAGGTCTTCTTCAAATAATCATTTTGTCCGCGCAGCGCTTCATTCCACTCCTCCATGGTTTCAAAGCCCTTGAACAAATCCCGTTTATTCATGTTCTCCCCTTTCTCTGTGTGCTCCATGGATAATTTCAAGGTTTCTATAATGTTTTCCAGCCTTTGCTTGCGGGCAAGCAGCAGCTCCTCCTGCTGCGACAAGATGGACAGCCGTTCCTGCTCTCCTTGAAGCAGCTCCCTAATTGTCTCCAGAGGGAAATCCAGCTCCCGGTAGAACAAAATATGCTGCAGGCGTTCAAGCTCCTTCGTTCCGTACAGCCGGTATCCCGCTTCCGTGATCTCGTGCGGAATAAGGAGACCTATCTTGTGATAGTGGTGAAGCGTCTTGATCGTGACCATGGATAATGACGATACCTCTTTTACCGTATAGAGCATCTGGCTCACTTCCTTTCAATTTCCACTCTAAAGCCTTCCCTAAGAGGAGAGTCAAGTCCGGGCAGCGACCATAAATAATTTGACTCTCCCCTTGCAGGAGGGCCTAAGCTTACGTCCGAGATGATATCAAGGAGGAAGCATAGCCATGTCAAATTCCATTCACCTGCTTCGCAACAAATTTGTACGCGTCATTCTGATTTCCAATCTCTTCTCACAATTCGGAATCTGGATCAGAAATATGGCGGTCCTCTTATACGTCATGGAAAGCTCGAATGGGGATGCGCTGGCCGTTTCGATGATTGCTGTCGCCGAGTACGCGCCGATCTTTATTTTCTCATTCATTGGCGGTGTATTCGCGGACCGGTGGCGTCCCAAAAGAACGGTCGTCTGGTGCGAAGGCTTAAGCGCTTTATCGGTATTGATTGTTTTCTTCCTGATACAATCCGGATCATGGACGGCCGTGTTTTTCGCTGCCCTGATTTCCTCGATTCTATCACAGTTTGCGCAGCCATCCGGCATGAAGCTGTTCAAGAACCATGTAAAGGATGAAGAAGCGCCAATTTGCATGTCACTGCTTCAGATGCTTTTTTCAGTTTTTATGATCATAGGTCCGATTCTTGGAACGCTTGTCTACCAGCAGACAGGAATTGGTGTCTCGATTCTGCTAACCAGTGTCTCTTTTCTCATATCCGCATTTGTCATGCTGTTTATTCCGGCAGATCCGGCAGTTCCCTCGGATCAGTCCGCTGAACCGGCCTCCCTGCTTCGTGAGATGGCGGACGGCATTCGTTATGTCATCTTCAACAGGGAGCTTTTGCGCCTTAGTCTATGCTTCACGCTTGTCGGACTCGGTGTAGGGCTGATATCGCCTTTAAGTATTTTCCTCGTCACCGATCGTCTGGGGTTGCCGGCGCATGACCTGCCATGGATCACCATTCCTTACGGACTGGGGGAAATGCTCGGAGGAGTCCTAGCGTTTGCTGTGGCTGCCCGAATTGCTCCGCAGCGTCTTCTTCTGATGGGATTGCTTGTCAACGGATTGGGCATCCTGCTAATCGGATTATCTTCTGTACTTTGGATTACGATGGCCGCGCAGTTCATTATAGCGCTTCTGCAGCCGGCTATATTTATTGGCAACAATACGTTAGTCATGAATCATACCGAGCAAGCGTTTATCGGCCGGGTTACCGGAATCCGGACACCGCTTATGACCGGTTCCATGCTTCTTATGATGAGTGCTTCCGGTGTTCTGAAGGATGCATGGTCCCTTGCCATCGTGTATGAATTGGCCGGTCTATGTTTTCTTGCGGGTCTCTTATTCATCGTACCCATCCATCGCAGCCGCAGTCAATAACCGCTTCATATCCGGGCTTGCTTCGACAGTCAAATCTTCACGCCCATATTTCGATTGACAATAAAGTATCCTAATGTTAGGATTAAAAAGTCCTATAAATATTATATATATGATTATTTTATATAGGATTGGGAGGGAGTGAAGTCCAGAAAGCTTTCATCACAAGCATCATAATAAAACGTAGCTGATTAGTCCAAACTAGTCTAAGATTACGCATCTATACACGATGGTCTTCGATTTCAAAAAAAAGAATTCATGGAGGAGTTTACGATGTTAAAAATAGCGATTATACTTGGAAGCACACGTCCGGGCCGCAATGGTGAAGCTGTAGCACGCTGGGTAACCGATATTGCAAAGAAACGCAGCGACGCTTCATTCGAGCTTGTGGATATTGCGGATTTCAATTTGCCATTGCTCGATGAGCCGGTACCGCCGTCCATGGGACAATACAGCAAACCGCATACGATCGCCTGGTCTGAGAAAATTGCTTCCTTCGACGGCTTTGTATTCGTAACACCCGAGTACAACCATGCAACCTCCGGCGCGCTCAAGAATGCCATTGATTTTCTCTTTAAAGAGTGGAATCATAAAGCGGCAGGCTTCGTGGGCTATGGCGGCAGCGGCGGCGCGCGCGCAATCGAGAATCTGAGGCTGATTGTAGGCGAGCTTCATATCGCCGATGTACGCGCTCAGGTCGGACTTTCCCTGATCACCGATTTCGAGAATTATAGTGTTTTCAAACCAGCCCCTCACCAGGAGTCTGCGGTTAACACGATGCTTGACCAGGTTATCGCCTGGAGCGGCGCGTTGAAAACATTGCGTTAATACGAATTACAATGTTGCATGCTCGTATCAGCAGCAAGCCGGGTCAGTTCTCTTCTGATCCAGCTTGCTTTTGCTATGGATAGAGCAGCTGTTTCGTCGCAGATAACGGACCTCCAAATTTGGAGGTCCTGATTTATAAAAGGAGGCAAGGCAATGTTACAGCCAGATGAGCAAAACGAGCTTGACCTGAGACTGTTCCGGATATGGATGAAAGCTTCCAGAGCCGTCTTTGACAATGTACGAAACGATATTGAGGATCATGGCATTAGTCAGGAGCATTTCATGATTCTGGAGCTGCTCTACAGCAAAGGTCCCCATCCCATTCAAAAAATCAGCGAAATTTTCTCCATTCCCAGCGGAAGCATCACCTATGTCGTCGATAAACTGGAACAAAAAGGGTATGTCAGACGCGAGCCAAGTCCAACCGACCGCAGAGGCTCCAATGTGACTCTTACACAACAAGGTCAAGCTCTGCTCGGCGGCATCTTTCCGAAGCATGCTGAAGTGATTTCCAATAATCTATCATTTATCAGCAAAGAAGATAAGCTGAAACTCATAGATTTGTTAAAAGCCATTGGACTGGGCGCGGAAGCCCTCGCAAACAATACCAAACCCTGAATTATTCTATATGGATCGAACTGGCGAAGCAAAAGCTTACTTGCTTCTTGGCTCGATGATGCCGCTCGCAATAAGATTATCCATCGTATCCCGGACCATCTGAAGCAAATGGGTGTGCTTGTATTTGTAAACATTCGGATATTTCGTTTTCATGACGGTATTCACCCTCAATTTTGAATAAATGGATGCGACATCGGCACTGAAGAACTTCATTATCCATAACAGAAAATGCGGCGCCACTCTTGATGTTACCTTGTAACCTTGCTGGGAATAGTTATCCCTTATGAGCTCGGCGAGATCGAAATATTTCCCTCTTGCCGCCATGCTCAAATGACGATGGCCATTCGTACCGGGATCATTCATAATCGCAATATGCATGCGGGCGCAGTCGCGCACATCGACATAATAGACCGTCATATCCGGGATCATCGGCATTTTGCCTTCCGCAATGTTTTTCACCGTCTCACTGCTGAAGCGCGCCCACGGCACAAGCGATGGCCCCAGAATCATGCTCGGATTAATAGTGGACAGCGCCACCTGCTTCGGATTTCGTGTTTGATCCCGGGCGATGTCCCATGCAATTCTCTCCGCCCGCGTCTTGCTGCGGAAATAATCGCCGGGCCCATTCGCGTCCGTCCAGTCATCCTCATTGAACGTTGTCTTGGAGGAAGGGTGACCATAAGCCACTGCCGCTTCCGAACTCGTAACCACGACTTTTTTCACCGTATCGGAGCCAAGCGCGGCATTCATCAGGAATTCCGTGCCTTTGGTAGCCCCGCCGATTCGATCGGTCTCCGTCTTCACCGCCTGCGGGCTTGCGACGTGGAATACCCACTTCACCCCATTCACCGCTTGATCCCAACCTTTTTCCTTCCTCAGATCGGCTTCGACAAATTCAATGCCGGGCAGCAGCTCGCTCATCTTCTCCAATTGCTCACGATTATTAAGGCTTCGAACGGTTCCTCTGACCCGGTAGCCCTCCTCAATCAGATAATGCCCAATCCAGGATGCCAGATATCCGCTGATTCCCGTTACCAAACAAAGATCGCCTTTTTGCATATTCATGATTCATTTCCTCCTAATAGATGATTGTAGATTTGTTGTTAAATGCATGACTGTCCAGCTGATCAAGCATAAAATCCGCCACATCCGCGCGGGAGACTCTGCCAAGCATCGGAGCACGCGCCGTATCCACCCGGTAACGTCCCGTCCTTGGCCCATCGGTAAGCGTCGGCGGCTCCACGATCGTCCAGTTGAGCTCGCTTTGCCGGATACGGCTGTCCTGCTTCCGTTTATCCATGGACTCCCGGCGGAAAAGCAGGAAAGACAGCCACACAACGAGTTTGGTCCCAAACCTCATCTGCATCCGGCTGTCGCGGCTGATGCCGAACCCCGTCACCGCAATGATCCGCGAAACGCCGGCCTTGCGCATCGCGAGGAGGATATGCCCGGTTCCTTCGGAACAGATATCAGAAGGACTGCCGCCGCTTGCTCCTATTGCGCAGAACACCACGTCCTGCCCGACAACCGCTTGCTCCACCTCATCCGCGTTCAGCACATCGCCTTCCACAATGCGAAGGTTATTATGCGTATGCGGGATTCGGCCCGCCTTTCGCACAAATGCCGTAACCTCATGTCCCTGCTTCAGCGCTTGTTCGATGAGCTGCCGGCCTGTGAGTCCGCTTGCTCCAAAAATGATTACTTTCATTCCGCGCGTCCTCCGAAAATATATTTTATTCTTAAATGAACGTCTATTTATAATAGTTTAAATAAAAAAGTGTTCATTTATTTATATGAAAAAAATTTTGTCTACGTCTTTATTGCATCCCAGCTCATTTGAATGGCTGTTTGGAGGCTTCTCTCATCGAATAGAAATTCACCCTTGATCTGAGCCTTGGCGAGCTGAGCGATGGGCATCACAGAATATATGATAAGCAAATTAACATCCTCTTGTTTGAATAGCTTTTGGCTCTTCCCTGTTTCAAACATTCTGAATACCGGCTCGTACAGCGAACTGGTTTCTTCCAGACACCAATTCTGCAGCAGCGGGGAGTTGGTTACCTGCTCCATAAACATAAAATTATCGCCTTGGTTCAGAATGAACTTTACAAAGTTCCGGGCAAAAAAATCAAACTGTTCTCTTACAGGAGCCGCTTCATCCATCCCATGAAACAATTTTTCACTCATCATCTTTTTGGCCTTCAAATAGGTTTTCCCCAGCATATCCTCCTTATTCTCAAAATAAATGTAAATGGTTGCGGCCGATACATTGGCCTTCTTGGCAATCTTGGAAATGGATGTTTCGGCAAAGCCGATTTCATTCACAAGCTGAATGGTGGCATCGTAAATCGCTTCTATTTTGTTGTCATCTCTTTGTCTCATGAAGCAATAATAAACGATCATTTATCTAAAGTCAACCACAAAATTATACCTTGTTCCCGGGTATAATTTTATGGCAAACTGGCTCTTCAACATGCCTAGCCGTTGTAGGCTTGTTCTAGAAGAGCAATATCAATCTTATCCATTTGAAGCATCGCCTTCATGGTTCTTCCCGATTTTTCAGCATCCTCGCTGTGCAGCATTTCACCCAAGGCAGAAGGTATGATCTGCCAGGACAGCCCGTATTTGTCCCTCAGCCAGCCGCATCTTTCTTTGGATCCGCCTTCGGACAGCTTCTTCCACAACTCGTCGACTTCCTGCTGCGTCTCACAATTCACGAATAACGAAATGGCAGGCGTGAAGGTGAAATGAGGACCGCCGTTCAATGCCATAAATTCTTGTCCTTCCAGCTGGAAGGTTCCTGACATGACCGAACCCTGGTTGCGGTGAAGACTCAAAATTTCTGAATTTTTAAAGATAGACGTATAGAAGTTGATTGCCTCTTCCGCCTGATCGTTGAACCACAGGAAAGTAGTGATTTTTTGCATAAACCTTCAGCTCCTTTTTCATCCTATTGGAATAGTGTGGATCATTCTCTCCAAACGAATAGTAGCATAAAATCGGAACTGCAGTTTCTTCTGGATTGCTGTTTCTGCAGGATTTCTTCACATGCGCTGCATATCCGGAAATATTCATGTCCGCTCTGGCATGCTCATTATGCGCTGACCCTGCCGCCTCGGGTTGTTCGGGAACCTCACAAAAACAGGCCCGGGATTGCCCCAGGCCTGCTCCAACCTATCCTATAGCTCAATCTCTAACCGCTCAGATGCTGAATTTCACGTCTGCAAGCTCTTCGCTTAGCGACCAGAGCCGCTTCGCATCATCGGGATCGACTGCCCATGGCCGAACCCCTGTGCCCTTTATACTATCGGCCGGGACAGCTTCAGCGATATCGCTATCCTCACAGTAGACACCGCCCATTCCATCCAGCTGACCGCTCGTTGCGCACCAGACGCTCGTCGCCGCTCCCTGCTGAACGTTCTTCATTTGATCGGCTTTCCCGCCGCCAACCGGCTTCCCATTCTCGTCCTTCACCATCTGAGGAGCATTTTCTTCCGCCGTCAGGCTGCGCCCTATATCAGTCGGAATTAGACCGGGATGAACGGAGAAGGCGCGGACTCCATGAGATCTTCCACGCTTGTCCAGCTCCAGCGCGAATAATATATTGGCTGATTTGGACTGGGCATAAGCCTTCCATTTGTCATATTCCCTGCGCTCAAAATTCGGATCGTCAAAGTCGATCCCGCCCAGCCGGTGGGCCCGCGAGGAGAGCGCAACGACCCTGGCCCCTTCGGACTTGCTCAAGGCAGGCCAAAGCCTTGCCGTCAGCTGGAAATGCCCAAGATGATTCGTCGCGAATTGGGATTCATATCCACGGGCATCTCTTGTAAGCGGGTTTGCCATGATGCCTGCGCTGTTCACCAGGATGTCGAGCGCTCTTCCCGAAGCGAGGAACCGTTCCGCGAAGCTGTCGATCGAAGCCGGATCCATAAGATCCATCGTTTCCATTTCCAGCCTCGGGATGCCTGCAAGTGCTTGCTGCGCTTTCTCCGGTGTCCGCACGGGCACGATAACCGCCGCTCCGGCCTCCGCCAGAACTAGCGAGGTTTCAAGTCCGATACCGGAATAACCGCCTGTCACTATGGCAACTTTGCCTGTCAGATCGCGTCTGCCGATGACTTCCCTGGCTGTTGATTGAGGACCGAAGCCCGAGGGAATCGGCTGTTGTGCTGTATCTTTAATACCTGTAAATGACGTCATCCTGCTCCACCGGCCTTTGATTGTTTATTCATTCCGAAACCCATTTGAATTAGAATATCCATCATTGTCGGAATGTAAAACAATCTTACACCTTAAAGTTGACTTTAAGGCAAGAGCCTTTTCTATAATAAGGATCAGACATGTGCCCGGCTGTTCACGACACGCTGGAGTTTAGCGAAGATAGCGATTCTCCAAACCGCGATATAGCTTAATGTGGCTACATTAAGAATAAATTCAAGCGTTGTTGAATCAATACCTGTTATCATTCCCATCAGTGCAAAGCGGAGCGCAAAGACCACTATCAGGATGACAAATACAGCACTGCTGCGCTGAAAATAAATTCCGTCTGACCGGATTTCAAAATTTGTCGCGATAACAAGCGGTACGGCAATAACGAGCCCGGCCACCAGCGCAAGAATAATTTGATCCTCCCGCGCATGCAGGTCCGGATCGAGCAATTGAAACAAGCAGGTGGCGATATAAATAATCGGCAGCAGCAGCGTGATTCCCGATTGTCGGATCGGGTTCTTCATGCCCCGGGACAGACCGGAAACGATCAGAATAAAAATCAATACAGAAATCACCATAGACGCGGGCGCACTCATGCTATCATACACTCCCTTTAATCGGCTTCTAAATCAAAGTATCCCCGATTCGAGAGTGATTCAATAGTGAAAATAATCTTGAGCCCTGGATGACTTACTTTATTTCAAACGTCTGAAGTCGATAATCCCGTGCAATAACCCGCAGCTAATTGGAGCTTGCGGTCGGCCTTACAATGATCTCGTTCACATCCACGTCCTCCGGCTGCTCCATCGCAAATAGTATTGTCCGGGCGACAGCAGCCGCTGAAATTGAAATACGCCGATACTCCTTCATCTGTTGCCGTGCTTCCTCATCGGAGATATGATCCGCAAGCTCCGATTCCGTTACTCCCGGCGAAACAAGCGTCACCCGGATACCGTTTCCGGCCTCCTGGCGCAGCCCGTCGGTAATTGCCCGGACCGCGTATTTCGTGGCACTATAAACAGCAGCGGTCGGAACTACCCCGTACGCTCCTATGGAAGCGACATTGATAAATTGGCCGAATCCCTGTTTCTGCATAATGGGAAGGCCTGCCGCTATGCCATGAAGCACGCCGCGGATATTCACATCGATCATGCGGTCCCATTCGTCAACTTTCAGCGCTTCCAGCTTCGAGAGAGGCATAACCCCGGCATTGTTCACAATAACATCCACATGGCCGTATTTATCTTTGGCAAAACCGATAAAAGCCTCCATTTGCTCCCTGCTTGTAACGTCCAATGCCTGGTACTCGGCTGAGCCGCCTACAGCACGAATAGCTTTTACGGCAGCCTCCAACCGGTCGAGACGTCTTGCCCCCAATACGACATGTGCCCCATTCGCAGCCAGAAGCCGTGCGGCTGCTTCTCCAATTCCGCTGCTTGCTCCTGTAATAGCCACAACTTTTTTTGAAATATTTTTATACATTTTTTTCCTCCCGGTAAAAAATCATTCCTCCGTGATAGAGAACATCGTCCCGAAACTCGCCATCCGCAGTAAATCCGGTATCGTCCACATAATCAATGCGGTTGCCTTTAACGCTATAGCTTCCCGTATAGGCGCTTTTCCGGTTGCCGCGGGCTTCATCGTAACGGCCGTCAGGCAGAAGCTCCTGCCGGATATGGCCATCCTTGGTGACCCACATGCCGACGTACGGATGAGTAGTTGAATGTTGATTCATTTCGTATTCTCCCTTCCTGACTTCAATTGCTTGGTCTCTTCCACATTATGAAACGATTCCGATTGAAGGAGATAGTCCATTCATCGCAAATGATTGCCTGATCCTCCAGGCCGTTGTCTGAATTAAAAACAAAATAACCCTCCGAATATCGGAAGGTGGGGAATAGCCTAAAGGGTGAACGCCTGTCCTGTTATTGCTCAACCGTATGCCGCAGCAGAATTTCATTATCCAGCTTCAAATTGCCTGTCCAGATAAATTTGCCTTTACTGAATTCCTCCCTGAGATTGGTGTAGGATTTTTATTGTCCACCCCTGCCTCTTTCTCGGAATAAGTCGACACCTGCGGCCAGCTTGTATTGTCGAAATCAACGGCATACCAATCAGCCGGAACGGCAAAATGAGCAGAGCCCTGGGTAAAGCTGGCAGCCGGAACGGATCCATCAACAGACTTGTCCGGCTGCAAGGCGGCGGCCGGCTCCGTACCGGATGACTGATCCCCGGCGCTCCTGTTTTCGGCGGAAACAACCCGACGTGAATAACCCAATTGCGATCAATAGAAACCTGATTTTCATTTCGCATTCCCCTCTTCCCGTCACGGTTCAATATAAGCCTGAAATACGTCAAGATGAAGTCAAGGCTCTGACATTCACCTGACATGTTCAACGCTTATAATGAAACACATGACAATCTTCGAAGTATGGATATTCCGTGCACCGGACTGTATAATTTTTTCTGAAGCGGAATCATTTTGCGCATCAGACATCGGGGGATATAGAGTGGGAACCATTATGATCGTTGAAGACGAGGATCCGATTTCCCGGGTGCTCGCGGCATATATTCGCAAGGCCGGTTTTGACTGTGCAATCTTCAAGGACGGCCTCCAGGCGATGGAGACCTTCGATACCGTTCAGCCTGAGCTCGTGCTTCTTGACGTTATGCTGCCAGGCATGGACGGCTGGGAAGTGCTGAACGGCATCCGCCGCAAAGGCCCCTGTCCCGTCATCATGTTGACCGCAAGAGGAGAGGTAACAGACCGTATTCACGGCTTGAACGAAGGAGCCGATGATTATATGACCAAGCCTTTCGAGCCGGAAGAGGTTGTCGCCAGAATTCATGCTGTGCTGAGGCGTCCTCCGAGGTCGCTGGTCAGCTCGGAACAGGTTGTGATCGGGAGCCTGAGGATCGATTTTAAATCCCGCAGCGTTTATTTGAACGGCGCGAGCCTGTCGATTACGCCCCGCGACCTGTCTCTTCTGTTATTTCTGGCGGAGCATCCGAACCAGATCTTTTACCGGGAGCAGCTGATTGAGAAAGTCTGGGGAATCGACTATGATGGCAGCGACCGGGCAGTGGATTTGGCGATCAAACGGCTGCGGAAAGCGCTGCTGCACTGGCCGGCGGAAGAAGGAGAACTTAGAACAATGCGAGGAACGGGGTATCAGCTTTATGCGAACGGGCTCAAATAAACGGAGCACACTGCTCAGTCACTGGACTTTCCGCTACGTGCTTACTTTATTCGTGGGCCTGGTTACGATCGGATTCGCATCCGTCCTGTGGATCCGGCATGATACCATGAAGGAGCGAATGAATTCTCTCAAAGCCTTCACTGAAATTGCGGCTCAATATATTGCGGACGGGGAAGGAGAAATCGTCATTCCAGGCGGCTTCTACGAATGGATCGATAAAACGCAGCGCCGTTATAAAATCCCGGGGCAATTTGGATTAACCGTATTCGATCGCAGCGGAGCCTCTTTATTTTACAAAGACGGACCTTCGCAGGATTCGGAAGCCGGCAATCCCCCGCCTCCTGCCGATTCGCTTCCAGCCTCCGTACCTCCGTCAGAATCAGAGACCGGTCCCTCGGTAGCCGACCCCGTATTTCCCTCCGCCCCCCCTCTTGCCGATGAGATCCGCGTAGAGAAAACAGGAAATATGTATGGCATTTCCGCTCCTGTCACTTATGGAGATTCCATTATCGGAACTGTGGCCATTTCTTATTCCTACCGGGAACTCGCCAAGGTGAATCAAAACTATGGCCTGATTATTTCCCTGCTTTTATGTTCAGGCGTATTAGGCTGGATCATGATCTATTTGCTGTCGCGAAAATTAAGAAAACCGATCCTTCAGCTTGCCGCAGCGCTTAAAAAAATGGAAGCCGGAGACTACCAGCTGAGTGTTCCGGAACATATAAAAGAAAAGGAGATTCATGATTTCTTTGTCTCCTTTCAGGCGATGGCGGCACGTCTGGGAAAGTTGGAGGAGCTGCGGACTGAGCTGCTTGCCGGAGTGACTCATGAGCTGAAAACGCCAGTCGCCTCGATTCACGGTCTGATTCACGCTGTCCGGGACCATGTCGTAACCTCTGACGAAGCGGAAGAATTTCTGGATATTTCACTGGAACAAACCCAGCGGCTGCAGCATATGGTATCCGACCTGCTCGACTTCAACTCCTTTGCTTCCGGTAAAATCAGCGTTCAAACCGATTCGATCGATTTGGGGAAATTACTGGGAGAGATCGTCTATCAATGGAGTCTTCTCTATCAGGACAGCCGTCTCGAGATTTCAGCCGATATACCTGAACGTACATTCATGGCAGTCGGAGATGCCAGCCGCATTCAACAAATTCTTGTGAATTTGATGAATAACAGCAGACAGGCAATGAAGGATGAAGGAAGGATTGCCGTGTCGCTTACCGGGCATACGGATCAGGACTTTGAAATTCTCGTTCAGGATAATGGCCCCGGCATTCCAGAGGACGAACAGGCCAATATATTCGAAAGATACTTCAGGGGCGAACGCAAGAAGCATTCCGTCGGCGGCCTCGGTCTGGGTCTCACGTACAGCCGAATGCTCGCTGTCGCCATGAACGGCCAGCTTGCTTTGAAGCGCAGCACGCCGGAAGGCGCAACCTTCCAGCTCCTGCTGCCAAAACAGAACCCGGCTTAATCTGCAAATAATAGTGGCATAACCGCTTTTCTGCCATCAACCACTCCCTACATCCGGTGCTCCCTGGCATAATCCACATACCAGTCCATCTTGTTTTCCACCATGGTTTTATAGGTCGTTAATTGCACGATTTGGGACTGAATCCGTTCTTTTTGCCTATCCAGCATCTTCATTCGCTCGGCAATGGTTTCATTGCCCTGCAGCACCAGCTGCACAAAACCTTTGAGCTCGGCAATGGTCATGCCGGTTTCCCGCAGACAGCATACAAATTTAAGCCAATCGATATCTTTTTGTTCATAAATTCGCGTACCGCCGTCATTGCGATTAATCATCGGAAGAATGCCTTCATTTTCATAGTATCTCAGCGTGTGGATGGACAATCCTATCTGTTCGGCTGCATCGCCAATCGTAAAACCCATCGAATCACCTTCCTTCAATGCCTGTCCTTCCATTACACCGCTGCTTCAAGCAAACATCCGGGAAATTTGCTGGATGACTGCCTGATCGCCTGATTCTCTTTTCAGCTTGATCAGCGCCTTGGCGTCCTCGCCTGCAGCGTATCTCAATTGATTGGATTGGTCGGTTGCCGCTTCATAAATGACCTCGGCCACTAAATCAGGAGAAGACTGCCGCGCAGGATTCTCCCCCATTTGTGCCCGTACTGCCCGGTAAGTATCCGCAAATTCCAGATAATCGATCAGCGAATCATCAAAAAAGAAATCCATCGATCTGCCGCCAAAATCCGTTTTGATGGAGCCGGGTTCGATTAGTTTGACACGGATGTTCTGTGATGCCAATTCATAGTACAGCGATTCAGTAAAGCCTTCTACAGCAAATTTAGCAGCATGGTAAAGCGTCATGGTGGGCATAGCCAAGATTCCGCCTATGGAAGAGACATTGATGATCAAGCCCTGCTTATTGGCTCTGAAGTGCGGAAGCACCGCTTTTGTCATATTCATGAGCCCAAATACATTTACATCGAATTGCCTTTGGATTTGCTCGTCCGAAGCGGCTTCAATGATTCCTGATGAGCCATATCCCGCATTATTTAATAATACATCGATTTTACCGAAACGTTCAATTCCTCTGGCTGCTGCTTCTGCCATCGTGCTCCGCTGCTCGACATCAATTCTTGTCACCATTATATGATCAGCGCGGGTTAATTCGGTTTCCTTCTCAGGTACTCTCATGGCCGCAATAACGTTCCATCCCTTGTCCGCAAAATGCCTGGCTGCTGCTTTACCTATCCCTGATGATGCTCCTGTGATTAATATAGTGTTCACTTTAAATTCCTCCTTGTATGCATGTTTGTCTGTCATATTGTGATCTTACCGCTTAGAGCGCGCTCTAGATCAAGCATAAAAAAATGGTTGGGCAGATTATTGTCTCTGTCCCAACCATTTTGATCGAACCCATCCGACCCGGCAGCTATTGTTAACCATATTCATCTTGATTCCAGCCCCCATGCTTCAGGTAACGACCGAGCCGCCATTCACAAAATATATCTGTCCCGATATGTAGGAGGAATCATCTGAAGCCAGCAAAACATATACAGGCGCCAATTCAAACGGCTGCCCCGGTCTTCTCAGCGGAACATCCGTTCCAAAGGTTTTTACCTCTTCTGCCGTAAAAGCTGACGGGATCAGCGGTGTCCAGGTTGGTCCGGGCGCGATCGCGTTGACCCGAATCCCTTGACCCGCAAGCGAAAGAGCTAACGAACGCGTAAAGGATACGATGGCTCCTTTCGTAGCTGTGTAATCAATCATATGGCCCGAGCCTGAGAAGGCGGTATCCGAGGTCGTATTGATGATTGTGCTTCCTGCATGAAGATGAGGCAGCGCCGCTTTGGTCATTTCGAAAAAAGAAATAATATTGGTTTGGAACACATTCATCAGCTGCTCTCTCGATATATCCAAGATGCTTGCCTGATGAATCTGCACGCCGTGATTGTTCACAAGAATGTCCAGCCGTCCGTAAGCCTGGATCGTGGCCTCCACCGCGTAGCGGCTGGATTCTTCCTTTCTTAGATCTGCGGCAATGAGCAGACATTGGCGGCCGAGCTTGTTGATCATTTGTTTCGTTTCAGCCGCATCCTGGTGCTCATCGAGGTAGACAATCGCCAGATCCGCCCCTTCCTTGGCGAAAGCTATGGCGGCGGCCCGTCCGATTCCGCTGTCCCCGCCAGTAATAATCGCAATCTTATTATTCAGCCTGCCGCTGCCTGTATAGGAAGGATTCTCGGAAATCGGCCGCGGAGTCATCAGGTACTCAAAACCCGGACGCCTGTTTTGATGCTGCGGAGGAAAAACGACAGGAACATCGGTGCACTGCTGTTCCCAGCCTATATATGGATATACGGGATAAGTAATCGTAATTCTCCTCTCTTGTACTGCAATTTTATAACTCACTATATTCAGCTGGAATTATAAAATGCCTAAGCCGCAACTATGCTGCCATGTATATCTGCGGTCACTCGGACCGGAAGCAGGCTGCGCAGCCGGTCCTCAAGTTTGGTGTTTTATGATTTACCTTCAACCATTTTCCATCGTCCGGGAATCAACTGCAGACAACTTCCTTCTCTGTGAGAAATAGATATACACGGCATTGCCAAAAGCGATTAGCCCCACGCCAATCATGAGCACAATGACCGGCCATTGCCACAATCCGGGAAGATAGAGGGCGAGGAACCAGAGGGGATCGCCGCCGCCGGAAAGCTTGATGCCAAGCGGAACAAGACCTTGCGGGAACAAAGCGAGCAGACCGAAGAACACGCAGAAATAAAAGACGGTTTTGACGCCCGCGGACATGCATCTTGTGACGGCGTAAAAATCAGGTTTGACGGAATCCGCCGCCGCCGCTTGGACAGGCTCATGCCCTCTGAGCATCAGATTAAGGAGCTCCGGTCCTCGGGTTTCCAGCCTTTTGCTGGCCAGACGGCCAAACCACCAGTAGTAGAAGCTTCCGGTCAGAAGCGCAGCCGGAACCCCCGACCATTGAACCCAATCCATATCCAGATAGGTTCCCCATACCGCCAGTCCAAAAGCGGGAGCGATCAGGACCAGGGTTATAAGCATCAGCGACATGAATTGCCACCAGCCTATAGGATGGTCGAACATATCGTCGCCGCGCTTGTGTGCGTCTGTCATCGGTTCGAGGCGGTGGACCGAATTCAGCACAACAAGTCCGGCTCCGGCACCCAAAGCTGCAATAATAAGCGGAAGCGCAAGCGGCACAGCCCAGTAATATCCGCTGATAAAAATCATGGCGAAGGTGATAATCAGAGCCGGAGGCGCAATAATCAACAGCCACGCCAGCTGGCGTCCCCGAATATCATACCGCTCGGCCTGTGAGGTAACGAGCGTCATCCACAGAGCGCTCCCGTCCGACCCGTACAAATTGGCAGTGGTGCCTGCCGCCGTGATGACGAAGATTGCCCCGGTCCATGGCAGTAAAAATAAATTGCCGGCAGATACAGGATATAGACATAAGAAAATGCTATAGAATAAGGCGAAGTATACAAATCCGGATCGTGTATAATCCCTTCCCCACGCTATGAGTTCTTTGCGGGCTACCGTTCCCGTCCGGTTGGCGAAAAAGCCGTATGGGGAATCAGGCTTGCTGGATAAGCGATTCCGCTGCGGCTTAGTCGTTAACCGTTTCACCAACAAGATCGCCCATAAGGAACGAAGCAGCAGAATGACAAGAACCATTCCTGCCAGATAGGCGGTGGAGAATGCCCATTGTCCGCTCCGCGCGGCCTCAACTGCTGCTGTTCCCCAGCTTGAAGGGAGGACATTCAGGAGAGTTGAAAGCCGCGCAGGGAGTTCAAGCGTCATTATATTATAATCCGCGTCCAGCAGCATCCACCCCGAGATGAAGAAGGCCATGATAGCTCCTGTTATCATCGCTCCCAATGCAGAGCTGAGCTGGGACCTGGTGAGCTTTCGCATGACGCTCGTCACAACACGGGACAAGGCAACGGCAAGAATCAGCTGCAGTATGACCGCCGGTATGGCAACAACCGCCGGCATCACGCCAAGGCCAGCAGCATAAATAACCAGAGGAATGAAAGCAAGCAAACTGATGACCGCCGGAACCCCGATGAATGACGCGCCGAGAAGTCCCGTTGCAAGCTGATTCGGAGTAACCGGCAAAAACCTGAAGTTCTCCGGTATGAGCGTCTTGTCTTCCCCGCTGAATAAAATCGGTCCGAGTGCCCAGCCCAGCGTCCATATACCGAAAATGATCATGAGCCTGTCACTGGCAAGGCGCGGCGAGACTTGATCAGGCAGTCCCAGAGCAAACGTAAGGATGACGCAGGTCAAGCCGAACAGGATGCCCCAACCCAGCCGGACCAGGCTCGGGCCTCTGAGGCTGCCCCGCAGAACAGCCAGCTTCATCCGCATCATGACAATAACCACGACAACCCCTCCTTGCCACCGGCTTGCCCTTCGACGAGCTCGACGAATCGATCCTCCAGATTTTGGCCTGCTTGCACGTCCTTCATCGGACCCGCAGCCTTCACATTGCCTTTGCTGATGACAGCCAACGAGTCGCACATCTGTTCCACAGTAGCCATCACATGGCTGGAAAATACGACAGAACCGCCATGCTCCACGAAGCGGCGGAGAATGTTCTTGATCGTTGCCGCCGAGACGGGATCCACAGCCTCGAACGGCTCATCGAGCACCAGCAGCTTGGGGCCGTGAAGCAGAGCGGTCGCGAGGGCAATCTTCTTGCGCATGCCGGTTGAATAGTCGCCTACGAATGTTTCCCGCGCATCCAGAAGGTCCAGTACGGATAGAAGCTCCAGGGAGCGAAAGTCTACCGTCTGTTCATCCAGCTTGCGCAGCAGGCCCATATACTTCAGAAGCTCCAGGCCGGTCAGCCGCTCCGGCATCGACATCCCGTCAGGGAGTACGCCGATCAGCTCCTTGGCAAGTGCCGGGGTACGCCATATATCCATCCCGAATATTCGCGCCGTACCCGCATCCGGGCGAAGCAATCCGGTCGCCATCGATAACGTGGTCGTCTTGCCGGCCCCGTTTGGTCCAACCAGTCCGAAAAACGATCCTGCCGGTATCGTCAAGTCGATATGGTCGACTGCCACCTTCGAGCCAAAAGCTTTATAAATGCCCTGCAGCTCAAGCGCCGGCGTTCCATCCTTTGGTGTATTGCGTACCGTTGTCATTTAACTCTCCCCTTTATGGGCTATTTTTTATCATTAGCTACATTGGTTAGTTACTTATGTAACTAACTATATATCCTAAAAAAATAACTGTCAATACTTTCTATGACAAATCGGGCTGCCTTTTTATCTGTTTCATGAATTGCAGTATGTGCTCAGGACCGGATTATTTCCGAACCCTATTATGGTTACCGCGTGGGTACTTAATTTGGTTTGTAAACACAAAAAAACGGCATTTCTGCCGTTTGTGTTCAGGGGGAAATCTATGGCTTCCGCCAAAATTGCAAAGCCGCCTGGCGCATTATGGATGGATAACGAAGCCTGTTTAACTGCGTTGCCCGTTCATCCCAAGGCATGGCGGAAACCGTCCCGCCACGAAGCATACCGCGGCTTCCAGCCATGCTGAAGCGCCTTGCCGTTCAACGCTCCTCTTTCCCATGCGGCTGCGCTTGCCGGATCAACGGCTGGTGCCGGAGAGCCCAGAGCATCCGCATAGACCGGCAGCCATTCGGTACCGGCAGCCGGTTCATTATCGGTAATGTTGAAGGCGCCGGAAGGCCATTGCAGCGCGAGAAGTGCAGCCTGCGCAGCGTCATCCGCATGGACGAAGGAGCTGACGCCTACCGTCGCAGCCACTTCCTGTTGACGAACCTGCTGCGCAATAATGCCGTCCGGGGCATACCAGGTTCCGGCTCCATATAACAGTCCATAACGAAGAATGACGTGCTCCGGCATTTCGGCAGCCGCGCTTTCCAATGCGTGGATGCCATCGATCGTCGATTTCCTTGGCAAAGGGGCTTCCAGATCCAGCGGCGTGTCTTCGCCAGCAGGTCCATTGCCAGGTGAATATGCCCAGGAGATACTCTGCACAATCATTTTGCGCGCTCCCGCTTCTAGTGAAGCGTCCACAAGATTACGCGTACCCTCCCTGCGGATCCGGGCATTTTCAGCGAAATTTCTGCCGCTCAGCGCCGTAAGCTGATGAATCACCGTATCCGGCCTGGCATCGCGGATAGCGGAGAATACGCCATCCCGGTCATAGATGTCCAGAATTACGGGCTGCACCCCTTTATCCTTTAGCTCTGCCGCATATTCCGTATTGCGCGTTAAGCCAACCACCTCATGTCCCGCTTTGAGGAGCAGCGGGATAAGCGCTCGTCCGATTACGCCGCTCGCGCCTGCAACAATAATTTTCATCCGGCATCGACCTCCATCCTGTTTATATTGTCAGCTATGAATTCAAGATTACGGTACAAACAATCATATTTCAATCTGAAATCAGATAAACTGTACCGGTACAATAAGTCATTTGAACCCAGCCTGTCGGGCGGGCATCGATTTGCCGTCAGAAAACAACCGAGTTATTATTTCTTAAATGTCCTGCTGTTTCAAATTAAAGATAAAGCCTGCTTAATATACTCGTAAAGCTTACCATCCATTCCGTACTGTATGGCCTCTTCCGGATTCTCCGTATAATACCGTTCAGCCGATTGTATAAATTTACCGTCTGCAGGAGTAAATGAGTCCATTTTTTGCTTCCAGCGTTTGGCTAATTCAACTGCTAATGGATCATTCGGCAGCTTGCCCATTTCGATTAATTTCCGGAACTCGGCAACAAGCCGCTGCCCTTCGGCAATATTCTTTTCCAGCTCGTTCGCCCTCGCCGATTTGAACCGGTTTCTCATATCTGCTGCTTGCCCCGGCATAAAATGCGGACTTTGCAAGATCTTCATCATTTGCATAACCATCATAAACCTCTCGCTCGATACCGGCTGCCCTGAATGAAGCAGGTCAGAAATCTCCTGTACGCGGTCACGCAGCCTTACCACTGTGTTTATCTGCTCGTCTAATCGGGAACGCTGCAGATTCAATATTACGATTGGATCGTAATCATGGTTATTGATCAAGATTTTGATTTCCTCAAGCGAGAGTCCCAGCTGCTTCAGCGAGATGATCTGATGCAGCTTGGCAACATCAATATCTGTATATAAGCGGTGCCCCGCTTCAGTAACCCGGGAGGGCGAGAACAAGCCGATCTGATCATAGTGATGCAGCGTCCGAACGGTTACACCCGTTCGTTTGGACAGTTCCCCTATCTTCCAGCTCCGATGCTCCATTGCAATCCCTCCAATATCTCCAACTCATTAACATTGTTTATAAACGGCCCTTGAATCTGACGTAACGTTAGGAATTATACTAAGCAGTGACAAAGTAAATCAACCTGCAGGAGAAGGAGAGAATTTCGATGAAAATGGATAATTATTTAATAAAAACATTGGCCTTTAATAAACAGGCTTTGATTCTGTTTGTTGAGAATACCGGTTTGATCCAAGTGGCTTGCAATCAATCAAATCACAATAAACTCCTGAAAACCGCGCTTGGCAGAACTATATCCGCAACAAGCCTGCTATCCGGAATCTTAAAGGAAGGCCAAAGGATTAGTCTAAAAGTGAAAACCAGCAATCGCCATTATGGTATTTTTGCAGATGCAGATTCTTCTGGAAATGTACGTGGATATTTGAGTGATGAATTAATAAATGCTCCTGCGGAATATTTTAATCAATTATCAATCGAGCAATTAATCGGCAGCAACGGATGTATTCAAATCACAAAGGATATAGGAATGAATCATATATTTACAGGGATTACAGACATGCCTTATGCCAATATTGTGGATGATATTTCTCATTATTTCAAACAAAGCGAGCAGACTCCTTCTTTCTTCTCGTTAACGGTCATGTTTAATGATAAGAATGAGATCGTACTAAGCAGAGGGGTTATGGCCCAATTGCTTCCAGGTGCGCCTGCTCATCTTTTTCACCAGATCAGAAATGTCATTTCCGATCATCAATGCTGGTTTACAGCTTCAGAAAACAGTATAGCTTTTACCGGTTTTCCACATATGCTGTTTGATGATCTTGAAATTATAAGCATTGAACCCCTACAGTTGTTGTGTGAATGCTCCAAAGAATTTTTTTATCCCATGCTGTATGCCTTGGGCCAGGAAGAATTGAAAAATACCTGTGAAAACAACCAATCCATCGAGCTGGTATGCAATATGTGCGGAAAAAAGCACAGCTTCCAACCCGTTGAGATAGCAAAGCTTATCAGTTAGGCGAAGTGCAATTAACATATGCAGGAAAATCGCTATTTTTGTCGAACTATACGCTTTACGATGATGAATACTAAAAAAGTTCTGCTCATAACCGGTTTGTTTCTGCTGATTCTTATAAGCATACGTCTGGTCTGGTCCGTCGTGTATACCCCGCCGCCGCATCCCGGGGCTGTCCAGGGCCGTCTGGATTTGCGGGGATGGGATATTGCAGCGAATCGCCCCCTGACACTGGACGGACAATGGGAATTTTACCCCAATGAATGGATTTATAACGAGGCTTCCGGCATGAAAACAAGTCTTCCGGACAGCTCCTATATCTCCGTACCCGGCAGCTGGGGAACACTCGCATCACCGAATAACGAATCAACCTTCGGCTTTGGCTCCTACCGTCTGCGCATCCTGATTGATCCGGACAAGGATGAGATCTACGGCCTGAGAATGAATGACATTTCATCGGCATCGGAGCTGTTCGTGAACGGACGATCACTGGCCAAGTCCGGACAACCGGCAGGTCAAGCCCAGCAGTACACCGCACAGAATGTCCCCTATAATGCGTCTTTTATGACAGGCTCGGATGAGATCGAAATCGTCATCCAGGCTGCCAATTTTCACAATCCGTACTCTGGGGGGATCAATACCTCTATTAAGTTCGGAACTCAAGCTGCGGTGAGCAAAGAAACGGATTTCTCCATCGGCATGCAATTGTCTGTTTGTCTGATTTTTCTGCTTCATGCCGTTTATACCTGCATTCTGTATTTTTTTGGTGTCCGCCAAAAAGCATTGTTTTATTTCAACTTGATGCTTCTGTGCGGCATTATAAGCATCTTGATCGTAGACGATAAAATCATTCTCACCTGGCTGCCGATCAACTTCGAATGGGCAACAAAGCTCAATAATTGGTCCTATCTTGGCGTTGCGGTGTTTTTGCTTCAATATGCCAGGGAGCTTGTCGCTCCGCAGGCGAAAATAAAGTTTTTCCAATGGTACGCCTGGTTCTCCGCGGCTTTCTCGGTTTTCATTCTGTTTGCTCCAGCGGCTCTATTGCTTCAATTGGATATGCTCAACGTCGGAACTGTGATCATTCCATTCCTGAGCGTTCCGTTCCTTGCCTGGCGTGCGGTCCAGAGAGGTGAACCTGACGCCATTTATTTATTTCTCGGGATGGTCGGCTATATGAACAATATTCTATGGAGCTTTGCCAAAGTTGTGGGATGGATGAGTTTCGGCTATTATCCGGTGGACATGGTTGTCTCTATCATCGTCTTCTGTGCATATTGGTTCAGAAGCTATTTGCGAAGCTCTGCCCAGACTGCCCGGCTCGCCGTCGAGCTGCAGAAAGCCGACAAGCAGAAGGATGACTTTCTGGTCAATACCTCGCATGAACTGCGGAATCCGCTTCACGGCATCCTGACCATCGCCCAGACCATCGTAGATAATGAAGACCAGGACCGCGCGGGCAGCAAAGAGAATATGAAGCTGCTGATATCGGTCGGCAAACGCATGTCATTTCTGCTGAATGACCTGCTTGATTTTACACGTCTGAAAGAGAACAGTATCCGGCTGCAGCCGGCTGCTCTTCCCGTTCAGACTATCGCTTCCGGCGTTATGGACATGATCCGTTTTATGGTCGAGGGCAAGCGTCTTCGTTTGATCAATGACATTCCCGATGCATTCCCTCTTGTCGCCGCCGATGAGAACCGTCTGATTCAAATTTTATTTAATTTATTGCATAACGCGGTGAAGTTCACGGATGAAGGAAGCATTACAATCTCTTCCCGCGAGAAGGACGGGTTCGCCTATATCCATATCACCGATACCGGCAGTGGAATGGATCATGACACGAGCTTGAGAATATTCCAGCCCTACGAGCAAGGACCATTCGGAAGCGCCGGCCCGACAAGCGGAATCGGGCTTGGTCTCAGCATCTGCAAGCAGCTCGTGGAGCTGCATGGGGGAGTTCTAAGCGTCGTTTCCGCACCGGAGCGAGGCTCGACTTTCACCTTCTCCCTGCCCTTATATGAGATGGCTGCATACGGATCAAGCGAGACTGTGATGCCCGCATATACAGAAACAGCCGCTGCGCTGCCTGCCGTTGGGGACGGGGACGGCAAGCCAGAACCGGCACTCAGCGCCGATCGGCCTTCCATACTCGCCGTTGACGACGATCCGACCAATTTGAACATTCTCGTCGGCGCCCTTTCCCTGTATGAATACGATATCCTAACCGCTACAAGCGGCCAGGAAGCGTTGACGCTTCTGAATTCAAGAGATTGGGATTTAGTTATCGCGGATGTCATGATGCCGCGGATGTCCGGTTACGAGCTGTGCGCTGCGATCCGCAAACGCTTCTCTTCAGCCGAGCTTCCCGTTCTGCTTCTAACGGCGCGTGCGCGCGTGGAGGATATCGAAGCAGGCTTTCAATCCGGCGCTAACGATTATGTGACGAAACCGGTAGATACCATGGAGTTAAGATCGCGCGTGAAGGCTTTAACCACACTCAGGAAATCCGTCAGCGACAAAATGCGGATGGAAGCTGCATGGCTGCAAGCGCAAATTCAGCCTCATTTTCTGTTCAATACGCTTAATTCGGTTGCCTCCCTCAGCGAATTCGATACGCCGCGGATGCGCAAGCTGCTCGAAGCATTCAGCCATTTTCTGCGGACCAGCTTCGCATACAGAAATGTGGAGAAGGTTGTTCCTCTTGAGTATGAGCTTGAGCTCGTCCGCTCTTATCTCTATATCGAGAAGGAGCGCTTCGGGGAGAGGCTCCGGGTTGCCTGGGAGCTGGATGAGGCTCAGGATTTGATGATTCCTCCTTTATCTCTCCAGCCGCTTGTCGAAAATGCCGTCCGGCATGGACTTATGCGCCGCAAATCGGGTGGTGAAATTCGAATTCGCGTCAAGCTGGACGGGCAGTTCGCAGAAATCTCGATCATGGACAACGGAGTGGGAATGGATGAAGAAACCCGTCAGCGAATAATTGCGCAAACGAATGTTCCGAGCGGCGGAATCGGCCTGCCGAATACCCACCGCCGATTAAAGCAGATCTATGGAAAGGGCTTGCGTATCACAAGCGAACCCGATCGCGGTACGACCATCAGCTTTATCATACCGGTGAAGCAATAACTTGGCGGATTACCGGAAATCGAGAAGAGGAGCGGCAATGAGAGCCGCTCCTCCTTTTGTTTTTTGCGCGCTTATTCATCCTGTACCCGTTACCAGCCAGGCGATTCAATCCGATGATTCCGGACGGGCCTCGTCATTTTGAAACTCAAGCAGCCCCGCTCTCTTCAACTCATCTCTATGGATTTCCGACAATTCCTCCAGGAGTCCCATTCCATGTTCCGTCAAACGGATAAATATGCTGCGTTTATCCTGCTGGTTCGGGAAACGCTGCACATATCCTAATTCCTCGCAGCGCTGGATGAGCTCCAGACAAGCGTGTGGAGTGATTTGCAGGCGCTCCGCCAGCTCCCTCGGAGTGGCATATTCTCTCTCGGGAAACCCCATTATGGACAGCATAAGCTGATGATATTGAGGGGTGAGTCCCTTGCTTCGCGCCGCTTCCTCGCTGAAACGAATGAATTTGCGGATTCGATACCGGAATAATGCCAGCTGCTCATATACATGTTTAGGCAATCGCTTCTTGTTCATGGCCGGCCCCTATCTGACAGAATACCTATAGTTTATAGCATTCCTTGATCACGGACAATCAACCGGCTTCTGAATTTACGGACTCCGGATATTATGAATGTCATATAAGTTTACTTTAAGTAAATATAACGGACACAATTCAAACAATACCAGCTTAACATGTTATGTATTGTGACATTAAATCCTTGACTTAGATCGTAGTGCGATATATATTTAAGCTTATTCAGATATCATCTGTTTCGAACGATACCAATCCAATATGCGTGCCAAGCACGCCAACGCTGGTGAACCTTAATGACAACAAAACAAGTGAAAAGCGTCTGCCCCTACTGCGGTGTCGGCTGCGGCATTGTGCTCGAGGTAGCTGATAACCGTGTCGTCAAAGTTAAAGGCGACAAGGATCATCCGGCTAATTTCGGCCGGCTCTGCACAAAAGGCAGTACCTGCGCCCAGGCTATCACGGAATCGGGACGTATGGAATATGCCTATCGGCGTCCGGGCCGGGTGGCCGAACCTGACCAAATCGGTATTGACGATGCCATTAGAGAGACGGCATCCAGGCTGCGGGCCATCCTCGATGAACACGGCCCCAATGCACTGTCCTTTTATGTTTCTGGCCAAATGTCCCTGGAATCGCAGTATCTCATCAATAAGCTGGCCAAGGGCTTCGTGCGCACGAATAATATCGAGTCGAATTCACGCTTATGTATGGCAAGTGCGGGCAGCGGCTATAAGCTGTCACTCGGAGCGGATGGTCCGCCCGGCTCTTATCAGGATATGGATCATGCCGATCTGTTCTTCGTCATTGGCGCCAATATGGCCGACTGCCATCCCATTCTGTTCCTGCGGATGATGGACCGGGTCAAGGCCGGAGCCAAGCTGATCGTCGTCGATCCGCGCCGCAATGCAACTGCGGACAAAGCATCCCTATATATGCCGGTCAAACCGGGAACCGATCTGGCCCTGCTTAATGGCTTGCTGCATTTAATTGTCAAGAACGGACATACGGACCCTGCCTTCATTGCCGAATTCACCTCCGGCTGGGACAGCATGCCAGGCTTCCTGGAGGATTACCCTCCTGAGAAGGTATCAGCGATAACAGGGATTCCCGAAGCTGATATCCGCCAGGCCGCCCGCTGGATCGGCGAATCGCCCGAATGGATAAGCTGCTGGACGATGGGTCTTAATCAAAGCACGCATGGCACGTGGCATACGAACGCCATATGCAATCTGCACCTGGCGACCGGAGCCATCTGCCGCACCGGCAGCGGGCCCTTCTCGCTCACCGGTCAACCGAATGCGATGGGCGGCAGGGAAATGGGCTATATGGGGCCAGGCTTGCCCGGGCAGCGTTCCGTGCTTGTCGAGGCCGAGCGGCATTTTATGGAGGATATGTGGGGTTTACCGCGCGGAACGATCCGAACGGAAGTTGGGACCGGGACCGTATCCATGTTCCAAAGCATGCAGGCTGGGGATATCAAAGCATGCTGGATTATTTGCACGAACCCGGTTGCCACCGTTCCCAACCGGAAGAACGTCATCGCGGCTTTGCAGACTGCCGAGCTTGTCATTACGCAGGATGCTTTTCTGGATACTGAGACCAATCGATACGCGGATATTATGCTTCCCGGCGCTTTGTGGTCGGAGGGTGAAGGCGTTATGATCAACTCGGAGCGCAATTTGACCTTGATGCAGAAGGCGGTGAATCCGCCTGGAGAAGCGCTGCCGGACTGGCAGATCATCGCCCGGGTCGCTTGTGAGATGGGGTACTCCTCCGCCTTCTCCTACGCTTCCTCGGAGGAGGTCTACGCGGAAATTCAGCAGATGTGGAATCCCAAGACCGGCTATGACATTCGCGGCGCTTCCGTTGAACGGCTGCGCCAAGCTCCCCTGCAGTGGCCAATCGCTCCGGCTGGCGCCGATGGCCGCAATCCCATCCGTTACTTGAATAATGGAATCAGCCAGACGCTGAAAGAGAATAAAGACAACAGCCGCCCGCGGATTGTTTTCCCGACAGAGCATGGAAAAGGCATTTTCTTGGCAAGACCCTATTTGCCTCCGGCAGAGATGCCTGACAGTGAATATCCCTTTGTGCTCAATACGGGACGGCTGCAGCATCAATGGCATACCATGACCAAGACCGGGAAGATCGCAACGCTCAATAAGCTGAACCCGGGTCCTTTTATCGAAATTCATCCGGAAGATGCGGAGCTCATGGGCATAAACAGCGGGGACCGTGTTGAGATTCAATCACGACGGGGGTTGGCCATTCTGCCGGCAGCCGTTACTGACAGGGTGCGTCCGGGAAATTGTTTTGCCCCTTTTCATTGGAATGATCTTTTTGGCGGCCATCTTGCCATCAACGACGTCACTAATGATGCCATTGATCCGATATCCTATCAGCCTGAATTTAAATATTGCGCAGTATCGCTTGTCCGCGCTGCCGTCCAACCACCTGGTGAACCCTCCGTTTCTCCCGGTCGTGAAGCCCCAAGCCGCGCAGCTGCAAACGAAGCGAATATTCAACCGGATATTCAGAAGGAGGAAGTTTATATGGCCAAAGTCGATACGCTCGCCAGTATCCTCGGCATTGATTCATCTGCTTCTGTCATACTCGACAATCATGAAAAAATGTATCTCGCCGGATTCATGACGAGTCTGCGGACTGACGAATCGAGAACGGCTTCGGGTATCCCTGTCCTGCCTCCGACAGCTCCGCTTGACCAAAGCAAACGCTTCTGGCTGGACGGCATGCTGGCAGGCATGTTCTCCCGCACTTATCTTCCGGAAACGGAAATCACTCCTTCCGCTTCGATGGTGGCAACTTTAGAACGGCCCGCGGCACCTGCTGCAGAGAAGGCAACGCCGCTTGTCACCCTGGTCTGGGCATCGCAAACAGGCAATGCGGAGGAGGCGGCCAATGATGCAGCCAAGAAGCTGCAGGCTGCCTGTCATGATATTCGTCTTGTTAATATGAATGCTTACTCAATCGCAGATTTGTCAGCAGAGCGTATTGTTTTGTTCGTTGCGAGCACATTCGGGGCAGGCGATCCGCCGGATAACGGAGAGAGCTTCTGGAAGGCGCTCCGGGCGGACAACGCACCCCGTTTGTCCCAACTGCGCTTTGCGGTACTTGCGCTCGGCGATTCCAATTATGATTCATTTTGCGGATTCGGACGCAATCTTGATTCCCGTGTCGAGCAGCTCGGAGCCCAGCGGATGACGAGTCTCGTCGAATGCGACACCGATTATCAGGAACGGGCGGAATTATGGATCAATGCGGTAGTGGGCACGCTGAACCAATATGCGTCCCGAGAAATCGAATCCGGTTTCTCAGCCAATCGGGAACTGTCTCCGGTCAGCGTCAATCTGCCGCAGCAGCAAGCCATTGAAACGGCGTCTGCGGTAGAGACCGTCATTCCAGGAAGCTATGACCGCAGCCATCCTCTTCATACACGTTTGATTGCCAATCGCCTGCTGAATCAAGAGGATTCCGAGAAAGAGACACGCCATTTTATTTTTGATCTGGCCAATACCGGACTTCATTATGAAGCCGGCGATGCTCTGGGTGTCTGGCCAACCAACTGTCCGGATACCGTCGATGAGATTTTGCATGCGGTAGAGCTTCAGCCTACCGATATCGTCACGCTAAAAGACCATGGTGAAATTACCGTAGCTGAAGCGCTGCTCCGGCATTTCGAGATTGCCCGTATAACCCCAACCATTCTTCAGTTCGTCCAGGAGCAGTCACATAGTGACCAGCTCGAAACTCTTCTGAAGCACGAGAATAAATCCCGGCTGAAGGAATGGCTGCGGGGCCGTCATCTGGTCGATCTATTGCAGGAATTTCCGGTGACTGCCAGCGCGGACGAACTCGTCCGAATACTCAAGCCGCTGCAGCCCCGGTTTTATTCCATATCCTCCAGCCCGATGGCAAATCCTGACGAGGTTCATATCACCGTTTCAACCGTACGTTATCCATTCAACGGGAAAACCCGGAAGGGTGTCTGCTCTTCCTTCCTCGCGGACCGTGCGGCGCTTGCTGCCGAAGTTCCTATTTTCATTCAAAAAACCGCTCATTTCCGTCTGCCGGTCAGTCCGGATACGCCAATCATTATGGTCGGTCCGGGCACTGGAGTCGGACCGTTTCGCGGATTCCTTCAGGAGCGTCAGGCCACCCGGGCCAAAGGAAAGAACTGGCTCCTGTTCGGCGAGCAGCGGGCAGACCAGGACTTTTATTTCCAAGAGGAATTGGAAGCTATGCAGAGGGATGGCATTCTGACCCGTCTGGACACCGCATTCTCCCGCGATCAGCCCGAGAAAATCTATGTCCAGCATCGCCTGATCGAGCATGGAAGTGAAGTATGGGCATGGCTCCGGGAAGGCGCCCACTTCTATATCTGCGGCGACGCCAGCAGCATGGCCAAAGAGGTCGATTCCGCGCTGAAGCAGATTATCCGGCAGCATGGAGGAATGAACGACGCCGAAGCGGAAGCCTACGTGAAGGAAATGCTGCATTCCAAAAGATACGCCAGGGATGTTTACTAGAAGGATCGAAATCAGACAAGAGGGAATCGGGCATAAAACGCCTGATTCCCTTTTTCTTCGTTCATATAATCAGGATTCCAGACTGCCGTCGGAATCTGACAGCAAGGGAAATCCACAAACTATTCCGAACCACATTCATAATGAAAATTCATGGTCCTTACCAGGATTATCGGATACCTTCTAGCAGCAAGCGCAGCGTCTGCAGACAGTCCTCCATCGCTTTGGCAGCATCCTCGGCATCCGGTATTTGCGCCAGCCAGAGCGCCGCTTCGTTCAGTGCGCCTGACAGCAAATGCGTGGCTGCATCCAGCCGGATATGCTTCAGATATCCTTGCTGCCGCATCAGCTCGAGTTGTCCGGACAGCAGCCGCATAGACTGCTGCTCATCCAGCAGCCGCCATTCCTCCCAACCCAGCACCGCCGGACCATCTATGAGCATGATCCGCCTGTTTTCCGGTTCAGTCGCCACAGTCACAAATGCCCGGCAGCCCAGATACAGCTGCTCCCACAAATCATCGCTAAGCGAGGCCTCCTCCTCCAGCCGCTGCGCCACTTCTCGCTGAACAAGCTCCAGCACCACCCGGAACAAGCCTTTTTTACTGCCAAAATGATGATACACGGCGCCACGGGTGACCTCGGCGTCTTTGGCAATTTCCTCCAAAGAACTCTCAGCGTAGCCATGCCTGGTAAAGTGATGGCGTGCAACTTCCTGCAGCTTATGGATCGTCTCATCCGTATCTTTTTTATTTCTCCTCATACGCTTTCTCCCGTCTCCTGCACAAGCTCCTGCGCCCTGCGATCACCATGCTCAAGCAGTGTACGCAGCCCTTTGCGAAAAATCCATTTTCTGTGCTTGCTGCCCTCCGATGCCCGCTGCTTCAACCACAACAAAACAGCCTCTTGCTTGACCAAACACAGATCGGTATGAGCGGTTAAGTATGGACGAATGGCGTATTCAGAAGTATGACGCTTCGTTATATAGCGCATCCAGTGAAAGCTCTGCATCCTGCAAGCCATACTTTTCTACATAGAAGGCAACCGGCATCAGAAAGTAGCCGTTTGTGAACATTCCTTCCTCCGTTTCATTCTCAGCCCGGCATTCAAATCCACCAGTCTTCTTGCCAGCCTTTCGTCAAAATAATGCTTCAGAGCCGTCGGCTCATTCATTCTCGCCCCTTGCCTCCTCCTGCTTCCGCACGGTTTCCGAATAGTTGGCGCTCTCTTCCACGGAAGGTGGAATCACTTCAATCACATCGATCAAGACACCGCCGGGATCAGACAATATAAAATGCCGCTGCCCGAATTCCTCATCCCGGATATCCTGCTTCAACGTGAGCTTCGCGTCAATGACCAACCGCCTGTACTCTCCATCCACATCGTCGACTTCCATGTTCAGAATCACACCCCCAGCTCTCTTGCGATATTGGGCGGGAATCGTCGGATGTGCGGCATCGAGCAGCGCCAGCTCATACGATCCTTGCTGGCTTCCCCCAGTCCGCAAGCTCACATACCAGTCAGACTCATAAACAACTTCATAACCAAAATACTGTCGATAAAATTCCGCGCTGTCCGCTATCTTATTCGTCATGATTACCGGATAGAAACTGTTGATTTTCAAATCGGCTCCCCCTTGTATTAAGGTTAGATTGGTATAGCAGGATATTAACATACATACAGCATGTATGTAAATAAAAAGAGTTATAACTTCTCCGTAAAATGGAGATGATCCTTGTCCTTAGGGGTTCAGCAAAAGGAGGTTTATTCCTTTCTCCCCCAGGCAATCCGTAAAATAAAAAAACGCAGCCCTTATCAGGCTGCCTTGAATGTCATAAATGAGTGAAGTTCAGGGGAATCGGATCGAGCCCCTGACTCCATCGCTGCCAGCAAGACGCTCTCCAATCGAGTCTGGTCCTGCTATTATGTCCGACGCATGTATGCACGAACTGTAATGGGTGCAAAGATCGCCACAATGACAGCGGCGCCGATGAGGGAGATGCCAAGATCCCAACCTATAGTTCCCGTGTTAGCAAGATTCCGGACGGCTGTGACCAGATGCGAGATCGGATTGATGTTAACAAACCACTGAAGCCAGTCGGGCATGGTCTTGACGGGCACGAAAGCGTTGGATAGGAAGGTGAGCGGAAACAGCACAATCATCGATATCCCCTGTACGCTCGAGGCAGTGCGCGCAATCACGCCGAAGAAGGCGAAGATCCAGCTGATTGCCCAGGAGCAGATAATGACGAGAACCGCGGCGAGGGCGACGTGTTCCAGACCACCTTCGGGCCGATAACCCATAATATATCCCATAGTAAAGGTGAGTACAGTCGCAATGGTATATCGGACGGTGTCTGCGAGCAGAGCTCCCGCAAGCGGAGCAATACGCGCGATAGGCAAGGACTTGAAACGGTCAAACACGCCTTTATCCATATCCTCGCGCAGCTGGACGCCGGTAACGATTGAAGTAGTGATTACGGTCTGCACCAGGATACCGGGAATGATGACTGGCAAATAGCTCTGTATATCACCGGAGATGGCCCCGCCAAAGATGTAGGTAAACATCAGGGTAAAGATGATTGGCTGAAGCGTAACGTCGAACAACTGCTCGGGGGTTCGGCGGATCTTCAGCAGACCTCTATAGGCCATTGTCAACGAGTTGCGTACCGTCTGGTTGAAGCTTGTGTGGTTTTTCAGTTGTGGATTAGCACCCGGCTTGATTGATGCGCTTCTCATGCTCATGCCTCCTTCGCTTCATTCAAATTATTGGACACTGACGACGTGTCCTCCTTCACCCCATGGCCGGTAATGGTCAGAAACACCTCATCGAGTGTCGGTTTCTGCACACTCATCTCATCCAAGCGAATCCCCGCCGCGCGAAGAGCAATTAGCAGATCGGTGACACGGTCGGCGTCCGCCATCGGTGCAGTAATTCTTGCGGCTTCCGACGACACAATAGACTTGACCTTGAGCACCTGTTCTACGGTCTGGCGGGCTTTCTCGATGTCCTGTGGATTTTGAACTCTCAATTGCAGCGACGAGGTACCGATTGACGCTTTCAGCTCATCCACAGTTCCTTCGGCGACGACACGGCCACGGTCGATAACCGCTACCCGGTCTGCCAATTGATCTGCCTCATCGAGGTATTGTGTTGTCAGCAGCACGGTTGATCCCGTCCTCACCAGCCGGCGGATCGTATCCCACATCTGTGCACGTGTGCGCGGGTCCAGCCCGGTAGTCGGTTCGTCCAGGAAGATGAGCGGCGGCTGTGCAATAAGGCTCGCCGCCAAATCCAGCCGGCGGCGCATGCCCCCGGAGAAATTTTTCAGCGGACGGCTCGCGGCCTCTGTCAAACCAAATTCCTCAAGCAGCTCCGCTGCTTTTTGCCGTGCCTCTGCGCGCCCTAGCCCGAGCAGCCGGGAGAAGATGATCAGGTTCTCGGTAGCGCTAAGCGACTCATCCACCGATGCGTATTGACCGGTTACTCCGATCAATTGACGGACAATCTGCGACTCCTTCACCACATCGTACCCGAAGATTCTGGCTGAACCGGCGTCCGGTCGAAGCAAGGTCGCCAGCATACTGATTGTGGTTGTCTTGCCTGCCCCATTCGGGCCGAGTACGCCATAGATCGTACCGGCGCGCACGTTCAAATCCACACCATCCACCGCTCGATTGCTTCCAAAAGTTTTTACGAGCCCACCCGCTTCGACAGCCCAATCACCATTGTTTGGCGCTAATTCCTTTCTGTATACATGCTTCAAAGCAATTCCTCCCATATAACTGATTATTATCATTGGAATCGTAACTCAAATTTATGAACTGAATATTAACAATGAAGTCCATACTTGAAAGCAAAGCAAAAAACCACTTCGCAATGAAGTGGTTCCATTATGCCCAATCAACAGTTGCCTGCAGCTCGGAAGGTTAGGCCTTGTAACCGAGTATTTTGGCCGGACGGAATGCCCTTCTTATTCATTTTTCCTTCGCAATCCAGCTTATGGATGAGGGCAAACATTTGCCAATGGCGACCTGGTGGACGTATATCCATGAAGCATAGCCAAGGGGCCGTCGCTCTCATTCCAGAATTGATGGACCTCACCGTGAATTATGGTCCTTTGGTCAAGCTCTATTATCGTGATTAACCGTGATGACTACATTTCCCTTCTTATGCCCTTTTTCTACATATCGGTGAGCCTCGGGAATTTGTTCCAGCGGGTAACGTCTGTCTATGACCGCTCTTATTTCCCCTGTCTCCACAAGCTCTTTGAGAAAAATTAATTCTTCCTTACTGGTCTTTACGATCCCCTGCCCATCAACTGTCACGTATATCCCGTTTGGGGTCAATACTTTCCTGCAGTGGGATTTCGAGCTTTTGCCAACTGCATCAAAGACGATATCATAACGCTCTCCCGTTTCTGTAAAGTCCTCTTTGGTGTAATCCATGACCTTATCGGCCCCAAGCGATTTCACCAATTCTATATTTGCAGCGCTGCATACCCCGGTAACTTCCGTTCCAAAATATTTGGCGAGCTGCACCGCAGAAGTCCCTACCGCTCCGGAAGCCCCGTAGATCAGAACCTTTTGGCCGCTTCCGATATTTCCTTTTCTCAGAAAATACAAGGCTGTAGTTCCCCCAAAAGGCACAGCCGCGGCTTCCTCATACGTCGCATTCTCCGGTTTTAAGGCAACCACTCCGTCATCGGGCAGACATGTGTACTGGGCATGAGCGCCAAAACGCATCCCGTTTAATGCATAAACCTGGTCGCCTTTCTTAAATCGTTTTACATTTTTCCCTATTGCTTCAATCTCCCCGGCCAGCTCTACACCCAAAATAGGTTTTCTTGGCTTTCTGAAGCCCAAAAATATCCGCATTGGAATCCAGAGCAAGATCGGACTGTTGAAGCCCCGCACTCTGCAGTCCCCCGACGTTACGGTTGTCGCATGAACTTTTATCAGTATTTCATTGTCCCTGGGAGCAGACTTTTCTACCTCTGTAAGCTTCAAAACATCCGGCGATCCGTACTTTGTGCATACAATTGCTTTCATGGGCTTCCTCCAAACCTCAATCTGCAATCAGTATAGCTGCAGCACGGTAACGCCATATAGATACTAAAGTATGGTTTTAGTCATTATTGCAAGCTGTTAAATTGTTCTGTCACAACAGACCCAGCTTGCGGGCACATGCTACAGCTTCGGTACGCCGTTTTACCTGCAGTTTGTCAAAGATAATCCGGTTATGGCCTTTAACGGTTGTCAATGCGATGAAAAGGCGATCGCTAATCTCGCGGTTCGAGAGTCCTTGAGCGATGAGCTGCAGTACTTCCAGCTCCCGCCTGCTCAGCGGCTCGATAAGAGGCTTGGCAGGCGAGGCCTGGGGCTGATCGTATTTGACTTCACTGATCAGATCCTCCGCTTCAAATTCTGCCAGCAGCTTACCCAGATAATCAAGCATAATTTTATGAGCCGACGCATCGCGCAGCAGCCTGTACATCGGCATACCTTCATCGACAAAGGTACGGATGAAGCCTCCAGGCTCAGCCATCGCCAGGGCGTCTGCAAGCAGCCGAACAGCCGCCGATTTCAGGCCATGGGCATGCATAGCGGCCGCTTGCACAACCATGGCCTTGAGCCGTTCATCCACCAATCCCTTTGCTTCCGCCTGCTCACACAATGACTCCAACACCGCCAATGCAGAGGACGCGTCTCCTTGTGCAAGGTGTACCCGAGCCAGGCTAATGCGATGCTCTTGCTTCTGCGCCAGGTGAGCAGCCGCGTCCAGATTGTCCTGATGAAGCAGCACCAACACCTGTGCTGCAGCAATATGGGGCAGCTGGTTCACGAAATTTTGCTGACGGGCGTAATGATCAGCCTTAGCCAAAATAGCCGCCGCGCCGCTCACCTCTCCCCGCGCAAGCTTCAGCCTTGCAAGAAACACCTCACCTGCAACGACTCTGTCCGTATGCTCGAACTGCTTCGCCAGTTGAATGCTGCGTTGTCCGTGCTGCATCGCAGCACCCAGGTCGTTCCATTCATAAAAAATCCGGGCTAGGCCCAGGTGCGCCTCGCAAGCAGCCGGAAGCGGCGGATCACCTGCCATCTCCAGAACCCGCCGATAGGTATCAGCTGCCGCATAAAGCCGGTTATCTGTTTCTTCTATGTTCCCCAATCCGAGTGCAGCCATAATGGCAATCATAACATGCCCGATCTGTTGACTGTTCGATACTGCTTCGGCATAGGCCCTGCTGGCAGCGGCGCGATCCCCCTGGAGCTGGTGAGCATATCCCAGCGCCCAGACGGTCGCCGTGCGGACAGGCAAATTATCCGGATGCAAATATTCCAGCGCACGGTGAGACTCGGCCATGATGATTTCTGCCTGATGCCTGCTGACAGCCAGCGCAGCGCGGATGGCGGCAATATGTCCGATAATATCCCGGATTTTATCGTCTTGCTCCGTATCCTGCAGGGCTTTCTCAGCAGCTTGCAGTTTCTGTTCCACGCCCGTCATTTGACCTGCCATCAGCAATGCCGAAGCATACATCACCCACAACGAGGGCCTTGTGTCGAGTTCCTCATTTGGCATTGATTCCAGCCAATTTCTTACAGGGGCCACAGCTCCGCGAAAGAGCAAGGGTATCTCCCCTCCTTCCACCAGCCGAGCGGCACGCTTAATATCTTTGGCAGCTGCAGCATGGTGAAGCGCTTCGATCGGAAGGCTATTGTCTTCATACCATACGCTGGCACGTCTATGTAATTCAGCTGCGCCCCCACCATCCCCTATGTTCGAGGCGAAGCTCTGTTGCAGCCGTTTCCGCAGCAAATCAGCAAAGAGATGGTGGTAGCGGTACCAGAGCCGCTCGTTGTCCAACGGGACGATGAACAGGTTGGCGCGTTCGAGAAATTCCAGGATGTCCTGCCCGGATGCAGTGGGAACGATGTTTTCATCCACTCCCCCGCGAAGAACGGCATCGCATAGAGGGCCGCACAACCGGTCGAGAATGGATGTGCGCAGCAAAAAAGTCTGAATGCTTACGGATCGGTGCTGCAGCACCTCTTCAACCAGATAGTCCAGGACAAAATGGTGGCCGCCGGTGAAAGAATCAATGAAGCCCGCGGGATCTTGATGCCCCTGTAAGGAAATCGCAGCTAATTGCAGGCCGGCAATCCAGCCCTCTGTGATTGATTCAAGCTTCGCGATATTTTCCGCTGAAAGGTTTAGGCCCATCACCTGTCCCAGAAATTCGGCCGATTCGGAGGAGGTAAAGCGCAAGTCCGCTGCCCGCACTTCAGTCACTTGATCCCTGACACGCAGCCGCGCCAGGGGTAAAGACGGATCCTCTCGGGTGGCGATAACCAGATGCATATTCGGCGGCATGCGATCGAGAAGAAAAGCGATGGCATCGTGAACCGGTCGGGCATCAATAATGTGGAAGTCGTCAAGGATGAGAACGAAACGGTCCGGAATGGCGGTAATTTCATTGAGCAGGGCTGTTATAATCGATTGGATTGGCGGCTGAGGGGATCGGAGCAAACCAAGCACGCCTTCTCCCATATTTGGTGCAATCGTCTGCAAGGCAGCGGTAAAGTATGCCAGAAAGCAAGCAGGATCGTTATCTCCCTCATCCAGCGATAGCCAGGCAGCCGGCTGCGGGCAACCGGAGAGCCATTCGCTGACAAGTGTAGTTTTACCACAACCGGCGGAAGCCGAGATGAGAGTCAGCTTGCGCAGCATCCCCTCATTCAGACGCCCGACCAGGCGGGGGCGGAGAACAAGCTTGGATCGGGGCGGAGGGATATATAGTTTAGTGGACAGAATGGGTATCGTCATCATAACCACCGTTCCTCGCCGTCAATTGCGGCGCTTTGATACGTCATCGTATTATGTTCGACTGTTTAAGTGTATTTCCTTTTTGTGTTTTTTAAGGCATGGCTATGAGCTGCAAATCCTGTGTCAAAAAAGAGAAAACCACATCCAATGGACGCGGTTTTGAATTACTTATTAATGGAGCCTATGTGATGCAGCGTGCCTCTGCATCCCGATCAAGGGATGTATGAATCCTGATTATAGGCTGACGAAGCTTAATCTTCGGGGACTTCTAGCGGTAGATTCAGACGCCGCGCTCCTCCACTAGAAGCTTTTCCTCATTGCAAGCTCATCCGTCTCATTATGCCTTCTTGTGATTTCTGTTCGTCAGACCGAGGGTTTGCCTCCGGCTTCCTTCAGATTCGGCCTCGCGGCCGACACCCTTGCCTTTAGCGAACAGTTCCTACTGCCAAGCCTGTAGCGGACTTGCACCGCCTAGTTATTGCCCATGCCGGGCGCACTATCAGAAAAAGGAGAGAGGCAGCTATCTGCCTCTCTCCTTTTTCGTAAGCTGTTCACGGGTAACTCGTTAGGACATTACCAATCAAAAATCATGCGGGCCAGCATAGCCAGATCGAGAATATCGATTCGGTTGTCGCGGTTCAAGTCGAAGTCTTTCACTTGATCCCATCCTGCATCTGTTGAAGTGGTGCCATATGCCTTAGCCATAATCGCCAAGTCGCCGATGCTGATCTGGCCGTCGCTGTTGAGATCGTTCGGAATCTTCACGAACACGGAAGACTGGAAGGCCAGTAAAGCGGCGTTCAACTGCGTGGCAGCCGCATCGATCTGAGCCTGGGTGGCTTCCGAGTTATTCGCTACGACCGCCGCTGCATCGATGGCAGTCTGCAGCGTTGCTTTGGAGCCTGCTGGATATTGTCCGAGCAGTTTGCCTTCCACTGCTTGATCATGCGCGCTTTGCGCCTCGGCAATTAGCGCGTTCAGCGCCGCCTTGTCAATGACATCGATTTGAACGGTGTGTACCGTGCCGGCTTGGACCGTTTCCGTGCCTGCGCTATCTGCCGTCACCAATCGGGTGACCTCAACGTTGGTCAGGCCGGCTGGTGCATTTTCTTTAGCCCGGAACGACAATTTGATCAGATCCGCATTCGGATTGGTTTGTCCGGCGCCAAGATGAACGCCCAGAATACGGAGTGTTCCGGCAGGTTCTGTCTTGTAATCGACGACGACGAATTTCGCTCCGTCTGTCGAGACTGGCGGTGCGGCCAGTTCCAGCTTATCGGCATCGTACGTGATCGTCACATCTTGAGCCAGCACGTTGCCCTGCACATGGCTCAAACCGTAGACAAGGTCGAAGGAACTGCCGGCCGGTACATGATCTGCGCCGGTTAACGTTACAGGTACTTTAGATTCACCGATAGAATAGATTCCAAGATCGCCAAGGTCAATTTCATAGCCGTCCTGGAGTTTCTCGTATTCGCCTTCAAAGAAATCATCTAGGTATGAATGTCCAAGAATGAATCTGTTCGGATTCATGGCGCCATAGTAGCCGGCATTGGCATTGCTCTGACTGTCAAACAGCACATAGCTCCCCTGCCATCCTGAACCGGATACGCCCCAGCTGATGATGTGATCGATGTACGGGGCGAACTTGGTGAACAGTTTGTACATCAGCGCGTACTGATAACCAAGGGCGTCAGACTGTCTGACATTGAGCACTGCGGGAGCGATCGCACCGCCGCCGGGGGCACTGGTCGGCATCTTAAGGTCAAATTCTGAGAAGGCAATACCGGAAAGCAGGCCCTGGTCAACGAGAGAGGCATAGAGGGCCATGGCATATTGGTTATCGCTTGCAAGGGTCTCTTTTACCGAATCGTGTCCCTGGATACCAATGTCTTCAATAAGGGGTCTTCCGTCATACAGCGGATCGGAAAGCCATGCGGTGTTCAGTTCGCGAATCATGTTGTATACAGTCCTCGCTTTGGTGCGGACAGAAAGGTCGTAATCGTTGTAGGTCAGTTTCGGAGGACTCTCAACGATATAGGCGTCAATGCTGCCGTCGGCATCGTGTCCGCCGAGCTTCATGTACTCGGGAAGGTCAGCGTAGTTGGCTTTGTAAGCCGCCGCCATCTGGGCGTTGGGAGCCGCGATGTGCGCGTATTTGAAGAGCAGGTAAATGTAATGTTCTCTGATGTCGCCGTCAATTTGATCATCCGACATTGCAACAAGCCAGTTGGTGTGTTTGAGGCTCGTTTTCCAACTGTTCGCTTTCGTCGGGATGATTTCGCTGTGGCGGCTTTCGTGGACCTCTTCGTTGAGTACATCCCATGAATTGAAGGGGATTACTCCGCGGGATACGCTTGAGCCATACTTCGTATCTGTGGTCAGGAAGTGCCGCATCACATACATTGTGTGGTTAAACTGCACTCTTCTGGCCATTTCTTTGTCTACCGGAACCGTGGTTGTAACGCCGTTGCCCAATCCGTAGAAATTGACTGTGCCGTTATATCCGGAGGTAAGGTTCGCGGGAGTAATCTGTCTCATCCATGCAGGGGCCTGGTTGTACCATGCCAAAACATGGCCGTGAGACTTGTACTGTCCTGGAGTTCCGGAATCCCTGATCGCCTGATAAGAGCTGGTCGGGAAACTGTATTCAGCTGTGCCAGGGGTGGTGGTTGCGCCGCTCAGGGGCGCGCCAGTAACGCTTTTCAGCCAGTTCGGGCCGCGGGGATGCGTAGCATCGGCCTTGAGATTGTTGCCGTTGACAAAGATTTCATAGTGCCGGGCTCTGGTTCCGGTTACTGATTCGGTTCCAATCGTGCCGACCATGAACAGGTCATTTTCCCTGCTGTAAACACTCTTTAGAGGCGCTACGGCACTCTGGTTTTCCGTGTTGACTACGTTGGGAAGCGCAATGCCGTTGGGATCGGGTTCGGTAATTTTGATGTTGGCGACAAGAAGCATGCCGGTTTCTGCGGGACGGCCGGTCTCGCCATGGAGCTCAAGAATGAAGTTCGAGGAATTGCCTGTTGAGGCGTTAATGCTGTGGTGAGCCATCAACCAGGATTCACCGTTGTAGCTGCCAACCCAGTCGGGGTTAAGGTTGTTGTACTCGTAATCCCTGAGGTAGCTATCGAGGTCAGAGTTGGTATTTCTGATTCTCCACCTCATGAATTTGCCCTGCGCGCTCTTGGGATAGTACACATCAAACTCAATAGTTGCGCCAGCGGGGACATTTACAGCGGGGGACAACGGAGATACAATGCTTATTCCGCCGAACGTGCTTTCTCCGTTATGGACGTAATTGATCTGGAGCACATCAGCTTTGCCTTCGGAATCTGCAAAAGGATACGGAATCATTTTGTATGTGCCACCAGCAAAGTCGGCGGGGACACGGTTGTCAAGCGGGGTTCTTGAGGTCCAGACATTGGTGGGCGCAGTAATTTCTACAGGTATTTTACCAGGACCCGGATCAAGACGGAAATAGGGATCTGAACCGTCCGCTTTGATCTTTCCAGTGAAATTCACTATTGCGTCTTCAAGGCTGGCTATGGCTTCGCCGGCGGGAGTGAGCGCATTGCGCGCGAACTCAAGCGCGTTATCAAGATCTTCGAGTTCGTCGGCGTACACCCAGGGGAAAGCTTTGTTCACATCGGATCCGTCGTCAGTGTGGCTAATCTGGAGCGGGAATTCCTCGTTGCCGGCTTTTAAAGCTTCGGCTTGTGCAATGAGGTCGTTCAGTTCAAGTGTCAGTTCGCCTTCGGCCGCAGCGGGCGGTACGGGAGCAAACGCGAATAAGGAGAGCAGCATGATGACTAAGAGGATGCGGGAGATTAAGAGTTTTTCACCTTTCATCTTAGTTTTGCTCCTTTTCTTAAGGCGACCTCTAAAATCTCGTTTTAGAGTCGCCCAATTTTAGATTTCGGAATTTTTTACAACTTCACCGATAAAAATGTTGTTTTGGTTGAAGATTTTGCGGTTTTTTGATGAATTAACCATCAATCGTGAAACATTTATAGACCGGATCGGAAGCGTTCGCCGCAATATTCAGCGCATTGTCGTCGTTGCTGACATATTTTAAACATGCAATAGTCAAAGTAGTTGAACAGCAGATTCTTGGCCGCATCATTATCCAGCGTCTTCGGAACGTATCTACGTATTGGAACGTCTGGCCATCGGTACCGTTCAGCAGTCTGACGATATTTTCAGGATTGGCCATCCAATCCAAGTATTTTACGATTTCCTCCGCGCGCTGGCTCGTTTTCGGCACAATGATGTAAATTTCATTTGGTGTGTACGCAGGTTTTGGAGTTTTGCCGCGGGCATCCTGGAATAGATCGATCAAAGTTAATTTCCCGCTCCGATTGTTCTTCATGAATTCCCGCGATATAGCCCATATACACCGGCTCATTCGTGTTTGTCGTAGCAGCGCCGACCTGGCCGTTCACCATGTTCTTCTGGAACTGATTCGTATCTTTGCCGATGCTGAGCGGGAAGTCCTTATCGATTAATCCTTCGTTGAATTAAGGAAGATGTTTACGCTTCCGGTATTGGTGGCCAGGAGCTGGATGGCCATACCGCCGATCACAACCCACGAGATGAAGTGGGGCAAATAAATCATGGTCTGGGCGGTCTTCTTGAACCACTTGACTCTAAGCTCGTTCAACAGCAGCGCCAAAACGATAGGAACCGGAAATCCGACGATCAGATCGAGCAAATTCAATACAAAAGTATTTCGAAGCGTATCAGGGAAAGCGTCCATTCGAAATATTTCGCGAAAGGCATCCCACCCGATCCAGGGGCTTTCCCATACCCCTTTGAAAACGTTGTAATCCTTGAATGCGACAATGACCCCAAGCATTGGAACGTATTTGAAAGTAATGAAATAGACCATCGGCAACAGAACGAGCAAGTACAATTACCAGTTGTTCGTTACGGTTCCGAAGCGGTTGCCGCGCCTAAAGCGAACCGTCTGGGTCGTCTTCGTCGTGAGCTGTAATGCATCCCTCCTAATCGTTGGTTTGTTTAATTAGATGGCTGCGATCTCTGACACCGATAGCTTAACATCACCAGACCAGTAAAAAAACTAACAATAATCTGGTGGTTAACATGAAATATTTTCGCGGTTATTCGAGTCAATTAACATATTTCCTGGGCTTAACATATTTCCTGGGCTTAACACTTGCTCCCTGTAGCGCAAAAAAGCCTTAGCATTCAGCGGATTCTAAGGCGTTAAGCAGAGAATATTCAGCAAATGGAGCCGTCTGGGACTTACAAGCTCCCGTAAAGGTTCCGATATTATCCCGGCGGCAGATCGAACATTTTCTTGAAGGCGCGATGAAATGAAATGACGTGCGTATAACCAACCTGCTCGGCGATATACTGAACTGGCACATCCATGCGCTTCGCAAGCTCGAACGGATCTTAAGAAGGATAATCTATAAACTTGTCTCCGAGCTCTTCCTTAAACAAGCAAGCTTCTTATACCTTTAGGACTTATACCGAATAGATCGCTGACTTGATTTAATGACAGGTTGGGTCGTTATAATGCTGATCGATGTAGGACTTGATCTGAAATTTTACTTGTTCCTTGACGCCCTGGCCGGGTTACCGCAACCTGTGCACCTAAACTAACTGCCTTGGCAAATTCCTTCTCTAATGTTTCAACTTTATATCCGATGATCCACTCGTTTGCTAGTTTTTTTCTGTCCCATTCCTCCAAGATGACATCAATTTGCTCTCCTTTGTTCCAATCTCAATTCTAGCCCGATTCCCATCACTCATGCGCTTCATTTCCCAATCAAACACTTGCTGATAAAATTGACTTACTTGGATCATTTCCTAGCCTCACTTCATCCCCTTCCTGCTTTCCTATCCCCGTAAAAGCCCCAGTTTGCACCCAAACAGAAAACACAGTACCTTGTGGATCCTGTAACGTCGCCATCCGTTTGTTCACATGGTTCATTAAGTATTTTCCCTGCCGAAAACGCAAAAAACGCGCACACTCATTCATTAGAGTGTGCGCGTTTGCGCTTAAAATTATGGTGGAGCCTAGGGGGATGTATGAATCTTTGATTATATGACTGACGAAGTGATCTCGAAGGAGACTTCTAGCAAGTAGATTCAGACGCCGTACTCCTCCGCTTTTGCTCCGTCCGTGCGGGCGAACCATTTGGGGTTCATTTCCCCCTAGGCAATCCATACAAAAAAACGCCACCACGTTATGTGGTGACGTTCTTTTTGTATGGAGCCTAGGGGGATGCAGCGTGCCTCTGCATCCCGATCAAGGGATGTATGAATCCTGATTATAGGCTGACGAAGCTTATTCTTCGGGGACTTCTAGCGGTAGATTCAGACGCCGTGCTCCTCCGCATACGCTCCGTCCGCGCGGGCGAACCATTAGGGGTTCATCTCCCCTAGGCAATCCATACAAAAAACGCCACCACTTCATGTGGTGACGTTCTCTTTGTATGGAGCCTAGGGGGATCGAACCCCTGACCTCATCGCTGCCAGCGATGCGCTCTCCCAGCTGAGCTAAGGCCCCGTGAATCATGGCGACAAGTAAGATCATAGCACAGGAAAGTTGTACCTGTCAATCGTTTTTCTTGCTGCCATTGGAGAGCAAACTGTTTAGCTCCTTCATGAACATGTCGATATCTTTGAACTGCCGATATACCGAGGCGAAACGCACATAAGCTACCTCGTCCACGGGATACAGCTGCATCATCACCAGTTCGCCGATTTCGCGGCTTTGGACTTCGGCCTGCGCTGTCGTACGCAGCTCTTTCTCGGCCTCGGATACAATCACTTCAAGCTTCTCAACCGGCACGGGACGCTTCTCGCAGGCCCGGATAAGACCGCGCAAAATCTTGTCGCGGTTGAACTCTTCTCGGCTGCCGTCTTTTTTGACGACAATCAGCGGGGTTTCTTCAATCATCTCGAACGTTGTGAATCTTCGGGTGCATTTCTCGCATTCGCGGCGGCGGCGGATCGACTTGTTGTCGTTCGCAGGTCTGGAATCCAATACTTTGGTTCCCGCGTAATCGCAATACGGACATTTCATCGGATTTGTTGACCCCCATCTTTGAAAAAGAATTTCCATACGTTTCCTGTAATGAAACTCGTGCAATCGCACATAATACTTGTACCAACCGCAAGGAGGTGAAAGACAATGAGTTCAAACCGCAGCAGCAACCAACTGGTTGTACCACAAGCCAATGCAGCGCTCGACCAAATGAAATATGAAGTCGCGCAAGAGCTGGGTATTACGATCCCACAAGACGGTTACTATGGTAACATGGCTACGCGTGACGCTGGCTCCCTTGGGGGTTACATCACTCGTAAACTGGTACAAATCGCCGAGCAATCCATCGCAGGTCAGTTTAAATAAGGTTCACAGGATTTATAATGGAAGCTTTGGCAGCCGCCCTCAGGGGCGGATTGCCAAGGCTTCCTTATTATTTTGCCGCAAATTCAGGGTAAAGCTTCTTGTATTTATTATAATAATAAATGACGCGCTGTACATAGTGGCGGGTTTCCCCATATGGAAGCTTGTCCACCGTCTCCAGCTTGCCATCCCATGTTCCCTCCGACATCCATCGGTTTACTGTCCCCGGTCCCGCATTGTAAGCCGCAACAACGGCATACGTGTTGCCCTTGAACTGCTGCAGAAGCGAGTTCAGATACCAGGAGCCAATTTCAATGCTGATGTCAGCGCGGCTGGCAATTGCATCTTGGGTAACATTGGAGAATTTCCCCTTTTCCACAATCCAGTTGGCCGTATCCGGCATCAGCTGCATCATACCTATGGCACCTTTCTTCGATACCTTATTATTGCTGAAATTCGTCTCCACCCTTATAATAGCAGCCACCAGATGCGGGTCCAGCCCATAGTTGACAGAACTGATCTTAATGTCGGATTGGTAATGGATCGGATACATCCAGCGGTTCATCCAGTCGGATTTCAGATACAGCAGTACCAGCACCGCAATAATCAGAAGCAGCAGTACACGTTTTCTAAATATCTTCCTCACCATCACGAAAGTCCTTGCTCACGCCAAAATTGTTCAATTTGCGCCTCTGTGTTTTCAAGAGAACCGCTATTGTCTATTACGAAATCCGCAAGCTTCCTCTTCTCTTCTATATCCATCTGCAGCCCAATGCGCTGCTCCGCTTGCTCAGCTGTCATGGAGTTGCGTGCCATCAGCCTCTCCATCTGCAGGCGGCGCGGTATATATACGACAATGATTCCCCTGTACAGGGAAGCTTGTCCCGTCTCATACAAAAGCGGAATATCGGCTACAATCAGTCCGCCTGGGTTCTCCAGCTCAAAGGCATTCATTCGCGACCACATGGTCGCCCGGATCGCCGGATGCAGAATACCCTCAAGCTCGTCCAGCTTCTCTCGATTGCCGAAGACGATCTTCCCAAGCTCTCCCCTGTTCATCGTTCCATCCGCATTCAATACGGCCTGCCCGAATACAGCCGTAATTTGCGCCAGCGCGGGCTCGCCGGGAAGCACAACTTCCCGGGCAACCTGGTCGGCATCGACAATTTTCGCTCCCCGTGCGGACAGCATGGCGGATACCGTGCTTTTGCCGCAAGCGATACCGCCTGTTAATCCAACTATCATACCTTCACCTCATAATGCCCCTTTTATAACAACCGCAAAATCCCCATCATAATCAGCATAATCCCCGGTAATACCGATAGTGCGCGCATTCCCCGCCAAGCTGCAAAACGAAACCCCAGCCGCATCCCGGCAAGCAGGAACAGTCCGCTGGTGGTTGAAATGATAAATGCCGTCAACAACGGCGACAAGCCGACCATGGCTGCGCCAAGTCCCGCTCCGAAGCTGTCGATCGAGAGGGCGAAGCCGAGCAGCACAGCCTCTGACGCCGAAATAATACCGGAGCGGTCCACATCCGCAATTTGCGGCGTCCGCAAAATTTGAATCACGATCCCCAGGCGCTTCCATTCCAGCAGCAGCACAGGCACAGCCGGCGTAAGTCCATTCATTTCCGCTGCCGAATTGGGTGGTTCAGGCTCTTCCGGAACGCTTTCCTTGGCTTCCTTGCGTCTTCTCCATAATTGAAACAGAGCCCAGCAGCCGATGACCATCAACAAACTTGCGCCGATCCACTTGGCCGTCAGCGGCGACAGATGGCCGGTCAGCATGGAGCCGATCTGCATGGACAGCCAGACAACAAAACCCGAACAGAGAGAAATGATGACAATGGATACGACCGGTATCCGAATCCGTCGTAATCCGTACGTTACACCAACGCCGAAACCGTCCAGACTGACGGCAAAAGCAAGCAGCAATAATGAAACGACATGTGCCAGCAACCGATGTCCCTCCCATAACGGCGACTGCTTTAAGCTTGCCCCTGACCGCCAAACCATCGGCTTGGAAGCAGGTAAGCTGTGCATTCGCCCATTAACATGAACGGTACATCATATGCGGTTTCTCCCCAGTCGTGCCTTATTTGCGCGAAAGCTTGCCCGCTTTGGACAGCCTGGGTACAGGCTGGCAGCTCGTACAGATATGGGTGCCTCTGCCCCCTACCACAAGCTTCTCGATAAACTGTCCGCAGCGGCTGCAGGGTTCATTCTTCCGGCCGTATACGAGCAGCTCATGCTGAAACATTCCCATCTCGCCTTGTCCGTTCACATAAGACTTGATGGAGGAGCCGCCCGCTTCGACAGCCCGCCCCAAGGTGGCGATGATCGCTTGATGCAAGCGCGCCCATTCAGCAGGTTTGATGGAATCCGCTGTCCGCTCGGGATGAATACCCGCCGTGAACAGCGCCTCATCTACATATATATTGCCAAGCCCCACGACATATTCCTGGTTCAGCAGCAGCGGCTTTATTTTGGTCGTCCGTTTAGCCAGTTTCTTCTTGAAAGCCTGCAGCGTAAAAGCATCATCAAGCGGCTCCATGCCGAGTTTGTTAAGCGGCGGCAGCGTGAGCTCCTCGCCCCAATCAAACAGATGCATCGTACCGAACTGGCGGACATCCTTATAACGCAGCTCCGTATCGTCGCTAAAATGAAAGACCACATGCGTATGCGGCTCGGATGGCTCCTTACGATCATAGACACCATAGCGCCCTTCCATACGCAGATGGGAAACAAGCACCAGGCCATCAAGCATAATCCGCAGAAATTTCCCTCTGCGTTCGACCGACTGGATCGTCCGGCCAACAAGCAGGGCTGCAAATTCATCCGGCGCTTTGGGCCGCTGTATAATCCGCGGCAGCGAAACAGTCACCCGCTCTATCCGCTTTCCCGCCACAAGCTGGTTCAGTGTCCGCCGAACGGTTTCCACCTCCGGCAATTCCGGCATTTCCTTCACCTCCGACACAACCGTTAGGCATAAGCAGCACAGAAATCTATGCCCGAAGCCCTGGTTAATATTCTAGTATAACTGATTTTGACCCAAACCGCCTTATTTCGCTTCGTACCAATTCACTCCGTAATTGACGTCGGCCTTGAGAGGCACATCCAGCTCCAGTGCGCTTTCCATAACTTCCGGCACAAGCGTCTTCATCAGCTCGAGTTCATCCTCCGGCACCTCAAACACCAGCTCATCATGCACCTGCAGCAGCATGCGGCTGCGAAGCTTGCGCTCTTGCAGCTTCTCGTCCATCCGCACCATAGCAAGCTTGATAATATCAGCTGCCGTGCCTTGAATCGGCGTATTCATCGCCGTTCTCTCCGCGAAGGAGCGCAGGTTGAAGTTGGAGGCTTTGATATCCGGCAAGTATCTGCGGCGCTCCAGAAGCGTTGTCACATACCCGTCCTGACGGGCTTGTACCACAATATTGTCCATATAGCCCCGCACACCGGGGAAGGCTTCAAAATACTGTTCAATAAACCGGGCCGCATCCTTGCGTGTAATATTCAGGTTATTGGACAGCCCAAAATCGCTGATCCCGTACACAATGCCAAAATTAACCGCTTTCGCCTGACGGCGCATGTTGCTGTCCACCTCTTCGGCGCGCACGCCGAACACATCCATCGCGGTCTTGGTATGGATGTCCATATCCTCGATAAAGGCTTCCTTGAGCTTCTCATCATTGGAGATATGCGCGAGCACGCGCAGCTCGATCTGCGAGTAATCCGCTGCCAGAATGGTCCAGCCCGGCTCCGACGGAACAAACGCTTTGCGGATGCGGCGTCCTTCCTCCAGCCGGATCGGTATGTTCTGCAGGTTCGGAAATTGGCTCGACAAGCGGCCCGTTGCGGCAATCGTCTGCCGGTAATACGTATGCACCATGCTGCTGTCGCGGCGGATTTCCTTCAGCAGTCCTTCAATATAGGTGGACTGCAGCTTCGCCAGCGTCCGGTACTGCAGGATGAGCGGTATAATCCCGTGGTACGGCTCCAGCTTCTCCAGAACATCGGCATCGGTGGAATAGCCGGTCTTCGTCTTTTTCATTGCCGGAAGGCCGAGCTTCTCGAACAAAACTTCGCCCAGCTGTTTCGGTGAACCGATATTGAATTCCATTCCCGCGTGCATATAGATATCGCTTTTACAGCGGGCGATTCCCTGCTCCAGTTCCGTGCCCAGTTCCTCCAGCGTGCCCGCATTGACCCGGATGCCCTGCTTCTCCATCCCTGCAAGGACAATGGCGAGCGGCTGCTCCAGCTCATAATACAGCTTGCTCATGGCGCCTTCCTCCAGCGCCTTCTGCTGCAACGGCACAAGCCTGCGGACCGCATCCGCCTTGGCCGCCAAATGACGGGCCAATATCTCCCGCTCGGGAATGCGGAACTTGGCTCCCTTGCCATAGACCGACTCATCCGACTGAATGGCGGGAAGCTCATAGCGCTGCATTAAATAAACGAGCGTCTGGTTAGACTCCGTCGGATCCAGCAGATACGCGGCAAGCAGCACGTCAAAATCCGTACCGCAAAGGTCAATGCCATGCCAATGCAGCGTCAGATCCGCTTTGTGCAGATCGTAGCCGAATTTCCTTGCTTCCGGATTTCCCAGCCATTGACGCACGGGTTCGCCCGCCTCAGCCAGCATCTCTTCCGAGGTGAGCACCAGAACCCGCTCCTCAACCGGGATCGCCAGCCCAAGCAGCAGTGCATGATGCGGATTATCGCCCACTGCCTCGATATATACATTCTCCGCTCCGGCCAGCAGTCCGCTCAGCTCAGATGGGCTCAGTTCATTCAAGGCCACGATATCGTAATTCGCCTCCGCAGCCACAGCGCTATCCGACCCAAGCTCCGGCAGATCGAGCCGCTCCATGAGGGACCTGAATTCAAGCTTGCGGAAGGCATCCGCCAGCTGCGCCTTGTCATAGCCGTTATAGGCCTCCACACCCTCCGCATTGTCCAGGGGAACCTCGCGGAATATGGTGGCCAGCTTCTTGCTCATTCGCGCATCCTCTTGATGCGCCGCGACCTTCTCCTTCATTTTACCCTTGAGCTCGCCGGCATGCGCCAGCACTTCCTCTACGGTGCCATACTCATGGAGCATCTTGAGCGCCGTCTTCTCTCCCACGCCAGGAATTCCGGGAATATTATCCGAGGCGTCGCCCATCAGCCCTTTAAGATCGATAATTTGCAGCGGCGTCAGGCCGTATTTATCCTTAATTTCCTGCGGATTATACCGCTCGACCTCGCTGACGCCCTTACGCGTCAGGGCAATCGTCACATAGTCGGAAGCCAGCTGCAGCATGTCCTTGTCCCCGGAGACAATCAGGGTCTCGACCTTCTGCTCATCCGCCATCCGCGTCAAGGTGCCGATAATGTCATCGGCTTCATATCCAGGCAGCTCAAATTGGGCAATTCCGAAGGAACGCAGCAGATCCTTGAGCACCGGAAACTGCTCGGACAGCTCCGGCGGCGTCTTGGCCCGTCCGCCTTTATATTCCTCATATCCCTCATGGCGGAAAGTTACCTTCCCCGCATCGAAAGCAACAAGCATATGCGTTGGCTTCTCTTCCTCCAGCAGCCTCAGCAGCATGGTGGTGAAGCCGTACACCGCATTCGTATTAAGCCCTGCTGAATTCGTTAACGGAGGCATGGCATAAAACGCCCGAAAGACAATGCTATTTCCATCAATCAATATCCATTTATCCATACGAAAGGCACACCTCACCTTGGTTTTCCTATGATCTATCATAGCATAAAGCGGGCAAGCTTTCCCATCAAGTCTATGCTCAAACACGAACATTCCACATATTACAGTTTCCCTTGCTCCCCCAGGCAAATCCGCAGTCTGAAAATATGAAAAAACAGCCGCACAATCGGGCTGTTTCCAATTTTTTATATTACCCGCAACAATCAGGGTAATTTAGGTATCCGCTTCCATAATTGTGGACGCCGCGCACGCGTTAAACCGTTGATATTATCGCTAACCGATAGCTGGCTGCGGCCTGCCGAGCAGATAACCTTGCGCATAATCCACGCCCATATCACGCATATGCTGCAGTTCTTCCTGCTCCTCAATCCCCTCGGCAACAATGGAAATGCCCATCTTGGCGGCAAATTCAGTGAAGGTATGCACGATTTGCTCCTTCATGGCGTTCAGATGGATGCCATGAATAAGCGAGCGGTCGATTTTTATAAAATCAGGCTGCAGCTCCACGATCGACTGCAGCGAGGAATATCCCGCCCCCGCATCGTCAATGGCGATTTGATAGCCCTGGTTGCGGTAATGATCGAACATTTTCTTGGCCGCCCCAAAATCCTCGAAGGAGCTGCGCTCGGTAATTTCAAATACTACATTATGGGGCGACAAGCCGAAGCGCTCAAGCAGATACAGGGTTTGTCCGGGAGTGAATGAAGGGTCGTTCATAATTTGCGCCGTCATGTTAATAAACAGCTTTTGACCGCTGGCCAGCCCTGCGCTGCCTTCGATAGCCCGCTCGCGGGCCAGCCTGTCCAATCCATAAATCATTCCCTCCTCTGCCGCATAAGCAAATAACTGCTGGGGTCCTTCAAACCAACGCTTGTCGGGAAAACGGGAGAGCGCTTCATAACCGTACACATCCCCACTGCGCAGAGAATAGATGGGCTGATACACCGGAAAGATGTCACGGCTGTGGAGGAGCTGTTCGAATGCGCGACGCTGAAGACTCCGCTCGGTAGCCGAAGCCCGCTGTCCGTGCACAATCGCCTGCTTGATCCCTTCATACCATTGATCCCCCTGCTCATCCTGCTTGCCCATAATGGAAACACCGGCGTGCAGCTTCAGCTCCTGAACATCGCCATCGAATGAGCGATCCATGAAGCGCCTGCCCCACTCCCGCTTGAACCTGCTCCCGAGCTCCAGCAGCTGCTCCTCCAGCAATTCCTCGCGCGCTTCCGGAAGGGGCAGCCATATGTATAAATCATCGCGCATCCAGACGGAGCTGATCGCAAGCAGATTGGTCCTGTTATGCTGAGCGATGGCATGCTCGGCAAAAGCTCTCCAGCTGCTGTCGATGACCTGCCGGATATCAGAACGATCCTTTGCCTTGCCATGCCATGCCAAGTATATTATTCCTGTCGCTGCACTTTCTTCGGGACGTAAACTGTCTGGTGCTTCAAAGCTGTTAAGTTGTCTCACGTCTACAATCGTTCCTCTCCCGGTTGCTTTTCAATAACTTCCCCTGAGATATAAGCGCTGCCTTTAATCGCCTTCGCCTGTTTTTTGAGTCGTGCTGCGGCTTGTGAAACAATCCCCGGCGTAATGGGGCAGTCTGCATCCCAGAGGAGCAGTGATAACGACAGGCTGACGCCTTCTTGCTCCACCTTGTTGCCGCTCCGGTCGATCACCATCGATACGTCGGAGCCGCCGTAATGGAATTTGACGCCTCCGTCGAACCGCTTCAGAATCTGTATGCACAGCTTCTCCGGCTGCGGATGATCCGAGAGCACGATAAAATCATCACCGCCGATATGACCGACGAAGTCGCCCTTTCCGCCGTTCTCCCGGCCCGGTATTTCCTGCAGCACTTCAGCAAGGAACCGGATGAGCTCATCGCCCTGACTGAAGCCGAAGCAGTCATTGAACCATTTGAAATAGTCCAGATCGGCATAGATCATGCAGAAAGGCTTGCCCGCATCAATGCGTCTTTTGATCTCCCGCTGGATGGCTCCATTGCCGGGCAGCCCGGTGAGCGGGTTCGCAGTCCGTGCTTCCTCGGTGCGCAAATTCGTCATGCACTCCAAAATGGACTGGATGGATGCCGCGCCAAGCAGCTTGCCGTCCCGCGTGATGGTCACCACATCATACAGCCGGGAGATATCCCGGCCCATGGCCATCTGAGCGACCTGTTCCACAGGCAGGTCGGCATCCACAACAAGCGCATCGTCGTCCATCATCTTCTCGATGGAACGGTTCCAATACAGAGGAAGACCAAACTGTCCTGCCAGCATCTGATGCATTTTCTCTTTCATCACAAGTCCAACAGGCCGTTCCTGATTGACGACAATCGCACCCTGAAGATGCTGATTTTCCTCAAACATCCGGGCTACCTCCGATACCCGCGCGCTTGTGCGGAAGGTCGGGATTGTTTTGGCCAGGGCGCCAATGGAGTAGGACATATCGCCGTCATTATAGTCCAGACCATTCTCAACGCGCGGATACGGCCTAGCTTCCGCTTCCTGATAAGGCACCTCGCGAGCAGCTGCGCTTTCGTCCCGCAGCCGGTACCGCATAACCGAGACAAGAGCTTCTTTAATGGCATGGTAGACCATCGCCTCTGCAGAGCGCCCGAGGCCCGATGGCAGTACCGAAGCGCTGCCGATGGCCATACGCTGCTGGCCCCTGCCCACCGGGGCTGCGGAAACCACTTTCATCATCTGCTGACGAAGGGTATTGACCGCATTCTCCAGAAGCAGATCGAGCCTCTCATCCGACTTGTTGCGCTGAAAAAAGAAGAAGAAATCGCTCTCCATCCGGTAACGCCAGATCAGGCGCTTCTGCTCCGTCACCCACGTCTGGAGCGCTTCAAGCACTGCTGCTCCGCTCACCGGCAGGTGCATGATAATAACTCCGATTCCTCCATGATGCCAGCGCTCCGTAATACGGTGAATCATCGTGCGGTCCAACAGACCATATCCGATATCGTCCACAAGTATCCCTCTTTGGTTGGAACATTTTGACTGCTCTAATAGTTCAATTGTACCAGTCGTTTGTGAAATAAATATAGCCGCTTTGTTAACGTTATGTAAAAAAAGCAAAATAACCGGCTCTCATCCTCTGAGCTCCGGTTATGCGTGTGAAATTCAAGTCTATGGTTGAATAGCACGGTTATTCCCCAGCAACTTTTTAGCCAAAGCGCCCGGAGATGTAATCGTCCGTCTGCTTCTCAGCAGGATTGGTGAATATTTTATGAGTCTCATCGAATTCAACCACTTTGCCCATATAGAAAAAAGCGGTTTTGTCCGATACGCGCGCGGCCTGATGCATATTATGGGTCACGATCACAATACAGTAATCGCGTTTGAGCTCGGCGATCAGCTCCTCGACTTTGGATGTGGACACCGGATCAAGTGCCGAAGCAGGCTCATCCATCAGAATCACCTTCGGTTTGACCGCAATCGACCTGGCAATGCACAGCCGCTGCTGCTGTCCGCCGGACAGGGCCAGCGCGGATTGGTGAAGACGGTCCTTCGTTTCCTCCCACAGCGCCGACTTGCGCAGGCACTCCTCCACAATTTCATCCAGCACTTTCTTGTTCTTGATGCCGTGGTACCGGGGACCAAACGCAATATTCTCATAAATGGATTTGTGGAACGGATTCGGACGCTGCCACACCATGCCGATACGCTGGCGCAGCAGCACCACATCGACACCAGTGTCATTGATATTGATTCCGTCCAGCCATATCTCACCCGTGGTACGGACACCGCCAATGGTATCGTTCATCCGGTTGAGGCTGCGCAGGAAGGTGGACTTCCCGCATCCCGACGGACCGATCAGAGCCGTAACCTCGCGTGCCTCAAAATCCAGCGACACACCCTTGATCGCTTCCTTCTCTCCATAAAATACACTCAGCTGCTTGGCTGACAATTCTTTTTCCTTGACATTCATGGAAAATGCCTCCCCTCTCCTATGCTGGTTTCTATTTGGTGGCCGTGAATTTACGATGCAGTCTTCTTCCGAACCATCTGGCCGCAAAGTTAAACAGCAGGACCATGATCAGCAGCACAGCTGATGCGCCGGCGGCAATTTCACCCGCATCCGGAGCAAGGCCTTCGCTGTTGATTTTCCAAATATGAACGGCCAAGGTTTCGGCCGGCCGGAACGGATTGAGCGGGGAGAACGGGCTGAGCGGATTCCAATTGGTGAAATCCAGCCTTGGCGAGCTCATTCCTGCGGTAAACAGCAGCGCGGCTGCTTCACCGAATACACGGCCAGAAGCCAGAATTGTACCGGTTACGATCGTCGGCATGGCGATTGGCATCATTACCGAGGTAATCGTCTTCCAGCGGGAAAGGCCAAGAGCCAGACTCGCTTCCTTCTGCTCACGCGGCACGCCTCGCAGCGATTGCTCCGTGATCCGCACCATGAGCGGCAGATTGAATACCGTCAGAGCAAGCGCACCGGAGAATAAGGAGAAGCCAAAGCCGAACAGGTTGACAATGACCAGCAGGCCGAATAATCCGATGACAATGGACGGGAAAGAGGACAGAACCTCAACCACAAGACGGATGGAATCCGTCAGACGGCCCGGCTTGGAATATTCGCTCATGTAGATTCCGGCGCCGATGCCAAGCGGAATCGTAATAATTAAAGTCAGTACCAGCAGGAATATCGAGTTGAACAGCTGCGGCCCGATTCCTCCGCCCGCCTTGATCGTCTGCGGCTCTGATGTCAGAAAATGAAAGCTGATATGTCCAAGGCCACGGATAATAATGTAGCCGAGAAGCCCTGCGAGAATAAGGACAATTAATGCGGATACGATATAGATAACGGCTGTAGCAATCTTGTCTGCGACTTTGGCGCTCATTGTTTATTTCTCCTTTCCAGGAAACGAACCACGAATACGAACACAAACGTCATGGCGAGCAGGATCAGAGCAAGCGACCATAGCGCGTTGTTATGCGCGGATCCGGTAACTGTATTGCCCATGCTCAAGGTGATGACGCTGGTTAAGGTAGACGCTGACTCGAATAAGGAATGGGGGATATGCGGCGCATTTCCGATAACCATCTGAACAGCCAGCGCTTCACCGAACGCACGGGACATGCCGAGCACAACGCCGGTCAGAAGCGAAGGCAATGTGGTTGGAATGACAATGCGGTAGATCGTCTGCCAGCGTGTAGCTCCCAGTGCATAGGAGCCTTCTTTCAGACCAAACGGCAGGCCTGCCAGCGCATCCGTTGCAATTGTTGTGATCGTTGGCAGAATCATAATCGACAGCACGATGGAGCCTGCGGCAATCCCGATCCCCTGTCCAGGGAAAACCGAGCGCAGGAAAGGCACAACAATGCTGAGTCCTACAAAACCGTAAACGACAGACGGGATGCCTGCAAGCAGCTCGATGACGGGCTGAAGCACGCGGCGGCCGGCGCCAGGCAGGATTTGGGTCATAAATATGGCTGCACAGCATCCGAGCGGAGCGGCAATGCAAGCTGCCAGAAGCGAGGTGCTGAATGAGCCGAATATGAACGGCAATGCGCCAAACGACGGGATATCACCCTCTGGAGACCATTTCAATCCCGTCAGCAGTTCACCTACGTTTACGCCGCTCACAAAAAACGTGCTCAATCCGCGGGAAGCTACAAAATAAACGATCGCTACTATTGTGACGATAAGTACAATGATGCAGAGGGTCGTATAAACCTTGCCGACCCATTCTTCCATTATGTGCGGTTTGATTTGTTTATGATTCGATCGTTGTTGAACAGGTTGCCCGCCCGCGGCCTGCCGCTCCATAGTACCTCTCCTTAATGGCCAAGAAGAGGCGGATGTCTCCACCTCTTTGACTGTTTATTGATTATTTTTTTAAAAGTAGTATTTCCTGCAAATGAAGAAGCATGCTGCGCAAGCCAGAGGTAGGCGCAGCGTATTTCATTACTTCGTTACAGTGCCGGCAACGTCGCGTTTAACCTGCATTTTGCTGATCGGCGTGTAGCCAAGCTCAACTACGTCATTGTCTTGAACTTCCGGGCTCAGCATGTAATCCAGGAATGCTTTGGCAGCTTCATTAGGCTCGCCTTTGGTGTACATGTGCTCATATGCCCATACTGGATAGTCGCCTGTTACTACATTTTCTTCTTTTGGCTCTACGCCTTCGTATTTCAGGGTTTTGATGGTATCGTCGATGTATGAGAAAGCCAGGTATCCGATAGCGCCTGAAGTATCTGTAACCAGTTTCTTAACTGTACCGGAAGCATCCTCTTGAATGGAGCCCGGAAGGTCTTCCGATTTCATGCCCAGTGCGTATTTCTCGAAAGTAGCGCGTGTACCGGAGCTGGATGGACGGTTAACGATTGTGATGGCTTCATCTTGGCCGCCAACATCTTTCCAGTTTTTCACTTTACCTGTGAAAATATCAACCAATTGTTGTTTGGTCAGATTGTCGACAGTTACGCTTTTGTTGACAACAGTCGCCATAGCAACAACCGCTACTTGGTGATCAACAAGCTCTTTGGCTTTGTCTGCGTCAGCATCGACAAATTTCTCTTCTGCGAAAATATCCGAGTTGCCGATATCCGCTTGTCCGGCTTGAACTTGCGTAAGACCAGTACCGCTGCCTCCGCCTTGTACTTGAACGGTAATGCCGCTGTATTTTTCATCATCCATAAATTTTTTCGATACTTGGTCGACAAGCGGTTGAAGCGCGGATGAACCAGTTGCCAGAATCGATCCGGTAATTGGCGTTTCTGCTGCTGCATTGCCACCTGCGTTTGTTGCTGTGTTTCCGGTGGTATTTCCACCTGCCTCTGTATTGGTTCCAGCATTTGCAGCATTGCCGGTGTTGGTTTCGTTGTTTTTAGCCCCACAAGCTGCCAGACTGATTGATAACAAGACCACCGTTACAAGTAACCCTAACTTTTTCATCTCTTTGGTTTTCTCCTTCCGTTTCGCACGGTTATTTGATTTACAAACTCATTATAGGTCGCTGGTGTTAATCTGATATTTTCTAAGTGTTAACGCTATGCTAAAAATGAATAGAATTATTGTATAATGTTGAGGTATATTATATATTTAATCTATAAATTTAAAATGAAGGGGCTTCATCGTCATGAGTATATTAAGGATGAAGATTATTGTGCTGCTGGACAGGCTTAAAAAAGTCACTGCGGTTGCCGATGAGCTGGATCTCAAACAGCCGACAGTAAGCTTTCATATGAAGAAGATGGAGGAAGAATGGGGAATTCCGCTGTTCGAGATGAAGACCGGCAAGGTGCTGCTGACAGAAGCCGGCAAGACGCTTCATCACTACGCGCAGCAAATTGATCATATCTACGGGGAGGCTCAGGCGCGGCTGCAAACACTCCGCCAGACGGGCAAAAACCAGTTTATTATCGGCTGCACGGATCTTGCCGCTTCCCTCGTGCTCCAATCAGGCGGTTTCCGGCTCTCTCAGGTGCCCGGCGACCTGCTGCTGTCCATCAGAACCGGAGGAGAGAGTGAGCTTCATGACCTGCTGGAAGACGGAAGCGTGGACCTGGTATTAAGCGGTCAATGGGTCGAGAACGCAAGCTTGTCGTGCGAGCCCGTAGCCGAAGACGAGCTGGCCCTGATGATCCCGCGCGATCATCCATTAACGCGCTATTCCGGGCCGGGCTCATACCGGCTGAGCGGTCATCCATTCACCCTGATGGAGGAACCTTCATTAATGAAGATTGTAAGGCTGTGGGAAAAAGACGAACAGGTTACACTGCAAATCGAACAGCTGACCGATCGCGTCGATTTCGCTCTGGAAGCGGTCCGCTCCGGAGGCTGCCTGTGCATCCTGCCTTCAAGGGTCAACCGGCAGGCGCAGAGCGGCGTTCCATTCATAAGACTTCCGGGCAAGCTGCCTTCCTGGAAGCTGTATGCCGCGTGGCGCACTGATTTTCCCCGTCCGCAGCTAATGCCATATTTGATCGATAAACTGCGCATGAGCATGTCTCTACCCGAAGCGGATGTGTAGAGCTTGCTTCTTCATATTAAAAAAAGACTATCCTGTCAGGTCAAATGACCTTTGGATAGCCTTTATATCTTCTGGGTGTCCACGTTAAAGCCGTCGAAGGATGCGGAATTAAGAGTTCAGGTCCGGACGCGATCCGGTAACCAGATAAACCACGCATTCTCCTATGTTCGTCGCATGATCCGCAAAACGCTCGATGTAGCGTCCGACAAAGCTGAGCAGGTTCGCTTGCGAGATGGTTTTCGGATTTTCCATCATGATGGTGAACAGCTCGCGAATAATTTGGGAATATAAAGCATCCACCAGATCGTCGTCTTTGGCCATTTTATAAGCCAAATCTGTATTTTCCTGTATAAAAGCCTGAATCGATTCCCGCGTCATCATCTGCACGATTTCCGCCATGCGGGGCAAATCGATCAGAGGCTTAATCAGAACCTGACCTTCCAGACGCACAACCGCTTTCGCGACATCGACGGACAGATCGCCCATCCGCTCCAGGTCGCTGGCGATTTTGAAGGCAACGAGAATTCGTCTCAGATCCTTGGCCACGGGCTGCTGCGTAGCGATCAGCTTGGCGCCGAGCTCGGATATTTTATCCTCGATCTTATTCAATTCCTTATCCTCGGCAATCAGACGCTTGGCTTCCGTAACGTCCACATTCTCCAGCGCCTGCATGGAATCGCCGATTGCCTTTTCCACACGTTTACCCATTTCAACGATATGCGATTTTAGTTCATCAAGTCCTAAATCAAATTCTTTTCTTTGGGTCATCATAATGGCATGCTCTCCTTTATCTTAGCCGAACCGTCCGCTTATATAATCTTCCGTTCTTTGATCGCGAGGATTGGAGAACAGCTTCTCCGTATCCGAGAATTCCACTACCTCGCCATTCAAAAAGAAAACGGTCTGATTCGAAACACGAGCCGCCTGATGCATGTTGTGCGTGACCATTACAATGGTGTATCTGTCTTTAAGCTCCTGGGCCAGCTCTTCAATTTTCAGGGTAGAGATGGGGTCAAGGGCAGATGTCGCCTCATCCATGAGCAGAATGTCGGGATTAACCGCAAGCGCTCTTGCAATGCACAGCCGCTGCTGCTGTCCGCCGGACAGACTCAGCGCCGAACGCTTCAGATAGTCCTTCACTTCTTCCCAAAGGACTGCCGAACGAAGGCTTGTCTCGACGATTTCGTCCAGCTTCTGTTTATTGCGGATGCCGTGCAGGCGCGGTCCGTAAGCCACATTGTCATAAATCGACTTGGGAAACGGATTGGGCTGCTGGAACACCATACCGACTTTTTTGCGAAGCGTCTCGACATCAACTTCATTGGAATAGATGTCAGCGCCGCCAACCGAGATGCGGCCTTCAATGCGTGTTCCCGCAATCATGTCGTTCATCCGGTTTAACGTGCGCAGAAGCGTAGACTTCCCGCAGCCGGAAGGCCCGATGAAAGCAGTGATGGCCTTCTCCGGGATGTCCATCGATACATCTTTGAGCGCATGGAAGGTTCCGTAATACAAATTCAATTTTTGAATATCGATTAATGCTTGCATGGCGGACTCCTCCGTGTCGTGGACACACGTCCACATCAATAGTAGTATTGTATAGGCAATTTGTTAAAGTTGTTTGATGGTTTTGTTAACGCCATATTAAATTTATTGTCCCAGCTGCATTTCGTTCTTGAGCTGCTGCATTTCCCGGATGACGCTTTCGGACTGGTTGTAAGCCTGATTGGACAACGTTCCTATGTCCTTGGCGCTCCTGCTGTTGTTCGCCGCTGCTTGAAACAGCTGGTCAAATACTTCAAAAGCTGCCTCCACATTGGACTGGCTCGACAAGGCATTTGCCCGCCCCGCTCCAACCAGCTCCACCGATTGCTTCACAGATTCCAGAATCGACCGGATCAGCGAATTGATTTGATCCGCGGATTGCTTGGTCTGCGTCGCCAGCTGGCGGACTTCATTGGCAACCACAGCAAACCCTCTTCCATGCTCGCCCGCACGCGCCGCTTCGATCGTGGCGTTCACGGCAAGCAAATTGCATTGGTCGGCAAGATCCCGGATAAGCTTGGACACCGAACTGATCGAGCTTGCACGCTCCTGAAGCTCGCCAATCTGGCCTTCCTGCCTGGTCGTGTTGTCATTCAGGCTGCGGAAGGCAGCCGTTACTTTGTCCAGCTCTTTCTTGCCCTTCAAGGTCAGGTCCACCATGGTCTCGGACATTTTCTCCCCCTGCTCCGAGGCACTCAGCACACGAACAACCGATTGGTCAATCTCCTTGATCATGGATTCTGCTCCATGAATGGTACGAATTTGCGATTCGATGCTCAGCCGCTGCATCAAACGGGATAGATGGAGCAGATCGGCAACGGACAAAATGCCTGTCAGTTGCTCCTGATCCGTAACAATAACACAGTCGTATAAGGTTTTCTCGTCCCGTCCAAGCGCAAGGTCCAGCAGCTTCTGGGGCGAGGTATGTATGTCTATGATGAGTGGATGGGCATCCATGAGCTTCACAATGGAGCGGTTGTAATATAATTCTCTGCCGAATCGGTGGGTCTGTATGACGGTTAAATTCCGTTTCATCACTAGTCCCCTTGGCTTGCGGGCATCGTCGCATACAATCACGCAGTCGCAATCCGGCTGCGAACCAAACTGCTGAATGACCTCCTGACAGGTATGAGAGGCATATACAACCGGAGCTGTTCTAATGAATTCCAGCCATTCCTGATTCTGCTGGCCGGTCACAACTGACGGTTCTTCCAAAGCTTCCATGTATGTCGTTGACATCACGTGCTCCTCCTCATGAATCATTCTATAGCTATACTATAGGAAGAAAGGATTATCGTTGATGCATTGAAATGTAAAGTCTATGTCAAATAACGACGGTTTTATCCCGATTTTTGTCGAATAAAGCAAGAAATTGAAGTTATTGTATGACTTTAGACCTATTAACTGGTGACAAGCACAGATGGCCTTCTTCAGAACCAAGCTGGTATTTTCCAAATACATACGGAAATAAGCCGCCCTGCAGGACAGCTTTTCCGTTTTGCAGTATGCATTTCATACGATAAGCTTGCCTTCAAGATACGTTTTGTTTCTAAAAAACAACCTGGGAGCTATCGCATTTTGCGGGAATTTATCCATAGCGGAACACGGAAGAACAAATTGATCAGCAGCACGACAAATACAAGCACCGCAGCCGCCTTCTCCGCAATTTCCGTCGCATCCGGTACAATTGCCTCCGACTGGACATACCACAAATGCACGGCAAGTGTTTCACCGGGAGAAAATAAACTGAAATCCCACATTTCGCCTGAAGTCGAGACACCTGCTGTCAGAATGATTACCGCGCTTTCTCCAAATGCTCTGCCAGCCACCAGACAAATCCCGGTGATAATGCCGTTCAGCGCAACAGGCACTAGAACACGGCGGATTGTCTGCAGATGCGTGCCGCCAAGGGCGAAGGATGCCGTCTTCATTTCCTGCGGAACCGCTCTGATCGCTTCCTCGGTAACACGGGTCAGAACAGGCAAATTCAGAAAAGCCAGGCTGACCGCTCCGCCGATTATCGTCAGACCGATTTGAAAAGCTTCTACGAAAACCGCGATCCCGAACAAACCGAATATAATAGAAGGAACAGATGCCAGACCTTCTACGCAAATACGGACAAAGGCGATAAATTTATTATCCGGGGCGAATTCCGAAAGATAAATACCGGCTGCCATCCCCAGCGGAATGGAGATAATCAGCGAAATGATCAGAACATAGAAGGAATTGAACAAGGTCGGACCGATTCCCCCGCCTTCGTCGATCTCACTGGGAAGGCCAACGAGAAAGCCCCAATCCAGTTTGGGCATGCCCTTCTGTAGAATGAGGAACAACAGGCCCAGAATAAACAGGACGGTGACGATCCCTACGCACCATACGACCAGCGTAAAAATGCGGTTGTTGATGTGATTCATGCTTTTACGCGAAGCGAATGGATTGCCTGCTGGCTTGATTTCCGGTTTCATTATGACTTCGCTCCTTTACGCTGAATGACACGAACGAGAATGATCATAATCAGCGAAATGATAAGAAGCAGAAAACCCATCATATATAGCGCATAGTTCCAGGTAGAATCGAACGGCACATTAGAGATCTGCATGACGATATTGCTGGTGAGGACGGCTGTCGGCTTGAACAAGGCGTTAGCCAGTTGAGACGTGTTTCCGATAACCATCACGACAGCCATCGTCTCGCCGATCGCCCGCGCCATTCCCAGAATGACCGCGTACATAATCCCGCTTTTTGCTGCAGGCAGCACAACCTTGAAGATTGTTTGGAAACGGGTTGCTCCCAGCGCGTAGGAAGCATCGCGGAATTTCTTGGGTACGGACACGATGGAATCATCGGTAATCCGGCTGATGGTCGGGAGCACCATAATCGTCAGCACGATGGCAGCGGCGAGCAATCCGTCTCCCAGGCTGGTGCCTGTCACGCTGCGAAGTATAGGGATAAGTATCGTTAAACCCAGAAAGCCGTATACGACAGAGGGAATGCCGACGAGCAGATCCATAATGGGGCGCAGACCGGTTTTCAGCCAGGTTGGCGTCAATTCCGCAAGGAAGATCGCAATAATAACCGAGATCGGAACGGAGATCAGCATTGTCAGAAAGGTTAATGCAAGCGTCCCGAAGATGAAAATGAACGCTCCGTACTGCTCATTCTCCGGCACCCATTCCGAGGAGAAGAAGAAGGTAAGCGGCGACACGGTTTGAAAAGTCAGAATGCCGGTTCGTCCCATGAAGAACAGGATTGTAAAGAGGATCAGGCAAACGAAGATTGCGCATGCGATGCAAATGAGTTTGAAGGTTTTGTTGTAAAACGATAGCCTGGTCTTGCGGTCGAATGCGCCGGCAGAACTGGATTTGAGACTTTTTCCCAAATCGGCGCCGGTGAAAGCCTGGCTGGAAGAAGGCGCTTCAAGCATATCAGGGTCATCCTTTCGTCATTTTTCATGAAGAGAAGCCAGCCTCGCCGCAAGTAGCGCCGGATGCTGGCTTCTTTTCGCCGTTCTATCCCGATTGTACGTTTATTTTACGTTTTTCATTGCTGCGAGCGGAATGAATTTAAGCTTTTTCAGAGAACCGTTTTGGAACGTTTTGCTTTGTACATAATCGATGAATGCTTTAGTAGCGCCTGTCGGTTGGCCTTTAGTCATGTAGTAGCCGTAGCCCCACACTTTGTAAGAACCATTAATGACGTTTGCTTCTGTTGGTGCAGTACCGTTGATTTTAACAGCCGTCATTTTGCTTGTTACATAAACAAGGTCGATGTAGCCGATTGCGCCCGGTGTTGTTTCGATGGCCGTTTTCATATCGCCGCTTGATTTTACTTCTTTGTAGTTGTCGCCTTTAGTCATGAAATCAGTACCGTTCAGCGCTTTAATCTGGAAGTTAACGCGAGTTCCCGATCCGAATGCACGGTTGACGACGACGATTTTGGAATCAGCACCGCCAACGTCTTTCCAGTTCGTTACTTTACCCGAGAAGATATCCTGCAGTTGTTTTGTTGTCAGATCAGGTACTTTCACGCCGCTGTTCGTAACAGCCGCGAAAGGAATAACGGCAACCTTGTTCGGTACTTGGCCATCGAATTTCTTGAAGCCCGGTACGTCTGTGGAAGCATCCCAGTCAACAGCGCCGATATCAGCAATGCCTTTGCGGACCGATTGCGGGCCTGTTACGGAACCGGCAGCGGAAGCCGCGATTTTTACCTTTGGATTCAATTTCTTGAATTCATTCGCTGCTTGAAGCGTAAGGGGAAGAAGGGCTGATGAACCGTTAATAACAATTTTGCCGCTAAGTTTGCTGGCTGCGCTTGCTACGGATACCGAACCAAAGGCTACTGTCAGGGCAATCGCGGTAAACGCGATATTTTTGAACAATTTCGTTTTCATATTAAATGCAATCTCCTCTCGGGCACAGGGCCCGTATTCATTATTGGGTTACTTTCTTCCATTGACCGTTTTGATTTACCGACACTTGACCATCCGCAACTACAGCTACCGGAGTACCGGATGCAGCCAGCAGATCCGTTACGCTGCTTGGAATCGTGTAAAGCTCTGTTTTCGCACCCGTTGCAGTATCGATTTCATAAACAAGCTCACTGTCGTTGTTATCTACAACGGCATAGATTTTGCTGCCCGCCATGACGGCTTGGAGAACATCCTTGTCATCAACCAGCTTGGCCGCTGTTTTATCCTTGGCGATGGAAACCAATGAAGACGGTTTGCCTTCTTCAATGCTTACATAGAAAGCCTTGCTGCCGTCTGCTGCAGTACCGACAAAGATTTTATCATCTGCCGCTGTCGTCAGGCCCACTGGCTTGCTGTCTTTAACCGAAGAATCGTAGGTGAAGATTTGCGGCTCCGTACCCGTCATATCAATGGCTACGTCATCCTCTTCGACCGGCTTGTTGGCATCAGCTGTAACAGCGCCGGGCTTCGTAACGGTGTAATAGAATTGTTTGCCATCCGCGGATACATTCAGGTTGGCTTTGTAATCCACCTTGTCGTCCAGGAGATTCGTAATCGCGCCGTCTGCAAGATTCAATTTGGAGATGATACTGCCCTTGTCCCCTTGCAGGAAATAGATAGCCGAGCTGTCGGCTGCCCAGACCAGTTCAGGCTTGATCGATTGGTCGGAAGAAACCACGCTTGCTTGTTTGGTGCTTAGATCAACCGTGTAAACTTCTCCGGTTTCAAGCGTATAAGCCGCTTTTTGTCCGTTTGGAGCTACAACCAGATCAGAAGCGTCCGTCGATTTCAACAATTCCGTGTAGGCGCCAGTTGCCGCGTCCACGATATAATCTGTTCTGCCGTCGTCAGTGATTTGCGAAGCCAGGAGACGGTTGGAGTCGATCCAAACCGTACGGCTGATATCACTCACCAAGTGAATGGTGTTGATCGATACTTGTCCAGCGCTGTCAACTGTCGTTTCCGCGCCAAATGCGCTTGCGAAATCCTCAAGCGTGATGTAGTAGGAGTTGTTGATGTTCTCGATTGCGTTCTGCAGCTGGATTACGGATCCGTCCACTGAAACATCTTTTGAAGAACCGCTCAGCGTAGCCATATGCTCACTGTAAATGGCGGTGATTCCTCTTCCGTTCTCTTCAAAATAAATGCCTGCTGCCGTACCAAGATCACGCAGGGATAATAACGTCTGGCCATTCAGCGTAACCGAACGTACGTTTACTGAATTATCATTGATGGAAATCAGGGATTGCTGAGTAGCCACGATTTGTTGAGCTTGGGCTGCCGAAACGACACCGACTGCGGAGGTGGAAACAGCTGCTGCAATTGCAGTAATAACAAGCGTTTTTTTCATTGACATTTGGGCTCGTATCACCTTTCTGGATCACGTTTTTTTTGTATGTTGTCTAATTTTTAAAATTGCCGACCACCCCAGCCTCCATCGCTCGCCGGGTTTCTCATCCTCCCAGAACACTATTCTTATGTACAAACTGATTATAAAGTCCCATTGTAAAGTGATTATCAAGCTAACATGAAGATATTGTTAAAATGTGGCATGTTTTCTGAATATTTCATCTAATTGTGATGCAGCTGCTTATGGCGTTTCGTGTCGCAAACGCTGTTTGGCCGCATACGCCTAGTAAGCTTTTATACGGCGTGTCCGATATTCTTATTACGTCGGCTGTTCACTCGCCCTGGGCCTCTGGCCCCTCAACCAAAGGAGGTGAGCCTGGAAGAACCTTGCTGCCTATTTGTTTAGGTTGCAATGAAGCTCTGCCAGTCTAGTGAGGAAGTTCTGCCGCTCAAGTGAGGAATATCCAGCTTCCAGCACCCTAAACCTCGATTTTTCCCGCTCTTAGCCGGAAGAACCTTGCTGCGCCACCATAGATAGACGTGAAACTTTATCAACCTCTTTAAGACAAGGAGAGGGGCTGTCTCCGTCCTTGCAGCTAAGCTAATTTATTCCTTCAAAATTAGTTGCAATAGTATGATGGAATGATATACTTTGTTATATTTTCAAACAAAACAGCCTCCTGTCAAAACAGGAAGCTGCATGATTAATCGCCATCTCATGAAACAATATTTAGTCGAAAAATTTCGTGCTCGTCCGGATGTCCTGTTATAACCGGTTGGATATTGTCTCGACAATTTCGGTGACATGTTTACGTCCCGCACGTATCAGAAAAAATCCATTAAATAGGTTTGGCGCGGTTGAATAATGGCTGCAAGCTGCCTCGCCGCTTCCTGTGAACCGGTGAGCCTCCCGTGCCGATGCAGCTCAGCGGGGCTGCGGTAGCCCATCATCAAGGCTGACCATGTGCTAATATCGCATGCCAGGTCGGCAGCGGCGCCCTCATCGGAGGAGAGCCGCTCCATCGCCCCGCTGCCTTCCGCGGATACCGACAGGCTCCATAGCCCTTCGTTCCAGGGGGCGTGCTGATCCTTCAACTGCAGCGTCAACGTTGTATTGCCGCCCGACGCTCCAAATGCGTACTGCTTCACAAAGGCAGCCGTATCGACAATGCGCGCCATAAAATACGGAACGATTTCCTGTCCGATCCTCGGATTGGACAGCAGGAAGGGCAGCGCATCATCCATCGGCGCGTTCAGAACCGCCTTTTCCACCATGGAATCGTGACTGGCGAGATAGGTCCAAAGTGCCTGACGGGCCTGTTCATTCTCATAAACCATTTCATGAATGGTCAGCACGCGCTCTCCGATCTCGTAAAGCAGATAGCCTGCCGCTTCACCATCCGCACGGTAATAGACCGCAGTATACCCTTTCTTGCGGCTGAGTACAGAGTCCTTCCACCACTGTTCGCTGCGCTGCAAGGTTCCGTTATAACGGGACGCATAAGCCTCGTACAAACGGGATAGCAGCGGGATATCCGCGTCCTCCAGACTCACTCTTCCCTCCACCTGAACACGCTGTGGAAAAAGCGCAGTCTCAATGGTGTATTTTTTATAATCGGTATACGTCTCCCAGCCATATTTCCTGTAGAAGCCAAATGAGAAAGGAGCCAGACAGGAGATACTCCTCCCCTTCTCTCTCATCTGAAGAAGCGCATGCCGGATAAGTAAAGCGACATTCCCGCGCCGCCTGTGCTCCGGCCACGAGGAAACGCCAGCGATGCCGCCCATCTCGAACACCCTGCCCTGTATGTACAATTGCAAGGGTATCACTGTCAGCTGCGCCTCCAGCTTGTCATGGTCAAAAATCCCCCAAACCTGCTCAGGCTTGAACCGGCTGCGCCGTTCCTCCCGCTGCTCGGCAGTGACGGAATATTGAAAGGCATACTGTGATAAATCCACGCTGGCATCAAAATCGTCAAACGTCAAATTTCTGAGTTCCATTGGATTGTCTTCCACCTCGATTTTTTTAAAAATCAATTTACCCCTCATTATATAGGGGGCTTTAACCTTCTTCCACTTCGATAGCCGTTCCTCCTGCCTCACCAAAAGAAAAATTACACTTTCACGCCGCGGATAGCAGGATCTGATATGACGATGGCCGGGCTGCTTGATCTTCAAAGCGGATATTCTCTGACGGGAAAAGGAGCCCAGCTTCTCGTCCTGCAAATGTAACATATAAAAATTCCTGCAGCCAGCCGCATATAGGCGGTAAACTGCAGGAATCTCCATTCGAATCAGTACCCGTATTTCATTAAAGCTCAACCAGGGCTTTGATTACTCTGCTTTCAGGCTTCAGCCAGGTCTGGAAATGCTCCAGCATCTGGTCGAAAGGCGCCCGGTGCGTGATATACCGTTCCACATCAACTGCACCGCTCCGAACCGCAGCCAGCACGGTATCAAAATCCTCAGGCGTCGCATTGCGGCTTCCCATCAACGTCATTTCACGTTTATGGAACTCGGGATCGTTAAACGCTATATCCGCCCGTACCAAACCGACAAAGATAAGCTTGCCGCCATGCGCCACATATCCGAAGGCATCGGTCATCGAACGGACATTGCCCGTAGCATCGAACACCACCGTTGGAAATTCGCCGCCCGTGATTTCAGCCAGCTTCTCGAGCGGCTGCTCCAGCGCATTGATCGTATACTCGGCCCCGGCCCAGCTGCGGCAGAAATCGAGCCGGTCGTTATGCACATCCATCGCGATCACTCTTGCTCCCCGGTCCCGGGCAAAAGCCATCACGCCAAGTCCGATCGGACCGGCGCCGATCACAAGGGTGAATTCACCGCTCTTCAGCTCGGACCGCCTCACGGCATGGGCGCCAATAGCAAGCGGTTCCACAACCGCCGATTGATCGAGCGTAAGTCCTTCCGTGCGGATCAGATGCGTCGTCGGTACTGAAATCAGCTCACGCATTCCCCCGTCGCGATGAACGCCAAGCACCTGCATGCTCATGCAGCAATTCATTTTTCCGCCCCGGCAGGCAATACAGCTTCCGCAAGCCAGATAAGGAATGATGGCAACCTGATCGCCTGCCTTCAGTCCATTGGCATTATCGCCCACCTGCTCCACAACGCCGGACAATTCATGTCCCAGAATACGCGGGTATTCGAAAAAGGGCTGATTGCCCCTGTAAGCATGCATATCTGTGCCGCAAATGCCGATTCTCCGGATCCGGACCAGCGCCTCACCCGGTACAAACGCTGGAGCTTCCGTTTCCGTCATGTACAGGCTGTCCGGCCGCTCGCAAATAATGGTTTTCATTGTAGTATGCACCTCTCTCTTATTGCCATCCATCAACTAGGGCAACGCCGCTATCTGACCATCAGACTTTAATGGAACGGTTATATTCCGGCCTGCCGCTTGGCCAGGTCTTGCCTTGAATCGGGGAGAGAATCTCCAGCACCGCCTGCAAAACCGCAGGATCGGGCTTCTCCTCCGCCCAGCGGACATTGTTCGTGATGTTGACAGGATTAGCCGAGCTGATCAGCGTCGTCGGAATACGCTCCTCGCTGACAGAGAATTGAACGGCAAGCTTGGCAATATCGACGCCCTGCTCCTGACAATAAAGCGCTGCCTGCCGGCAGACATCCTTCATTTCCCGGCTGGCCAGATGCCAATCCGGTACCCCTCTGCTGCTGAGCAGTCCCATTGAGAGCGGTGACGCATTGACCACACCGACCGAGTGCTGCTCCAGATAGGGGAGCTGGCCAAGCAGCGTCGTATCATTCAGCGAATAGTGGCAGTACGAGAGAATGACATCCACCACCGCCCGGTCGATCGTCATCGGGAAGATATCCAGCGGCAGACCGGAAATCCCCGCATAACGGATTTTTCCCTGCTCCTTCAACCGGTTAAGCTCGGGAATGCCTTCCTCCACAATAATATCAAGCGACTCGAACTCCATATCATGCAGGAACAGCATATCCACATAATCCGTGTTCAGCCGCTGCAGGCTCTCTTCCAGGCTTTCACGGATCCGCTTCGCTGAGAAATCGAAGGTATCGACGCCATAGCGTCCCGCTTTGGTGGAGAGCAGAAAACGGTCGCGCGGCAGCTGCCTGATCGCTTTTCCAAGGACGGTTTCCGCCTTGGTCAGCCCATAATAAGGGGAAACGTCAATATAGTTGATGCCGGCATCGACGGCCGCATGCACCGTACGAATACCTTCCTCTTCATTAATATCGCGAAATACGGAGCCCAGCGAGGAGGCACCAAAGCTGAGAATCGAGACATCAAGACCTGTTGAGCCAAGTTTCCGGTACTGCATCCTGTTCAAGCCCCCCATGAATTCCTATAGAATAACGCCGTCCTTGAAAATCGCGATTTCCCGGTAGCCGTTGCGTTCGTTCCGCGTTTGCTGGTCGCCGGATGCCACCTGCAGCAAGTAATCAAGCAGCTCGCCCGATAAGCCCTCCATATTCTTGCCTTCCAGGAGCTGCCCCGCATTAAAATCAATCCAGTTGCGCTTATGCGCGGCGAGCTCGGAATTGGTGGAGATTTTGACCGTTGGCACAGGACCGCCGAACGGCGTTCCCCGTCCTGTCGTGAACAGGACGATATGCGCACCTCCGGCCGACAGAGCCGTAACGGACACCAGATCATTACCCGGCGCCTCCAGCAGATTCAGACCATGCGATGTGATCCGTTTGCCATAAGGCACTACGTCCATAACCGTTGCGTGTCCGCCCTTCTGCGTACAGCCCAGCGATTTCTCCTCCAGCGTCGAGATCCCGCCAGCCTTGTTGCCCGGCGACGGATTCTCATAAATATCCTGGCCGTGATTGATAAAATATTGCTTGAAATCGTTGACCAGATCTACGATTTTATGAAATACGCCTTCATCGCTGGCACGGTTCATAAGGATCGTCTCCGCGCCGAACATCTCCGGCACCTCCGTAAGAATGGCCGTTCCGCCCTGGGCGATCACGCGGTCGGAGAGCGCGCCTACAAGCGGATTGGCCGTAATGCCGGAGAGGCCGTCGGAGCCGCCGCATTTGAGCCCGATTTTCAGCTTGGATACCGGAACCGTCTGCCGCTCGAATTTGGATGCATACTCGACAAGCTCGCCGATCAGCTCCATTCCCGTCTCCAGCTCATCCGATACATCCTGGGAACGCATAAATTTGACCCGGTTCGGATCGTATTCGCCGAGCACTTCTTTGAACAGATCAATCTGATTGTTCTCACAGCCCAGACCAACTACGAGAACGCCGCCGGCGTTGCCGTGATTAGCCAGGGAAGCAAGCAGCTGCTGGGTATATTTGAGATCGTCACCCAGCTGCGAGCAGCCGTAAGGATGGGCGAAATGAAACACGCCATCGATGCGCTCACCGTGCTCGGCCGAGGCCATTTTTGCAAGAACCTCGCAAGTCTTGTTGATGCAGCCGACCGTATTCAAAATCCAGATTTCATTGCGGATTCCGACCTCGCCGTTATCCCGCACATATCCCTGGAATGTCAGCTCCCCGGGACCGGGCGGCTCATTCTCACTCGCTGCTGCCGTTGCTGCCGGTGAATAAACATACTCCAGCTTCCCCCGCAGACCCGTCTCCAAATTATGCGTATGAACCCAATGCCCCGCCTCGATGGCTTCCTTCGCTTTGCCGATGGAATAACCGAATTTGAGCACATCGTCCCCCTGGGAAACGGGTTTTACGAGCAGCTTATGCCCTTTGGGTACAGGATCCAGAACGGTGACAGCCGCTCCTCCGCTTTCACCCGCCTGCACCGTTTCCCCCGGCTGCAGATCGCGCAGCGCAATCATGACATGATCGCTTGGGCTCAGTTTGATATAGTCACTCATGCGGATTCCTCCTTCATTTCATTCAATTGACCGACAATCGCATCCGTCAGTCCCGGTATTTCATTTAACGGTATATTCCACAGCAGGGCGGATCCCAGCAGTTCCTCCACCAGCTGCTTGCGGTCGAGCGATCCCGTCTCATAACGGCCCCACGCATCAGCCAGAAGTTCCAGAGCCGCGCGGTCATCGCGGACCGTATATGATGAACCGTCAAAGCGTCTGCCCACGAACTGCTCCTCCACCAGCTGCACCTTATACAATCGAAGCAGATGAGCCAGCGCCTTCACAATGCGCTTAGGCAGCTTCCCGTCATGAGCGGAAATATAGCCCTCAAGCGAAGGCAGCAGCCTTGCCCGGAACTTGCTGATGCTGTTCATGGCAATATCAAGCAGCCTGTGGCGGTTATATGGATTCTCGAACCGCTCGAACACATCTGCCGCGTAGGCCATCGTCACCGAAGGCTCCATCTCGGAAGCCAGTGAAGGAATAATCTCCAGCTTAACGGCATCCCGTACAAACGCACCCAGCTCCGCATCCTCAAGCGCAGGCCTGACCTCTGAAATACCGTGCAGCAGAGAGATCGGCGTCATCAGCGTATGCGCTCCGTTCAGAATGCGCACCTTGCGCAGCTGGTAGGGCTTCAAGTCATCGGTCCAGATCACGCCAAGACCGGATGCCTGCAGGGGAAGCTTGCTCTCCAGCTCCGCCTCGCCTTCAATCGCCCACAAATAATAGGGCTCTGCAGAGCTGAGCAGCTTATCCTCATACCCAAGCCGCTCACGCCACTGCTCGGCTTCTTCGCCTGGATACCCGGTGACAATCCGATCGACCAGGGAATTGAGGAACCTGTTATGCTCGCTAACCCAGGTGACGAACGGCTCCGGGAGCTCCCAGTCGGCGCTGTGCTGCAGGACGCAGCGTTTCAGTTCGTCCCCGTTGCCTTCAATAAGCTCGCAGGGCAGCAGCAAGAGGCCTTTATCGGGGTCTCCGTTAAAAGCAACGAAACGGCGGTAGAGCAAAGCGGTAACCTTCGCCGGATAAGATACGGCAGGCTTATCCAGCGAGCTTTCCGTAAATTGATAGGTTAATCCCGCTTCAGTTGTATTGGACACCAGCACCTCAAGCTCCGGCTGCTCAGCCAATGCGAGGAAAGCCTCCCACTGGGTATAGGGGTCGATAAATTCACCGAAAACGGCGATTCTCTCAACCCGTTCAACCGGAGCGCCTTGTTCGATCCCCCGGACAACAAGCGTGTAGAGCCCATCCTGCTCCGCAAGCTGATCAAGCTTCGGCTTCCCCGATGGACGCGGCTGCGAGACTGCGATGGCTCCGTCATAGTTGCCCTGCTTGCGCATTTCATGCACCATCCAATCGATGAAGCCGCGCAGAAAATTACCTTCACCAATCTGAACAATGCGCACTGGGCTTTGCTTCATGGCATCGAATCCTGCTCTCTCCCCGGCGCCAAGCGCGCTTCTGTCCAGCGCCTTGACCTCACTGCCCTGTCTGGTTCCTGTCATAAACGAAAGCCTCCTTCACTAAGTTCAGAAATGCAACGCATTGCTTTGAGCTTTTATTCTAGTTGGTCCGATGAAAAACCGGCTGTACAATGCGGAAGCGGAATTCACCTGTCATTTTATGATTTAGAGCCTATAAAATGCTGCGGCATTGCCCCCATACAGCGCTTCAAGCTCAGCTTCTGTCAGCGAATCCGGCAGCACCTTGCCCAGCAGCTGATGAACCTGCGTATAACTGCCGGCAAGCAGGCACACAGGCCAGTCGCTGCCGTACATAATCCGGTCTGTACCGAAAATATCGACGATATGGGCGACGTAAGCCGTGAAATCCTCCGGCTTCCAGGCCTCATGATCCGCTTCCGTCACAAGTCCGGAGAGCTTGCAATAGATCTTGGGATAGCTTGCGATCTCGCGCATTTGGGTGGCCCATGGCTCGAAGATGCCTGCTTTGATTTGTGGCTTGGCCAGATGATCGACCACGACGCGGAGCTCAGGCACATTCCTAAGCAGCTCAAGGACAACCGGAAGCTGGTGCCACATCGCAACCAGATCGACCGGCAGGTCCATCTTCGCAATATCGCGCAGCGCTTCAATCACATTCGGACGAAGAATTTCGATTGGCTCCGGCATGTCCTGAATCATCAGCCTGAAGCCGAGAAACTTGGGATGACAGCGGAAAGACCCCAGAACAGCTGCCCAGTCCGGATCGTTCAGGTCCAGCCAGCCGACAACACCGGCGATTGATTCATGCTGCTCGCTCAGCTCCAGCATATAATACGTCTCTTCATGATGGGTCGCCGCCTGAACCAGAATAGTCCGGTCCATTCCGGCAGCTTCCAGCTCCGGCTCGAGGTCTGACGGCGAGTAATTCCGATAGAGAATCGGTGAGCTTTTTTCCGTCAGCCAGCCGTAATCGATCCGCTCCAGATTCCAGTAATGCTGATGGGCATCAATTCTGGTCATCTGTGATAACACCTTTCTTGAGGATCAAATTAGCGTACAGTGCGCTTTCGCCTGTGGCGATAACCGCATAAGCCTGCTTGGCCCGCTCATAGAAAGCGAAGCGCTCTACTTCCTCGAAAGGATTGTCTACATTCACATGAGGCGCGATTATTTCGTGATACCGCTTCCAAATTGGCGTCTCCACGGTATCGCCAGGCACGACCTGCATGAGCGCTGCCGGACGCTCGACATAAGCATCAAGCGGGAACAGCTTCATAATCGCTTCCAGCAGCTCGGGAATGGAATGTCCATCGCAGCGGACCAGGCGCCGGGCATGGCTTGCAGCGGGAAAATTTCCGTCCGCCAGTATAATTTCATCGGAGTGTCCCATCTCCATTAATATTTTCAATAATTCCGGTGAAATCAGCTTTGAAATCCCTTTTAGCATCACGATTCTCCTGCCTTTTCTATCAACTTTTTTGTTTGCTCATCTTATCATAACATCAATAATTTGAATTAAAATTGCCTAAACAGATACAAACATATCTTTTTTTGATATACTGGCGTTAATTCGACACTGAAGGAGAGGTTTTCCTTGAAACCGATTGTCAAACCTTTTCCCGATGACCATCCATTCCCGCTAAGCATCGTCTATAAGGATACGAAGCCGCCTCAGAACGAGCTTCCCGATCATATCCACGAATGGCATGAGATCGTTTATGTTTACAGCGGCAAAGGCACGATTTTCATCAATCATACCTTTTACGAAATGTCCCAGGGGGACTTGTTTCTGATTCCGGGGAACACCATTCACCGGGCTTTCCCTGACAAAGCGGAGCCTGTCACCTCGACTGCGCTCTTCTTCAACTCTTCCATTCTTCCGACGGAAACCTATGGGGAGACCTTCTCGTTCCATCAGCTGTTCCGGCCTTCGGGCGGTATCAGCTACAAGCTGGCGCTGCCCCCGTCCGCAGCCGCGAATTTCAGCGCCATGATCGACGAATTGAAGCTGGAATCCGAACGGCGGGAGCACGGTTACCGGCATCTCATCGCTGCCAGGCTGCAGCTGGCGCTGCTCGGAATCAGCCGCCTGATGCCTGCCCTACATCAGCCATCCTCCAATGAACAGCTTGCGGCCAGACCGGAATGGTTCGCCGATGCGCTTGCGCATATCGACCGCGATGTGGCCGGCTCCTCCAATCTGACCGAGCTTGCCGCGCTGTACTCGGTATCGCCGGAGCATTTCAGCCGCTTGTTCAAGCAGCTGATCGGCATGACCTTCAAAACCTATATCAATACCAAGAAAATGGTTCATGCCAAAGAACTGCTGGTCGCAACCGACCTTAAAGTCGCCGCCATCGCCCTCGAGTGCGGCTTCGACAGCCTGCCCCATTTTCACCGGATGTTCAAACGATTGACAGGCTCTGCTCCTGCCGAATACCGTCAGGCCGCTTCAAGATGATAGCTTCACTGAGATCAAACAAGGGAAAGCAGCCGCCCCTCACGGGCAGCTGCTTTCCCTTGTTTGTTGTATCCGTATGCGCTTGCCTTTTGCTTCGTTTAGTAAAGCTTAAACCGTCTCTTCGACAAAACGGTTGGTCAGCGCTCCGAGCTTTTCGACTTCAATCGTCACCACATCGCCAGGCTTCAGATACACCTGTTTTTCCTCCGGATATCCCATTACGACGCCTGCAGGAGTTCCTGTCAGAATAATGTCCCCGGGCACCAGAGTCATATGCTGCGATACATAGCTGACAATTTCATCGCAGTGGAAAATCATATCCGAGGTGTTGGATGACTGCCGCACTTCCCCGTTCACCGTGGTTTTGATATTCAGGTTGTTGGGATCGCCGATTTCATCCGCGGTTACCAGATAAGGACCAAGCGGGCTGAAATCGTCGCAGCTCTTGCCGAGCAGCCATTGCTGGGTGCGCAGCTGCAGGTCGCGTGCAGACAGGTCATTGACATTGCAGTACCCGAATACATGGCTGAGCGCATCTTCCTTCGAGACATATTTCGCTTTCTTCCCGATCACGATGACCAGCTCGGCTTCATAATCCAGCTTTTGCGTGACTTTCGGAACGGCGATGTCCCGCCCATGACCGGTCAGCGTGTTGTTGAATTTATTGAACAGGATTGGAAATTCAGGAATTTTGGCGTTGGTTTCTTCCGCATGCTTGCGGTAGTTCAAGCCGATGCAAATGATTTTGTTCGGCTCGGTCACGCAAGGACCCCACTCGATATCATCCTCCTTGAGCAGATAGGAAGCATCGGCTGCCGGCAGCTCGCTTATGTATTTTTGCAGCGCTGCGACCGCCTGATCTCCTCCTTCGATAACCTGCATAACGTTCGTCGGTGTGTCTGCGGCTGCGGGAACTTGCTTAAAGGCCTGCTCCACATCGATAATACCGGCATCCGTCTTAACACCAAGCGTGCTGCGTCCATTGTTTGCAATCGTCACTAGCTTCATTGTCTCTCAACCTCTTTCATTATAGTATAAGTTCCTTTGAATACGATTTCATGATCATACAGGTTCAAAAGGTCAACGATTCAGCACCGAGAAGGTTGGGTGAGTCTGAAGAAGGAGGAGCGCAGTGTAGGCTGAACCTACATGAGCACCGCACTTCGAAGGCGAACGCAAGATTCGATGTCGACTATGCTCCCCGAGTCTGCTTCGTGATCAATCGGGGGCTTTTTGAACTTCCCCTTAGAATCAAGGTTCAAAAAGTCAACGATTCAGCATCGAGAAGATTGGGTGAGCCTGAAGAAGGAGGAGCGCAGTGTAGGCCAAACCTACATGAGCACCGCACTTCGAAGGCGAACGCAAGATTCGATGTCGACTATGCTCCCCGAGTCTGCTTCGTGATCAATCGGGGGCTTTTTTTGAACTTCCTCTTAAGC
>NZ_JBWDNU010000015.1:0-170539 GCF_056269365.1 Paenibacillus sp. JT22N12 | reverse complement strand
AACGAAGAACGGATTCAATTAAAATTAAACAAACTGACGCCGGTTGAGTACCGACGCCAGCTCATAGCCTAGGGCTTTTTTCATTGTCTACAAATTTGGGGCTTGACCAGTCCCTTATATGGGTTCGTATATGTTTTTATTTAAGCTCCGGTTAGTAACGCGTGCATATCTTCGTCGCTTCTTTCAAAGCTCAGCACTTCTTCCGCATGGATATCCCGCCTGTCAGGCTTCATAAACTTCTTCCCCTGCAGGTAGTACCCGTTCTCCCTTGCCATGGAGTAAAAAGCACACAGCTGATTGGCAATCCGAACGGCCTGCTCTTCCGAATGCGCGGAATACAGCGTGTTGCCGGAACCGAAAGGACTGTTATTGCTTTGAATGTTGACATCATATTGCCCAATGCTGTCATCTTCCTGCTTCACCGTAATGGTTGTGTTATAGCAGTTCACAAGATATCGGACCGTCATGTCATTCACCGCCTTGATTCAGTTTGTTTTCGGCTTGCCGTATTCCTTATTACACACATTGCTTCACAATTAACCATAATCGTATAATAAATATAGCAAAGGGGTAATTTCACTTTGACAAAAGTGGTATAATCCAATTAGTATTACTAAGCACACGCTTATGCAAATAAAAATCAAATATGTGAACAGGAGATAAACATGGCGCTTAAAATTCATATCAAAAACCTTGTAGTGGTGGACAGCAATGAAGCAGAAGGACTTTACCATTTTGTTGCCACACTGACGGACAACACCAAATGCCGGCTTATTTACAGCAAGAAACCGGATTGGGAGTTAATCGGCGTTAACCGCCTGCTTACCGTTCCATGCCCGATTTGCCGTAAAGACTACTATTGCAACTGTATGTCCAAGCACGCTTCCGAGTTTGAGAATGAAATCAAAGAAAAAGGGCTGATCAAGATCTAACCCTTCATTCCCTGTCGACTCGCTAAACGCTTCGATCCGTTTGATTTGATGAATTTCTGTCTTAGGCTTTACGATCAAATCATACGGGTCCAAACGTATGCGGATTCGCATTTCAGCCGCTCTTCCGCTATGCTTTATTCAGTCCTTTGTCCGCATGCAGCAAATTCTCTCTCAGCTTCTTATCCGCCCTGTAATAGCTTTGACGCACAAGCTCATCCGCGCATGGCCGCTCCAGCTTATTCTCCTCTTTATTCTGATCCGGATTCGTACGGTTTATGATTTCATACAAAATTCCCATTCGGTCGCCTCCTGTCTCGCTGCCTTATTGCCTGCCTGGCCTGGAACAATGGCTGCATTCGCCGGCACATGCTTTTTCTATGTATATGCGGCTGTATTCATTTTAATTGATAATGATTATCATTGTCAATTAAAAGAAACGAATTCGCCGTCCTTTAGCGGCAAGCAAATTTCTCCCCGAATATAATTGCAAAAAAAGAACCGTACAGACTAGGCTGCCGGCTCCAGGGTTAAAGCTGTTATTCTTTTTTTTCCTGATTTTTTTCCTCATGATCTTCCCATCTCTTCGAATACGCCTTATTGGTTACCCAAATGGTCAGCCAGACTACAATGACCCCAATAACAATTGCTCCAATCCAGACGCCTGCCGGTACCCCCATGCTGATCCTCCTTTATTGTTGGTATAATGGTATCTATTTTCGATTTGGGAGAGAACGGACATATTGGTCCGAAAGCTCCATCAACTTAAGCACGTAATCGTAGTCTTTGCGGTAAGCGGAGAAATCAGTCACGGGCTTCAGCGTTGACAATGATGTTGCTTTACCGTCCTCGAATCCTTTGCCGGGAACAAACAGGATGTCATTGTTGAAAAATGAGCCCGTCGGCAAATAATAGCGCATGCCAAACACATTGTGATCGATATTCAGCAGATCGTGGCCAAACGCTGTAAATTTCTCTTCGCTTAGGGAGACTCCAAGCAGATTGGCAATCGTCGGCATGATATCAAGCTGTCCTCCAACTGTGTTTACAACCTTGCCGTCCGTCTCTCCGGGCATGTGGATAATGAGCGGGATGTTAAACCGGGAAACCTGCGGATCATACGTGATGCCAAGCTCTGAGCTGATAACAGCGGGATCAATTTGATCGGGCTGCAGGCCGAAGTGATCCCCGTACAGAACCAGCACCGTGTTATCCCACATGCCGTTTTGCTTCAAGCGGTCAATGAGCGTACCGACCGCATAATCCGTATAGTTGACGGCGGCCAGATAGCTCCCAAGCTGCGTGCCTTTCAGCGCCTCCGGTATTTTCATTTTCAAACGATCCTCCGGCACCTCGAACGGGAAGTGGCTGGATACGGTGACGAATTGGGCGTAGAACGGCCTGCCCTGCTTGCTGAGCTCCGAAAGCTTCTCTACCCCGACGCGGTACAGCTCCTCATCGGAAGCGCCGAAGCTGTTGAAATGATCATTGGTATAAAACGGTTTATCGTAATAATGATTGAAATTAAGCGCCGGATAGAGCTTGCTCCTGTCCCAGAAGCCCACATCATTGACATGGAACGTATCCGCTTCGTAATTGCGTTCCTGCAGCAGTCTTGGCATACTCGGCAGCATGCGGTCCCCGTAGCCTGTCGACATCGCTATTTTCCCCGTTGGATAGATGGACGTGTTCGACATAAACTCGGCATCGGAGGTGTTGCCCTGTCCGATTTGCTGGAAGACATGCGGGAAGTACATGCCCTGATCAGCCAATCCGTTCAGGACAGGCGTCAGCTCCTTCCCGTCCAGCGATAGATGGATCGGAAAATTCTGAAACGCCTCCATCTGGATGACGATAACGTTCTTTCCTTTGGCTTCCCCGAAAAAAGCAGGCGCTTCCCCCGGCTGATCCTTATATGCATAGGATGCCTGAAGGTCACTAATTTCCTGGGCGATCTCATCCGTATTGCCTTCCGCTGCTATGCTGTTATCCTTCACGGCCTTGATGGCCGAGGCTACCTGATAATTTAGGAATCCATCGGTCTCGGCCGCCACCAGCTCATTCTCAATGGGCATGCCCAGCTGGATGTATCTGGCGGATATCGCGATGCAGACGACGAAAGTGATGAGCACGCCTATTTTCCAGATGGAACGGTTGGCCGGCAGGCGCACTCCGATGATTCTGAGAACAAGCCAGCCTATGATGGCAATAACGATATCGATAAAATAGAGATAATTGCTTAACTCAACCGTGGACTGAACGCTTGATTTGATTTGCAGCACCTGATCCAGATTATAAAGCGCCGTATAGGTCGGCACCGAGCCAAAATGCGAAAAATATAAGGTGGCTGCAAACAAGGTGAGCGAATAGATGAAATTAAACAGCCAGAATACGATGGACTTCACCTTAAGCGGCAGAGCGAGCTCGAACAGGCTCAAAATAACCAGTAATGCGGCGGCGTCTGTCGTCAGGCGGCTCCAGGCAATATCATGAAAGAAAAAGCTGCGCAGCAGAATCATTTTCAGAAGCAGCAGCAGGAATGTGATATAAAAGAGAGGAATACGGCGCCGCTTCTCATCCTGGAAGGACAGCGTATATCGTTGTTTTCTGAATAAAGCATTTTCCACGAAAATCCAGATCCTTTCCTATTCATTTATTCATGTCCTCCAGTATAACATTTACGGACAGGCTCTTCTATATGATCCGGCCCAATCATGCGCCATATGCCCCCAATCTGCAAGATTGACAAAAAATAGACACTTGGTTTGATCTATTTACCAAAAGGGATAAATCTTTTATACTTAATCGTAATCCTTACTAGTTACGAAAGGTCGGTCCAATATGCCCAATTCGATTTACCGCTGGAGCCTGAACATTGTCACGGTCGGGATATTGGCCGCTCTGCTGCTGGTCTTCACAGGACATCGTATGCTATCGGCGGATCTGTTACCTGATATTTCGGCAGCCCAGTGGCAGAGCCTGAAGACGGTTTTCGTCAGTATTTTTCTGGAGGCGCTGCCCTTCATTCTGCTTGGCGTGCTCGTTTCTTCCTTCATGAACCTGTATATTTCCGAGGAGCGAATGCGCAGATTTATCCCCAAGAATCCGCTGCTGGGTGTTGTATATGCCTGCCTGCTGGGGATTCTGCTTCCCGTATGCGAATGCGGCATGATTCCCATTGTGCGCCGGCTGATCAGCAAAGGCATGCCTGTCTATATCGGAATTACTTACATATTGGCTGCCCCGATCATCAATCCCGTCACTTTCGCAGCGACCTATATGGCCTTCCGGCTGAATACGGACATGGTATATTTCCGGATGGGACTCGCCTTCGCCGTTTCTGCCATAGTCGGGCTGGTGCTGTATCACCGGGTGAAAACCAGCCCGCTTAAATTTGCCGCCGCTTCCCTGGAAGCGGGCGAATCTGCTGCCGGCCTTTCCGGCCGTCCGCATGACCGCTATTCGCAAGTTCCAATTCATAGTGATTCCGCGCTTTGGCATGGCGCCCATGAACATGTCAGCGGCAGTCATCATCAGGCGCATATGCATGATCATCATATCCACGGGCATGGACATGCGCATGATCACGACCATGATCACAGCCATGCATCGGGAGGCAAATTCCTCTCCGTATTCACGCATGCCGCGGATGAATTTTTTGAAATGGGCAAATTTCTGATGCTCGGCGCTTTCCTGACAGCCCTGATCCAAACCTTTGTCAGCCGGGATTATCTCGTTTCGCTCAGCGGAGGCGATCTCGGCGCGCATGCTCTGATGATGGCTTTTGCCTTCCTGATCTCGTTATGCTCAACCTCCGATGCTTTTATCGCCGCTTCCTTCAATGGGGTATTTCCCAAAGGAGCCCTGCTTGCTTTTCTGGTCTTCGGACCGATGGTTGATTTTAAAAATACGCTCATGATGCTGGCGGTTTTCCGCTCGCGTTTTGTGTTTGGGCTCATTGTCCTGATTACAGCTGTCGTATTGATCCTGTCTATCGTTGCCGGACAGCTTTGGCCAAATCCATAATCAAGGAGGCGCAAGCCATGGAAGAACAATCCGTTGGACGCCAGGTCATCCATCCGATCATCCGTGCGGTTATACTGGGAGGTATCGCGTTCTATATTGCCCGGCTGCAGCTGACGGGGCATCTGACCTTGTATATCGCCCCGCGTATGACGATTTACGTCAAGCTCGCTGCAATTGCTGTTTACGGCGTAGCCGTTGTACAGATCTACCAGGCTTTCAAGCTGTGGAACGGCAAAGAAGACGACTGCGGCTGCGAGCATCCGCCTTCGCCTTCTCTCTTACGCAATATACTCGTATACGGCCTGTTCATCGTCCCGCTTGCCGTCTTCATTTTCACCCCGGACACAACCATCGGCAGCGCGATGGCCGCCCAGAAGGGCATGACCTTGAGCACATCGGGAAGCATCAAGATGAAAGAAAAAAACACCGCTGCCGATCCATCGCTGCCATCGGCTGACGCAAACGCTCAAGCCGCCTCTGCTCCGCAATCAACGCCCGGCAGCCCGGAAGATGCCCCATCCGCTGACGGTCCCCAGTCGGAGCTTGCGAAGCTGTTCCCGGCAGATGAGTTCACCGAGGCATATTCCAAATACGGCATGGAGCTCTACCAGAAGCCGCTCATTACCGTCACCGAGAAGAATTATATGGAAATCCTTACGACTATCGATTTGTATCTGGATAACTTTATAGGGAAGAAATTGACCATGGAGGGCTTCGTATACCGCGACGAAACGCTTGCTGCCAATCAATTCATTCTGGGCCGCTTCGCCGTCCAGTGCTGTACGGCGGATGCTCTCCCCTACGGCGTGCTGGTCAATGCGGCAGATGCCGGCGGGTATAAGAACGATACCTGGCTAAGAATGACCGGGACCATTAATAAAACCCAGTATAACGGCACAGACGTCATCCTCTTTACAGCCGGCAAATCCGAGAAAATCAAGCCTTCCGATGATCCCTATGTATATCCGGACTATGATTTTGGCCTATAGTCATGCTTGCTCGTGTTTATCCGCAGGTAAAAGCCGCGCTGCAGCAGCAGCCCGGCTTTTACCTGCGCATTATAGCGATTATCTCGTTTCCCGGTGAATCGTGAATTTTTTCAGGCGCGGACTGTATTTGCGCAGCTCCAGCCGCTCGGGATGGTTGCGTTTGTTCTTGGTTGTCGTATAGTTGCGGTCTCCGGTTTCCGTGCAGGCAAGTGTAACAACGACTCTCATGGTTATCAACCTTTCTTGGTTTTAATGATTTGATTTTAATGAAGCACTGCTTCCTCTTCCTGAACCGGATTCGGCAGATCATCCTGGAAGCTGCTCCAATCTTGCTCAAGCTCCTCATCCGACAGCAAGCAATCGTCCAGGGTAGAGATGATCTGCGGTCCGTCCATCTCGATGCCGATGAATACAATCTTGTTAATCCGGTCCCCATGCACTTCATCCCAGTCGGTGAGCAGCTCCTGATCCTCAAGCAGAACAGCCTGCCTCTCATCCTCGGGCAGTGCGGCAACCCAGTAGCCAGCTGGTCCAAACTGGATGGATGGGCCTGCCTGACTGATATTCTGGGCCATATCATGACGCGAGGACAGCCACATCATCCCCTTCGCGCGGACAATGTCAACCGGCCAGTTCTCCATCCACTGCAGCAGGCGTCCGGGATGGAACGGTCTATGACGCTCGTAGACAAATGACGAGATGCCATATTCTTCGGTTTCCGGCACATGAACAGGCTTGGCCATTTCCTTCATCCAGCCTGCCGACGTGCTCGCCACGTCGAAGTCGAATAATCCGGTGTTCAGTATTTCCGCCGGGTCAATCATCCCTTGACTGCTGCGGATCAGCCTGGCGCTCGGCTGCAGCTTGCGCACCACGCCTTCCAGCTCCGTCAAATCCTCTTCATCCACCAGATCGCATTTGTTCAGAATAAGCACATCGCAGAATTCAATCTGATCGATGAGCAGATCGACGACATCGCGGTGATCGTCGTCGCCCACCGCCTGACTGCGCTCCAGCAGCGTATCGCCCGAGGAGAAGTCATGCCAGAACCGGTAGGCATCGACAACGGTCACCATGCAGTCCAGACGGCAAAACGCAGTCAAATCGATTCCATGCTCCTCATCGATGTAGGTGAAGGTCTGGGCGACCGGAAGCGGCTCGCCGACGCCCGTCGATTCGATGAGAATATAATCGAACCGGTTATCCCTGGCCAGCTTTTCCACTTCCTTGAGCAGATCCTCGCGGAGCGTGCAGCAGATACAGCCGTTGGACATCTCCACCAGCTTCTCATCGGTCCGGGAAAGGCCTCCGCCGTCCTTGATCAGATCCGCGTCAATGTTGACCTCGCTGAGATCGTTCACGATTACCGCAACCTTCAAGCCGCTCCGGTTGCTCAGAACATGATTCAATACCGTGGTTTTGCCTGCTCCCAAATAACCGCTCAATACGGTTACGGGAATTTTGGTCGTATTCATGAATCACAACGTCCCTTCAATTACGTAATTATTACGATAATGACCGGAAATTAAAAGCACTATTCATTCAACGCTTTCTCCAGACCTTCAAGATTGGATTTCATAACGGCGATATAATCCAGATTTTTGCTGATTTCTTCTTCAGTCAGCCCTTCCAGAGGATTAAGCACATCCGTTTTGGCTCCTATTTCATCCGCGATGGTTTGGGCGACTTTCGGGTCAACCAGTGTTTCGAAGAAAATGGTTTTCACTTCGTTTTGTTTGGCGAACTCCACTATTTCAGCCATTTTTTCCGGAGACGGCTCTTCCTCCGGCGACAATCCGGCAATCGGAATCTGGGTGATTCCATATTCCTTGGCCATGTATCCAAAAGCCGCATGCTGGGTCACAAATCCTTTTCGTTTCGTATTGGCAAGACCTGTCTTATAGGCATCATCCAGCTCCTGGAGCTTGTCAATATAAGCTTCGCCATTCTTCATGTAATCCGCTTCATTGGCAGGATCCGCCTGAATGAGCGCAGCCTGGATGGCAGCCACTTCCTTCTGGGCAAGCGCCGGGTCAAGCCATACATGGGGATCAAGAACGGGACCGGCATCCGCTGGCGCCTCTTCCCCTTCTTCCTCCTCCGCCGTTCCTTCCATCAGAGCAAGGCCCTTACTGGCTTCAACGACAATCCGTTTGTCATTGGTTGTGCTGCTTATCGCGTCGTTCGCCCAGCCTTCAACGATTCCGTTGTAAACAAATACATCGGCTTCCTGCACTTGAACCATATCCTTGGCGCTTGGCTCCCAATCATGGGGCTCCGTACCGGAAGGGATCAGTCCAACGACATCGGCGTGATCGCCGGCCACCTGTTTGCTGAATTCCACCATTGGATAAAAGCTGGCGACGATTTTCAGCTTCTTGCCGCTATCCGCATTTGTGCTGCCGTTTGCCCCATTCGAAGCAGTTGTGCTGTTTGCAGCCGCTGCATTGTTATTGCCTGTGCTTGTTGTATTGCCCGCATTATTCGTATTTCCTCCGCAGCCCGCGATCAATACCGCTGAAGCAGCCACCACTGCCAAAGATTTGCTCAACCCGAATTTCATTGCTCTTCCTCCTTGTGATCTTTACCAGCCTGAAGGCGCCCGATTCGGCATCCATATCCCCTTTCGGGCCTTCAGGCCGGCTTGTTCTCTTTATACTGCTTAATGAAGCGATGAATCTTTAGAAAATCGGGGCAGCTGCCCTATAACGGCCGCCTCCGGTTCCTTCCTGGTTTTGCTCCTGCTTCTAATCAGCCATGCCGCGAATTTCTTGACGCCGATGCCGGCGATCAGAATGAACAGCAGCAGCAATGCAATCGTACCGCCGGGTGGTGTGCTGAATTGATAAGAAGCGGTCAAGCCGGAGAAGACGCCAATCAATCCGATGATCATCGCGTAAATCAGCGCCGCCGTGAAGCTTGGTGCAATCCGGATCGCGAGCGCCGCCGGAAGAATGATGAGCGAGGAAACAAGCAGCACGCCGACAATCGGCATGGCCGCCGCCACAATCATGCCCGTCAGTACGCTGAAGCCAAGCGATATCCATTTTACGGGCAGCCCGCTTGTTCTGGCTGTCTCCTCGTCAAACGTAATTTGATAGAGGGGCCTCCGGCAGAGAAAGAAAAATAATCCTCCGGCGATTGCCACCGCGGCCATTAATTTCAATTCCGTACTGCTCACAGCAACGACCGACCCGAACAGATAGGAGGAGAAGCTTTTGTTCACGCTTTGGTTAAGACTCATCAGCACAACCGCGCTGGACAAGCCGCCGACCATAATAATGGCAATGGAAATCTCGCTGTAGGTTTTATAAGAGCGTCTGACATATTCCACTGCTATTGCGCCAATAATGGCAACCGCAAATCCGGTCAATGTCGGATTGATATGAAGATAAGCGCCGCCCGCAACGCCTGCAAGCGAAACGTGAGAGAGCATGTCTGCCATGAGCGCCTGCCGGCGCAGCATCAAATAAACGCCAAGCACCGAGGCCACCAGCGCAATCAGCCCACCGGCATAAAATGCCCGCTGCATGAAGTCGTAGTGCAGCATTTCCATCCGCCATCCTCCTTCCGAACGAGCTCGATCACCCGGTCCAGATAAGGACTGACCTCCGATAATCCATGGGTCACCATAATAACAGTCCTTCCGTACTCCTTCACCTGATGCCGCATGAGCTCATAGAGGCCGAATCGGCTCGCCTGATCCATACCGGTCGTAGGCTCATCGAGCACAAGCAGATCCGGCTCCTGCGCCAGCGCCCGGGCAATACAGATACGCTGCTTCTGCCCGCCTGAGAGCTCCCCGATCCTGAGGTGCCGCAAATCCCACATGCCGACCTGGCGGAGAGCCTGCTCGGTGCTGTCATGATCCTTGGCTTTCAACCGGCGCAGCCATGAACCGTGAACATACCGTCCGGACCGCACAAATTCTGCGATCGTACTTGGAAATCCGCTGTTGAAAGCGGCAATTTGCTGCGGAACATAACCGATGACAAGCTTGTTTCCTGTGGCATTCATGGGGGATAAACGGACGTCCCCCTTCCACGGATCCAGCAGGCCCAGCACCAGCTTCAGCAGTGTTGTCTTGGAGGCGCCATTGGGTCCGGTCACGGCAACAAACTCATCCGAGTGGATCTCCAGACTTACGTCTTCCAGACAGGGCACATCCCGGTATCCGAACTCAACGCCTTGCATTTCGGCAAGCAGCATGCTTGAACCCCCCTTCCTTTCTCTGATAGCACAAATCCATTCTATTTATATGTAAGTTTTACGATTTTGAGACATGCAGGAAGAAACGGGTTCCGCCGTCCTTTGGCGGCGCAGTTCATTTCCTCCAACAGAAATATAAGCAAAGTATCGAGGTAGTTGATATTTTCTTATATTTTTAGAAGAAACGGCTCCTGCCGTCCTCCGTTTTCCTTAATCGTAATATTTACTCAATGAAGTTTACCAGCTAACGCAGCATTAGTCAATGCCGCAGACCAGCCGCCTTTTATTCCCTTATCCGTGGCGATGCAAGCCGTTCTGCCTCTCCAGTATGAACCTCAAAAAAATAAAAAGGGCCGATTCCCGCGTGGAAATCAACCCCTTAACCGCTTGCCGTCCTTTATTTTAAACCGATTCCTTGCTGCAGCAAGGGGATCAGGCCGATGCTTCCACCTGGCAGGTTTCACATATCCCGTAAACCTCGAAGCGATGATTAATGATTTTGAAATTACCCGGCAGCTGCAGGGAATTTTCCATGGGACAATAATCAAAGGTCAACGTTTTCTCGCAGTTGACGCAAATGAGATGGTGATGGTGATGCGCGGTGCAGCTGCCCCTGAATTTGAGCCCGCCGTCCATAAAATAAAACTGCTCCAGCGCTCCCATCTCGCTAAGCAGCCGCAAATTGCGGTATACCGTATCAAAGCTGAGGCTCGGATATTGGACAGTCATCAGATCATAAACGTCTTTTGGGGACAAATAGCCTTCACGCTTCGTAAAAATCTCCGCCATCATGCGGCGCTGCTCCGTTATTCTCCAGCCGTTCTTCACCATAACATCAATAATCTGCTGCATCCTATTTTGTTCAGCCATAGTAGCAATCCTTTCAACTTGAGTCTTCATTTCATCATGCCGCACTTTATGAAGATATGTCAAGACTATGAACGTTTACACGCGCCAACATGAGCCAGATGCAGGAAGGACTGTATATTCAAACCCAATTTGCAAAAGCTAACCCCGTGCCGAGAGCGATCGGCAATATGAATGAGGAGGCAACTGACAGTGTCCAATAATGTGAACAAGGATCGGAACCGCCACGGCGGAAGCGATAATAACGGGCAAAGCCAATCCGAGGTGCATGGCGGCGAGTTTCGCAATGGACGAAAAAGCATGTTCAAGAATAACAATCCCCAGGGGGATGAAATACCAAACGAATACATCAGCAAACTTGAAGACGATATTGAGGAAGAACAAAAATAATCTTGCCATCGCAAGTCGAGCAGCCGGGAAGCTCTTCAACATGGGGGCTTCCCTTGTCTGCTGCGGCATTATAAAGAAGCGGAATAAACATAAAAAAAGAGCACCCTGTTTGGGGCGCACTATATCAATAAGTTAACTTACCGGAAAGAAAAAGTCTACTCTTTTTTCGATTTTTCCGTTATATTTTTTATGCTGCTTTCGCAGGCCTGCAAACAGCACCAATATTTCCGGGACTTCCTGACGGCAAGATAAAGGGACTTCCTGAGAGACGGAGTGTGCGATATTGAAACAACATGCCCATATCAAATGGATTACAGCCGGGCTGCTGCTTGGCTTGGTACTAGCTTCACTCGATCAGACCATCGTGTCCACTGCAATGCCGACAATTGTTAAAGATTTATCGGGACTTCATCTATACAGCTGGGTATTCGCGATCTACATGCTGGCCTCCACTACGACTATTCCCATCTATGGAAAGCTAGCCGACCTGTTCGGACGCAAAAAAGTGTATATGACCGGCTTACTGGTATTTCTGGCAGGCTCTGCTCTGTGCGCCATGTCCGGAACGATGACGGAGCTCATAATATTCAGAGCCGTTCAAGGCCTGGGTGCAGGCGCTTTAATGCCCATTGCCTTCACCATTGTCGGCGATCTGTATCCGCCTGAGCGGCGGGGAAAATTTCAGGGATTGTTTGGCGGCGTTTTTGCGCTGACCAGCACCCTCGGCCCCACGCTCAGCGGAATCATCGTCAATTATTGGCATTGGGGATGGATTTTCCTGATTAATCTGCCTATCGGGATCGCTGCGGTACTTATTATTCTGATCGCCATGAAGGAGAGCAAAGGCGCGGAGAAACGCTCCATCGACTGGTATGGGGCGGTCACGCTGAGCGGTGCGGTCGTTTCCGTTCTGCTCGCTCTGGTGCTGGCAGGCGGAGGACAGGAGGACGGGACTCATTTGGGATGGGACTCCTGGCAAATCGTGAGCCTATTCGCAGCCAGCGCCTTGCTGCTGGGATTGTTTCTATGGATTGAAACGCGGACCCATGAACCGATTATCCCTCTACAGCTGTTCAAGCTGCGGGAAATCGCGTTCGGCAACATCGCCGGATTCTTCATGAGTGCGGCCATGTTCGGAGCTATTGCCTACATTCCCTTGTATATTCAAGGCGTTATTGGCGTGAGTCCTTCTGTAGCCGGATATGTCCTAACCCCTCTGATGCTGTCTGTCGTTATCACTTCAACCTATGGCGGACGGCTCATGAGCAAGGTATCCTTCCGGACCCTGCTTCTGCCAAGCCTGGCCATGATGGCCGGCGGTCTCCTGCTGCTGAGCACTATGACCGCAGAGACAACCCTGGCGCAAATTATTCTCTATATGATTGTGACCGGCCTTGGCATAGGCGCCGTTTTTCCTGTCCTTGGAACGGCCGCCATGAGCGCCGTGGATTTCAATAACCGGGGAGCCGCCACCTCATCCTCGCAGTTTTTCCGTTCGATCGGCGGGACAATCGGAGTCAGCGTGTTTGGCAGTCTGCTGGCACAGCGGATGACTCTCGATCCGCAGCAGCTGCTGGATAGTGATTCCCGGAGCAAGCTCTCCGGCAACGAACTGCTGGAGCTTCAGCAGTTATTCAGCAGCGCTCTGGATCATCTGTTTGCAATCGGCAGCGTGCTCGTCCTGATTGCGCTCGCGGCGAGCTTCTTCATGGGCAATGCGCGGCTTGTCCAGCGGCCCATCCGCACCAGCCCGCCTGCCGAGCAGCCGGCTTCCCTTACTGAATAAGCGCATGCTCACAACAAGCTTATCCCGCAGCAGACAAGGATCAGTCAATCAGCTCATTTAGATAGCTTTTCCTGTTTTCCAGAAATCTTCGGGTGATCTGATAATGATCGGTATCCTCATAACGGATCATTGCCGGCGGCTTTTCGTCAAAGCTGTAAATATCGGCGTTCGGATAGCCCAGAAGAATCGGGGAGTGGGTGGCAATAATAAGCTGCGCATAACGCTGCAGCTCATGAATCATGCTGAGGAACACCAGCTGTCTTGCCGGAGACAGCGCAGCCTCGGGCTCATCAAGCAGATAAATTCCCCGCTGCCCGAACCTGTTCTTGAACAGGGAGAGGAAGGATTCGCCGTGCGACTGCTCATGCAGCGATTTGCCGCCGTAAGCATCATAAACGGATGCGTGCTCCCTGGCGATGTCGTCAATATGGTTGGCAAAATTATAAAAGGATTCCGCCCGCAGAAAAAAACCATTGGTCAATTTGGGCATCCACGATAGCCGGATATAATCACCGAGCTGTGCTCCGGAGGAGGCCAGCTCATATTGATTGTTGCGTCCGCCTCCTGCTGTGTTGAAATGGCATTGATAAGCGATCGCCTCCAGCAGCGTTGATTTGCCCGATCCATTCTCTCCGACCAGAAAGGTTACATTCTTGCCAAAGCGCAGCCGATCCAGAGACTTAATGGAAGGAATATTGAACGGATACCTGTTTCCCGCAGGTATCTTTTCTTTAAGCGTACTCACTTCAAGCAGCATCGTTAGCTTCCCTTCGTTAGACCGGATTGAGCAACTCGTCACATTTCGACCCGATATCCGTCTCAGAATAACCTACATCCAGCCAGGACACGAGTAAATAATTGTAAAAAATATAAATTTTGTGCAGTTCATAAATAAATTTTTTATGAAAAGGTTCTGTTATTATTTACATTAATCATTGTAAATGATACGATTTGTATCGTAATAAACAAAACTAAATAGTAGGAGCTGGTGATATTGAAGAGAATGATTAAATTATTCTTAATAAAACCGATTCTGCCAGCAGGGTTTCTAGTCATCATTCTTCTTTTCACATTATTTTTAGGCAGTCAAAATTTGCAGAACAAAATCAGGATGACCTCGACAGTAAATGCCGCTTCCCTACAGATTCAGCCAAATTCCTCGAATGTGTACGACAAAATGAAGACAGGCTCATTCATCAACTATCTGGTGATCGGAGATGCTATCGGTCAAAGTGACGGGACTGGCCGCAAGCGGGACAAGTGGTTTTACCGGTTCGAGGATCAGATGAAAACAACCCGCCAGGTGACGGCGCTGCGAACGCTGGTCACCAATCCCGCAGGTACTGTTTTCGGAGGATGGTCTGACTACTGGAAGCTCTTGAACGTCAATGCCAAATATGACCTGGCCATTATCAGCTTCGGCCAGAATGATCAGGCTGCACTGGACCCGCAAACATACGGTGCGATCAACGAGAGCTTGATCCGCAATATCAAGAACCGTAATCCAAAAGCTGAAATTCTGCTGTTTATCGAAAACACCGTGAAGAATAACGCTTACCCCGATATACTCAAAAAACTGAGTGCCTATTACGGGCTCACCGCAATCGAGACCAGAAACGAATTCCTCTCCAACCAAAAAGAAAACCTGACGGATGACGGCACTCTTCCCAATAGCCGCGGATATGAGCTGTACACCGGCCAAATTATGCAAGCCCTGGAAGCCAATCTGAACGCTGGCAAAGCCATAACAGCGATTCCCGAATCGCCTCTTTTTCCTGATTCGGAGCTGTTCCATACAGGAAATGAAACGATGATTTCCCCTTCTGACATGAGCTCGCAAGGATTTGTTGAAAACAACAACCGCTATACAGGCAGCCGCCCGGGGGACTATATCAGCAGTTCCTTCGAAGGGAACGTGCTGGGTCTCAATGTCGAGACTTCAAGCAGCGGCGGAATCGGCAAAGTATATATAGACGGAAAGTTCGCAGGCCTGGTGGATGCCTATTCCAAAGTCTCCACGACAAAAAAGATGTTCATAACCGGCGGTCTGACATCGGGCACGCATTCATTTAAGCTGGTCGTCACCGAGAACAAAAAGAAAGAGTCCGCAGGGACGACGATCAGACTGCTTAATCTAATTACCAGCGATGACAAGTCATAAAAAAAGCAAAAAACTGTTCAGTTCGGCCGATATGCACCAAGCTCATTGCCGAACGGATCGACGAATTTGATTACCCAACCGAAGCCTTCATCCTGATACATACGGATGAAGGTATTATTTTTGTCGAGCTGCTGCTTCAATTGAACCATATTCTCCGTAATGAACATAAAAGCCGGCATTGGAATATCCTCCTCCGACAGCCATTGAACCTTCGTTTCCTTATTGCTGTGGTGGAGCATCAAAAAGGGGCCTTTGGCAAAACGCAGCCATGCTGCATGCTTATGTACAGATTTAACCTCGAGTCCGAGCACCTCGGAATACCACTGTGTCGCTTTCTTCAAATCATTGACGGGCAATTGAACATGGTCTACTCCCTGGATGTAATGAGTGCGCAAGAAATTCCCCTCCCCAGCCGCTTCATACCCCTTTGACAGGGCAGTACAGATTATTGCAATCATACCATATTTGGCAATAATCTGAAAATAACCCTTTCAAAAATCTTACATGGCAAGAAGCGGCCTTGCCGGCCTTAAAGAGGAGGCTGCCCTATGCTAATTGTCTGTCCGGTCGATCTCGCTGGTCCTGTCCTCCCATCTGCGGGAATAGGCTTTGTTCGTTACCCAAATGGTTATCCAGGTTACGATAATGGCAATAATAATCGCACAAATCCATACAAAAGCAGGTACACCCATTTTGTCCACCTCCCTTATCTATTGTGAAGCAGGCTGCCGCCAGGTCCTATACGTTAAAGCGAACAATGCTCTGCTTCGACTCGTTAACAGTCAGCTGGAACACATCAGGACGGCTGTAATGGCCGACTGCGTCAAAGTCAAACCGGCTCTGCGTTACCAGCGCCATGTCCAGCTCGGCCATAATAAGGCCTTCTTCATCATACAAAGGCTGGGCGACATATTCGCCCAGCGGCCCTACAACCGCGCTGCCGCCACGGCACAGCACCTCCGGATCGCCTGCGATATTGTCATAGCCGTATAAATCCTCGGGATAGGTCGATTTTGTTGCGTATTGATTGCTGGAAATGACGTAGCAGCGTCCTTCGCAGGCAATATGCCGGAGGGTAGCCTGCCATGTATCGCGGGCATCCGCAGTGGGCGTGACCAGAATATCGATACCTTTGGCGTACATGGCCGTTCTCGCCAAGGGCATATAATTCTCCCAGCAGATCAAACCGCCAATACGGCCAAAAGGCGTGTCGATCACCGTCAAGGTGCTGCCGTCCCCCTGCCCCCACAGCAGCCTTTCGGCTCCTGTCGGCATCAGCTTCCGATGCTTGCCCAGCACTTCCCCGTCCGGCCCTATATACAGGATGGTGTTGTAAAGTGTACCGCCGCTGAATTCCCCGTCGCGCTCAACCACTCCGATAACCAGATAAAGACCGGTCTCACGGGCAATCTCGCCTAGACGACGCGTATCCTTGCCCGGAATATCGACAGCGCTCTCCCAGTATCTTGCGAAGTCCTTGCGGCCTTCCATCGTTCTGCTGCCAACCCGGGCGCCGAAGGAAAGCCCTCTCGGATAGCCGGCGACAAAAACCTCTGGAAACACAAGCAGACGGGCATCTTGAGATTGCGCTTGCGATGCGTAATCGGCGATACGCTCCAGTGCCGACTCCTTGTCAAATAGAACCGGCGCCGCTTGAACGACTGCAATCCGTACATTTTGCCCCATCCTGACCATCCTCTCCTGCAAGCCCTAATTCATCTCTGTTGAAGATGCAATTCTGTTCGATATGCCCCTATCATAGAAGCAAATGACCCCCTTGTAACCAGCCAATTGGATTAGAATAAACCCATCCATTTGAGGTGAAATGATGAATTGGATGGTCAATTGCAAATCCAATCGGCAGGCTGTATGATAGCTTGAACCGGTTATGATACGTTTGTACCGTTCAAGCCTGTATTTTATTTGTCAAAGGTGTGACTTCTAGATGTGGAAACCTGACCGGCATTCGAAACAGCCGATATACCGGCAAATCGTGGAGCATTTGGAGCGGAGTATTGCATGCGGCGAGCTTCCTCCGGGCAGTCTGCTTCCGTCCGAGCGGAAAATGGCGGAGCAGCTGGATGTGAACCGCAGCACCATTGTTCAGGCCTATGAAGAGCTGCGCGCATCCGGATTGCTGGAAAGTGCTGTAGGCAGAGGCACCAGCGTCAGCCGCACCAAATGGGGACTCACTCCATCCCATACGCCAAATTGGCGGCAGTATACGGAGGGAGGAGCTTTCCTTCCCAATCTCCCGCTGATGCGGCGTATCCGCGAAGTCGTCCGTCATGACGCGAATTTGATCGATATGGCAAGCGGCGAGCTATCGGCCGATTTGTTTCCCAATAAACTCGTCCAGGAACTGCTGCGGGAGCAGCCCTTTACGGAGCATCTGGGCTACGATCATCCCCAGGGCAGCCCGGCGCTGCGCACGACCCTGGCAAGGTTTCTTGGCCGCCGGCACGGGATAGCCGCCACGGAATCCTCCATATTGATTACATCGGGTTCCCAGCAGTCCCTGTACTTGATCACCCAATGCCTGTTATCACCGGGAGATGCGGTAGCGATTGAGGATCCCTCCTACTGCTACTCCTTGCCGATGTTCCAGTCTGCAGGCCTTCGCATCTGCCGGCTTCCAGTTTACAAGGACGGCATTGATCCGGAGGATGTCGCCAGGCTGTACCGCGAGCACCGGATTCGAATGGTCTTTCTGAATCCCAATTTCCAGAATCCCACCGGGAGTATTCTCAGTCTGACGAAGAGGAGACGTCTTCTGGAAATCGCCGCAGAACTCAGGATTCCCATTGTCGAGGACGATCCTTTCAGCCTCACCTCGATGCTGCCGGAGCCTCCGCAGACATTGAAAGCACTGGACAAGGACGGCATCGTGATGTATATCGGCTCCTTATCCAAAATTGCCGCCTCCGGCCTGCGGATTGGCTGGCTTGCTGCCCCGCAATCTGTCGTCAGCCGGCTCGCGGATGCCAGGCAGCAAATGGATTTTGGGCTCAGCATCGTATCGGAATGGCTGGCGGAACAACTGATGCGCTCCGGACGTTTTGATGACCATATTATCCATTTGCAGATGGCGCTGCAGCAGAAGCGGGACGAGATGATCGACGCCCTGAACAAATATTTGCCGGATGCCGTCACCTTCGACCTTCCGCATGGCGGTCTGAACCTGTGGTGCAAAATCAACCGGAAGGTAAATGACAGCCGTCTGCTGGAGGAAGGAATCCGCAGCGGAGTCGTATTCGTCCCCGGAACCGTGTATGGATCAGAGGAAGGTTATATCCGGCTCAGCTACGCCAAGCCCAGGCTTGAGGATATAGAACCGGGGATCAGGGCTTTGGCCCATGCGCTGCTTGGACAGTCAGCTGTCCGCTGAGCTCCTTCAGTAACAACCGGTATTTTCCTCCCTCCGAAATAAGCAAAGCTTAGCCAAATAAACGCTTACTTATATTTCAAATAAGCCTTTCGGAACTGCTTCCGAAAGGCCATAGAAATGAAGGGGTGATTCATTATATCTTATTCCCGGCAATACGGCGGAGCAGATCGTCCCTTACATATACATAGGCATGCTCGTCATTGGTTCTGGCATAGAACCGCAGAGCATCAAGACCCTTGCACAGCAGAGCCGAGAGAAACCTCTCTTCAAAATGCCTCATCTCTTTGCCTTCAGCTTGACAATGCTTATAATAAAGTTCGGGAAGCCTGACATGCGGCGACCACAAATCAAAGGTGGCCAGGTCGAACATATAATCGCCATACATCGCCATTTCCCAGTCAATCACGCCGGTCAAGTGCGGCCCGTCTGCGATCAGATTTCCCGTATGAAAATCGCCATGAACCAGATAACGTTCCTCCTGGCTGTACGCAGCCAGCCTCATCATCCTGCCGTATAAGGCATCGAACAGTCCTTTATCCAGGAAACTCCCCTCAAACAAACCATGCCAGCCCTGCCAGAATCCCGGCTCTTTCTCATCGAAGGACGATTCCAGATGCGCCTGCCAGCTTGCTTGGCTGCCATTGCCGGAAGGCAGAATCCATCCGAACCCCTGTGTCTCCCCCACATTCAGCTTGTTTATCCCGGCAAAAAGCTTAATCAGCATGGATTGGAGCAGGGGCAGCTGATCCGCATCATATTGAACCAGGGTCTTTCCCGCAGCGCGCTTGGAGATCGCGAAGTACATCCCGTTAACTGGCCCGATTTCAATAATTGCCGGAATTGGCAGCTCATCTGAAGCGAAATGGTCGGAGAGGTAACGCTCTTTTTGAAATCCGCTCTCCTGGGCATTAAAACGAACAACATAATCCTGCTCCCTGAACCGGAAGAAATATGCGCGGTTGACCTCTCCCTGTTCAATAGCCTCCAATCCTGAAACAGGCTCTCCCCAATAATCCTGCAGAAAAGCAGCGGCGGACTGGCCGTCTATATCAGACTTGATGACAGACATATAAATCCCTCTTCTCTTTTTATTAAATGTCAGCTATTTGGTTAAACGGTAGATCGCGGGTTGAATCCCTTTCAGACTGATCCTCATCAGCTCCGTACAGTCAAGCCCGTATTGCTCCGCTGCCGGGCGAAGCAGTGCGCCGTCTTCCGCAAGAAGAACAGCTCTGCCCGCCGAGTCAAGCAGCCTGGACATTTCCCTGAGCAGAGCGCCATACAGCTCCTGTAATGACTCGCGCTGGCCTATTTGCCTGCCGAACGCCAGGTTGCTGATAATCGTGCTGGCCCAGCCTTTGTCAATCGGCAGATTCCTTGCATCCCATTGATGAATAGCTGCCGGGAACCTCTCGGGCAAATTATGCCTGCTGGCCTGAACCGCATTCGCGGAACAATCCCCTCCCCTGATTTCCCGAAGAGGATAAGCCAGGCGTTCGCCTACTAAAGTTCCGGATCCGCAGCACGGGTCGATGATGCGGTCGGCAGGCTGCGGCGATGACAGCCACACAAGCGAGTGGGCAACGGTTGGGCGAAGAGCACCGGGAGTGAAGATGCGGTCCCTGGAGCGGTATCTAAAGGTAGAATCCGTCATACGGAATGAAAAAACAGCCGCATCATCATCAATATCCAGGCGAAATTCGCAGCTGTGACTCTCAGGGCTTCCCTTTCTCCACCCGCGATAATGCCTCCCGATGCCGCACATGGCCGCCTCAGCCGCCTCAAACCGGCTGTAGCTGTGCGCACCCTTCCGGCTGGCATTGACCACGAATCCTCCCTGGCGCAAGCCGGCGGTATCTGCAAAAGATAAATCGCATGCCGCGATATTCTTCAGCAGACTGGGCAGGTCCGAGCGGTGCAGCCCAACGGAAAAGCAGCAGATTACACGGTATATATTATCTGCGGTGCGCAAGGACAGAAGATCGCGGGCGGGCAAAGCCGTTTCAAAAAAGATTTTTCCTCGTTTAATCGACTTGATTTGCGCCTCCGGAATTTTACGGGTCATTTCATCAGCCAGGACGGCTTCTATTCCGGGGAGCACCGTGGCCATATAATGAATTCTATTCATGCTGGGTTCCTCCGATAATGGAAAATCGGAAAACCGGCTGAACGCAAAAAAAGCCGCAAATGAACAAATGTCCATTCACAGCTCAGGCATACAACGGGTAATAACTGAAATAACCCTGTTTATTTGCAGGAGCAACCGATTGACCGTAATGTTCAAGACATTTCCGGTATCCCAATCAAGCCATGAAAAATCAATCCGGCCACCCGACCGAATCTTCTCATCTCAATTTGGAAATACCGTCTATTCAGTTTATTAGGACTGAACAGCTGTCAAGAATACGGTCATCATCATCACGGCAAACTACCTCCTGCTTCAACATACTTTTTATTCTATAGGAAACGCTTGCAGCAATCAAGATTTTTTGAGATAACGCCTATAGCCAAGCTTTCCCAAAATAAACAGGACACTTCCTGCCAGGACAATAAATATGAACATGTAGATCTCTTGATTCGGACTCTCCACCCGGCCAAAAGAAACCTCGCTTGCAGCCGGCTCCACCGTTTTATACGCCTCGGCAATGTCAGGCACATATTTGATGGTCATGTAGACGCCTTGTCCAATCTGCACCGCCAAATAAATAACGGCGAGCGCAGCCCCTGCCAGCAGGCTTTGCAGAATGGTCCTGATCAATTCCCCCAACTCCTTTACGCAGATGCCAAAAGTTCACTTTTCACATAATACCATATATTAGGGCCTTTGATATCCATTATGAAAATTACTAAAATTGGAAATAAAAAAGCCGCAGGCGCAAAGGCCGGCGGCTACTCTCTGAATCGATTAGAATTACCAGTTGTTCAACGTATCCGTCAGAATAGGGACGATTTGCGATTTGCGCGACACAACGCCCTTGAGGATTGCTTTGTTGTCGGCAAGCTTGACGTTATAAGCTTTTTCAACAGCACCGGATACTTTGCCAAGCGCAAGTGCAACGGAATCGTTATTGAGAATATCGGTCACGACCAGCAGGAACAGGTCGAGTCCTTTATCGGCGATAATACCGCTCAGTGCATCTTCAAGCTCGGCTTGACGGGAAATCACATCATTGGTATCCACAGCGTTTACTTGAGCGATTTCCACTTTATAGCTGCCCATCGTAAACTCCTTGGCATCAAGGGAGATCAGTTGAGCGATCGTCTTGTCGCTAAGGTCTGCTCCCGCTTTGAGCATTTCCAGTCCGTAGCTGTCAGTGTCCACGCCGGCGATCTCGGCAAGCTCGCGGGCTGCCGCAATATCCTGCTCCGTGCAGGTCGGGGATTTGAACAGCAGGGAATCGGATATGATGGCGGAGAGCATCAGACCGGCAATCTCTTTGCCGATTTTCAAGCCGTTTTCCTTGTACATTTTATTGAGAATCGTCGCTGTACAGCCAACCGGCTCAGCGCGGTAGTATAAGGGCTGACTTGTCTCGAAATTGGCAATACGGTGATGGTCGATAACCTCCACAACGCGAACCTGATCAATATCGGCAGCGCTTTGCTGGCGTTCGTTATGGTCAACCAGGATAACGCTGGAAGCTTCACCGGCAACCGTCTCCATAAGACGGGGTGCTGCGGTGTTGAACTGTGTCAACGCATATTGCGTTTCTCCGTTCACTTCACCGAGGCGAACGGCTTCAACATTCAGACCCAGCTGAGTTTTCAGATCGGCGTAAGCGATTGCGGAACAAATGGTGTCCGTATCCGGGTTTTTGTGTCCGAAAATAAGTATTTTTTCCATGGTTGTTCTCCTTAATAATGAAATTTTTGACGAGATCCCTTATATTATAACGAATTATTCGCCTTATTCCTATGCTTTATGTAAGAAATTGAAGAAGCGGTTTGTTCACACTTCAGACGATTATGAATGCGCGGTCTGTTTCGCCGGTTTTATTACGGTCCTGTAAATCCATTTGAGAACATCGCCATATACCTGCTCACGGCCAATTTCATTGAGGATTTCATGCCGCATGCCTTCATACAAGGTCATCCCCAGCTGCATTACCCCAGCTTTACCGAAAGAACGGTAGGCTCTTTTCACGGTTTTGCCGTAGGCGCCAACAGGGTCATCCTGACCGGAGAGCATGACAATGGGCAGATTGCGCGGCATGTGCCGGATGTTGGATTTCTTCGTAATGTAGAGCAGTCCGTCAAACATATCCCGAAAGCCGGCGGCTGTAAAAACAAATCCGCACTGCTCGTCATCAATAAAACGATCCACCTCCGCTTCGTCGCGGGTGAGCCAGTCCTGGAGCGTTCTTGCCGGTTTAATCCGGCGGTTGAAGGATTTATAGGTCAGCTTATTGAGAAAATGACTGCGGTACATGCAGCCCTTGGTCATGATCTCCCATGCCGCAATCCCTCTCCCCAGATGAAGCAGCACCCTGGGCTGATGCGCCGTTCCGATCAAAATCATACCGTCCAGCTCCTCACCGGCTATAATGGCATAATGCCTGGCGAGAAAGGACCCCATGCTGTGCCCGACCAGCGTCAGCTTCAAATCCGGATGCTCGGATCTGGCCAGGGCTGTCACACGCCTCAGATCGCTCACCATGCCCGCCCAGCCGTTCCGTTCTCCGAAGAAGCCGAGCTCCTCCCGCTTCCCCACCGACCAGCCATGACCACGCAGATCGCTGGCATAAACAACCAGCCCCCGTGCCGTCAAATATCTGGCAAAATGCTCATAGCGCCTCGCATGCTCGCAGGAGCCATGGATTAAATGAATCAAGCCCGTGATCTCTTCGCCTTCATCCGGCTCCCACTTGTACAGATGAATAGCTTCTCCCGGCAATTGATGATGAGTGCTTCTCATGCAGAATTCCTCCGTTCTTAAAGTACTCCGTCTTTATTTTGCCGTTATTTTCAACATTTCAGTCTGAATAATCAACTCCTATTCAGCTGCCAAAGAAAAAGACCAGGATCTTGATCCCGGGTATCCGGTATGCCCGCTTCATGCTAACCCCCCTTAAATTTATCGCGTGCGTGACGCACAAATCAAGCTTCCGGAACAAAAAAAGATGTCACCCGTGTTTAGCGGCGACATCCCGTTTATCTATATAAAACGCAAGAGGCCGGTGATTAACCGGAGAGCAGGCAGAAAATTCTTCAGAAGCAGTTTTCTCCACTATTCAATCGTCATCGTCATCGTCATCATCTTTATGTCTGTCGTCTTTCTTATGTCCACCATGCTCCCGGTCACGGGGATGATCATCATCTTTTTTACCCCACGGGTTATGCCATTTTGGTTCCTTCTGATCCTTATCCGGGTTCTTGTGTCCCTTCTGATCCTGATTCTCAGCGTTGTCATCGACGTGACCGCCATGCGCATTGCCGCTGGATGTGCCCGGCGGATCCGGGAACTCCATGACCGGCTCGCCCTGCAGCGCTTCATTCATCAGGACCTGAAATACGGCAGCCGCGGCTTTGGAGCTTGTGGTTAAATAATGATCGGCGTCCGTATGATCGTATCCGAGCCATACCGCTCCCACCAATTGAGGCGTGTAACCGACGAACCAATTGTCCTTGGCTCCCGCCCCTCCGGTTCCCGGCATCTCCGTCGTCCCCGTCTTCCCGGCAGCCGGACGGCCAGCCAGTGCGGCGGCTTTCCCGGTTCCATCCTGCACGACCCCTTCGAGCTCTGCTGTCATCATACGGGCGATAGCCGGATCGGTCGTCTTCTCTCCGGTTATATCTCCTGCATCAGCGAGAACCTCGCCGCTCGCGGTCTCGATCCGGATAATCGAATGTGCCGGCATACGGGTACCGTCGTTGGCAAATACCCCGAAGGCTTCGGCCATCTCAAGCGGGGATACGCCTTCCTGCAGACCGCCCAAGGCAAGTCCCAGCGTACGGTCGGCATCCGTCAGCTCAAGCCCGAACCGGGCCGCCGCATCCATCCCCGCATCGATGCCCATATCGTTAAGCAGCCGGACCGCAGGAATATTATAGGACTCGGAAATCGCCTCATGAATCGTCACCTCGCCATGGTAAGCCCCTCCCGCATTCTGCGGCTGGTACCCCCCGTAATTAACCGGTTCGTCGACGATTTTGTCTTCCGGGCGGTAACCCTTCTCGAAGGCCGGCGTATAGACCGATATCGGCTTCATGGCTGATCCCGGCTGCCGCTTCAACTGAACGGCGCGGTTGAAGCCGCGGAACGGCTGCTTGCCCCTGCCGCCGATAAGCGCCTTGATACCGCCATCGCGGGGATCAACCAATACGGCTCCGCTCTGGATCAATTGATCCGCCGCGCTTGGGGGGAACAGCTCCTCCTGCGCATAGACTTGTTCAGCCGCCTGCTGCATACGCGCATCCAGCGTCGTATAGATCCGCAGACCGCCATGCAGAATTTCACTCTCTGTCAATCCGTATTTGGCGGATGCCTCGCGGATAATCTGATCGACATAATACGGATACTTCAATGCCGTATCCTGCTTGGATGCAGGATTCCGCAGTATGATCGCTTCTTTGACCGCTTGACTGTAAACCTCCTCCGTAATCCGGCCCTGGTCCTTCATAAGCTGGAGCACGACATTGCGCCGGGCTTTGGCCTGATCCGGTTTTTTGTAGGGGGTAAGCGCAGATGGGGCCTTGACAAGGCCTGCCAGCAGTGCAGACTCCGATACTGTCAGTTCCGAGGGGGATTTGCCAAAATAGGTTTCCGAGGCATGCTTGATCCCCCATGCCCCTTCTCCGTAATAAATCTGGTTGACATACATCTCCAGAATGTCGGATTTATTATAATTCTCCTCTATCTTCTTGGCGAGCAGCACCTCGTTCCACTTGCGGGACCATGTCCGCTCCTGGGACAGGAACACATTCTTGGCCAGCTGCTGTGTGATGGTGCTTGCGCCCTGTCTGGTTTCTCCGGACGTGAGATTGGTATAGAGCGCCCGGCCGATCCCCCAAATATCCATGCCGTCATGCTCGAAGAAACGCTTGTCCTCGACCGCCACCACAGCATCGATGAATGACTTGGGCAAGCTTTCGTAACGGACGGCTTCGATGGTGCCCAGCGCGATCCGGCTGGCCTCCTTGCCGCTCGCTTCATATAGAATAGTCGCCGCAGGCAGCGGCTCAGCCAGCTTTGAAATATCCTGCTTCGCAACCATCATGCGGAAGATCTCCCAACCAGCCGCCGCCAAAATACATACGATCACAAATGCAATCATTATCACTTTCCAATGTGTATGCTTCGTCTTGTTCTTCATAACCGGATTCATATGCTGCCTCCAACCTTGATGTCCCTTATGCCGTTCCTATAAAGATTCGCAGGAATCCGCCATTTTCAGTACGTTCAGGTTGTTATCGACGTGCATGGCATTCATGCATGCGGCTTGAGGATGTGGTTATCCCCCGGAATGCACCGCCGCACAGCGCTCTGCTGCCTGCACAGGGCGCAAATGAAATACACCCGATGCCATCGCGTAGATGACATCAGGTGTATGGGGCGGACTGGATTGCTGTTTACTTGTAGCGCGTGAAGATCAAAGTTAGCCCTTGATTGCGCCGGCAGCAATACCTTTTATAATATATCTCTGCATGAACAGGAAGAACACGATGATCGGAATCATCCCCATTACGGCATAAGCGAAGGCCAGATTCAGATCGCTGCTGTATTGGCCAAAGAAAAAATACTGCTGCAGCGGAATCGTACGGTACGCCTTGTCCTGCAGAAACAGCAGCGGAAGCAGGAAGTCATTCCAGATATACAGCGCATTCAGCACAATGACAGTCGCGGTGACCGGCTTGAGCAGCGGCATAATGACCTTGATGAAGATACCCGGCGTCGAGCAGCCGTCAATACGGGCCGCCTCCTCGATTTCCCTGGAGATGCCGCGGATGAATCCGGTATAGAACAGCACTCCCATCTGTACGCCGAGACCTCCGTAGATAAGCGTGATTCCCCAGTGCGTATTGATCAGATGGAGCGTCTTGCCCATTTTGTACAGCGGCAGCATCGTCACCTGGAAAGGCACCATCATTCCCGAGAGCAGAATGACAAAGATCGCATTGTAGAACGGCTTGTTCCTTCTGGCGATCGAATACCCGGCCAGCGCCGAAGAAATGATAATCAAGGCGACGGAGATGGCGGTTACGATCAAGCTGTTGGAGATGGCGGTCGGATATTTCGATGTATCCCAGGCATGCACGAAATTGGACAGGTTCAAACTCGACGGCAGCGCGTAAAAGGAAACGAACGTCTGCTGTGAGGTTTTCAGTGACATAAGCAGCGCGACATAAAGCGGGAACAGGAACACAACCGCGAGAATCGCGACGAGGATGAAGACCGTTATTCGGGATGCTTTCATATCAGAATTCCACTTCCCGTCTTCTAAAGATGCCCAGCTGGACAATCGTAACGATGACCAGGATGAGGAAGAAAATCATCGACAGCGCCATTCCGTATCCAGCTTTGAAATTGGCGAACGAGGTTCTGTAGATGAAGGTCGTCATCACATCGGTGGCAAAGCCCGGTCCGCTGTTTGTAGTGACGAATACAAGATCAAACACTTTGAGCGCTCCTGTCAGCACCAGCAGCAAATTGATGGTGACCGAAGGCGCCAGGAGGGGCAGTGTCACGCTTCTGAACGTGCGGAATGCGCCCGCCCCGTCAATCTTCGCGCTCTCGATCAATTCGCCCGGGATGCCCTGCAGCCCAGCGATATAAATGATCATCGGAGAGCCGATGCCCTGCCAGACGGCGACCACGATCAGCCCAAACAAGGCATAATCGGGATTGCCCAGCGGACTGGTGACGTCCAGCCCAAAATAGGCAAGCAGCTTGGGAAAGCCGTTGCTGTAATTGTAGTTCCATACGAATCCCGACAAGACGACGGATATAACGCTTGGCAGGAAGAAGATCGTCCGGAACAGATTCCGGAATTTCAAATAGGAATCAAGCAGCAGGGCGAGCAGCAGCGATAGAACATTAACAAGAATGGTGAGGATAAATGCATATTTGAACGTGTTTCCGAGTACTCTCCACAGATCGGAATCCTGAAGAGCTTGCACGTAATTGTCCCAGCCGATATAAGTAAGCTTGGGTGATATTCCGTCCCAGCTTGTAAAGGAATAGCGGACTCCGAGCAGCAGCGGAATAAACACCGCGATCAAAAATAAACAGATTCCCGGCACAAGGAACAGCAAATACCATGCCTCGCCGCGTATCATTCGTTTCAGGTTTCCCATAGGCCAAAGTTCCCTTCCTTAAAGCTGACGGCATAGGCATCTCGCGCCTATGCCGTCAGCTGCTGTTTCATCTGTTATTTATGGTTCTTGGCAATCCAGTCGTCAATATTCTTGATGACCTGATCCTCGGTTTCCTTGCCGAAGAACAGATTCTGCATATCCTGACCGAGCGGAGTCAGCCAGTCGATTGTCGTACGTGCCATATAACCTTGAGAATCATAGGTTTCGCCATTATCGAAGTAAGGCTTCAAATCGTTGATGGCCGGCGCAATATCAGTCGAAGAGCCTTTTACATAGCTCAGGGAGTTGATGTTCTTCACCCATGCGTCGCCGCCTTCTTTGCTTGCCATGAAGGCCAGAAATTTCAGCGCTGCTTCCTTATGCTCGGACTTGCTGTTGACCGCGAGCGACGCATCCGGATTGAATTCCAGCTTGTTCAGGCTTTCGTCATTGCTGAACGGGTAAGGGAATACGCCCATTCCGCTATTGTACAAATCGGGATTTTTCTTCTGGATATCAGCCAGCGGCCATGTGCCGGAGTACAGCATGGCGGCTTCGCCCTTGGCGAAGAGATCCACGCTGCCGTTGTAGTCTACGCCGAGCTGGTCCTTGTTGCCGTATTGGTAGAGCTGCATCGCATGCGCCAGTGTGGTTTTGATAGCCGGATTGTCAGCGAATTTGGCGGCGCCCGTCTCGATTTTGTCGAAGAAGTCGGGGATGTTGCCTACAAGCACCGTGTTGCTTGGCAGATCCCGTCCAATCCACATATTAAGGGTCCACAGATCTTTCCAGCCCAATGCGAAAGGCGTTTTGCCGGAATCCTTGATTTTCTGGGCTGCCGCCATCAGCGCATCGTAGGTTCTTGGAATTTCAATACCCAGATCGCTGAAGATTTTTTTGTTATAGTAAACAGCAATTGGTCCTGCATTTACAGGCATAATGTAGTTTTTGCCGTCTGTTGCCTGCGCCTTCAGTACGCTGTCATCGAAGTTTGACAAAAAGTCCTTGCCGGTCAAATCCTCCAGATAACCGCCGTCCGCGAACAGCTTCGTTTGGGCGCCGGAGTTCAGGGTGAACACGTCAATGATATCGCCGCCGGCCATCTTGGTTTTGAGCAGCGTGTAGTAATCATCGTATTTGACAGGCTGAACATCGACTTTAATGTTCGGGTTCTCGCTTTCGAACTGTTCGACGATTTTGGCGACGCCGTCGGTCACATCGCTCTTGAAGTGCATGAACGAAATGGTGACAGGCTCATCGCTTGCAGCAGGCTCATTCGCTCCGGCATTGCCGGCGCCGTTGGCCGGTGCTGCCGGGGTATCTGCAGCAGGCTGCGGATTATTGTTGCCGCTTCCACATGCGGACAGCGCAAGCATCAGAAGAAGCGCGCAGATGCCAAGGCTTAAAAACTTTTTCATTTCGTTTCCCCTTCTCTTGTTTGGTTTGGGTTGAACGTGAAATTCCCCGTTCTGCCTTTATCTTACTTCCGCTCTGGTACGGCTGGTAATAAAATAAATGGTGCTTCCGATGTTCAATATTTTGAGCATCATGTTCCAGGGGCATGATGCTCGCGGTACTCGGAAGGCGTCCGGCCGGTGAATTTCTTGAATACCTGGCTGAAATAACGCTGGTTCTCGTAGCCTGTAAGCTCGGCGATTTCGTTGATCTTGCGGTCGGAGCCGCCGAGCAGCTCGCATGCTTTTTCCATCCGCTTGCGCGTGAGATACTCAATAAAATTCTCGTTGGTCACGGTCTTGAACAGCTTGCTGAGATAGCTCGGGTCCATATGAAACCTTGTTGCCACATCGATCAGGCTGACATCCTCAAAATAGTGCTCATCCATAAACTGCACTACTTCCCGGATTGTATGAACAGATTCCGATACGCCCAGACTTGCCCCGTAGTGGCCCAGCGCCTCCGCCAGCTGGTCCAGAAACAACCGGAGCTGCTCCGCATCCAGAATAACCGCAATAGCCCTTGGATCAAAAAGCGAAGGATGGGCCGCCCCGATGCCCTTCAGCTCCGAAGCGGCGATATCCAGTATTTTATGAAGATCCCGGTGGATGCCCTGGATCGTGATTGCAGGATCAGCAGCAGCCTTGCGCAAAAAAACCTGCAGAAGCCTGCTGCTCTCCGCCGCTTTGCCTGCAGCGAAGGCCTGATGGAGTGTTTTCAGGTCAAATGAAGACAGCAGTTCCCCGTTCGTTGTCCCGGCAGGATCGGCGAAGGAGGATATACTCAGCCCGGAATAATTCAACCGATTCCGGAACAGCTCGTCTTTGGCTTCGCGAAAGGCTTCCGGCAGTTTGTCCAGTTCCCGGTAAACCGAGCTGATCCCGGCAGCAACATCCGCTTTGAGAATCGAGTGCACGGCATGATGAAAGGCCGCTACCAGTTCCCGGCTCCGATTGTCGTCAAAGACTTGCTCGGGGAGGATCAGGCAAATCCTCATCCGGTCGTCGGACTTGTACACCAGAGGCGGGCTGCCTTGCATCGCCCCGGCGACGACTTCATTTAATATATTTTCGACGCTGAACATGAAGAGGTCCGCATTGCCGTGGAATTTGGTAGCGGAAATCTCATTGAACTGGCGAAACATGCAGATGGCCAACCGGTAGCTTCCGGCTGTCCGGGATATCTGCAATTCCTCCGCCTGCTTGCGGATATCCGACAAATTCGTGATGCGTCCGCCTGCGACATGCTGCAAGAACTCTTCACGGCGCAATTTCACGATATCCTGCGTTGATTTCTTCTGCTGCTGAAGACTTGAATAGTTGCGGCAGGCCTCGATCGCCTTGACCATCGCATCTCTCAAATCGGCAACGGATACGGGCTTCAACACATATTCGCATGCCTGATAGGTCAAGGCCGCCTTCAAATATTCGAATTGGGAGTATCCGCTCATCACGATCGTTTTGATTTCGTTATAATGCTTGTACAGGTTCTCCAGAAACAGCTGCCCGTCCATAATGGGCATATTCATGTCCGTCACCACGATATGCGGCTTATTGATCCGGATTAATTCAAGCGCTTCTTCCCCATGCTTGGCCTCTGCAATGACAATGACATCCAGACCAAGCTCGCTGATCATCTTGCTGACGGATTTCCTCCCTACAGTCTCGTCGTCTACCACCATTACTTTGTACAAGCTCAAGCCCTCCGCTTTCTGTAAGGGATTCGTATCCGGATTGTCGTACCCAATCCGGGCTCGCTGTCAATCTCCAGTCCATTCGGACCGCCGTATACGAGCCGGATCCGTTCATGGACATTTTTAAGCCCGATGGAAATGCCGGAGAACACATCAAGCGACTTGCGGTCAAGTCCGGACCGCAGCGCGGCCAGCTTGTCAGGGGCCATGCCCGGACCGCTGTCTCGAAGCGTAATGATAACGGAATCCCGCTCGTGGATGGCACCGACACTGATCCGGAGCTGATCGCTCATCTCTTTGTCCCAGACGTGCACAATCACATTCTCCATGATTGGCTGGAGCACGAAGCGGATAATGGAGCAGTCCATTAAATCCGGCTGCACGTCAAAATCCGCCGACAGCGCATCGTCAAACCGGAACTGCTGGATATATAAATAATTGTTCACATGGGTAAGCTCCTGCCTGATCGTCGACTCCATATTGCCCTCATAGAAGCTGTAGCGGAACATATCTCCCAGCGCGCGGCACATCTCGTGGATCTCATAGTCACCCAACAGAACTGCCTTGCCGCCTATCGTTTGCAGGGTATTGTACAGAAAATGCGGATTGATCTGCATCTGCAGCGCGAGGATTTGCGCTTCCTTGCTGCGCAGCTGCATCTGGTAATCCTGCTCGATCAGATCGCGGATTTTCTCCGTCATAAAATTGAAATTGCGCGTCAGCTCGGACAGGTCGTCCCGGTACTTGTAAGGCTTGAGGCTGACATGGAAATTGCCTTTGCGGACATCCTTCATCGCCCTGCCCAGCAGCTGGATCGGCCTGGTAATGTACTGCTGCGCCAGGATGGAACAAAGCAGGATGACCAGCATCACGAACAGGAAGGCTCCGATTGTAATATGCAGCGTGTTTTTACGGTTTTGCGCCATTTCCGTGCTCGGATAAACAATTGTAAGTCCCATATTCGCATGATCGAGATAGGACGTGCTGACAAGGAGATTCGGCGTTTTGGAGAAGCTAATATCATAAGAGTCGTTCACGTACGGGTTGGCGGGCCGCTTGAAGGCAGCCACGACATCCGCATACTTATCGTTTGTCCGATAGAACGCCTCCCCGTTGGCATTTTGCAGGACAATGACATTGGGCGGGCGGTTGTTGGACTCCACGATTTTCGTCAGCTGCTTCTGCTGGATGTAGAAAACGAGCGTGCCGTATTTCTCCTTATAGAAAGGATTGTAGATCGTGATCGCGTATACAAAAAAATTCTGCTTCATGGTTTCGTCATAATAGGAAAGCATCATCGATTGCTGGAACGGCAAATCGAGCATCTCCTTGTAGCCCGGAATGCTCTTGAAATCAATCTGGTCGTAGCTTCCGGCAATGGACCAGGAATCCTTCAATGTATTGTCCTTGCCGTAGATCATCGTCCTGATAATGTCCTTGTTGTTGTTCTGAATGAGCAAATAATAGTTCTGCAGCGTGTCCTTCAGATTAATGAAATCGGGGTCGCCATAGTTGACGCCATGCTCCATCAGATTGATGATCCGGGCGAACTTGTACACCTGAAGGGCCGATGTCGCGATATTATGAAAGTATTGATCCAGATATTTGGACAAATAGACAGCATTCTGATCGGAGCTGCGCAGCATCGTCCGTTCCAGAGAACGGGTGCTCGTCTCATAGAAGAGATAAGAAAGAATAAGCATCGGAATCAGTGAAATAAGGACGCTGCTCAAGACGATTTTGGTGCGGATGCTTCTGTTGATGAACAGCCATTTAAACATGAGCCTTCTCCCTGTCCGGCCTCGTACTGCCGCACAGCCTTCCTGCAGCAGCCAATTGTTCCGGACCTTTGCCCTGCCTGGCAGGTATGCTCATTGTCCCGTCTTCCATAAATGCCCCTCCCTTGAAGCGGTTCCCAACATTCTACAATTCCCTCAACGAGGAAACAATAAAACAATTTGTGTTTAGGATGTTCAAAATCTTGACAGATACACATTTAATTTCTGCTGTGCTGCCCATTTTGAACAGACCTTTCCCATAATAAACGGACGGCGAATAAAAGAGCAAGATAGCAGCAGCGCATATTTTGATTATTTATGGTTTAATAAAGCTATACGAAAGGCGGGAATTTCTGCAATGACGAATAAAATGAACATGATAAAATGGTCCGACCATATAAGCAGTATGCTCCTTTATCCTCCGAAGCCGTTCAGCTTCGATGCTGTACTCGGTTATCTCAGCCGCTCCTCCAAGGAATGCATGTTTGCTATCCAAAACGGACAGGTCACCCGGCTTGTTCCGGTGGATGAAGAGCATGTGCTCATCCGAATCTCCGGGGAGGAGAACGCAACCGTACGCATCGAATTCCTTGGCGATGCTCCGCTTCCGGAGGCTCATGCGCGTGAAGCCGTCGCCGCTTACGTGTGGGAGTGGTTTGATCTGGACAGCGATTTGACTCCCTTCTATGAAATGGCTGAGAGGGACCCTCTTCTGAATCGGGCCGTGATGGAGCATTACGGACTGCGGATTATCGGAATCCACGATTTATTCGAGGCTTTATGCTGGGGAGTTATGGGGCAGCAGATCAATCTTGCTTTTGCCTATACGCTGAAAAAAAAGTTCGTCGAAACTTTCGGTGAATCCGTAGAATGGGAAGGCCGCTCTTACTGGATTTTTCCCAAGCCATCCACGATTGCGGGTCTCTCCGTCGATAACCTCACACCGCTTCAGCTCACGGGCAGGAAATCCGAATACCTGATCGGTATCGCATCCCTGATTGCCGGCGGACAGCTATCCAGGGAAAAGCTGCTTGAGCTCGGCGGATTGCAAGCGATCGAGAAAGAACTGGTCGGCATCCGGGGAATTGGCCCCTGGACGGCTAATTATGTGCTGATGCGCTGCCTGCGGATTCCTTCGGCCTTCCCTATTGCCGATGTGGGGCTTCATAATGCCATCAAGCATGTTATGCAGCTCGAGCAAAAGCCTACAATTGCAGAGATTAGTCAGCTCTCTTCGGCTTGGGGAGATTGGCTATCTTATTCAACCTTCTACTTGTGGCGGATGATAGATTAGCCACACACAAAAACCGGAAATCCGCTTTGTGGCGGAATTCCGGTTTTTTTTCTGCTGTAAAGTCCGTTTTATGCGCAAGGCTTAGGGCTGTTTGACCTTCACCCATGACTTGCGCCGGTAACTTTCAACAATGGCCTCATTGATCAGCATAATGTAATGGCCATCCTCCATCGATGCGAATGTTCGGGGCTGCGCGGCAGGCTCGCCCTGCCCGGCGCGTTCCACCGCGTCATAGAAATCAATAAACAGATTTTTGACGCCATCAGGCCAGCCCTCTTCGTGGCCTCCGGGATAATGCACCATGGCAGCAGCCTCATCGGACAGCTCTTCCCGGTCGCTGCCAATTTCCCGATTCGAGGAGCCGCGCCGCCCGCTCCACAGCCGGTTCGGCTGCTCCTGATCCCACTGCAGTGATTCCGATGCGGCGGAAATTTCAAAATAAAGCTTGTTTTTCCGCCCGGCGCTTACCTGCGAGACCGTGAAGACGCCTTGAGCGCCGCCTTCCATATGGATCATGACAATCCCGCAATCCTCCGTATGAACCGGCACCTCCTTGTATGTCTCCTGTCCGTTCTCCCCTGTCAGCACCTTGCGGACCGGATAGATGGTTTTCAGATCGGCAAAAACCTCCATGATCCTCTCCCCGGTCACATGCTGAACCAGGTCGCACCAATGGGAGCCAATATCGGCAATCGCTCTCGTTGCGCCGCCGCGCTCCGGGTACATGCGCCAATTGCTGTCTGTCTCCTCCAGCAGCCAATCCTGCAAGTACCCGCCTGTCACCAGATGGATCCCGCCGATTCTTCCCTCGGCTATGCGACGCCTGGTCTCCGCGACCAGCGGATAATGGCGGTAATTATAGCATACGCCGCTAATAACAGGGGTCGCCTTGGCGAGGGCCACAAGAGCCTCCGACTCCTTGCTGTCCATAGCAAGCGGCTTCTCGGAGAGCAGATGCTTGCCTGCAAGCAGCGTCAGTTTGTTGATTTCATAATGAAGGTCATTGGGCGTGCAGTTGTGCACCGCTTCAACCTCCTGATCGCGGATAAGCTCTTCCGCGGAGCCGTAGGCCCTGGGTATTTCATATCGTGAAGCCACTTCCAAGGCCCTCTCCAGATTGCTTCCCGAGATCGCCACCACCTCAACATGCGGCAGCCGCCGGAGCGCCTCCAGATGAAAGCTTGCGGAAAATCCGGTCCCAACAATGCCAATTTTGATTTTTCCCATCACGGTTCACCCCAATCTCCACTCAGGCTAAATTCCCTCTATTTCAACGCTGTTCCCATAATCAGAGCCTCCACGAAAGAAGCAAAAACCGCACCCACGCGAGTTGGCAGGAGCGGTTCCTTATTTTCTGACTTCATCATCCTGGCAGCGGATGATCAGATGGCCGCATTCTGCAGAGAACGTATGCTCTCAAGGCAGATCAGCTCTTTGCAAATGCCGGCTATCGAATCAGCGGTCAGCGCTTCCCGCTTTTGTGAAAATTGTTCATACTGCATGCGTGCTATGTCATCCTCCGGATAGCGGTCGAGGTAGATTTCAAGCTCAGCCAGCGTATCTTCCACTTCCTGCAGCGCATCCTTCTCATCGACTGTGTTCTCCGGGAGCGTATCCCATAGGTTCATTGCGTTATTCATATATTGTTACCTCCTGATAATAGATGGTGAAGTTGTCCCTCCTTCTATTACCACATTATTGCGGCTTCAAACCTTCTTCCGGCTGAATATCCGAATCCGGGTCGACAGTCCCGTCCGAGCTGCCGAAGCTCTCCACTTCCTTCCAGGCATCCGCATTATCGAATCGGCCTGCATGATTCTGACGGTTGGCGCCAGCCCCCTTCGGCGGCGGAGTCATAACCTGCTCTTCCACCGGCCGCTCTTCATTAATCCCGGGACTGGAAGCATCTTTGATACAGGTTTGTGCGGTAGGAAGCGCCTGCAGACGTTCATACTCAATAGTCTCGCCGCATTCACGGCATTGACCGTAAGTCCCTTCCTCCATCCGGACGAGCGCTTCGTTCACTTCTCGCAGCTTATTCTCCATTGATTCGTCAACAGCCATGTCCCGCCCCCGCTCAAAGGTTTCCGTGCCCAGATCGGCCGGGTGATTGTCGTAAGAGGACAGTTCCCCGGTGGAATCCGTCATCGTGCCCCTCTCATCGGCGTCTTCAAGCCTGAAATGGCTCTCCAGCTCTTCCTTTTCCTCCGCAAGCCTATGCTTTAGATCTTCCAGCTGCTTTTGCTTCAAATGTGTCATATCGGGCTTCCCCCTAATAAGGAATTCGGAATCCCGCCAAGGCGGATGCCGTTCTCTTCCTTACCCGTTAAGAGCAGCCGGCTAACAAGCTTGATGATGATCGACGAGGCCAAAGCTTCAATCAGCCGGGCGCCATAAGCCCCGTGTCCAGGCCAGCGTACCGCCGGGGACAGCATCCGGGCCGATCTTGTCCGCCGGAATGCGGATCTCTTTTCCTTCCACTTCAATAATGGCAATTTCCGCCTCATACCGCAGAAAAACCGCTAGGCGTCTAATCACGCATTTCTCATTATCATCCATTAGGCCAGGCCTCCTTTGACGAAAAACCCCTTGGTGTCACCGGATCCATAAGTTTTTATGGCCGCTCCAAAACAGCTCTGGACCGTTTGGTCCACGATCCGGACGGCAAGAACAGGCCATCGGCACATGGGCAGTCGCAGCGAATAGCCATCTTCCCCATGTCTTGAGGATCGGTGTATACACCTCTGTCACTAGTTTAACCGCTGTGCCTGGCTTACTCAATCGCAGGCTTATAATCGGCGAAGATAACTAAAAAAATCCGTGTAAATGGGCTGTTGACAACAGCCCCATTTACGCGGACATTAATTCAGAAGACTAAGTTCATGCCACCCGACACAAGCGAATGAAATATGCCACCTGCACTGTCACAGTGAAGGTGGCGAAGCAGCTTTGAACTCCTTCAATGTGATCACTTCATCTTGGCAGCAAGCTGACGGCGATACTCCAGCACAGGCAGTCCACCCCAACCCCAATTCTCGGTGTCAACCTCTTCGATAACGACGAAGGTAGCTTCTAACGGCTTGTTCAGAACGTTAAGCAGCAGCTCGCTGGCCCCTTTAATGAGCGCAGCCTTTTCCTCCGCCGTAACCGACTGACGATCTGGAGCGGTGCCCTCGCGGGTCACCTGGATCGTAACGATTGGCATGAATATTCTCCTCCTTTTGTATCTACTGCTGCATTTGCTTAGTGACCGGCATTCTGACCGCCATCGACATGAAGAATTTCACCCGTTACGAAGCTGGCTGTCTCCAGATATAAGACGGCTTCGACGATATCATGCGGCTCGCCCATGCGTCCCATAGGATGAAGCTTGGCCAGGGCATCGTGGGATTCGACGGGATGCATCGGCGTTTTGATGTGACCCGGAGAAACGGCATTCACGCGGATCCCCCTTGAAGCATACTCGATCGCTAATGATTTCGTTGCCGAGACCAGACCTCCCTTCGTCAATGAGGCGAGTACGGAAGAAATGCCAGCTACCGGTTGGTCAACCAGACTCGTTGTAATGTTAATGATATGGCCCGTTCCTTGTCTCAGCATCTCTACCACCGCTCGTTGGGTAACGTGGAAGAATCCGACAACATTAGTGGATAAAATCATTGCAAAGTCTTCTTCTGAATACTCCGTAAATGGCTTAGCCATGAAGATTCCTGCGTTGTTAACCAAAGTATCAATGCGTCCAAAATGAGCCAAACCTTCGTTGATTAAGCGCAGCGCAATCTCGGAATCTGCAATATCACCGGCAACAAAATGTACTTGTTTTCCTGTAGGATCGATTTCTTTTGCAGCCTCAACCAGCGCTTGTTCACGACGTCCATTGATAACTACATTCGCTCCCCGATTCACCAGCTCAATGGCCATCGCTTTTCCAAGACCGCTGCTGCCGCCAGTTATGACTGCTACTCTTCCCTGAATATCCATGTGTTAGTTTACTCCTTTTTATGAAATTTTAATTATGCCTGATAAATAGCCTGCATGTAGGATCGCAATAATTGATGATTCTTATGATTGTTCTAAGCCGATCTTCATGGATTTAGCAACGGATACGGTGCGTTTTGCCTGATGTTCGGCAGCAGCGCGCACGTCTTCCTTCATCGCTCCATTTTGATCCACTGTCACACTTGTGCCATACGGATTCCCTCCGGCAGCAAAAATCGATGGATCAGTAAATCCGGGTGCTGCCACAATCGCACCCCAATGGTACATTGACGTGTACAACTGAAGTATCGTTTGTTCCTGTCCGGCATTCGGATTTTGGGCGGAAGTCATGGCGCTCACCACTTTATTCACCAGTTTGCCCTGGGCCCAAAGACCGCCCGCCGTATCGATGAACTGTTTCATTTGAGCTGGAAGATTACCAAATCGGGTCGGCATACTGAAGATTATCGCATCGGCCCATTCCAGATCTGCCAAAGACACGGCAGGGATATGTTTGGTCGCTTCAAGATGAGTTTTCCAGGTTGGACTGCCATCAATAACCGATTGTGGCGCAGTTTCCGGTACTTTTAAAACTTTCACATCCGCCCCGGCTTGAAGACCTCCATCCGCTGCCCATTGGGACAATTGGAAATTAGTTCCATTTGAGCTGTAATAGATGACGGCTAAATTCACTTTTGATGATGACATCGATTTAATCTCCTTTTTCATTCGTTTTTGAAATATACTCATTGGTATCGCTCCAAACTTTATTTGTTGTCGGCCAAACCAATATCCGCCGATATGATTCCTGTTTTTCATTTGTTCCCGAAAAATGCGACGTTCTTCATAAATATACTTTCTTGTTTGTTAACCAACGCCCCGTCAAGCTCTGTAATTCGTTTTAATTCAATCCATTCAGGATCGTTGCGAAAACGATCATAATTAAGGTTGCGCATTGCCAAATCAGCATGTTCAACAACATAATAGAGGCGGTTATTCGCTTCATCTGAATCTTCCCAGAATTGTGTGATTTTCATATTGTGTTTCATGAATAATTGAATGACGTGATCTCTGAACCTATTTTGGATAACCTTCATTTTGCCTGGATTAACATCATAAATTCGCAGCTCATACAGCATCTTTTCACCTCCTCCAATTCCTATTTCATCTATCTATTAAAAGGTAGATTATACTTGAAAAAATATCCGCTTTATTTTAAGTTAAAGCGGATATCAATCCATCGGCAATTCTGTTAAACCTGCTTACATCCCGAAAACTTCTGGCAAGTAATTGTGCACCTTGAAGCGATGCAAGAAACTGATGGGCTTGAACTTCCGCGGTACCTTCGAAATTCAGATGTCCTCCGGCCCGCCCCTGATCCAACACTCGTTCCAACCACTCCAAATTGGCTGCGAAAAACTGAGCTACCCCTTCTCTTACATTGCCTGATAACGTAGCCAGGTCAGTAGAGAGCATTACGCTCAAACAAGTACAATACACCTGCACAGGAGCATCGTAAAGTAAAATGAATTTGCGCAGTTTTTCCAAATTGTCCTGTGTGTCGGTATCAATTTGAGCGACTGAAGATATAAAATTTTTGTAATACCGTTCTATCAGCGCTTCTCCCAAATCCTCCTTGTTAGGGAAATAGTAATGAATACTGGCAGTACGTATACCTACTTTTTCTGCAATATGCGCATAGCTGAATCCGTTGAACCCGAATTCCTGAACAATCGACTGGGCAACATCCAAAATAAGCTCTGCTGTATTTTTGTTTTTGTTCATGTTTGTCATTCTACCTTTTAGTAGATAGTCTGTCAACCCCGGTTTACCAGATTGAATCCGACTGCTGCTCTATGAAAGGAAACGGTGTCGTCCAGCCACAGGCTATAATCAAACATATCAGGACACGCGGTATAAATGGAATGCGATAAGTCAATACTTGAGACACCTCTGCGAGGAAGGGAGCGCTGCGCGTAGATGGAGACAACGGAAAAAATCACGGGAACCCAGCTGGGCTTTTTACTATTTACCTTTGTCATTTCCACAATCATGTTAACCGTTCCCGGTATTATGACCATGTTCGGCAAACAAGATGCCTGGATGTCGGTTTTCCCTGCTTCTCTAACAGGCTTACTGAGCATATGGGTGATGATTACCCTCTCGAATCGTTATCCGGGTTTGACGATCAACCAATATGGTTCAAAAATCCTCGGGAAATGGTTAGGGAGGCTTTTCGCAATTAATTACATTTATTATTGGTTTATTTCTATTTCAACTATTACCATGCAGCACGCCGGGTTTATCAATACGCTGCTATTGCCAAAAAGCCCTTCCATCGTAGCGAGTCTGATGTTCTTGTTCTTATGCGGTCTGGCCGCCAAAGCGGGAATTGAGGTCATGTCAAGATGTAGTGAGTTTATTACGGTACTCATTCTGTTTTTTTTGATTCCGCTCTTGATTCTGACAATCGGGGAAGCGAATCACAATCAACTAAAGCCGATTTTGGGAGAAGGAATTCTGCCTGTATTACAAGGTGCAGTCAGCCCTGGAGGCGGATATATGAATCAACTCTTTATTCTCGGATGGCTCCTGCCTTATTTGAATCAACCGAAAAAGGCCCGCAAGGTTTCGCTGATTGCGCTTTCCGGTATTGTCGTGCTTATTTTTATCATTGTAATAGTTACAATTATGGTCCTCGGTCCATTGACGGGTAAACTGACCTTTTCTTTTCTAAGCGTCATCCAATATATCGGTATTGCCGGATCCTTCGAACGATTGGAAGCAATCGCAGTTTCAATGTGGGTAATGGGGTGTTTTGTGAAGGTATCGGTATCGTTGTTTATATTATGCCATTGCATAAGCCAGCTTTTCGGAATGAGAAGTTACCGCGAAATCGTATTTCCCATAACACTGTTGTCCCTCATTGGATCAGTCTGGATTTTCAAAAACGGAGCGGAACTTCTAAATTATCTTGCTTTTACATTCCCGCTCCTGGCTTTCTTCAACCAAAGTTTCTTACCGCTGTTACTTCTGGTGATAGACACGATAAGAAGAAGAGTGGAAAATTCACGGCTCTGACAGCATTTTCCCGATGGGTTCAAAAATAATTTTGAAAGGGACAGCAAAGCCTGGCAGGTCGACCCGCGCGATTAATAAGGAGCCGATAATAGAGGCTGCTCCCATTAAACCACCGTATACGGCTGCTTCTTTGTTTTTTTGCTTGTTTAGCAAGGATTGTATTCGAACGAAAGACCATCCCGCCAATAAAAGTACATAACCCGCTATTTGCACGATCATTTTTTGATCTCCTTTTCATTCAATTGCAGAGGGGGACCTCCCATGCCGGCTCCGTTTAAACTCAGCTTTGCAGCAATTGAAATGTCTACCTGAGGAAACTTCCTATCCCATTGTTCCTTCAACGATTTCCACTGTCTCGGCTTATTGCGGTAGATTTCTTGGCCGAAACCCACGCTATCTACTTTATAGCGCCCTTGGACTTTGAATAAAACATCCCGAACTTGTTTCTCAACCGCTGCCTCCAATACTTGCTGCACAAGCTGGAGATTCTTCGGCCGACTGATATCCAGGGGGGTGTTATTTTCAACGATACTTCCTTCCCCATGCAATTGAATCTTCATTTTAATCTTATCCCCGTTTATATCGAAGGCAATTCTTCGTTCTGCATGACTTATCAACATCCCGACCATTCCGCCGCCTTCCGGTAAATAGGCATTGATCCTGCCGTTCTTCATCTGATTGGTAACCCAAATAAATCCATTGGTCTCATTTTCGTCTAAAAACCCGACTACCTTTAAATCCTTTAAAATGGCTGACCCCGAGAGCTTAAACAGGTCGTTTTTGCTTTTTTTTGTTCCTTCCGAATAATCCTTGGCTTCGATAACGCCCATAACCGGACTGATGCCTTCGCTTGATGCCGCGATGAAAAAGTCACGCAAGGTAATCGCCAGTTCGGTCTCCAGACTTTCCATTTCCTTGACCGCTTCGACAGGCACTTGTTCAAAGGGGTATTTCGCTTCGAGAATTTCTCGTCCTTCTCCTCCCTTTACCATCATGATATAGGTTCTTAATCGTTGGCGCGGATCGTGATTGAAAACGTCAAGAATATCGTTGATCCCATGTCTGCCTAAGGATTCGCCTATAAAAATAACGCTGCGATGGGCGGTAAATAACCGGCGGGAGCTTTTTTTCTGAATCTTGTGGAATGCATCGTCGGCATTCTTTCCCGCGGCGGACAATACAAAAAACTTTTCTTGCTGTCCGCCTCCTTCGCTCCCCGCCCCCCCCAGACCGGAAGATGGGATTGCGATCTGTACCGACAATAAATACTCTCCGTCATCCGTCAAGTCAAATGCCGTACCCGAAATGAACGCAAGGTCATTGATCTCCGTTCGGTCCCAACAACCGCTTGTCAGCAATACGGTAAAAAGTAAGCCGATGTATAGGAATACTTTCATTCTGAAGTTCCTTTCCTCACCGCGTTTCACGTCCTAATTGCTCTCGGATGGCCGCTTCCCCCGAGTTGGACTTGGTTTCTGTCCAGCAGGTTCGCGCACTGGATTGTTTAAATCCGCTGCCTGTGGACGGCGGGTTTTAGCCCATACGGGTGCCCGTATGAAGATATCCTTCACATTCATGAAAGTGAGCGGTGCTATTGGTGTAAAATAAGGGACGCCGAACGAACGCAAGGAAGCAACATGCAGCAGGATGCCAAGAAATCCAAGTACAATCCCATAAAGTCCGAACGTACCGGCCAAGAACAGCATCGGAAAGCGCAGTAACCGGATGCCATTGGCAAAACTATATCGTGGAATCGTAAACGCCGCGATACCGGTGATGGATACGATAATGACGACCGGAGCAGATATAATTCCCGCCTGCACGGCCGCCTGGCCGATAACCAATGCCCCTACGATGCTTATCGCTTGACCAAGCTGTTTGGGTAAACGAATTCCCGCTTCCCGCAGTGCCTCGAAAGTGATTTCCATCAGAAAAGCCTCGACCAGAGCCGGGAACGGAACAGCCTCCCTTGAAGACGCAATACTCAGCACGAGATTAGTCGGAATCATTTCCTGATGGTAGGTCGTAACCGCAACATAGAGGGGAGGAGCGAATATGGCGATGAATATGAAGAGGAATCGAATCCATCGCACAAAGGTTGCAATGGGCCAGCGATCATAGTAATCCTCACTGGCTTGAAGTCCGGTCCAGAACGTCATGGGGACAATTAATACAAATGGGGTATTATCAACTAGAATAGCTATTTTTCCTTCCAGCAGCTCCGCAGCTACCACATCAGGCCGTTCCGTACTATGTACTTGTGGAAAAGGCGAGTAAGGCAAATCCTCGATAAATTCCTCCACATAGCCTGAGTCGAGAATTCCGTCAATTTGAATCCGGGTTACCCTTTTTCGAACTTCCTCTACTAATGATTCGGGAACAATACCCGCGATATAAGTGATGACAACCTGGGTTTGAGAGAGCTCCCCAATCGTATTGGATTCCATTTTCAATCGCGATGTTTTTAGCCTGCTGCGCAATAATCCTATATTCGTCGAAAGGTTCTCAATGAATCCATCCCTGGGACCACGAATAACGGGTTCTGAAGAAGGTTCTTCAAGACTTCGCTGTTTATTGCCATTTACCTTGACCATCATGGCATTGCTGTCCGCTCTTGTAAGAACGATAGCATGACCATTTAACACATGACGAACAATGTCAGTTACGTCTGATGTAATATCCGTCGAGCCTACGGAGATAATCTCATCATCCAGAGCTGCTGCTTTTTCATTTATCAAATCATCTTTAGTGGTAGATTTAGCAATCATTGGCTTTAATATATGATCGTCAATCATCTTTTCATCAACAAGACTTGGGAAATATAGGACAAGCCATTGATTTTCTCCAGCCAGCAGAACTTTACGGAAAACGATATCGGAGCTGTTTTGAAATATACGCTTAAAAATCAACTCATTTTGCTCTAAATCCGATGTTAGCCTGGAGTTCTCTTCATCTTCAGAATAGTCATCCTCCGGTATATTTGGATACCCGGGTTTAATGCGTACTCTCTTCTTAAACCGTTTCACTGAATAGCCCCCCCAAAGCAAACACTGATACATGTATTTTCCCATTTTTCGTCAGAAATATTCTTGAGCCCACGAAGGTCAAGGTTATACGCTATTTTTATTGAACTCCTGAAGATCCGGCAGACTGCAAACAGGCCAAATGGATAAGTTCCCTGCATGGGAATATTCCATTTGGCCTGTTATATTGGAATCATGAAGTCATTTAACCGACTGGGGCATTATTGTGTTTGAAGCAAGCTGCTGCTATATAGTAAAAGATTATGCCAGGTCGATTTTGGTTATTTTGCCGGGAAGCTCTTTGTTCATAAAATTGCTCATGGCCTCTGCAGCGATCATTTTTTTGATCTCCAGCTTGTCCTCGGCAGACAACTGCTCGAAGGTTTTCGTATCACGCTTCTCCACCTTGATAACATGGTAGCCGAAATCCGATTTGACCGGCGCCCCGACCGTGCCGATTGGCTGAGTATTGGCTGCAACCTTGAATTCGGCAACCCATGCATTGGACTGCTCATTCTCATATAAACCGCCATTGCCGGAAGATCCGGGATCATCGGAATATTCCTTGGCCAGCCCATTCCAGTCCCCGCCGTCATCCAGCAGCCCTTTCACCTTATTGGCACGCTCCAGTGCTTCCGCATCCGTACGTACGGTCTCGCCTGTTTGGGGATCGGACGTGGTTACCAGAATGTGCCGGACGGAAACGATATTATAATCGCTTTTGGTCTGGTCAAACCGGCTCTTGATCTGCGCATCCGTTACTTTCTTCTGCATGCTGCCGAGTGCAACAGTAATCATCGTGTAGAACTTCTTCACATCGCTCTCGGCCAGCCCTGCCTTCTCGTTGCTTGCCTTCAATTCCGCATTTTGTGCGATGTAGGCATTGTACTGCTCCATGAACTGGGTTAACCCGTTCTGGTCTTCCGCACTCAGCGGTTTACCCGCAACCGGCCCGTACAGCAGCTTGTAGCCGATATATTCACGGAGGAACTGCTCTTTGGCCGCCGGATCATTCAAGTATGCCGCGGTATCCGGGTTAACAATGCTGAAGAATAAGGTATATTTCGCAAATTCCGTGTTGGTGACCTTGCCGCCGGAATAGGTAGCGATCACTTTCTCCACAACAGCGCCGGGTGCGGCTGCGCCGCTTTTAATCTCGATGGTTTTCAGCTTCGTATTCCAGTTCACACTTGCCCCGACCAGCTTCCCGATATCCTTCAGATAAACATAAGTTTTACCGTCGTAGGTTAAGGTTGGATTGGCCAGGGTCGCGGCTTTGCCATTGACTGTAATTTTCGTGTTTTTGTTCAGCATGGCCTTGATCGCCTGAATGCCGTCATCGGCAAAAACGGCTGAGGAAGCGGTTAATAATGAACCGACAACCGCGCCGATTACGAACGGCCTGATGGACTTCTTCATTATGTATTTCTCCTTTCGGGTATAAAGAGCTCTGCATAATTATAGCATTATAACTATGGAAATATAGGCGGCTGCGGCAAATCTTTTTGCCTGCGGAACCGGTTCATATCAAGAGCGGATTCCAAGGCCCGACAAGCCTGCCGGCAGAAGACCAAAAAAACCGCGCCATCCTTCCGGCGCGGTTCAATTCATTAATTCATACTGCTTTCTCAGGCCTGATAGAAGTTGCGGATCCAGCGATGCGCTCCCAGCTTCGCCACCTGCTCCTTCGGCAATCCATTGCCGTCGCCGAAGCTCATGTTGCTCTCGACATTGCGGATCGAACGCATACCCGGGATGACCGTCGAGACGGCCGGATGACTAAGAACAAAACGCAGCGCGGCTTCGGGAATCCCCTCCGCTGCAATGCCCAGATCTGCGGCAATCTGCTGTACTCTGTCAAATACCTGCTGCTTTCGTTCGCCGCGGAAATAGCCGTTGCGGAAGTCTCCCTCTTCGAAGGTCGTTTCCGGCGTGATCCGTCCTGTCAGTCCGCCCTCATCCAGCGCTACACGGACAATAACGCCTACATTATGCTTCTCACAGGCCGGCAGCAGCTGATCCTGCGGACTTTGATCGAAAATATTATAAATAACCTGAACGGTATCCACGATTCCGGATTCCACCAGTTTAATCGCGCTCTCCGGCTGATGGTCGTTAATCGATACACCGAAGAAACGTATTTTGCCCTGCTCCTTCAACTTGCGGACACCCTCGAGCCAATCCCCCTGCTCCAGCCAGTCATCCGACCATACATGAAACTGCTGAATGTCGATGCGCTCCAGACCCAGGTTGCTCAGGCTCTGCTCGGTGCTTGCCATTACATGCTCGGCTGTGAAGGTTTCATTGGCGGGAACACCTGCGCGTGCAGGCCATTGAGAGTTCTTCGGCGGAATCTTGGTGGCGACGTAGATCTTCTCCTTCGACTCCCGGACCACTTGTCCAACCAGCTTCTCGCTGTGCCCGTTGCCGTAACCAAGCGCGGTATCGATGAAATTAAGACCGAGCTCAATCGAGCGGTTCAATGCTTGCAGGGATTCCTCGTCAGATGCCCCGATCCACGATGTCTTGCCAATGCCCCATGCGCCGTATCCAATCTCCGACACCTTCAGTCCGGTCTTGCCAAGGGTTCTATAGTTCATCTATCCTGCGCCTCCATTTCATTTGGACCGGCAGTCCGTGCAAGCTCCGGTCTATCTTCATTATAGAGAATACCATAATCTGTGGTAAGGGCTGAAATAGGATTCACTTACTTACTTTCAGTTTACCAAGAAGACGTAAAAAACAAATCCCCCTCATTTCCTGCAGCAGAAAATGAAGGGGGATGCGATAAATGGATGTCAGGCGGGTGAGGGCCGGGTATTTATTTGAACAGAGATAAATATTGCCCGTAGCCTTCCTGCTCCAGATCCATCTTGGGAATGAACCGCAGCGCGGCGGAATTTATGCAGTAGCGCAATCCGCTTGGACCGGGACCATCATTGAACACATGACCCAGATGGGAATCCGCTTCCTTGCTCCGTACCTCCGTGCGGATCATCATATGGGTGAGATCCTGTTTCTCCTTCACATGTCCGCTGACGACAGGCTTGGTGAAGCTCGGCCAGCCGCAATTGGAATCGAATTTGTCCAGCGAGCTGAACAGCGGCTCTCCCGAAACAATATCCACGTAGAGGCCTTCGCCGTTAAAATCCCAGAATTCATTGCGGAAAGGAGGCTCGGTTCCGTTATTTTGCGTCACCTCGTATTGAATCGGGGTTAGCTGCTCCCTGCGTTTGGCTTTATCCTTATCTGTATTCCAGCGGCTTTTAATAAACGCGTCGCGGCCGGAGCCCTTGCGGTACATCCGGTACCGCAGCGGATTCTTCTTGTGATAATCCTGATGGTAATCCTCTGCCGGGTAAAAAGGCTTGGCTGGAACAATCTCCGTTACGATCGGTCCGTCGAACCGCCCGCTCTCTTCAAGCTTGAGTCTGGATTTCTCCGCCGTCAAACGCTGCTCCTCCGTGTGATAGAAGATCGCCGTCCGGTAGGAGGAGCCGCGGTCGTGAAATTGCCCGCCGGCATCGGTGGGATCAATTTGCATCCAATACGTATCCAGCAGCTTCTCATAAGAATAAATCTGTGGATCAAACGCGATTTGAACCACCTCGGCATGGCCTGTCGTTTCGGAGCACACCTCTTTATAGGTCGGGTTGACGGTATGTCCGCCCATATAACCGGAAACGACGCTGATAATGCCCGGCGTCTCCTCGAATGGAGTCACCATGCACCAGAAGCAGCCGCCGGCGAAAGTTGCCAATTCATACAGATCCGCTGCTTCATCCAGCTGCTGTTCATTTTCCAAACTCATCTTTATCCCCTCGCTTTTTCCTGGCTGAGCCAGAATGATTATATGCGGAACAATCCATAGCCATTGAGCGGAACTATCGGCTGTTCATCAATCTTGAGACCATCTTCCTGAGAGTCGAGAGCTACCTTCACGAGCCACTTGGTAAAGCCCGCTACATTCATCGTTGCCATTTCTTCAAGACTGTAAAACCCGGCTGCATCCACTTCAAACTGGTCGGGAGTCGGCTCGCCTGAGACATATTCCATCGAGAACGCAATATAAACATTATGAATCCGGCTTGGCTGATCGCGGACCGCTACAAGACTTTTCACAACGGCTTCAACGCCCGTTTCCTCAAGAACCTCGCGGCAAATCGTCTCATGAATCAGTTCGTTTTGTTCGATATAACCGCCTGGCGTGGTCCAGTATCCTTTGCCCGGCTCCTGGGCGCGCCGCACGAGCAGCACCTTGTCTTCCTTCACGACAAGCGCACCGACCCCTACGCTGTAATTACCCCAATGAACGAAGCTGCAAGCGGTGCATGCGCTGCGGGGTGTGCCGTCCACATCCCGGAGCTCCATCGCGCTGCCGCAGGTCATGCAATATTTTGCCTCCATAAGTGCTTCACCCTGTCCGTGTTTTATATATAGCGACTGTTACCCTGTGATATCCGTATGCCAGATTAATTATATACCATTATGTTCCCCAGCAAAAACATCAAAAAAAATCCGCACCTGACAGGGCGGATTTTAAAGTTCGGGCATGCTTGCTGCTAGACGGCAAAGGAATGGCTGCCGATCTTCTCGAGGACCTTTCGCGTAAAGATCCATTTGGAAGTGGCGGTGTCGGGATTATAGTAATAAAGCGCATTATGGGTGGGATCCGAGCCTCTGACGGCGTCACGGGCCGCTTTAAAGGCAGTCTCGTCCGGAATCAGCCAATATTGGCCGTCAGCAACAGCCGAGAACGCATGAGGCTCCATGATGACTTCCGAGACCGAATGCGGAAACAAGGGAGAATGCAGCCTGTTCATCACAACGGCGCCGACCGCAACCTGTCCCTTGTAGTCTTCTCCTCTGGCTTCGCCATAAATTACCCGGGCCAGCATCGCAAGCTCCGGCTTGCTGACCGTAACCTTCCTGAGCGCCGCCCAAGTCGCCGGTCCTGCGATTCCATCGCTACTCAGCCCGTGAGCTTGTTGAAAACGCATGACGGCCTGAGAGGTCTCTTTACCAAAGGACTGCGTTAATGCACCTTTGAAATAATCCAGAAGCTGCAGCCTGAATTGCAAATCCGGCACATCCTGACTCTTGCTGCCAAGCTGAAGCGTCTTGGGAGCCACAGCCTCGGAATGACTGCAGGTTGCAGCCAGCGCTGCGGCCGTAAACAATATGACGAGCAGTGAAATTTGTTTGAACATTCCTGATAATTCCTCCATACTCCATTCAATTTGCCCGGTTCATCTCCTGCGGAAACGTTCGGCTGATGAATTGTAGCATGGATAATGGTAAAAGATGCTTATTGCTAGTTTTTTTTAATCATCTTAAAAATCTCTCATATGGCCGGAAATATCATAACCTGCCACCCAATCCAGCCGGTTGGCCATAAACCCGGATGGCAGCGCCCGAAGGATCATATTGCGAAGGCCAAGCGCGGCCGGATGTTCCAGCTGAACCATCCTTGCCATGCGGCGGGACTGTCTGACTATCCGTGTCGTACGGGGAATTCGGCTCAGCTCGTAGGCGCGCAGTGCCGACATGATATCATCCCCGGATATGGAGATCTTCCTTAAATGATAGGCCAGTATAACTGCATCCTCAATAGCCTGCGCGCCTCCTTGACCAAGGTTCGGCAGCATGGGGTGAGCAGCGTCGCCAAGGAGTGTAACACGCCCGCTGCTCCAGGTCTTAAGCGGCTCGCGGTCAAACAGATCATGGGAGAGAATGGCTTCTTCGTCCGTGGCCGCTATAACGGCCTCAATCGGACTATGCCAGCCTTTAAAATACGTTAAAGCCGCCTTTTTCCTCTCTCCCGGCAGAGCCTGCGTGCCCCTCGGTGCATTGACGGCTCCAAACCAGAAGACGCGTCCCTCACCCAAATGGGAAAATCCAAAGCGCCTGCCTGGGCCCCAGGCCTCGAATCCGCCGCCGATATCAATGGGATACCGGCTGTCCTGGAATTCCGCAATCCCTCTCAGCGCTGTGAAGCCTCCATATTGGAGAGGACTGCCGCCAAAGCCCATGACCTGCTCCCTGACGACGGAATTCACCCCATCGCAGCCGATCAGCACAGCCGCCTCATGCTCTTCCCCATTCTCAAACACGGCATGGACGCAATGTCTGCGGTTCTCCAGCCCCTTAAGTTTGACGCCCAAATGTATATCCGTCTCCGGCATCGATGCAAGATGATTATAGAGAGTATGCTGAAGCGCTGCCCGGTGAATCAGATAGCCAGGTGTTCCATACCGGACGGCTTGTTCCGCAGCCGGTAGAACGGTCAGTATCCGGCCGTCATGCGTGCGGATCTCTGCTTTGCCGACGGCGGCTCCCCTGAATCGGATCTCTCTACCCACACCGAGCAAGTCCAGCGCTTTCATCGCGTTGGCCGCAAGCACAATACCGGCTCCAAGGTCAGCCAATTCATGCGCTTTGTCAAACAACCTTACATGCCAGCCGTTCTGCCGCAGAGCTATGGCAGCGCTCAATCCGCCAATACCTGCGCCAATCACAATTGCCTCTCTGCTGATTGGCGGTGCAGCTGCAATCATATCGTTGTCCCCCTTATGACACCTAGCGCCGCCGGTTTTTCCTCACTAACATTGGAAAGAAGGTTTAAATTGCGATATCCGTCATGCGATCAAATGTTCCCTATTCCGGTTTACATCGACCAGTACCTGCATTACAATGAAGCTATCATCATACATATCGCTGCAAGCTGCATCATGGATTGAAAGAATCATCCTAAGAAAACCTGAGGTGAGATGAAGTTGAATGTGATCAAGCTGAAGGACCGGCAGGAACTGGACCGCAAAACGCCTTCCATGCCATGGTATATAGAGAAATTCATCAATTATAAATTACCGGATCTTTCCCCGTCCTCCCTGCTTGAATACGTCAGGGACTACGAGACTTTTCTGTCCTGGATGCTGGCGGAAGGGCTTGCCGCAGGTCCGTCCATGCGGGATGTGCAATTGGAGGAGCTGGAGAAGCTGCATATGGACAGCATCGATCAGTTCAAGATGTTTCTGGCTACCCGCCGGGAGCATGCCAACAGCAGGACAACCATATCGCGCAAGCTTTCCTCCCTGCGCTCGCTTTTTCATTATTTGAGCCAGATTGCCGAGGACGAAGAGTTTTATCCGCTCTTGAAGCGCAATGTCATGGCCAAAGTCTCGATCAAACGGGCGAACAAGCCCAAGGATACCGCGGCCAAGCTTGAGGGCAAGCTGCTGCAGGAGCGGGAAATTGACGAGTTTATCCGGTATATTCATGAGGATTACGGTTCGGACGCCGCGGCGAACAAACAGGCCATGTATTCCTATATGCTCAACCGGATCCGGGATACCTGCATTGTCAGTCTTATCCTCAATTCCGGGCTGCGCGTATCTGAGATCGTCAATATGAATACCGACGATCTCGATATGAAGAAGAAGCTGCTTTATGTGTTTCGAAAAGGGAAAAACGATGACACCTTCAAGACGCCGGTTTATTTCCGTCAGGAAGCCATGCATGATCTGCAGCTGTATCTCTCCCAGCGCGAATCGCAATACAAGGCGCCCAAGCGCGAGAAGGCGCTGTTTCTGGCCATCGCCAACGGCAGAAGCGAGGGCTCACGCATGACCAAGCGGGCCATTCAGGAAATGGTGATCAAGTATGCCAAGCGGTTCGGAAAGCCGTATCTCTCGGTCCACAAGCTGCGGCATTCCTTTGCAACCGATTATTACTTGCGCAACGACCTGTACAAGACCCAGGAGCAGCTTGGCCACGCTTCGCCGGAAACGACACAGATCTATGCCCATCTCACGGACCGTACCATGGCAGAGGCGATCGACCGCCAGAAGCGCGACGATTAATTGCTCAAATAAAGTCGATCTGCTGGTCCAGAATAATTTCCTCAACAGATGTTTCCGGAAACACCTGGGAAGGTATGAGCGAAAATTCCACAGTCTTCAGGTCATCCGGCAGGGCAGGCGCAATATGGAAGGTCATTGTCGTCTGTGCTCCGTTACCGCCCATGCTGCTCCGATTTACGATATAATCCTGCTCTCCTATGATTTCAAGTGTCAGATTTGCTTTAATGCGCGTATGGCTGCTGCTGTCGGCATTTTCTCTTCTGTTGTTTATTTCCAGATAAGCGACACTTACATGCTCATGCTGCATGGCATGCGTCAATATATAGTCTATATGATCTTTTGTCACCTTCTTCATAATGGGAACCACACCCTTCAAATCACCGGTACTGTCAGGCATAACAGGCCGGGTGCGTTCCTGGATATTCTGAAAAAAATAACTGATCTGCAAGTCCGCCATCTGGAACTGCTCGCCCCAGGCCTGCACCTGCTCCCAAGGCGGAAAAAACCTGCGGTTTCCGGTGAGTGCCTTCCTCTCCTTTATAAGAGACAACATCTTCTCGTCAATTGATTTGATTTGATCATTATATTCGTTCGGAATTGCTCTTAGTTCGGACCACACCATTCAACATTCACCCTTTCGTAACATAATTGGCGGACCCTATCACCATCGCAGCCGTATAGATAGTAGAATCATATCATGATACGAAACGTGGAGGTATTTTAATTCAATGCTCAAAACTGCAATCGGACGATTAAGATGGATCGGCAATGTGGAAGGCGTCTCTTATCTCGTACTGCTGCTCATCGCCATGCCCCTCAAATATTGGGCCGACATCCCCATTGCCGTAACCATCGCAGGCGCGCTGCATGGACTGCTCTTCACGCTGTTTCTTCTGGCTCTGCTTCATGCCTGGATCGTCAGAAAATGGTCCTTCCTGTTTGTCTTTATCGCTTTTCTTTCCGCCTTTATCCCGCTCGGAACCTTCTTTCTAGACGCCAGACTGCGCAAGGAAGCCTAGCTGTCTTCAGCCCATTCGCTTGCTAGTGCTCGTAGATCATTTTACGGGTCATCCCGCCATCTACCGTCATGTTCAAGCCTGTCACAAAATCATTCTCCGGATCCGTCAAATACATGCAAGCACGGATGATGTCGCCGGGATGTCCGACACGTCCTGCGGGATGCTGCTCATGATCAACCGGACGCAGTTCCGCATAATTGCCTGTTTCGATCCATCCCGGACTGATGCAGTTGACGGTAATATGATCGGGTCCAAGCGATACAGCCAGCGAATGAGTGATGGCGACTATGCCTCCCTTCGTGGCGGCATAAGCCTCGCTGTTAGGCTCGGACATGGCCGCCCGTGTAGAGGCAATATTGACAATCCGGCCGCCGCCGCCGGATTTCATCCGCTTCGCAGCCTCGCGGGAGCAGAGGAAGGTGCCGCGCAAATTGACATGAACGACACTGTCCCATTCGTCGACCGACAGCTCGTAAGGGGATTTCGTTATGCCGAATCCTGCGTTGTTAATAAGAATATCGACCGTTCCGTACAATTCCCCGATACTCTCAAACAGCTGCACAATCTGGCCGGGCTGGCTCAAATCCGCTTCAATGAATTGGGCCAGAGCGCCGGTTTGCGTGAGTCTCCGGGCCAGAATTGGCCCCTTCTCGTTCTCGATGTCCGTCATAATTACCTGTGCTCCCGCTTCGGCGTAGGCTTTGGACAATTCACTGCCAATGCCTCCTGATGCTCCAGTCACCACAACTACTTTTCCTTCATACTTCATGCGGAATTCAACTCCTTATTTCGCAAAAATTTATGGACTTCAGCTGCTGCTTGACAAGACGGAGCTAGCGGATACGCTGAATGCATTCCATGCGGTTGCCGAAGGGGTCCCGAAATTCAAACCGCTCATAGCCCGGTATGGGTATTCCATCCAGAATCCCAATCCCCCGCTGGGCAAGCGTTGTTTCGATAAGCTTCAAATCTGTGACTTCATAGGCCAAATGGGCCTTGGTACGGGTCCGGTCCACGCCGTCCTCCGTCCCGATATGCAGGGCAAGCGGCCCTACTTCAACCCAGAAACCGCCTCTCCCGGCAAGAGAACCCGGCTTGGGAATCTCCTTTAACTGCAGCACCCCGCAATAAAAAGCTCTTGCCTGATCCTCCTGACCAGGCGGAATCGTAATCTGGGCATGATGGAAGCCGGTAATCATAACGTTTCACCCTTTCCCCGTCGCTAAACCTGTTCGAAATTGAAGTCATGCCAGCGAAGATGATCGTATCGCGCGTATACGGTCTATTACCTCTCCATGCCCGATTTGAGCACTCTCGCCCGTTCGCTCCTTCAACTCCACCAAGCCCTGGACTATTCCTTTACCGACCACAATCCGGATGGGAAGTCCGATCAGATCGGCATCCTTCAGCTTCACGCCCATCCGCTCTTCCCGGTCGTCGTAGAGCACTTCGATTCCTTCCCGCTTCAGCTGTTCGTACAGAAGCTCAGCTGCTGCGAGCTGGGCTTCATCCTGGAGGGAAACGATAATCAGATGCACATGATAAGGCGCGGTCTCGATGGGCCAGATCATCCCGTGCTGATCATGATGCTGTTCCACAATTGCCGCCAGCAGCCGGGTGACGCCAATGCCGTAGCAGCCCATAATAATCGGCCGTTCCACGCCGCCCGCATCGAGAAAACGGGCATCAAAAGCTTCACTATATTTCGTTCCTAGTTTAAATACATGTCCGAGCTCGATGCCCCGCTCCATAACCAGCCCCGCTGAGCAGCGCGGGCAGCGGTCCCCCTCCTGCGCATTGCGGAAATCGCCGACATGCTCAAGTGGGAAATCCCGCCCGGGAAGCAGATGCCGCAGATGATAATCCGCTTCGTTCGCTCCCGCTACCGCATCGTCCATCTCCGCCACATCCCGATCGACCAGAACGGTAATAGAAGCTGCGAGTCCAACCGGACCCGCAAAGCCAGGAACGGTTCCGGTCACGGCCTGAACAGCTGCGGGACTGGCCAGCTCCAGATTTTCCGCGTTCAGCCACAGCTTGACCTTCGTTTCGTTCACTTCATCGCAGCCCCTCACGAGCACGGCGGCAAGGCGCCCATCTGCGGCGGCATAAATCAGTGTTTTGATCATCTCCTGCGGCTGCTGGCCGGTGTGAGCGGTAAGCTGATCAATGGTCTTGATACCAGGAGTATGGAATCTCTCTGCAGCGGGAGTGACTGATCCCTTGATGGCGGCAGAGCCGGAGCTTTGGAACTGGGCCTTCTCCAGATTGGCGGAGTAGCCGCAGGAGCGGCATGACATAATGACATCCTCGCCCGATTCGGCCAGGGCCATGAATTCATGTGTGCCGCCTTCACCGCCAATGGAGCCGGCATCCGCTTCCACCGCCCGGAAATTCAGACCGCAGCGTTCGAAAATGCGGTGATACGCCTCATACATGGCATCGTAAGTCCGGCCCAGCCCCTCCCAATCGGTATCGAAGGAATAAGCATCCTTCATGACAAACTCGCGGCACCGCAGCAGACCAAAGCGCGGGCGGCGCTCGTCCCGGAACTTGGTCTGGATTTGATAAAGCAGCAGGGGCAGCCGTTTATAGGAGTTCACTTCCTGCTGAACGAGCGTCGTAATGACTTCTTCATGAGTCGGTCCCAGTACAAATTCTCTTCCGCTGCGATCATGCAGCCGGACCAATTCGGGGCCATATCTATCGTATCTTCCGGATTGACGCCATAAGTCGGCCGGTTGAAGCGCCGGGAGCAGGATTTCCTGCGCCTGAACCTTGTCCATCTCCTCGCGGACGATCGTCTCTACCCTGCGCAGCGCCTTCCTGCCAAGCGGCAGAAGCGAATAAACTCCTGCGGCGAGCTGCCGGATAAATCCGCCCTTCACCATCAGCTGGTGGCTGACCGCCTCGGCATCGGCAGGAACTTCTCGCAGTGTCGGGATAAACGAATGACTTTGTCTCATTGCTTTAGCACCTCCGCTACTATTGAAGTTCTCAGAATCCATCGGATACAATAAAACGCGCCCGTCCCCGGAAAGGGACGAGCGCGCTGTCTCGTGGTACCACCCTAATTTGACTATGCCAAGATTCGGCACAGCTCTCATTAGCGGATAACGGGAATATCCCGGCTGCAGATACTATGATTTCCCTGCAGCAACTACAAGGCGGGGAGCAACAGGCGGATGCCGGGAATTTTTCAGCCGATGAATTCCCTCTCTGGACGCAGGCCGCAAGCTTTTCATGATGCTTCACTACCACCCGTTAAGGACGGCAAGTATGCAATCTATTGCTCATATCCTTGATAATCGTTGTTAATTATGCCTGGGAGCCAAACCCTGACCATTTCCCAAGACCTGCAAATAAAATAACCCATCCCCATGGCAAAGTCAATCCCGGCACCTTACGCCAAGCCGATTCCTCAGATATAGACTTGTAATTCGTAAGCTATGATATAAATTTTAATTGATAACGTATGATATTCCATGTATATTTGAACATATAGTAATTAAACATGTCATTTTGCATTCAAAAAGTCATATAACAGACAGTACTTCTTTTAACCATCCCTATACATCTATTGAAAGGAGCCTCCATTATGCAAATCTCGCCAAACGCAGGGAATCCCGCGATTCAGATCGATGAAACAGACCGTAAGATTATTAAAGCCCTCAACATGAACGGGAGAATTTCATACACCGATCTGGCCAAGGATATCGGACTTTCCCGGGTTGCGGTGCAATCCAGAATCAATGCCCTCATGGAGAACGGCGTGATTGAACGTTTCACCGCCGTCATTAATCCGGAGAAAATCGGCATCCTCGTCTCCGCCTTTTTCAACGTGGAAGTGGAGCCCAAGTTTCTGCACGAGGCCGCGACGGCGCTTGCCGATGAACCTGTCGTAACCAGTCTTTACCATATGACGGGTCCCAGCAAGCTTCACATGCACGGCCTCTTTACGAATAACCAGGAGATGGAGCAGTTCATGAAGGACGTGCTCTATAAGCTTCCCGGAATCATGAGCGTGGATTGCCAGGTACTGATCAACCGATACAAAAGCCGGATGGGAATGAGGCTATAAACGATGACAGACTCTATTCAGAAAACCAGCAAACAGGATTATCGGGATTTGTCATGGGCCATGCTCAAAACCGGCATTATCGGATACGGCGGCGGTCCATCCGTTATTCCGCTCATCCAGTATGAAGCTGTAACCAAGTACAAATGGCTGGACCAAAGTGAATTCGGCGAGATATTGGCGCTTGCCAATGCGCTTCCGGGCCCTATTGCTACCAAAATGGCCGCTTATCTGGGATACCGGCTGCGTAAAAGCCCCGGCGCCTTAATCGCTCTGCTGTCGCATATTATGCCTACAGCCCTTGCCATGGTAGCGCTCATCTCCATTGTCCGGTGGCTCAGCGGCTCGGCTGTAATTGCCGGTATGATCGGAGCGGTCACCCCGGTGATCGCGGTTATGCTTGGAGTCATGGCCTATGAGTTCGCAAACAGGGCGGTCAAGGGGCTTGGCATGACAGCAGGCCTGTTCTTCTTCCTGCTGGCTTTCCTGATGATGAACGTGATCCATATTCATCCGGCTATTGTCATTGCCCTCTTCATAGCATACGGGATTGTCCATATCCGGACAGTAGCCTATCTGAAGAGCAAACGGAAAGTGAGAATGCCGGATCAGGGAAAATAACAGTGGTTTTAAAAGTCCGGTGAAAATACAGGCTGCGCATGCGGAAACGTCTTCCGATCGCTGTTGTACCCCTGAATTTTTTTTATTTTGGATACCTGTATCTGATAAATTCGGGGTACAAAGGCGAACGCTTACGCTTCTCCAGACTATTTCCGCCTGCTCCGCCAGTTAATCACCGGACTTTTAAACCCCTAGCAGATTAAGTAAAGTAACGAAAAAAGGATGTAGCGCATGAACTGGATAGAATGGATTCATCTTTTTCTGGGCTTTCTGATTTCCAATGTATTAGGCTACGGAGGCGGTCCGGCTTCCATACCGCTGATGTATCAGGAGATTGTCACGCATTACGGATGGCTGACAGACCCGCAATTTTCCAATATGCTGGCGCTCGGCAATGCCCTTCCCGGCCCTATTGCGACCAAGATTGCCGCTTATGTCGGCTATGAACTGGCTGGCTGGGCCGGCCTTGTTATTGCCTTGGCCGCCACCATCCTGCCCTCGGCAATAGCACTCATTCTGCTGCTGCAGCTGCTGCAGCGTTTCCGCAAATCCAATGCGGTGAAGGGCATTACAATACTTGTGCAGCCGGTTATCGCCATCATGATGGTGACCCTGACCTGGCAGATCGCCTCCTCGTCGATTTCTCTTATCGGCATCTGGCAGGCGTTAATCATCGCAGCGGTTGCCTTCTGGCTGATGCAGCGCAGGAAGATCCACCCTGCACTTGTCATTCTCTGTGCATTTGCCTATGGCGGCATCGCGATCGGCGTGTTTCATTTATAGGCGCAGACGGTTTCCGTAGAATGCAAACAAAAGAACCAGTCAACTTGGACTGGTTCTTTTTGAGCTCTTATTTTCTGGTCTGTTCACTCATGTTCAGGAAGTGATAGGTAAAATGCGGTATTCAAATAATTACCGTTCAGAACGGCAAGTTTATGCGTTGTCCGCATCCGCGCTGACCGTTGCGACCGCCGCTTCCAGCCCGGCGTCAAGCTCCGCTTTATAGCTTGAAGACTGGGATTCCGTCCAGTTCAGACGTTTGCCCATCCAGGCATGAACGGCTTCCTTCCAGCGGTACACCCGCGAGATATCGAAGAACAGCGCACCTGTCCGGCGGATCCAGAAATCCATCGGCGTGAGGGTCATTTCCTCATTGAGCGCATACTCCACGGACGCAAACAGCTCCAAAGGAAGTCCGGATTGCTCATGCTCCTGCTTCCGGTCTTTCATGATCTGATGCAGCGAGCCGACATTGGAGCCGTAGAAACTGGCCAGCCGCTCCGCCGCTTCCGTTGACAGACCAAGCTTGACGCCCCGGGATGTCTGATCGGCAATAAATGCGCCAAAGCCTTTCGAGCCTCCGACATCGCCTCCGGAGAGAGCCGCGTGCCTGGTCAGGCAGGCGGGGAAAGCTGAACCCTGCTGGCGGGTCAGCTCCTCCGCCGCTTTATTCACGACTGCTTCGGCCATTTTGCGGTAACCGGTCAGCTTGCCCCCGGCAATGGACAGCAGGCCCGATGGGGAGCGGAAAATCTCATCCTTGCGGGAAATTTCCGAAGGGTCTTTGCCCTCCTGGTGAATGAGGGGACGTAGACCTGCCCAACTGGATTCCACATCCATAGCGGTTAAGCGGACTGATGGAAACAAGGCATTCACCGCGCGCAGCAGATAGTCCCTGTCCTCCTTCGTCATCCGCGGCTTCTCGTAATTGCCAGTGTAGGTCGTATCGGTAGTCCCCACATAAGTCTTGCCCGCACGGGGAATAGCGAACACCATCCGCTTGTCGGGTGTATCGAAATAAACGGCCTGATGCAGGGGCAGCCGGGACTGGTCGAAGACCAGATGGACGCCTTTGGTCAGATGAAGCGTCTTGCCCTGGCGCGAACCATCCTTCTCGCGGAGTGTATCCACCCACGGACCGGCTGCATTGACAATTTGTGCGGCATGAATAACCGCCCGTTTCCCCGTCAATTGATCGCTTGCCTCAACGCCAGCCATCTGCCCTGCTTCATATAGAAAATCAACAACCTTCATATAATTAATGGCCCTGGCACCCTCGGCAACAGCCCGCTTCATGACTTCAAGCGTAAGGCGCGCATCGTCCGTGCGGTATTCGACATAATAGCCGCTTCCCTTCAGTCCTTCGCGCTTCAAGAGCGGCAGGCGTTTCAACGTCTCGGCCTGGCTCAGCATACGGCGTCGCTCGCCGCGTTTCACTCCAGCGAGCCAATCGTACAGACGCAGACCAAGCGACGTCGAGAACCAGCCGAAGGTTCCTCCCGTATAGATTGGCAGCACCATCCACTCCGGTGTCGTCACATGGGGCGCATTCTCATACACGATCGCCCGCTCTTTCCCGACTTCGGCCACAACGCCGATCTCAAGCTGCTTCAGATACCGGAGCCCGCCATGGACCAGCTTGGTCGAGCGGCTCGAAGTGCCCGCCGCAAAATCCTGCATCTCCACCAGAGCAGCCCGCATGCCGCGTTTTTGCGCATCAAGCAGAATCCCCGCCCCAGTGATCCCTCCTCCGATGACAAGCAGATCCCAGCGTGTTTCCTCCAGTTTCCTGATGATATCCTCACGGTTAAAGCCTGAAAAGTTAGCCGTCATAAAGTTGTCTCTCCCATTTCCCGTCAATTAGGAAGAAAAGGCTTCTCCGTCCTTTGGGCCGCGAAGTTCGTTTCTTCCCTCAAACCTTGTAGAATTTATAGGCGTGAAGCTCATGCACTCTGACAAAAAGGCTAGAAAAAAGAGAAGCCGCGACAAAACCTTCCCGCAAATTTGCGAAAGGTTATCACGGCTTCTCCATATCTCCGACCCATTATTAACTTGCTTTCATCCTACCACACATTTCAATTATTTGAAAGCCTGAGCTGCCCGGACAGCCCTGCCCCAGCCCTCGTATTTCGCTTCGCGGAGCGATTCCTCCATTCTGCTCTCGAATCGGATATCCAGCTTCCAGAGGCTGGCAAGCTCTGCCCTGGAGCCCCAGAAGCCAACCGCCAGACCGGCCAGAAAGGCCGCTCCCCTTGCCGTCGTCTCGCTGACTGTCGGGCGCTCCACAGCGATTCCCAGCATATCGCTTTGAAACTGCATCAGCAGATTGTTCCGGGAACCGCCGCCATCGACGCGAAAGCTGGCAAATGACAGCCCAGCTTCCCGCTCCATCACCGTGAAGACATCCTTCGCCTGATACGCGATCGCCTCCAGCGTAGCGCGGACAAGCTGCGCTTTGCTGGTTCCTCTTGTCAGCCCGAATACGGCTCCGCGAACCTCATTGTCCCAATACGGGGTGCCCAGCCCGACGAATGCGGGCACCACATACACCCCGTCCGTCGAATCGGCTTTCTCAGCGACCTGCTCGCTTTCCTGGGCGGAGCCGATCAGCTGCAGCTCGTCGCGAAGCCACTGCACCGCCGATCCCGCCACGAAGGTGCTGCCCTCCAAGGCATACTCCACCTTCCCGTCGATCCCCCAGGCAATCGTCGTCAGCAGCCCATGCTCCGAGCGGACGGCTTCGCTGCCGGTATTCACCAGCATGAAGCAGCCGGTGCCGTATGTGTTTTTGGCCATGCCTTTCTCGAAGCATGCCTGACCGAACAGGGAAGCCTGCTGGTCCCCGGCCGCGGCAGCAATCGGGATTGCGTGTCCGGCATACAGCTCATCTGTCGTGTGTCCATATAGATGGGAAGTAGGCTTGACTTCCGGCAGCAGCCCCGGCGGTATATTAAGAATCGCCAGCAGCTCCTCATCCCATTTCAGCTCATGAATGTTGTACAGCATCGTGCGCGCCGCATTCGAATAATCCGTTACATGGACGGCGCCGCCGGTCAGCTTCCAGATCAGCCAGGTATCGATGGTGCCGAACAGCAGCTCCCCGGCCTCCGCTCTTTGGCGCACCCCCTCGACATGCTCCAGAATCCATTTGATTTTCGTTGCTGAGAAATAAGCGTCCACCATCAGCCCGGTCTTCTCCCGGATGAGCCTCTCATGACCATCCGCCTTCAACTGCTCGCAAATTCCCACGCTCTGGCGCGACTGCCAGACTACCGCCGAATAGACCGGAATACCTGTATCTTTATCCCAGATGACGGTCGTTTCCCGCTGATTGCAAATCCCGATTCCGGCAATTTGCTCCGGTCCGATGTCATTCTCCTCCAGAACGCGCCGAAGCACCGACTGGGCTGACTCCCAGATTTCCTCCGCGTCATGCTCCACCCATCCCAATTGGGGAAAATGCTGCGTAAATTCCTGCTGGGCGATCCCTCTCATCAATCCCTGCTTATCGAATAAAATGGCTCTTGTGCTGGTGGTACCCTGATCCAATGCCAATATGTAAGATTCCGTAGAATGTTCCGCCTGGTTCATCCTTAACCACAATCCTTTCCGGGGCTTTATTTTCGAAGCAAGTTCCGTTTTACATAAAATGCTTCCACAATGCCGCATTGCTTGTGGTGACGGCAGTCGCACCCGCTGTAAGCGCTCTCTCCACATCCTCCGCCGTCCGGATGAAGCCGCCGGCAAGTATGGGAATGCCCGCCTCCTCATGCACTTCCTTGATGATGTCCGGCATAATCCCGGGCAGCACTTCAATATAATCCGGCTGCGTGCGCCGAAGCAGCGCATAATTCTTCTGGAGGGCACCGGAGTCCAGCAGGAACAGTCGCTGAATCGCCAGCAGCTTGTTCTGCTTGGTTTTGGTGATGACGCCGGCGCGTGTAGACATGATGCCTGCCGGTTGAATCACCTGGCAGAGAAATTCAGCCGCATACTCGTCATTCTTGAGGCCTTCGATCAGATCCGCATGAATGAGCACCTGCTTGCCGCAGGACTTGGCCAGCTGAACAAGCGACTGAAGCTGACTGATATGGCTGTCCAGCAGCACGATGTACTGATAGGAAAAATTCAGCAATTTCTCGAAATCCTTTATATTTCTGGCGGCAGGCAAAATGAGCTGTTGCTGAAATGGCATTCCGAATCCGTCCCCCCAAGCCTCGAATCGCATTGCTATCTTGCAAATAAACAAAAAAACACATAAAATCATCCCTCGCGCACGAGGCGCAGGAGTGTCTATGTGAATTTCTCCGATTCTTCCGTCACAATATGAACTTGAATCTAATTGTAGCTTCACCGCTGCCATGCGTCAAGCGCAATAACCCCGCATCAGCATCAATGCGGGGTTATCTGCAAGCCTTTCAAACGCCAGCTGCTTCATTCTCAGCCATTGACATCAGCGGTCCTGTTCGCGGCCGCATAGCGGTTGGCCGGAATCGGAATGCCCAGATTGCCGCGTAGCGTATCCGATTCGTATTCCGTACGGTACAATCCGCGCTCCTGCAGAATCGGCACCACCAGTTCAACGAAATCCTTCAGGCCGCTCGGAATGGGAGTATGGATGATAAATCCGTCGGCAGCCTTTTCCTCATGCCACTGCTGGATCAAGTCGGCGATTTTCTCCGGCGTGCCGATGAAGGCACCACGCGGCGTTGCCGAGCGGAGGGCAACCTGCCGCAGGGTAAGACTTTGTTCCTTGGCCTGTTTTTTGATTTTATCCGTTCCGCTGCGGAAGCTGTTTTTGCCCAAATCACCCACATCCGGGAATGCCTCATCAAGCGGATACTGTGAAAAATCATGATGCTCGAAGAAACGTCCCAAATAATTGAGCGCATTCTCAATGCTGACAAGTCCGGCAATTTCCTCGTATTTGCGTTCCGCTTCTTCTTCTGTTGCCCCAATGATGGGCCCTATGCCCGGCAGAATCACAATATCGTCCTCGGAACGGCCGTTCGCAATGGCGTTGTCCTTAATTTCCTTGTAGAACTGTTTGGCTTCCTCTATGCTCTCATGTCCGGTGAAGACCGCATCGGCTGCCTTGCCCGCCAGCTTCTTCCCGCTCTCGGATGACCCGGCCTGGAAAATAACCGGCTGCCCCTGTCTGGATCTTGCAATATTCAATGGTCCTTGTACAGAGAAATAAGTGCCTTTATGATTGAGCGTGTGCAGCTTGGAAGGATCGAAGAAAACGCCAGATTCCTTATCGCGGATGAACGCGTCATCCTCCCACGAATCCCACAGTCCCTGCGTAACCTCTAGATATTCCTCAGCGATTTTGTACCGTTCATCATGGGACGGATGCTCGGTTTTGCCATAATTTTTGGCGGAGCCCTCAAGCGGCGATGTCACCACATTCCACCCGGCCCGGCCGCCGCTGATATGGTCCAGCGAGCCGAACTGCCTGGCAACCGTGAAGGGCTCGCTGTACGAGGAGGACAATGTTCCTACCAAGCCGATATGCGAGGTAGCAGCGGCAAGCGCGGACAGAATCGTGATCGGTTCAAAGCGGTTGAGAAAATGCGGGATGGATTTCTCATTGATGTAGAGACCATCGGCGATAAATACCAGATCGAATTTCCCCGCCTCTGCCGTTTGCGCCTGCTGCTTGTAGAACTCAAAATTCACGCTGGCATCTACCGGGACCTCGGGATGCCGCCATACGGACACATTGCCGCCCACCCCATGAATCAGTGCGCCAAATTTGATTAGCTTGCGATTTGCCATGCCAAATTCCTCCTCTGTGGACTTCCGGTGAAATAAACAGGCGGCGCAGGCGGAACCGTCTGCTCTGTTGCTGCTTACGCTTCTCTAGACGATTTCCGCCTATTCCGCCAGTTCATCGCCGGTATTTTGACCAGCCTCTATAATAACAACGCGGTTTCGTTCAGCTGCAGCCGGTAGCTCTTTACCAGCAGATTGCCGTTCATAATATCTTTGTCAAACGCCCTTTCGAAGCCAAGGCGCTCATATAATCGCACTGCGGAATCCATCATATCGGATGTGTGCAAATGAACCGTTTGGGCGCCCCACTCCCTGCATTCTCTGGCGCATGCGCGGATAAGCTCAGTCGCGACTCCAAGCCCGCGCGCTTTACGGGAAACCGCAAGCAGCCGGATAACGGGATTTTGGATATCCAGATCGCTTCTCCCATAAGCGGCTTCGGAGGAATCAAACAGGAATACGCTGCCGACAATTTCCCCATTCAGCTCCGCAACCAAACGCAATTTCGTTGCCGCCTCGCTCACGGAGGAGATAATATTCTCCTTATATGCTTCCCAGCGATCCTCGGGGAGCGTCTGTTCATACTGGCCGTATGCATCCAATAATACCGCCTGGACAGCATCCGCATCCGTGTCTATCGCCTCACGAATGACAATCGTTTTCGTTGACATCGCATTCACCTGCTTCCCGAAGTTCTCACAACTGTATGTGCATCATGCAATCCCACCTATTAAGCCTGTGGTAAAAGAACTTTGCTCTTGATGCGCTCGATTTGACCAATATGATTACCTGCATGATTGATAAAGGATTGGATAATCGTCGACAATGCCACCGGATCTCCCTTGAAATTCAAAGCCGTCTTCTCCCAATCCTCAGCGGACAAACGGCGAAACAGAAGGCTGTTATAGACCAGCAGCGCATGGAATACATCGAGAATATCCGAAGCATGACCGGCATTGGGCGTTTGCCCGGCCACCCAGTTATCCTGATTGAAGGCGGGCAAGCGGGCTTCCGAGCCTGCCAGTATTTCGCGGAGCCGGAAGGACACGACGATATTATGGTCTGCCAAATGGGCAAGCACCTCGGTGATGCTCCATTTGCCGGGGGCTTCTTTTTCAGTCAATTGTTCTTCTGTCAGGCCGGCAACGGCCTGCTTCAACTGCTCATACGTCTCCAGATAGGATTCTATATTAATAGTCGTCTGACTCATCTTAATTCCTCCTTATAAGTATCCGGTTTTTAGCCCTCACCTAACGCAAAGCAAACCGGGATAACGAAAATAATCCAATATCCTGTACTGACTTGCCCTTCTCGATCAAGTCAGCCGCAATTTCGCCGACCACGCTGGCAAACTTGAACCCATGTCCGGAGAAGCCGCCGGCGAGCAGCACATTCCGATGCTCCGGATGGGTGTCGATGATGAAATCCTCGTCCGGGGTCATCTCATATTTGCATACCGCGACGCTCAGCAGCCTCCCTGCAGCCCCCGGCATGAATGCCGAGAGCGCCCTGCGCAGATCGCCTTCATCCTCCGGATAGAAGCCGAATGGAGCAAGCTCCTCGCCGGGCTTCCATTCCACTCCGGTGTCATGCCTTCCGATCTTGAGACCTTTACCGTCTATGCTTGGAAATCCATAATAGCCGCCGTCCTTGGTTCCAAGCGTAAATCCGGGAAATACACCGGAATCAAATCCGTTCCCTTCCGTTTCAAACCAGCCGACGACCTTGCGGACGGATCGGATAGGCAGGGAAATGAACGGTTCCAGACGCTTGAACCACGCTCCGGCGCTGATCAATACTTTGCCGGCGTGAAAGATGTTGTCTTTGGAACGGACGGTAACTCCACCCGCATCCGGCACAATATCCGTAACGAATGTATTCGTGAGCAGCCCGGCGCCTGCTTCTAAAGCAGCGCGTTTATAGGCGGCAACGCATCTCTCGCTGTACAGGTAACCGGCATTCGGCTCATACATGCCTTCAAAGCCGTTCGGCAGCCGCACTCCTGGCCAGCGGCTGCGAATTTGCGCGGCATTGAGCAGTTCTGTGGTTACCCCAAGCGCAGCGGCATCATCAAGGCGGACGTCGTAGGAATAGACATTCGGATCGGACATATTGAGCACACCCGAGCGCTCCAGCAGCTTCTCCCCGGTCAGTTTCTCCAGCTCAAGCCACCGTTCATCGGCGCGCAGCGCCATGGATACATAAGCTGCGCCGCCATGATAGGCGTGACGGATGAGACGCGCCTCGCCATGATGACTGCCCAGCGCATGCGGTGGATCAAATGCATCGATCAGCAGCGTCTTCAGACCGCGGCGGGCAAGCTCGTAACCTGCGCTCATCCCCATGGAGCCGGCTCCAATCACGATCGCGTCATATGTTCGTTGAATGATAATGGTGAACCCTCCTGCCCGCTCAATCGATTGATGGCGTCAACAGCCAGCTCCGCAAAGAAAGATGCGGCGACCGGCAGTGCCGCTTCATCCACATCAAAAGCGGGATGATGCCACTCTTGCGGCCCCGATGTCCCCATGAACACAAACACGCCGGGCACCTTTTTCAGATAAAAGGCAAAGTCCTCCCCAGCCGGGGACGGAGCGGGCCGGACAACCGTCAGGCCAAGCGATTCCGCTGTCTGCGACGCCTGGGACGCCCACTTCCGATCGTTAATCACCGCCGGCGGCCCGTCAATCCAGTTGACTCTGGCTTTGGTCCCAAAGGCTGCGGCCACGCCGCTGACCACCTGCTCGAAACGCTCCAGCACCCTGCTGCGCACATCCTCGTCAAAGGTGCGGATGGTGCCGTCGAAGATGGCCCTGTCGGCAATTACATTCCAGGCCGTCCCGCTGTGGAGACGGGTCACGCTGACGACGGCGCTGCCCAGCGCGCTCACATTGCGGCTGACGATCGACTGCAGGGCGGTAATCATATGCGCTGCCGTTACAATCGGATCAAGACCGGCTTCCGGAACCGCCGCATGTGTGCCCAGCCCTTCCACCGCAACTTCAAATCCATCGGCGGCAGCCATAATCGGGCCCTCTTTGATACCGATGGTTCCCACCGGCAGGTCCGGTTTGTTATGCATGCCGAATACGGCTTGAACGCCTTCCAGAGCGCCGCTTGCGATAACCTGCTGCGCGCCTCTCGCCTTCTCCTCGGCGGGCTGGAACAGGAAGCGCACCGTTCCGCGGAGCTCCTTCTCCCTGTTTTTGAGCAGCAGCGCCGTGCCGATAATGGATGCGGTATGAAAATCATGTCCGCAGGCATGCATCCTGCCGGTAATGCGGGACGCGAAGGGCAAGCCGGTCTCTTCCTGAATCGGCAGCGCGTCGATATCCGCCCGCACGGCAACAACAGGCCCGCCATGCAGACCGCCGATTTCCGCGACGAGTCCGGTTTTGAGCGGATAGTCGGCGATGCGGATGCCGGCCTCCGTCAACCACCGGCGTATCGATGCGGTAGTCTCGAATTCCTCGCCCGACACCTCGGGATTCTCATGAAGATGACGGCGTATCGCAATCAACTGCTCCACCAACGGTTCTGCAGAAGACAAACTCATATCAACATCCTCCTTAAAGCTTTATACAGGAAGCTCGGTAAACGCCTGATTCAATAATTTGAACGAATGAATCCGTTTGTCGAACTCCTTCACAATCGTGGTGAAAATAAACTCATCCACGCCATAGATTTCCTTCAGCTCCAGCAGCCTTGCACGGACGGTTTCCTTGGTGCCTTTCGTAATATCCGCATCCCGGATTTCATAAGTAAAGGTCTCCCCGGCCTGCCTCGCGAATTCTTCTGCCTGCTCAAGCGTGCCGACATTCACGGTCTTGCCGCTGGCCAGCGTTACCCGGACATTCTTGAACTCTCCCGCCATTTCCACGGCTTCCTCATGAGTATCCGCCGCGATGACGGACAATGCAAGGATGGTTTTCGGCTGTGCGCCGGTTTCCCGATTGAAATGGCTCCGATAGACTTCAAAAGCCTTCTTAGCCGTTTCCGGATCATTGTTGATAAATAAGGCAAAGGCATAGGGGTAACCGCGCTCGGCGGCCAGCTCGGCGCTGCTTACGCTGGTGCCAAGCATATGAATGGCAGCCGGCTGCTGAGTGAGCGGATTCGCCTGAAGACCTGCGAGCGGGTGATCCTCCCCTGCCGGACTGTGGAGAAACTGCTCCAGCTCTGTCAGCTTCTCGGCTAGGGACGGTGACTCCGTCTGCCCCTTCTGCAGCGCTTTGGTGGAACGCGGCAGTCCGCCGGGCGCCCGGCCAATGCCGAGCTCCACGCGGCCTGGCGCCAGCGCCGCCAGCACGTTGAAATTTTCGGCTACCTTATAAGGGCTGTAATGCTGCAGCATGACGCCTCCCGATCCGATCCGGATCTTCTCTGTCCGGGCCAGAAGATAGGAAATCAGCACCTCCGGGGAGGAGCCGGCCATCAGGGGCGAATCATGATGCTCAGACACCCAGAAACGCTCAAAACCAAGCGATTCCGCCAGCTGCGCCAGTTTGACGGTATTGGCCAGAGCCTCGCCCGGCGTTTGCCCCGGGAACACAATGCTTTGATCTAAAATACCAAATTTTACAGCCATTTGCATCCGCTCCAATCGTTATATGGAATACACGCCTTCCGGCGTAATGCGCTTCAGGAACTGCTTGGTCCGCTCTTCTTTGGGCGAGCCGAAAATCTCTGTTGGCGTGCCTTCCTCCACAATGACGCCGTCATCCATAAAGACGACATGGTTTGCGACATCCTGGGCAAAGCTCATCTCATGGGTCACAATAATCATTGTAATGCCTTCCCTGGCAATCTTGCGGATGACGGCCAGAACCTCTCCCACAAGCTCCGGATCAAGCGCCGAGGTCGGCTCGTCGAACAATATAACATCTGGATTGAGCGCCAGCGCCCGGGCAATTCCCACCCGCTGCTGCTGCCCGCCCGATAATTGGCTCGGATAGGCATCCAGCTTGTTTCCAAGGCCCACCTTCTCCAGATGCTCCAGGCTTATTTTGCGGGCTTCTTCTCTGGAGAGCTTCTTGACGATGATCAGGCCTTCCATAACATTCTCAAGAGCTGTTTTATGGCGGAACAGATTGTACTGCTGGAAGACCATAGCCGTCTTCTGCCGAAGCTGGTGAATATCCGCTTTTGCCGGATTCCTGCAGTTGACAGTGAAGCCGTCAATGGAAATTTCCCCGCCGCTTGCTCTCTCCAAATAATTGATGCAGCGCAGCAGAGTGGTTTTGCCGGAGCCGCTTGGCCCGAGAATGGCAACGACTTCGCCTTTTTTGACCGTCAGATCGATGCCCTTGAGCACCTGGTGGCGGCCGAAGGACTTGGTGATTTGGGTAAGCCTGATCATGCTACTCCCCCCTTGTTGTAAACGTTGATCCTTCTCTCGATAAGACCCGTTGCCCGCTCGATCAGGAAGGTCAGTGCCCAGAAGATCAGCGCGGCCGCAATATAGGCTTCTGCGAACTTCCAGTTCGTCGAGGCGACGATCTGGGCCTTGGCGTTAAGATCCACAACCGATACCGTAAAAGCGAGTGTTGAACCGTGCAGCATGCCGATGACATTGTTCGAAAGATTCGGCAGTGAAGCGGCGAGCGCCTGCGGGAATAAAATCCGCCTTAGCGCCTGCGGGGTGGTCATTCCCACCGAATAGGCCGCCTCCATCTGCCCTTTGTTGACTGCCAGCAGGCCTGACCGTATGACCTCCGACATATAGGCGCTGGCTGTGATGGAGAAGGAGATATACGCAAAACCGATCATCGGGATCGAAGCCGAGTTGAAGGACCAGCCGAACTGCTCAGCCAGGCTGTCTATGATCAGCTGAAGCCCGAAATAGATGAGAAGCAGATGCGTCAGCATCGGCGTGCCCCGAATAAAGGTCACATAGGATGCCGCGATAGGGTAGAGCACAGGCACTTTATAGATGCGGATCAGAGCAATGGCCGTCCCGATAATAAAGCCGCAGCTCACGGAGACAATCGTAATGTACAGGGTTGTCGGCAGCGCCGCGAGCAGTCCCACGACGGCGGTCCAGATGAATGACGGGTCCAGCTTCATAGTCTCGTCTCCCCTCTGCCAATGCCGAATGCGCCCGTAACGTGGCGGTAGACCATGTTTATTCCTCTGCGCCTCCGGGTCTTCTCAACAGCCTGATTCTCGTGCCGGAGCAGCCTGCTTTCCAACTTGTTGAACATTTTCTCCAGAATAAAGCTGATAATAAAATAGATGATCGCCAGTGAAATATACGTTTCGATAAAATGCTGCGACAGCGCCCCAAGCGTCTGCGCCTTGCCGGTCATTTCCATAATGCCAAGCGTGAACGCCAGGGACGTGTCCTTGAGCGTGGCAATAACCAGATTGGCGAACACGGGAACGGAGATCGCGAGCGCCTGCGGCAGCATGATGCGGGAGAATGCCTGATAACCCGTCATGCCCACCGAGTAGGCTGCCTCCACCTGCCCCCTGTCCACGGCCGTCACGGCTCCCCGGATCGCCTCGGCCATATATGCCCCGCCATGCAGGGAATACGTCAGAATGACAAAATACAGGACAGGGACACGGGATACATCCAGTTCAATCAGCTTCAGAATCTCCGGCAGCCCGTAGTAGAACAGGAAGAGCTGGATCAGAACAGGCGTGCCGCGAAAAAAGGAAATATACACCTGCGAGAAACGCTGCAGGACCGGAATCCGGTACAATCTGGGGAGCGCGACGAGAAATCCGACAACAATCCCCAGCAGAATCGAACTGGCCACAATGAGAAGGGTGATTCTCAGCGTAGGCAGAAGCTTGATCAGATACTCGAAGACATAGGAAATATCAAAGGGCTCGCCCATCTGCGATCTCACCTTTCATAAGGTTATTCAGCCTTGATCTAGGTGTAATCTTGACCAAGCCAGGTGGTGCTGAGTTTGGAAAGCGTTCCGTCAGCTTTGATTTCCTTGATGGCTTCGTCGATTGCATCGGACAGCTTCTGGTCATCGGCGTCGTTCTTGCGGAATACAAACAGAATTTCAGCATCGCTGAGCGGCTCGCCAACGGTTTTGAGCTTGCCCTGCGGATCGATCAGAGACAGCGAGAAATCAGCTGCAAGCGTAGCGTCGACGCGGCCTGTGGTCAGTTGGTTCACCGTATCATTGGCTGCGCCGCTCTGGTAGACGATGTTGATTTTTTTGTCATGATCCTTGTTGTAATTCTCCAGAATTTGAGCCTCCGCGCTGGTGGCGCCCGTCAGTACTTTTTTTCCTGCCAGATCATCCAGCGTCTTGATGGTGTCATTGTCCTTCGCGACGACGATTTTATTTTTCCAATGTGCGTAAGCCTCTTTGTTAAAGAGATATTTCTCTTCGCGCTCCGGATTTTTCTCCATTTCATGAGCGACGAAGTCGATTTTCTTGGTATCCAGACTGAGCAGCAGGTTGGCAAAATCCATCGTTTGCAGTTCAAATTCATAACCTGCAAGTCGTTTGTCGATTTCCTTCACAAGCTCCACATCAAACCCGGTAAGCTTGCCGTTCTCGTCCAGGAAGCAGACCTTGGGGAACTGCGTTCCCGTTCCGACAATGATTTTTTTAACCTCCTGCGAAGCATCCGTACCGGCGGTATCGGTGGTGTTTACGTTAGCGGCGGCATTCGTTCCGTTGGCGGAACCTTCGTTTGTGTTGTTCTTGCTGCCGCATGCCGAGATGACCAGGACGATAGCGAGAATCAGGGAAAACACAGTAAATTTCTTCATCTTCAAACCCCTCCGATTATGTTCATATATTATGTTTATAATTCCTACCGGATAAGTAAGGATTATAGTTGAGATTTACTTTACACCCCGCCCCGGGCATCGTCAATAGGTGCGCTTATAGAAAGGTTCTATATGAACATTCAAATATCCAATCATCCTGCAGCGGCGGGGCTTCAGCGGATCGAAAGCTCCTTGCCAATGTCCAGAATAGCGTCAATAAACGCCGCATGCTCGCCAAGATTGGCGATCAGATTCGTCTGCATGGAAATGCCGTCCGTCTCTGGAAAATAAATTGGAAACAGCTTGCCGCTGCGGATTTCCTGACGCACGCACCAACCCGGAAGGAAGCACATCCCCGCTTTCTCGATGACGAGCTTCTTGGCCATTTCGGAGTTGTCCGTCTGGATCTGGATATTGGGCGGTTGATCCAGTTTATCGAAGATCCGGTGGATTCGCAGCCAGTCCAGAGCCCCGCACTCGAAGAAAACAAGCGGCTGCCCGGCAATTGCTTCGATCGTAAGCATCGTTTCACCCAGAAACGGGTGGCCTTCATACGTATACAGCTGGATCGGGTCCTCATATAATTTGACCGACTGCAGATTGGGGTGGGAAACATTGCGGACAAAGCCGATGTCCACCTCTTTGTTAAGCACTTTATTGACAATATCATCTGTCACACCTGTGACGATTTTGTACCGGGTTGACGGAAAAACCCGATTCAGCAGCGGAAGCAGCTCCGGAATCAGGTAATTCGAAACCGACAGCGTACAGCCGATTCTGAATTCATCCGGGAGCGATTTCTTCTGGTTGATATTCTGCTTGCCCTTCTGATAAATCAGAAGCAGCTGCTGGGCATAAGGCAGGAACCGCTTGCCTTCTTCCGTAACCTGGATTTGCTTGCCGATCCGGTCAAACAGCTTGCAGTTCAGCTCACGCTCAAGCGATTGAATGCGGGCCGTTACGGACGGCTGCGACAAATACAAGGCTTCGGCAGCCTTGTTGAATCCCCCATAGTGAATGACATAAACGAAAGCTTCCATATTTTCTATATTCATTGCCGTTCATCCCCCTTGATTCGATAGAAACGGAGGCGTAATGCCGTCCCGCTGTCTTCCCTGGATTAAAAGAAAACATTCCGTCTGTATGGACCGGAATGTTTTTTAGAATGGTTTCAGCTCTGGTTTATCAAACCGCCTGCTGCGTACGTTCCAGAAAGGAATCCAGAACATCCGCAAGCTTCCCTCTTCCGAAGGATATAAACTTGCCTGTACTGACGCCTTGATCACGCGCAGCAAATTTAAGAAATTGTATAATTGCTCTTCGTCTATCCATAATATCCTCAAGTCCATAATCGAATAGCCGCTGGTCGATTGTATTGTAGATGCCCCTGTTCAGCTTGAAATGAACCCGGCAGTACTCGTAAAAGGCCAGATCGGGACGCTGCAGCACCTGCTTATCGATACCGGTTCCCATAGCCATTCATCCCGCAGCAATTTCTTTATTGCGTGCTTTCTTCCACTGCAGCTCGTCATGCAGCTGTCCCAGCGCATCATCCAGACGCTGGCGGATTTCCTCCGATACCTCAAAGACATTGTTATCGAAGCGGCTGATCGCCTGGTCTACCGCGTAGACGCCGCCCAGAATATGATGCCCGCCCAATGCGGCAATAACAGGCTTCAGGGCATAGTCGATGGCCAACAAATGCGCAATGGAGCCTCCGATGAAATAAGGCAGCGTAATCTTGTCGCGTAGACCCTTCATCGGTATCAGATCCAGGAAGGTCTTCAAAACGCCGGTGTAGGATGCCTTATAGACCGGGCTGCCGATAATTACGGCATCCGCTTGTTCTACCCAGCCAACCGCCTCGATAATTTCGGGGCTGTTGAAATTGGCCTGAATCAGATCCTGCGCCGGCAGATCGGCGACATGGATCGTTCTGATCTCATGTCCCCATGCCTCAAGCCTGGGCTGGCTATATTGAATGAGTCCGTACAATCTCGAGCTCCGGTTCGTGCTGCCTGATATAATCACGATTTGTGCCATTGAATGACCTCCTGAAAGTTTTTAGGACGAAGGAGACAATACCTGCTTCCTTGAGCATGCACTTCTGCATATGATGGATATCATTTATTCACGACAAATACCTAGTATTCCAATAAGAATTAATGTTGAGCTAAATATAGCAAAATTTCTCTCCTTTGTCTATACATCTTCAGCTAAAGAATTGGCTTATCAGCCATCCTCTGAGCCGGACAAGCTGCTTGTTCCGCATGTATAAGATATTGCCCTTGCCTGGAGCGCAGGCATAGCAAAACACCTCTCTCGCTCCGAGAGGTGCCTGCCGATTCTTCTATCAGGGCCTGGGCAGCCAGGTTTCCTATCTTCCATAAAACTGCGATCCCTTGCAGACCGTGTTCTCCGCCCGCATCCTTCACCAGCTTGGTCTGAGTAAGCCCCAGATCCTTGTAAAGCACCGCTCCGCTGTAAAATTGATCTCCCAGCAGCGAAATATTTTGCCGGAAATGTCTACAATCGCCACAGGCTTGTTACCGATTGCAGCCTGCAGCCGCTCTTTGGCTTTGGCCGCTTTGGCCTCATAATCGGCAATTGCCCTCTCGGCCATTTCTGACTTGTTCAGCAGCCCGCCCAGCATCCGGAGGGCCTTGCGCCCATCAGTACCGGACATGGCGAAAGAATAGGTCGGAGCGATTTTCGCGTAGTTTTCATACATGCCGTCAGCTGCTTGCCCCGATAATCTCTCCTACAGTTACTGAACCGCAAAAAAAACCATACCGGACGCGGGGGAGCGTGTCCGATATGGCCCCTTCAATATACATATATTTTCACATTATCGGCAGCAGCAACGTCCGGATTAAGACCTAACCCCGTTCGTGACTTCAACCGCATGCAGCGTTTCACGGATAAAGGCGGGAAGGTCCTGCGGCGTTCTCGAAGTGATCAGATTGCCGTCAACGACAACTTCCTTATCTACAAAAGTAGCGCCGGCGTTGCGCATATCATCCTGCAGCACCGGAACACTGGTGATCGTGCGCCCTTTGAGCAGCCCGGCGCTGATCAGCAGCTGCGGGCCGTGGCAGACCGCCGAAACGGTCTTGTTCGCCTGCAACATGGCAGTGACGAATTTTTTCATACCTGCATCCAGGCGGATATTCTCCGGGGACGAACCGCCGGGAATGATGACCGCATCGAATTCCTCGGGTTTAACGTAGCCAATCGCTTTATCCGCGGTATAGCCCGCCTTCCCCTGCTTCCCTTTCAAGGTCTCTCCTGCTTTCAAACCGACAATTACCGCTTCGTGCCCTTTTTGCCTGACAGCCTCATAGGGCTCTGACATTTCGGAGTCTTCGAACTCCTGACCTAATAGAAAAGCAATTCTAGCCATCGAAAACCAGCTCCTTCTTTGTCATGATATACTGCGAAGACGGTCCCACCTACGATACGTATATTACCCTTCAGGCACAGCAAATAATCACACGGGCGGCAAAAATTGGACTTTTATGTCCTGCTGTCTGCTGCTAACTCTCCAATTGAATAAAGGGGCTCCACTGCCCTATCGCATACAAATGCAGCTCATGCATCGCCCGCGTGCACACTGTATAGAACAGCCTCCGCTCGCTCTCCCGGCCATATTGGACAGCTGACGCATTATAGACAATGACAGCGTCGAACTCCACCCCCTTGGCCAGATAGGAGGGAATGACCACTACGCCGGATTCGAAGGTCGTGGATTCCCGTTCAACAAGATGAAGCCCCGGGATCACTTCGCTGAAGGCCCGGTAGGCCAGCATGCTCTCCGCGGCTGTTTTGCAAATAATCGCAACCGTCTGATGTCCGGCTTGAAGTAAACCGGCAACCGTGCCGGAAATGAGCTTGTGCAGCTCCTCTTCGCCAGTGACAAGCGTCAGCGCTGGCTCCTCGCCATCCCGGTTGAACGGCTGAATAACCTCTCCTCCTTCGATGCAGCGGCTCGTAAACTCCACGATCTGCCGCGTCGAGCGGTAGCTTCGGGTCAGCGTGATGGTTTCCGTATCCTCCGGATCATAGAGAGCGGATAATGCCTTGAATCCGCTGCTTCCTGCCGCGTTATGGGCATTAATCGACTGGTTCAGATCCCCGAGCGCCGTTACTCTGCTGTGCGGAAACAGCCGCTTCAGGAAGGCGAACTGAAAAGCGGTATAGTCCTGCGCTTCGTCAATCAGCAGATGACGTACGGAGGTATTCGTATGAAAGCCGCGCACACGTTCGACCAGATACAAATATGGAGTTGCATCCTCATAGGCCATTTCACCCTTGTCCAGCCTCGCAATCGTTGCCGCGCATATTTCCTCCCAATGCTCCGGAAGGCCGCCCTCAACTTCGGAGGCAAATCTCCGGGCAAAGGCCGGATCGGCATACAGCTGCCGGTAGGTCGCTTTCAGATTGACGAAGGCAAATTTCTTCACCCGCGAGCGGAGCGGTTTGAAGCTCTCGCCAAGGACATAATCAATTAGCTCCTCGCGTTCAAGGTCATGGTCATCAAAGGTCGAGCCGGAGTATTGTTTTTTTCGTTTCAGGTTCTGATAAATCCGGGCATAGGTCTCATTATCCAGCAGCTCGATGGCATCCATCGCCCAATCCTCCCCGCGCGCCTCCTTCTGGCGCTCGCTCAGACGCTGCAGCAGCCTCTGGGCGACCAGGCGCAGACGGTTCGGAACAGCCATTGACGGGTCCAGCGAATAGAAGGACTCCGCTATGCCCTCTGCCGTTACGACGGCCTTCCCGCGGAAGACAAGATCGCGGAATAGCAGTCCCTGACTGCCCAGTTCAGCCAAATAGCGATCCATCAGCGCGACGAAGCCGCCCGAAGCCTTGAACCGGATCCCTTCAATGCGGGCTTCGTAGCCCGGCTGATCCATTCCCGTCAGCGCGTATTCCAGCTGGGCATACGGATTCTCCAGCCGGAAGGCCCTCCCGATCCGGTAGGCCAGATAGTCCTGGAAGGTCGTCTGCTCCATATTTTCCTCGCCAAGCTCGGGAAGAACGGTAGAAACATAGCTGTTGAACATCGGATTTGGCGAGAACAGCACAATTTGATCGGCTTTCAGAATGCCCCGGTACCGGTAAAGCAGATAGGCTACTCTCTGCAGCGCGGCAGAGGTCTTGCCGCTGCCAGCGGCGCCCTGAACAACCAGCAGGCGGCTGCGCTCATTGCGGATGATCCGGTTCTGCTCCCCTTGGATGGTCGCCACGATGCTCTTCATCTGCGCGTCGGATTGTTTGCCCAGCACCTCCTGGAGCAGTTCATCCCCTATAGTCACACCGGTATCGAATAAGCTGACAATAATGCCGTCGCGGATTACAAATTGTCTCTTCACCTTCAGCTCGCCATGAATCGTTCCGGATGGAGTCTCGACCTCTGCAGGACCAGGAGGATAGTCGTAATAGAGACTGGATATGGGAGCCCGCCAATCATAGATCAGATAATTCTCATCCGCGCGGTCACGAAGGGAGGCAATTCCCAGGTAGATACAATCCTCCTGCTGCTCCCCGTCTTCCATAAAATCAATCCGTCCGAAGTAGGGGGAATTCCGCAGCTTCCTGAGTGTTCTAAGCTGTACGGACGCCTGGCCGTGAGTACGCTCACGCTCGGACAGCAGCTCGGCCTGCTGCTTCATGCTGGCAAAGGTTTCTGCGACTTCCGCAGTATCTTCAAAGTTGACGGTTACGTCTTCCCAGAAATTTTTCCGTATTTCGACCATTTCGGATTTTGACTCCAATGTTTCCTGCTCCAGCAGATCTATGCGTGTATCGATCTGTTCTACGACCTCATCCACGCGCCGCTGTTCCTCTGTCCAATCCTGATTGGTTTCGTTCATCGTCTAATCGCCCTCTCATCCAAAAAAAACTATTGACATTCCAACAATTATTATGATATAATTATAGTGGATAACTACGAAAATTTATGATTTTTTCTTTTCTGTCCGTCTATAGATTTTACCAGACTGTCATCAGAAGATCAATTCATTACTTACGCTTAATAAGCGGAGCGCTCATGCAGCGCTCCGCTTTCTTGTTTTTGCCGGTAGAACGGCAGGGCTTGCAAAGCGCTGCCTCATTTCTTTCCGGACAATCTGCCGGTCTCCGCATCGTAGGCATCGAAAATTTGCCGGGCAATCGGAGCCGCCCCCCAGCCGCCGAACCCGCCGTCGGGAACGATGACCGCCACTGCCAGCACCGGGTCTTCAGCCGGCGCGAAAGCGATCAGCACCGCATTTTCCACTTTCTTGCGGTCTCCCGCGTCCTGCTCGGACGTGCCGGTCTTGCGCAGAAAGGTATAGTTGACGCCCTCAAAGCCCTCGACCTTAACCTGGGACATCCCCTTGTAAATTTCATCCCAGTACTTCTGGGGGAAACTGATGGTATTCAATACTTTGGGCTCAAAGCCCTGAATGATGCTACCATCCGTGCCGCGGATTTCATTCACAAATTGCGGCTGCATTCTCTTCCCGCCATTGGCCAGCATTGAGGCATATTGGGCAAGCTGAAGCGCGGTGTACCGCCCCTGCTGGCCGAACGAAGCCCGGACAAGCGCCGACTGCCTGCTTGCTGCCTCGGCTTCGTGATAATAATCGATTACGCCGGCCGATTCCCCCGGAAGGCCGCTCTCTGTAGATACTCCCAATCCGAACTGCTTCATATAGCTGTCCCATACATCCACGCTTTTCGCGCCGTACTTTTCCAGAAGCCTGTCTCCGACCATGGCCGACATGAAGGTGTTGGACGATTTTGCGATCGCCTGATAAGGGTGGAGCTGACCGTAAGCATGGTTGTCGGAGTTATGGATCGGCACCTCATGGCCTTTCTTGCCAAAATAATATACCCCCGTATCGGAGTAGACGGAGCCGGTCGTGAACAAGCCCTCCTGCAATCCAATCATGACTGATAAGGGTTTCTGCGTCGAACCCAAATATACGAGCGAAGGCGGATGCCGGTCCCGCTCCTTCTTGGAATCATAGGGAGCATAGACCTGCCGGATCGTGCCGTTGTATTGATAATATTCGATATTTTTCAAATCCTCTTCGGATATTTTCCCGCCTGCCCATACATTCGGGTTATAATCCGGCATGCTGGCCATGGCGACAATCTTGCCCGTATTCACTTCCATGGCTACCGCATAGCCGGTCCTAGCATTTTTGCCTTCGTTCAGAGGCGAGCTTGCGGCAGTTTGGAGCGTCTTCAGCTGATCCGTAATCGCCTGCTCCGTTGACAGCTGGACATTCCGGTTGATGGTCAGATAGATATCATCGCCGCGCACCGGTTTTGTAATTTTGGGAGGTCCGATAATCAGGCTGCTGGCATCAACCGGATAGGTTTTCAAGCCGTTTTTGCCCCGCAGCTGATCCTGATACATATATTCAAGCCCGTCCATGCCTACATCCTCATCGTCCAGAAGCTGCAGCGCCGGGTCTGTCTCTTCCTGCTTTTGTTTATACTTGTCCACGCTCTCCCGTACACCCTTATATTTCTTCAAATAGCCGACCAGCTGCACGGCAATCGTGCTTTGATCGTAATGGCGGACGCTTTCCTCCACGATATCGATTCCCTGATACAGATCCCGGTTCTCGGAGAAATAAGCGATTTCCCCCTGCGACAAGCCTGATTTGATCCGCCGGGGCACCGTATACGAATTCCGGGTATGGCCCAGATCCATCTGACGGATAATGTCTCCGGAAGTCATGGCAGGCTCTTCCTTGCTGCCGTATTCAGCAAAAGCTTCGCTCAGCCTCGCGGCAAGGGCCTCGGCATCCTCTTCTTGGAAGCCCGGCTGAATCGTGAAATAAAGGGACTGCGAGGAGATGGAATATGCAATGGGCTGACCGGATGAATCCAGTATATTGCCGCGCGCAGGCGGAATTTCAATGTCTCTTTGTCCCGACTTGCTTTCCTCCTCCTGGAGAGCGGGACTTCTGACGAATTGCAGAACAGCCAGCTGAATAATGAGAATGGCAAACAGGATAAAGGAAACAAAGAAAAACAGGTTCAAACGAAGCGCAAAATGCCGCCGGCTCATGTTTTTCTTCACCAGCGGGTCGGTATGAAGAGACATCAATAACAACTCCTTGACTGTGAATAATCGGGGGAAAGGCAGCACGATGACAATTGGAACAGATTAACATTTTATAGACGAGAATCCATGTCCAAAAGTTGCAAAAAAAGAAAGAAACCAACTATCGCCGTCCTCTGGCGGCAAAGTTAGTCTCTTCCCTTAAATCTTATGGATTTGTACGGCTTGAAACTTGTTCCCGTTCTATAAGGCAAGAAGAAACGGCTTCGCATTCCTTTGGCTGCACAGTAAGTTTCTTCCCTTGGAAATATCATTCAGAGTATAGGATAATTTTATATGTTCTTATAATTCCAAAAAACTTGCCGCGCTTGCAATGCGGCGCAGCGAGCCTCCCGACTGTCGCCATTCCAAGATACCGCTCAGCCGTACACCCGGTCTCTGGTCCGCAGCAGATCAGCCAGGAAAACAAGCGCCAGGCCTTGTCCCCAGCCCTGCACCCGCTTATGCGATACGCCTCGATAGCCCTCGGCATCCCGCATCACAGCCGTTCCCGCCGAAACGCCGGTCACCGACCCGTCATCGGTAATCCGCTCCATAATGCCGCGTATCGACTTGTTCACGTATCTGTTATACAGCGTCCCGGAATGAAGCAGCGCCGCGGCGATCCCTGCCGAGCCCGATGTTTCCAGGTAGGAGGAATCGTCAGTCAGCACGGTATGCCACATCCCTTCCTCCGATTGCAGCCGCACCAGGGCGCTGAGCTGATCGCGGAGCGAGCCCTCAATCATCATGAAGGAGGGATGGGTGACATGAATATGCGGCAGCGCCTTCGCCATCGTGAGCGCGGCCCATGCATTTCCTCTTGCCCAATAAATCCCGGACATATGATTGCCGGCCAGATTATCCCAGCCATGATAATACAGATTCGTGATGCCGTCCTGCAGGCAGCGCTCATGTCCATGATACTGCAGCAGACCATCCTCCAAATAATCCTTCCTCTCCAGCAGCGCGCCCATGCGGATCAGAAAATAACCCGCCATCATCATCGTGTCGACCCATGCCTGCTCCGGGAATTGATAGGTGACAGAGTTCACGGTATGCTGGAATATTCCTTCTGCGAAGCGCGGCGCATCGAGCCGCAAATATTCGGCCATCTGCTCGGCGACCTCCAGATACGATTTGTCCTCCGTCGCCTTGTAGAGGGTAATCAGGGTATGTCCGACGGATACTCCATTGACGGAAAGCTTGGGCAGACCGTCCTCAAGCTTCTCGTCCACCCATGCCTTCAGCAAATTCAGATACTCTGTTTTGCCGGTTGCCTCGTACGCTTCCGCAACGCCATAGAAGGCGACGCCCGCAGGCCAATCCCAATTGAAATCCATCCGGAATATGCGCTCGACAACCCGGTCGATCGCGCTTGCGACCTGCTCCTCTTCAAATACCAGTGGCGGCATTTAAGACATCCCCTTCCTGATCAGCCCTTCAAACCGCTTGTGCTGATTCCTTCAACAATAAATTTCTGAAATGTAAAAAAGACGATAACGACAGGCAGCAAACTGAACGTGGACATCGCGAACATCGCTCCCCAATTGGACAATGAGTCGCTGTCGAGAAACATTTTCAAGGCCATGGACACGGTATACATGCTCGGCTTGTTCAGATAGAGCACGGGGCCAAGCAGATCCTCCCATCTCCAATAGAAGGAGAAGATCGCCGCCGTCGCCATCGCCGGAGCCACCAGGGGCAGAATAATCCGGTAAAATAATTTGAATTTGCCGCAGCCGTCGATGGTCGCCGCCTCATCCAGTTCCGCCGGAATTGTCCGGATAAACTGAATCAGCAGAAAAATAAAGAACGGCGCGCCGAAGTAGCTCGGTATAACGATTGGCTTGATGGAATTAAGCCAGCCGAGTTTGGCGAAAAGGATATACTGCGGCACCAGCACCACATCATGCGGCAGCATCAGCGTAATCATCATGATCGTGAACCAGAACGTCTTCCCGGCAAACCGCAGTCTGGCAAAGCCAAAGGCCACCAGCGCCGAGGACAGCACCGCCCCGATCGTCGAGAGAATGACGATGATCAGCGAGTTTTGCGTAAAGGTAGCAAAGGTATATCCCCCCACACCCTCCCAGCCCTCCTTGAAATTGGTCCATATCCAGGGGGAGGGAATCAGGGAACCCGCCGTGATGAAGATGCGCTCACTTTGCTTGAAAGAGCTCATAACCAGCCACAGAACCGGATAGAGCAGAAGAATCGCCCCGCCTGCAGTGAACACATGATAGAGGGACCATTTGAAGCGTTTGGACAGCATCATCATTGATCCCCCTTCGATTCATAATGAACCCAGAACCGGGAGGTCTTGAACAATATCGCGGTCAGAATCGCAATAATAATCAGCATTACCCATGCCATAGCCGAGGCATAGCCCATATTGGTGAATACGAAGCCCTGGCGGAACAGATAGAGAGAATAGAGAAGCGTACCGTCCAGCGGACCTCCCTCGCCTTTGGAAATGATATAAGCCGGTACGAAGGTCATGAACGCCCCGATGGTCTGCATGATCGCGTTGAACAAAATAACCGGGCTGAGCAGCGGCAGTGTGATCCGGAAGAAGCGGGAGAACGCCCCTGCCCCGTCAACATTGGCCGCTTCGTAGTAGCTGGACGGGATATTTTTCAGCCCCGCAAGAAAGATCAGCATGGAGGAGCCGAACTGCCACACGGACAGGAATATCAGCATCCACAGCGCCGCGAGCGGGCTGCCGAACCAGCGGACGGCTTCCAGCCCTAGCGATCCCAGCAGGATGTTGACCACGCCCTCGTCGCCGAACAAATTGCGCCACATGATCGATACCGCGACGCTGCCTCCGATAATGGAGGGCAAATAGAACAGGGTCCTGTATAACCCGATGGCTCTGGAAGCCGTGTTGAGCAGCATCGCGATCATCAGCGCAAACAGCAGCCGCAGCGGCACGCCTCCCAATACGTAGAGAAAGGTTACCTTCAGCGAATTCCAGTATTTCGGATCATGCAGAAACATTTTTTTATAATTGGCTAATCCCGCCCATTCCGGGGCCGAGAAAAGATCGTAGTCGGTGAAGGAGAGGTACAGGGAAACGAACATGGGAACAAGCGTAAATATAAGAAAGCCCAGAACGAACGGCCCGATAAAAGCATAGCCGGTGAGATGCTGCTTCCATGCGATTTTCAAATCATCAACCCCTACTGTTTAAAGGCTTTCATGAATCCGCGAAGCGGCTGCTTGGTACGTGGACAGCCGCTTCGCGTGCGTCATGAGCGGTTACTTGTTCTTCTCCAGAACGGCATTTGCTTCTTCGCGGAACCGTTTGGCCGCCTCTTCAGGCTTGATTTGATCGAAAGCCATCTGCTCGCTGTAGGTTTTGAATATATTGATGATTTCGGCTGAGCCTACCGGATCCGGGGGATCAACCGGCGTGCTGTTCGTTTCCGCCCAGGCGACATAGTCGAATACCTGCACCTGCGCGGGTTCGAGCATCGGCTTGAGCGCTTCCTTCACCTTGGAGGACACCGGCACGCCGCGCTCGCCTTTAATCAGCTTATTGGCCTCGATGTCGTTGACGAAGAAGTCGATGAATTTTGCCGCTTCCTCTTTATGCTTGGAGTTCTTGGAGACGGACAGATACATGCTCGGCTTCAGATACAGCCCGGCTTCCCTGTCAGGCCCCGGCATATGCTGCATTTCCAGCGGTCTTGCCGCCACCTGCTGCAGAGCGACGAATTGGTTCGTCCACTGCCAGATGCCGACTGATTTTCCTTTCACCACGGGATCGTCCTCCACGCCTTTGACCTGGGCCATATAATCGGGGTTCGGCACCGCGCCGCTGTGAACAAGATCAGCCAGCTTCCCGAAGAAATCGACGAACAGCTGGTCGTCCTCATAACCAAGCGCCGTTCCCTCGGCATTGTAGAGATGCTGTCCCACTGTCCGCAGATAATAGCCGAAGAACACTTCCGGTCGCATGCCTGTGTCGAAATAAAGGCCTGCTGCTTTGGCTTTCTTGGCCAGCGTCACGTAATCGTCCCACGTCCAGTCAGGGTCCAGCTTGTCGACGCCCAGCTTGCTGAGCAGCGCCGGATCATATTGAAAGTTGACGACGTTAACGCCGGCATTGAAGCCATACAGCTTGTCGCCCACTTTCCCCCCGGATACGGCATTGTCGGAGATATCCGCTACATTGATGATGTTCGACAAATAAGGTGTCAGATCCTCGAGCTGTCCTTTCTCACCGTACTGCGACAGGTAGGAAATATCCATCTGGATAATGTCCGGAAGCTCGTTGGCTGCCGCTTGCGGCGCAAGCTTCTTCCAGTAATCGTCGAAGTTGGCAAACTCCGGCTCAATCGTCACATTGGGATGCTGGGCTTCATACATTTCAATAACTTTCAATGTGTAATCATGTCTTGGCTGACTGCCCCACCAGGTCATACGAAGCGTGACCGGTTTGTCGTCTGCCGTCTTCTCCGCAACCGTCTCATCGCCGGTATTTCCCGTGTTGTTCGTGGTTCCGGCATTGGCCGGTTCCGGATTGGATGCGCCGGTATTGTTTCCGTTTGCGCCTCCACAGGCTGCAAGCACGAACAGCAGCGTGAGTGCAAGCAGAAGCATCATACTCTTCCTCATATGAACAGTTCCCCTTCCCCAGGCAATAGAATTTGGTAGCCCTTACATATCCAATTATAAGAATTTAGAGATGAAGGGGAATGTAATAAACCGTGTCCTTTGTTCAAAAAACAGTCTTTACAAGGTCCGCTTGAACTCCGAAGGCGCATAACCGGTATGCTTCTTGAATACCTGGCTGAAATACTGCGGGTTGTCGCCAAAGCCGAGGCGGTCCGCAAGCTCGAACACCTTGACGTCATCCATCCGGTCGATCATCGCAATGGCTCTCTCCATTCTCAATCTGGTGACGTAATGGGAGAATTTTTCCCCGGTTTCTTTCTTGAACAACTTTCCCAAGTAATCGGCGTTCATATAGAGCATGTCGCCTGCCACCCAGAGCAGCGAGAGTCTTTGATCGGCCAGATTCGCCTCAATACAGCGGATGACCTTGGCGATAATATCCGATCTGGCATGCTGATGGACCGCCTCATTCGCCAGACAAATCTGCCTGGCCGTTGCGACAATAAAATCCCGCATCGCCTGCATGGTATCAAGCTCATCCCATTTCGCCAGCTCCTGCAAATAGCCGCCCAGCTTCTCCGGCCCGCCCGCCCGGACAATACCGACATAAAGGGGAACGAGATAAGATTTGACGAGAGCCGTCGCGAGATATGGCTGGGACAATGCCTCGAAATAAAGATCCAGCCCCGCCTTCGCTTCCTGCCACTGCCCGGATTTTACCGCGAGACACACGCTCTCCTCGTCAGGAAGCGCAGGCTCCGCTTGCGGTCTTGACGCAGCGGCAATATCCTTTCTGGTGATCAGACTGTCCTCCCCCAGATAGAAACGGAAGGACAGGCATTCCAGCGTATTCCTGTATAGCTGCCTGACAGCTGTAATGTCGCCGGGATCGCTCAAGGCAGCGGCGGCTTTGATTTTATAATAGGCGGTGAATATCCGCCTGATTTGATGAATAAGCGCAAGCAGCAGCTCTGGCTCTGACGCTTCCCTGATCAGCAGCAGCACCTGCTTGCCAACGATGGCGCTGAGCAGCAGCCGTCTGGCCAGCAGCTCCTCGGCAATATTTTTGAGCGCGAACAGCTGCTCATATTCGCAGACTCCTTCCGCCAGAAGCAGAAGCAGCCGGACCTCCCCGCTTCCTGTTGCGATGCCAAGCAGCCTGCTGAAATCCTCCCACTCCTCCCGGCCGTACGTCTTGTTGGTCACAAGCTCTCTCAGGAACTGCTCCCGCGCATGCGGCTTGACTTTCTTCAGTTCCTGCTCCATGGTTTGCAGAAACTGCTCCTTGCTGAGCCTCTGATTCAGTTCCCCGACGAGTTCGTTCAACGCCTCCATAATGGCCCGCTCATTGCACGGCTTAAGCAAATAATGCCTGACCCCAAGCTGCATGGCCGTGCGGGCGTAATTGAAATCGCTGAAGCCCGAGAGCATAATAAACCGGATGGAAGGGTCCATTTCGTACAGATGCTGAACCAGCTGCAGCCCATCCATGCCCGGCATTTTAATATCCGTGATCACGATATCAGGCCGCTCCTGCTCCGCCCACGCCTTGGCCTCCAAACCGTTGCGTGCGGTTGCGGCAAGGCGGGTTCCGCAGCCATTCCAATCGACAATCCGGGATATTCCCTCCAGAATAATGCGTTCATCATCGACAAGCAGCACCTTATACACGATCATTTCCCTCCTCTTTATCCAGCGGCAGCCGGAGCATAACCTTCGTACCTTCTCCTCTGACGCTCTCTATGGACAATCCGTAAGTCTCTCCGAAGAGCAGCTTGATCCTCTCCTCAATATTGCGCAAACCGACTCCCGAACCCTGCGGCTTGAGCTCGCCGCTCTGCAGCAGCACGAGGACGTCTTTCTCCATTCCGGGGCCGTTATCCGTTACCGTGATGGCAATACCCGCACCATCCGGCGCCAGGCTTGCATGCACATGAATCGTACAGACCCCTATCATTTGCTCAAGACCGTAGTTTACCGCGTTCTCGACAATGGGCTGCAGCGACAGCTTCGGAACGGCGCAGTCCAGCAGCCCCTCCGCGATATCCAGCCGGAAGTCCAGCCTCTCCTCGAAGCGGAATTGCTGTATGGTAATATAATTCCGGATAATTTCCAGCTCATGGCTCAAAGGGATCAGCGGTTCCTTCAGGTTGATGGAGCTGCGCAGCAGAAAACCAAGTGACTCTACCATGCTCGAAATGTGGGACTGACCGCTCATCTTGGCGGACCAGTTGATCGTATCCAGGGTGTTGTAAAGAAAATGGGGGTTGATCTGCGCCTGCAGCGCTTTGAAGTCCGATTCCTTGATCGTGATCTGCTTCACATAATTCTCCTGTATGAGATCGTCGATCCTCCTGACCATGATCCGGAAATTCCGGTGAAGCTGTCCGGCTTCATCCATCGCCATCGGGATATCGTCCTGTTCCTCGAAGCGTTCGAAATTATCCAGACGCACCCGCTTCATCTTGTCGTTAAGCCGTTCGATGGGAATGGTAATGCCCTTGGACAAACGGAAGGAGAAGATCAGCGCCAGAATGACGAGCAGGCCGTAAATCAGGTACACATAATGCTTGACATCGCCGATCCGCTTAAAAATACCATCGTAAGGAATGACATTGATATACGTCCAGCTTGTGTTGGCAGAGGGCACATAAGTGATGAAGAATTGTTTGCCGCCGCGGCTTGCGACCGCATAACCCTGATTCGACCGCATATAGGTTTTCAGCTCGCTGCCTGTGATGGACGGCTGCTCGGGATAGACGAAATGATCGCCGTCCGCAATTATAAATTCGGCCGAGCTCGTGTCAAGCCCCTTCATAAAATCGCCAAACAGCTTATCCATATCGATGCGGATCGCAATCATGCCAAGCGTCTCCAGATTCAGCTGGTCATAAGAGCGGATTAAGCGGGCCGCGCTCAATACCTTGTCGGATTTATCAGGCAGAATCCACGTATTGCCGCCCATGAGGAGGCCGGTTTCCCGCTTGATTGCCTCTGCGCGTTCCTTCGAAGTGGAGATCTGCTTGGCGCCTGTAGCATATTCATCGTCCCGGTAATCAAAAATCTGCAGCGACAAAACAAAGGTGTCGAGACCGCCCAGGTTAATCATCCGCTCGCGAATTTTGGCCGCCAGGATGAAGCGGTCATACTCCGTACCTCCATGCTTGATTGTGGTCAGATACGACTGCATCAGCCCGTCTGTTGCGATCCGGTAAGTCAGCTGCTCCATCTTCTTCAGCTCGTTCTCGATACTGAAGGAGGTCAGATGAAGCGCCTTCGCTGACTGCTCATAAATTTCTCCGTCGTACACCTCGAACGCCACCTGCTGCACCACCACGATCAGAATCCCCACGGTCAGCATCACTGCCGAGATGAGAACAAACAGCTTGTATTTGATGCGGAGATTTCGGTAAAGCGCTTTCATCGAAAGCAAGGATACGCCTCCTTTTTATAAAGTGCCCCCCGCAGCACGGCCAGCCTGCGATGGGATGGTTCTTATCTTATAAGCAAGCTTCGCAGGCTGTCAACGAAGAATCCTGTTCCTGGCGCTAATCCCCGTAAGAAGAAACGGCTGAAGCCGTCTTTTGGCGGCAAAGTTAGCTTATTCCCCAAAAATATCAAAAAAGGCGAGGCCAAATTTTGTACTTTCTGATATTTCGAAAAAAAGCCCGGCCCCGCATCAAAGCTGCGGGGCCGGGCTGATCAAAAGCAGGTTTTCGTGAGCGGCTGTCTATCAGTTCTTACGGGCCGCCTGATCCTATTAACCATCCGGAATTGGAGTCAGCGGCGGCTAAACTTCATTGTCCGGAATTTCCGGTGCGGGGTCCGGCGGAATTTCCGGCAGATCCGTCGGCGGAAGCTCCGGAATGACATCCGGCTTGATTTCCGGAGGTTGATCAGGTTTGATCTCCGGTATGACCTTTGGTGGAACCTCTGGGGGACTATTCGGCTCTTGATTGTCTGATACCCTTTGATCTATCCTGCTTAGCATGATTACCGCCTCCTTTCCTACTTATTAACCATCTGCCGCTGATTCTAACTAGGCTCATGCCGGACTGGATTCCCCGGGGGCCGGAAGCATGACCGTGAACGTCGTTCCAATTCCGCGTGTGCTGCTTACCGAGACTTCCCCGCCATGCATATCAATAATCCGCTTCACAATGGAAAGTCCCAGCCCGCTGCCGCTCGTCTGGCGGTTGCGCGATTTGTCTCCCTTGAAGAAGCGTTCAAAAATATAAGGGAGATCCTCCTGGGCAATACCCGTTCCGTTGTCCGAAATCCGGATAACGGCTCCGTCCTCCGCATCTTCGGCTTCGATCGTAATGGTTCCGCCTTCAGGCGTAAACTTAATGCTGTTGCTGAGCATATTCATCCACACCTGGGACATGAGATCCTCATCGGCCGTAATGTTAATCTCCCCCAAATCCACGTCCATTAATATATCCTTCTCCACCCACTGCGGCTCACAGGCAAGAATCATGCTGCGCAGCTGCTTGTCCAGCCGGTAGCGCTTGATTTCAAACGGATGCTTGTCGGATTCCAGCGAGGTCAGCTTAAGCAGATTGTCGCTGAGCTTGGACAGACGGGCGCTCTCCGTCTCGATAATCGTGTAATAATGCTTGCGCTGGTCAAGACCCAGGCCTTCCTCCTGCTGCAGAGCCTGGGCAAAACCGCGAATGGAAGTCAGCGGAGATTGGATTTCGTGAGAGACATTGGAAATAAAGGTCTGCCTCATCTGCTCCATCACATCCAGCTCCACCGCCATATCATTGAGACTGTTCACGAGCTGGCCAAGCTGGCCGGGCAGAGGCTTGCCTGTACCAATAACCACTTTGAAGTCTCCCTTGGCAATTCTTCGAATGGCGTCAAGAATTTGAACCCAGCCCCTCATATCCTGCCGCCAAGGGCGGAAGCACAGGATCAGGAGAAACATCACGACCAGGCTGGCAAACTGAATGATCATCTGTCTGCCGTAGTGATTATATAATCCCGGGGCTTCGCTCTGAATGAACAAAGCCAGCTGTTTATCCTGCACGGCGAACGGCTGGCCGACTGTGGCAACCGCCGTCTTGAACAGATTCGGCCGCTTGATATGCTTGACGATGCCTCCGGCGAGTACAGCCCGGATATCTTGCTCCTCCAGGTTTTCGGGAAAACGGTCGGCTTTGCTGCCATAGATCCGGACTTTGCCGGCTTCATCCGCAATCAGAATACGGTACCCGTTATGCCCTGCAATCTGTTTCCAGACCTGGTCAGAGACCGGCTGCCCGGCCGCAGCCAAGCCAGTCATCATCTCCCCGTCATGCTGGATGATGGCAAGCGATTCAGACTCGTTTCCCTTCTCTGCCACATAGCTAACCACGGTATAGGCGATGCTCCAGCTGACTGAAATCATAAGCAAGAAACCAAGCAGGCCAAACACCACTCTGAGCCAGTTCGGCATGGCTATACCTCCAGCCGGTAGCCGAGCCCGCGTATCGTCTGAATGCGAAACCGGCACTGCTCCTCGGGGAACCGCTCGCGCAGCCGTTTGATATGAACGTCGACGGTCCGCTCATCGCCTTCATAATCGAATCCCCACAGCTGCTCAATAAGCAGCTCGCGGGAGAATGTTTTACCCGGATAGCTGGCTAATTTGAACAGCAGCTCAAACTCTTTGAGCGGGATCGTCATGCTGCAGCTGCCTGCAATGACTTCAAGATTGCTGCGGTTAAGCTGGACCTCGCCAATCTGTACCGTCTGGGAGGTGGCGATCCGGTAACGCTTAAGCAGCGCTTTGACACGGGCAATCAGCTCCAGCGGCTCAAAGGGCTTGACCAGATAATCATCTGCTCCAAGCTCGAAGCCTTTGACCTTCTGCGAGGTTTCTCCCTTGGCCGTCAGCATGAGAACCGGCAGATCCGCATAATCCCGAAGCTCCCGGCACAGCTGCCAGCCATCCATATTAGGCATCATCACGTCGATTATGGCCATATCGATCCGCTCCTTCTCCACCAGCGCCAGCGCCTCCACGCCGTCAGTAGCTTCAATGGTTTCAAAGCCTTCGCGACCCAAAAACAGACACACCAGCTCGCGGATATGCGGATCATCATCTACAATCAGAAGCTTCGTCATATCTTCCATTCATCTCCGATTCCTGCCCGCGTAATAAGAAACGGCTGCCGTTGTCCTTCTGGCGGCGCAGTTAGTTTCTTCCCATAGACCTTATAGACATAAAGAGGAGTAAAACTTATACATGCTATAAGATGAACAAGAGGATATCCTATAACTGTTCCAGCTCATATCCATATACTGTTCGTGCTTTCATGATCAATTATTCCAATAATGGCGTTAACCGGCTGTTTCGTCAACATCAGCCAACGGGCACTTCCATAACCTTGCAGATGGAGCGCCGGCGCCGCTTTGAAATGTAGTATAAGATCAATTTATGAACAGAACATGAACGAAGAATAAGGACAAACGCTAAACACCTTTGACAATTCTGGCAGCCCTGTTCGCGACCTGGCTGTACAGCTCATCCTCATCTATCGTCAGCAGCTTTCTTCCCTGCATCAACAGTACCCCGTCAACCAGTACACTGTCGACGTCCGCCCCGTTTGCGCTGTATGCCAGCAGTGCTTCAGCATCATGGATGGGCTGCAGATGCGGCTTCTTTAGATCAATCAGGATCAGATCCGCCCGCTTCCCGGCTTCAAGCGTTCCCACATCCCCATCGATACGCAGCAGCTTTGCGCCCTCTATCGTTGCCATACGCAGTGCCTGAGCGGCCGGCAGAAGCGTTGGATCGCCAAAATCCAGCTTTTGCAGCCAGGCAGCCGCCTTGATTTCCTCGAACATATCGAGCGTTGCCGCGCTGCCCGCGCCATCCGTACCAAGCCCCACCGCAACACCCTGCCTCAGCAGTTCGCTGACAGGAGCGATTCCGCATCCCAGCTTCAGATTGCTGACCGGATTATGAGCGACTCCTCCCTTCATCCCGCCCAGCAGACGAATATCCTTATGCGTCAAATGAACCGCATGCGCAAGCAGCACATGCAGCGAATCGAACAGCCCAAGCTGATGCAAGTATTCCGTAGGTGTCAGGTTATACCTTTCCCGAATGCGTACAACCTCTTCCCGGGTCTCTGCCAAATGGATGTGAACCGGAATTCCGCGTTCCCTGGCAAAGGCAATCACCTCCTGCATCGGCTGCGGCGGGCACAGATAGGGTGAATGCGGACCGATCATCGTCGTTATGCGGCCGTCCGCCGCTCCTGACCAGCGGTCGATCAGATCCACTGCCTCCCGCATACGGATTCCGCCGTCATCCTGCATAAACACCAGCCCCCGGGTAAGAGACGCCCGCATCCCCGTCTCTGCCACGGCATTTGCGATGCTGTCCATTTCGATATACATGTCGGCAAAGGCAGTCGTTCCCGAACGGATCATCTCGGCCATGGCCAGCTTTGCTCCCCAATAGATATCTTCCCGGTTCATGTTGGCCTCGGCAGGCAGCATCTTCTGATCGAGCCAGTCCATCAGCTTCAAATCATTCGAAAATCCGCGCAGCAGGCTCATGGGCGTATGCTGATGGGAATTGACAAGGCCGGGCATTACGGCCATTCCCTTCGCTTCTATAATCCTATCCGGCTGTGAATTCTCCCTTCTCTGCTCTTCGGTCCTTCCCCGGCCTTCCCCGGCTTTGTGCGGATACCTGACTACCGATGCGATCCGTTCGTCCACAATCCATAAATCTCCCTGAAAGGGCTGGGCTCCAGTCTCCATCGTCAAGATCGTACCGCCTTTAATCAACGTCCGCATGCAACCACTCTCCCTAACGCTTCATAGAGTAAGCCATTTCCGCATGGCCTTCACAAGTACGGTAAGCGTTGACCCGGGGTGAAGGTCAATCCCCGAAGACCCGATTATTTGTGAGCAATGACACTGTCCTCCAATGCGCATGCCACTTTGCCGCGGGATGAGTTAAGATGACAGGCATTCCTGAACGAAAACAAGTTTAACGGGAGGCTCGGTCAAAAAAAGGACAGCAGACAGGATTCAAATCCTGTCTGCTGTCCTTCCTGTCAGTCCTGCCGTCGTTGGGGCGTCTGTACCGGCAGTTAATACCCTACCTCTACCGAAGCGATAACAACATAGATCAGATCATTCTTGTCTTCTTTATCCGGCAGCACAATTCCGCTTGAAGTTACCATTCCGCCGTCGACGATCTCAATCGTAACCTGACCATATGGGAGCTCCGATCTGACCGCTTCCTCGTCCAGTCGTTCACGGTCGCAGGGGACGGCCAGTCTGACATGAACCTTCATCGCCTGCAAATCATTGCCCGGAAGCACGGAGCGGAGACCCGGCATAGAGTTGTGGTGGATTGCATTCTGAACGGCTCTCACTGCCGCTTTCGTGATGTTCTGTCCATGCAAGTCGGTACCCATACCCAGCTCTATGAAAAAGACATTGTCCACGTTGATTCCTCCACCTTTGTTTTTTCTTGATTATAACAGATTGTGGAACGCTTCATGAACCTTGCGGCGGAGCTAAGCTTAAAAACAAACGCAGCACCGGAATCCGGCGCTGCGTTTGTTCTCCTGATAGCTGCCTGAAGTTAATGGTATGAACCTCATACAGTCGCCTTCAGGCGCCTATCCATTCCATGATGTCTGCCCGCGGCGCTCCCCCCACCTCTTCGGCCAGGATCTGCACCAGCTTGCCGTATTGAATTCTGGCCGCTTCCGCATCCCCGCACTGCCGGTACAGCTTCATCAATTCGAAGTGGAGTTCTTCGGCGTGGGGAAACTTGTCTAACAGCTGGTTGTAGAGATGGATCGCTTCTGATACGCGATTCACCTGCGCCAGCAGCATCGCCACCTCCGATGTATGCCGGAACCATAAATAGCGGAGGCGCTGGCGTTCACTCTCGGCCCATAAATAATCGTAATCCGCCAAATAGTCGCCGCGGTACAGTTCCGTAAGGGCAAGATGATGATCCAACGTATCCTTCGTCAGCGCCGGTGTCCCCATTACGCCCTGCTCCCACACCTCGATATCAAGGGGAAGCCCGTTTACTTCAAGCTTGTAGCCCTTCTCATTGCTTTTCAAAACAAGCGTGACATCCAGCGCCGCGATGGTTTTGCGGATCTGATAGGCAGTTGTGTAGAGCTGGGTATAGCCTTTCTTGTAATCGACCTCCGGCCATAGAAGCTCCAGAAGCATATCCTTGCGGATCAGCTGCTCCCTGTGCAGAAGCAGGAAGGAGAACAGCTCCTGCGCTTTAAAAGTGCGCCACGGAATGGACTCCAGTTTGCCGTTGTCAAGCTCCAGCGTCTGGAAGCAGCGCAGCATAGCCGGTGAAGCTGAGACGGGTGATACGGGTTGAATATCGGACGCTTCAGGCCTACCGGCTGCCACAGCTTGCGGCAATGAGAGCTGCAGCCGCTCCACAGTCCTTTTCAGCCGCTCGGCATTCACCGGTTTTAGCAGATAATCGATCGCGTTAAGCTCAAAGGCTTTGATCGCGTAATCGTCGTATGCGGTAACGAACACAACCTTCAGGTTCGGATCGCGCATTTGCAGAATCTCAGCCGCTTCAATACCGCCCAGAGCCGGCATATCAATATCCAGGAAAGCGACGTCCGGTTTAAGGCTCTCCGCCTGATCGACCGCTTCCTGCGCGTCCCGTAATTCAGCGAGTATATGTATGCCCCCGATTTTCTCCAATTGTCTGCGTAAATAGTGGCTTGCCAGCGCTTCATCATCAACCAGTATCGCCTTCAATTGTATTCACCCCTATGCCATGTTCGAGCGTAAGACATCATATTGCAGCCAATTTCAAATTGGCTTGTTCATCATTTATGAAGTGTATCAAGGATGCGAGATGAATCTGTCGCATACACTCGATTGCTGTCAATACAGATTGTAGTTGTTCGGAAAATGTAAAACAAGCCCGATTTTTTTAGACAAGGAAGAGCCGTGCTTCTTAAAAAAGGGCTGCTCTTTCTTTTATCGGTTTGTCGAGTGATGAATTCAATAGAGACTGGAAGAAACAATTATTTTCCTATTATATGGGTATAAAGTTGATTCGCACCCTTAGGGGGATCAAAAGGTTAAGCGCTATACTTCTCATAAAAAAAGGAAATCCCGGTCATTCCGGAATCCCCTTACCCCCTGCTGCTATGGATGAGACCGACTGTTAATATGGCAGCTCGTTGTCTTCTGGACGAGTTATATCTGCCTGCTGGCTATCGCCGCTCTTCCGCTCTTCTTGTGCACGACCAACCAGCTCCAGCACTTCGAGCAAATCCGGTGGCTGCAGCAGCTCCACCGGCGATACGCTGCGGTCAAACTGAAACGCGTCGCCTTCAATGAGCGCAATATATCGGCCATTATATGTGGCAAAATGAATCGCGCGCCCGAATTCCGACAGCGGTCCCTTGACCGAAACGCCATCCAGCTTGAAGGCCACGCTCAGGTTCGGCTGCTGCTCTACCAGCTGCTCCGCGGCCGCTGCAACCTGCTGATGGGTCCAGCTCTCCTGCAGCTCCCTCTTCTCGCTTGCCGCCCATGCCTCGAAGCGCTGAGCCTCCTGCTCCCGCTCCTCGCCGTCCTGGCCCTGCCACTTCTCATCCATATAGTCATGCACCATGGTAATCATCTGTTCGCTCATCAGCTCCGGCATCGCTTTCTCGTAGCTTACAAACCGCAGAAAATCCTCGAAATACCGGGCATGCGAGGCTTGATGGATTTTCAGCTCCCAGGGCTCCAGCATCCCCTCCTCCGGCATGAAGGGATATTGAATGGACTTCATATTGCGTGCGCTGATGGCCATTTCCACATGTGAAATCAGGCTTTTCTCATCCGAGATCCGGGCTATCTTCGGTTCAAAATCGCATTTCAGGATAAACAGCAGGGGCTCGTCCGTATGCCGGTTCGGCGTTGCCTTCACAACGATCAATGCGCCTCCGCGGACGGCTGCGGCATCCATATAGAGACGGACAAGCTCATCCGCGTAGCTATGGTAATCCTGGTTGTTATCCGCTTCACGAAGCCGCTGAAACAAATTATAGTTCGGGTTACTGTCCAGATCATATCCGGGTTCAGCGATAAATCGTCCGATTTTGGTTGGCGCGTTCTCCGTATTGGGATGGCGCTCCGCCTTGCGCTTGCATATCCGCTGAAACTCGCCATCCAGAAAAGCTTTCAGCTCACTGTCGGCGTAATCGTGCTGGTCCATGGTTTGAAAATGCTTGAACGTCTTGGCGGCATTATCCGCTCCGTCTGCCTGAATAACAAAAAAAGATAGATGATGCACAATAAAATCCATAGGTGCGTCCTTCCCCTTTGCGGCTCATAATAACTTGCTTGCAGCACTTGTAAATAACTGCTGTGTCGGAGCTGCAAACCCAAGCCAATAGCATAGCATAATTTTTCAGCCGGATTCCAGTGCTGTTTTCTTCCTTATGACCGCAAGTACGCTATTTTCAAAGGCTTTCGCGTCCCCGGGTATAAGAAATGCAACAGGAGCAGCTGGCGGATCATCATCTGCCTGCATTGAGATGAAAAGAAGCCAGGAAACCCATAGGGGTTTGACCTGGCTTCTCCCATTTCATTTGCGGCTCCGCGGTTTTCTAATGCTGGACATCCTCAAACGCGTTCAACCGCTCCAGCACCCGGCGTTTGCGGTACAGCATTGTTGCCGCTTCCGCCACATCCTTCAGCATGCCCCGGTTGATAAAGGCTCCGAACAGGATACCTGCCACGGGAATGAGCTGAAACAGCTTCTTCCAGCCAAAATTGTCCCGGTAGGTGGCCACAACCTCCCGCCAGCCCTGAATCTGCGAAGCCATCTGATTATGGGATTCCGGCTGGCCGAAATGTCCGAGCTGCTCCAGTATCGCCTTTTTGCCGACAATGTCGGAGGAAGCAAACTGGAGGCATTTGATTACAAATACCCGTTCTTCCTTGAGCCTGGGATCGTAGCCGTAGCTGACCGCAACCTCCTGAATCGCTTTGAGCGAAATGCCCAGCAGCACCGGAATATCGATGGCCAATGTGAAGATGCCGCCAATTCCCGTCGTCGCTCCCTGAACGGTGGCAAAGGCTGCCCTGCTCTGCGAAATTTCTTCCGCGGACTTGTCCATAACCGCAAGCGGGCTGGACGCAGCTTCCTCCAGCGTATCCACACCAAGCTTGCGGAGCACCATATTCTCGGCGATCAGATATTTTCCGCCGGGCTGGACGAAGCTGCCGATCTCGTCAATGGCCAACCCGATTTTGTCCTGCAGAAAACGCGGGGTTAATTTGTCCAGCAGCACGAAGGGAAGCCGACCCAGTTTTTCCCAGAACCAGAGGTCCTTCTGCGAGCTTTCCCATTTCTCGATTTCCGCAAGGACGCTTACAAGCTCCTCTTTTGTTTCAATCGTCATGAAGCATAGCAACTCCTCTGCTGTGCGGCGGACCCTTACTGATAATCAATGGTACGCACAGCCGGTAAATTCTGAATAACAAGAATCAGCTGATTGATCTGGAATGAGGGAGGCAGTATCATTTGGATATCGATCTCGATTTCGGCCGCTTCATTTTTCACCACATGAAAACCGGCAATCCGGATGCCCTGCTTCTCAATTTCCTGCAAAATGAGGTCCAGCATGCCGGTCTCGTTGTCCGCCCGGATGAAAACCTGCTCGGTTCGCGGACTTCTCAGCCAGCTGAGCTTCAGGTGGAGCAGCTTTTGTCCGATGAAGATCAGCAGAGTGACACCGACACCCACCGTGTAGAGCCCGGCTCCAATCGTCAGGCCAATGCCCGAAGTCGCCCAAACGCCCGCGGCTGTTGTCAGTCCTTTCACCGTTTGCTTTTGCATGAAAATCATTCCGGCTCCCAGAAAACCGATCCCGCTGACGACCTGTGCGGCTATCCGCGCGGGATCAAGAGAGAGATTATCCCAATTCAATTGATCCTGAAATCCGTATTTGGAAACGACCATCATCAGCGCAGCGCCCACAGCCACAATAAAATGGGTCCGGATGCCCGCTTCCTTCATCCGGCTTTTCCGCTCGTACCCGATAATCGCTCCACAGGCGCCTGCTATTACTACGCGAAGCAAATAATCCAGTTCCATATTCATTTCCCACTCCCCAATCATCATTAACAAAACCTGAAGCCGGCATACAGTTCATGTCCGCCAGCTTCAGGTTTTGTTACCGCCTTATGGGTAAAAAACCGCATCATCCTTCTGCTGCCAGCAGATTCGTAAGCGGACCGCGGTGCAGCAGCTTCAGCTTGTGAAGCGCGCGGGTGCAGGCCACGTAAAGCAGCTTCGCGTCATTGTCTCCGAAGCTTGCCGCGTCCGCGTCGGCAATCAGAACGGCGTCAAACTCCAGCCCTTTGGCCAAGTAAGCCGGTACAATGGTCAGACCGCCTCCGTAGGCCTCCTGCCTGCTTTGGATCAGAGAGGCCTCGATTCCTTCCGCTGCGAAATATTCGGCCAGCTCCAAAGCGGATCTGGCAGTTCGGGCAAGTACCGCAACGGTGCGATAGCTGCCTCCTTCTTGCCAATCCCGCACGGTTCGCACAGCTTCCGCGAGTCGCCCCCTGTCCGTCCCATGCTCTATCGTCTCCACAGGCTCGCCGCTGCGGAATACCGGAACGGCAGGCTTCACACCGTCTCCCATGCTTCCGAGAATACGGTTGGCAAAATCAATAATTTCCATCGTGGAACGGTAGCTGCGGTCCAGCTCGAAATAGCCCTGCTCTTGCTCATCGAACACATTTGTCAGCTCGGTCCAGCTTGTAATGCCCGCATACCGGTGAATCCCCTGCTGCAAATCGCCAAGGATGGTCATTGAAGAGTGCAGCTGGCACAGCTTCAATGCCTCCAGCTGGAAGGGCGAGTAATCCTGGGCCTCATCGATTACGATATGATCGTAAACAGGCTGATCCAGACCGTACAGCCGCAGTTGAATATAAACGAGCGGGGCCAGATCCTCCGGCTGCACGAGCTTTTGCTTCAGCGCTTTCATTGTTGCCGTACGCGCCTTGAGCGGAATGAGCTCAGCCGCTTCCGGGGTGCCCAGCAGATCGCCATACAGCTGTGCGGCGGTATAGGAGGAAATCTTTTTACAGTAGGCATTCAGCCTTGTATTGGCCTTGCTCTTCAGCTGGCGGTCCGTGAAGCGGCGCGCCTTCCATTCCGATTCCAGCCATCGCTTGATCCGGTTAACGAGCCGTTCGCGGCGCTTCATAAACGGTTCATAGCTGTCCTCGATCAGCAGCCATTCACGAATCGCCTCGGGATGAAGCGTCAGACCGTCAATTGGCTCAAAGGGAAGCTCCGGCAGGAGCGTCGACTCCAGCTGCTGCAGCCTGCTGTCCACAACCTGCTTGAACGCCAGACTTCCCTTGATGCGGCCGGGAGCCTGCTCCATCTCTTCCCTTGTCCGCGGATGCTCGAACCAGTACGCCATCGTATCCGTCGATTCGTCCAGACGGACCGACTTCTCGAGCCGCTCGATCGCCCACTCGTTGTAGGTTGTCTGCAGAATATCACCGACTCCGAGCTCCGGCAGCACCCCCGAGATATAATCGAGAAACATCCTGTTGGGCGCAAAAATAACCATCCGCTCGGCCCGAATCCGGTCCGCATACCGATACAGCAAATAGGCCAGCCGGTGAAGGGCAACCGTCGTCTTTCCGCTTCCCGCTACCCCCTGGATAAAGACGGTCTTGTTCTTCTCCGTCCGGATAATCCGGTCCTGCTCCTGCTGAATGGTCGAGACAATATCCCGGAGCCGGTTGTCCTTGTTCTCGCCAAGGCGGTACAAGAGGAATTCATCCGTGACCGACTCTTCCTCCTGGCCTCTTATATAGCTGTCAACGACTCGTTCCAGCACTCCGGCGCGGACCATCAGATTGCGCTTAAGATGAACGGTTCCCTCTACGTCCCCTTCAGGAGACTCATAGGCTACCGGAGCTTCCCCTCCGCTGAACGCGTAGAACAGGCTCGCAATGGGAGCCCGCCAGTCCACCACCAGCAGCTCCTTGCTCGATTCGTGCGCCACGCCGGCTTTGCCGATATAGAGCGGCTTGGGATCGCTGTGCGAATGCTCCTGGAAATCGATCCGGCCAAAATAAGGCTCGCGCTCGGCGACCTCCAGCCGCTGCTGCCTTTGTTCGCGCTGCAATTGCAGCATTTGTTCCGTAAAATCATTGCCCGTGTAACGGGGCCCGATCGCAAGCAGCTGGCCGCGAATGTGCCGGAGCACCTCGTCGATCCGCACCGCTTCGTCTTGAAAGGCACTTTGAACAGACATGTCAGTTACCCTCCTGAAAGTTTATAGTTGTTGATCCTTGAGACCCGGCATGAGACATGGGGCAAGACGGCTGACGCCAACCTCTTCGGTGCAAAGCAGGATTCTACCTCAAACCTGAACGGAATTTATAGAAATGAAGCGCTATAAATTCGATAAGGTCAAGAAAGCCGCATTCGCATGCGGCTTGTTCGTTCTTCTTTATGAGGTCTCCGCATCAGGCTTCTAGCCATGGGAATCAATCGCTTATAACACGAATTAGAAATATAGCATATATAGAGCCGGCAGTCAATGATAATGAAGATATCCGGCAGCCTGATACAGCAAATAAGCACGTTTAAGCAGCAGAACCTCTGAATTGCGGCGTTATGCTCCGGATCCACCATGAGCTGCTTTCCCGCCTGCCCGTTCTCATCTTATGATTTGCTAGATGAGGTAACGGTACACTGCTATCAGGATGGCGGCATGAATCACAACCATGACAGGCAGGCCTGCTGCAAAAGCGATATGCTTCGTTTTGTGGCGGAACATGCGCATAGCCAGCCAGCCGCCGAGTGCGCCGCCGGCTGCTCCGATTCCCAGAAGCCTCCGTTCGGGAATGCGGTGTTTGCGGCCGCGTGCGCTTGCGGAGCGGGATTTGTCCACCCGCATAAGAACAAACGCAATTATATTTATAATGACCAGATAAAGCCCAAGCAGCTGCATTCTTTGAACCTCCGAATTTTAAACGATTACAAGTATTTTCTTACATCCGCGGTTTGGTCCGGTTCGTCGGTTGGGCTTTAAGAGGGTTATCCGGCCAATAATGCTTGGGATAACGCCCCTTCAGATCCTTCTTGACCTCGAAGTAGGCTCCCTGCCAGAAGCTTGCCAGATCGCTTGTCACCTGCACCGGACGCTGGGCGGGCGACAGAAGATGGATCGTTAGCGGCAGCTTGCCGCCGGCAATCCGGGGCGTCTGCTGCCAGCCGAACACCTCCTGCAGGCGGACAGCGAGCACGGGAGCTGCCGGGTTGCTGTAATCGACGGGAATGCGCGAGCCGCTGGGCACAGTCATATGGGTCGGAATTTCCCGGTCCAGCTCCTGACGCTCCTGCCAGGAAAGCTGGGATTCGAGGATCGGCACCAGATTGATTCTTGCCAGATCCGATCGGCTGCGCATCCCGCCAATATAAGGGGCGAGCCACTTCTGCATCCCTGCCAGAAGCGATTGGTCGGAAACATCAGGCCAGGTTCCGTTATGCGCATGCATCAATTCAATACGGGCCTGGAGCTGTCTGGCTTGCCTCGTCCAGGGAAGGACCTCGAGCCCAAGCTCGGCTATGCCGTTCATGAGCGCCTGGGCTACCAGGGCAGGATCCGCATCAGCCAGCTGGCTTTCCTTGAGCACAAGCGCGCCCAACCGCCGCTTGCGCCTGGCGCGGACAGCTTGAGCCGAACGGTCCCATAGCACTTCGGCTTCGTCAATAATCTGCTTGCCCATTATCTCTTCCAGCTCTGTCAGGGTGACCGGTGCGGCGAGCAGCATCCTGCTGTCCGTCCCGCTGTCTTCAAGCTCGGCCGCAGCCAGATAGGCCGCTCCCGACAGCGGCTGCAGCTCCCGGACGACTGCGCCGCGCCCGCTGCGAAGCAGGAAGCGGCCGTCGCTGCGGCGCTGAGCAATCCGGTCCGGATAGGCCAGCGCCAGCAGCAGCCCGCAGCTGTCTACACCGCCGGCAGCGGAATTCGCGCCTGCCGCGGGGGGAGAAATCCCCGCCGCCCGCCTCCATTCCCGGGCTTCGGAGGCAATTCGCCTCATCACCGCATCATCCATTGCGCCCGGAGGATGGCCATGCAGCGCTTCCAGCCGCAGCCGCATATCAATGCTGCGGACAGTGCTGCGAAGCGGATCACGATCGCTGAGCAGCGCAGCCAGCTCGCAGGCGGTGGCGCCATAGCCCAGCTTGTCCGCCTCCAGCACCATATGGGCCAGCCGCGGATGCATGCCAAGCTCGGCCATAGCCCGGCCATGCCGGGTTGGCTTGTTCCCGGCATCCAAAGCGCCAAGCTCGCGCAGCAGCTCCCTCGCTTGCGCATACGCCGCAGCCGGAGGCTGATCGAGCCAGGCGAGATCGTCCGGCTCGGCAGCGCCCCAAACCGCCAGCTCCAGCGCCAGCGGTGCCAGATCGGATTCCAGCAGCTCCGGCTCGCTCTGCGGCCTCAGCTGCCGGTGCTCATGCTCCGTCCACAGCCTGTAGCAGACGCCCGGCGCTTCCCTCCCTGCCCGGCCCTGCCGCTGATCGGCAGACGCGGCCGAAACAGCAACCGTCTCCAGCCGCGACATGCCCGTCCGCGGCGAGAATCTCGGCACCCGGCTAAGACCGCTGTCGACAACAATACGCACACCCCGCACCGTCACGCTGGATTCAGCTATGGTGGTAGCCAGTACAATTTTACGCTCGCCCGGCCGGGATGCGGCAATCGCCAGATCCTGCGCCTCCGAGGGCATGCTGCCGTGGAGCGCCATCACCCGCACATAGGCTCCAAGTGCCGATGATGCCCCGCCAAGCAGTCCCTGGACACGGCGGATCTCGCCCGCCCCGGGCAGGAAGACAAGCACATCCCCGTCATGACTTCGGACAGCGTCCGTTACGGTTCGTGCGACAGCTTCCTCGATGCGGCCCTCCAGCCGTTTTGGAGCATAATGCGTCTCGACCGGAAAAGCGCGTCCCTCGCTGCGGACAACCGGAGCGCCGCCGAGCAATGCCGATACCCGCCCTCCTTCCAGTGTGGCGGACATGACAAGCAGCCGCAGATCCTCCCTCAAGAGCGACTGCATCTGAAGACAGAGTGCAAGTCCCAGATCGGCATGCAGATGGCGTTCATGAAACTCGTCAAATATAACAATCCCGACGCCCTCTAGCGAAGGATCCGATTGAAGCATTCGTGTCAGCACGCCCTCGGTAATGACTTCAATACGGGTTGCCGGCCCCACCTTCGTGTCCATTCTTACCCGATAGCCGACGGTTTCGCCAGGCTGCTCGCCAAGCGAAGCTGCCATGTAGCGGGCCGCCGCGCGGGCCGCCAGACGCCTGGGCTCCAGCATCAAGATACGCTGTCCCCCAAGCCATGGCGCATCCAGAAGCGCAAGCGGGACACGCGTTGTCTTCCCGGCGCCGGGAGCGGCAATCAGCACCGCGCTGTGCCCGATCGACAGATGTTCCCTCAACTCCGGGAGCAGGGCATCGATCGGGAGCACCTCATTGACATGATTTGTATGCTGAAGATCCATCCATTTCATTCTCCTCTATCAAATCAGCATGGCTGCCATGCTTATGGTCAAATCAATATTTCTATTATAGTGTTTCACAACCGGAAGAGATAATCAATCATGCCATGCAAGCGACGTATCGCCCATTAGACACTTTCTAAAAATATAATAAATAAAAAGACATTGCACATGGGCAGGCTGGCATGGTATGATATGCCTTGTCTTATTGCATGGAGCTGTGGTGTAGTGGCCCAACATGCCTGCCTGTCACGCAGGAGACCGCGGGTTCGAATCCCGTCAGCTCCGCCACTTATGAATGTTATGCAATCTAAATTAAGAGCAGGAACCGCGGTTCCTGCTCTTTTTGTGCTTCCCGCAAGATTGACAGGCTGGTCATAAAGGTAAGACGCCTCTTATCCATATTCAAGGACGGTTCCAGAAGGCATGCTATTCCTTCTGCGTTGAGACAGCCTCGTACACACTTTCATAAACCATTCGTCCAACCGCATTGCCAATTGTTGTCGCTGCTCCAGCATAGGCATGAAGTCCGAGATAACGCTCCGACTGGCTTGCGCCAATCACGATCGCGTCGGTTGTCGTGCCTGTGGCGGCAAGGCCATGAAGCGAATCGGCAATACCGAGGTCGGCGAGCGCAGCCGCCTTGGCTTCCGTTGCGGTAATCACGGCATTCACCATTGCAGGCGGCGTCATCCGTCCGTCAATCAGCACAACCGAATTTATCGTTCCCGCTGTATAGGAGGAGAAGGCAGGGCGAAGCAATCCTGCTCTTGCCGCATTGCTAGTGCCTGCGGTGGTGCAGCATACGATGGTGAATTCATCGCCCCTCATCTCGGTAATGGAGGCATGCGTCAGCTTCGCAGCTGTCAGCAGACCCACCGTGGATTGCGGCGGATATCCCCGCTCGCTCAGCATCATATGCAGATCATGTACAGGATCCGAACAGTCATAGGCGAGCGGAACCTTCCAATTGATGATCCTTTCGGTTATCGAGAAACCACCGCCGAGCACCGCGCTGCTGATCGTCTCCAGCGGCCTGGCGCATGTAATGATAATCGCATCTTCTACATGCCTGATCTGGATCTCCCGCCAGCACTCCGATAAATAACTGCGTCTATCCGCACTTCGAAAAGGCTGGGGCATTTACGCTTCGCCTCCTCTGTCTGTCTCCGGCTCCTTCAGTCCCATAATGGCTATGATCTTTGGTATGTCCACATGCGCCCTCACATGAACGGCAAGCCGGTTGAACGCTTCCTCGCGAAGCTCATTGACACGTACGCCGACGGATAAAGGCTCCCAGCCTTTCACCGAGCGCAGCAGATTCAACCAGCCTCTGCGGAAATCATCATTATGCAGCACGCCATGCAGAAAGGTTCCCCATACGCGGCCGTCCGCAGATACGCAGCCGTCATACTCGAAGGCGGCCTCTTCACCGACGGTTCGTTCACTATCCGACTGATGCCTGGACAATTGAGCCTCTTCACCGCAAGCTTGTTCCCCAGCCGACTGTTGCGCGGACAGGTGAGCCTCTTCACCGCAGGCTTGTCTACCATCCGACTGATGCCCGGACAGGTGAGCCTCTTCACCGCAAGCTTGTTCACCAACCGAATGACGCCCGGACAGGTGAGCCTCTTCACCGCAGGCTTGTCCGCCATCCGAAAGACGCCTTGACAGCTGGTTCACTTTATCGACGGATCTTACGCCTTCCGACTCGTACCGAGTCAGCTGGCCTTCTCCTGCCGGCTGCCGGGGCAGCCGGACCGCTCCATTACCTGATGCCTCCAGCACGGCGGGTATCAGCTTAAAAGGCCTTCGTTCCGCCGGGTTGAGCCGTCCTCCTGAAGATATCCTGCTTCCGGCTTCCACCAGAGCCCCAACCGTGCGCCAATTCACCCGGCCCGTATGGATCTCAAAGCCTTCCACTGGATAATCGCGCTCCAGGCCGGGAAGCCAGGCACTCCCCTTCACTCTCTCCGTCCGTTTCTCAGCGGCGAACGTCACGTCGAAACCAAACCAGCCAAAGCCATGAGTCTCGCCGCGGTCGGATTCGGTATGAAGCGGGTCCAGCAGCCGTTCTCCGAGCATCTCATATCCTCCGCATATTCCGACTGCATACCCGCCGCTGCGGACATGCTCCTCCAGACGCGCGGCGAGCCCGCTTTCACGCAAATATAGCAGATCATCGACCGTGTTTTTACTGCCGGGGATGATTACCGCGTCCGGCTCGCCCCATTGCTGCGCCGAGGAGACGAACCGAAGCTGTACATCCGGCTCGCTGCGCAGCGGATCAACGTCCGTAAAATTCGAAATATGCGGCAGACGAAGCACGGCGATATCCAGTTTGCCTTGAGCTTCTGCAGCGGGGTATGCCTGAGCTGCCGCCGCCATTCCCCTTACCGCATTATCAAGCGATAACGAATCCTCATCTTCCAGCCCGACATCCGGCAGATAAGGCACCACGCCAAGCACCGGCTTGCCGGTTTTGGCTTTCAGCCAATCCAGCCCGGGCTGCAGCAGCGAAACATCGCCGCGGAATTTGTTTACGATAAACCCGCAGACGCGTTCACGCTCGTCCTCCTCCAGAAGCTCGAGCGTGCCGACGATGGAAGCGAACATGCCGCCGCGATCAATATCCGCCACGAGAATGACAGGCGCTTCCGCCCACTTCGCAGCCTTCATATTCACAATGTCCCGATCCTTCAGATTGATTTCCGCAGGGCTTCCGGCGCCTTCCAGAACGACAACGTCATAAGACCCGCGCAGCGTGCGCAGCGACTCTTGTATAATGGGTCCGGCGCTTAGGAGAAACTTCTCCCGGTATACGGCGGCTGCATAATCCCCCAGCGGCTTGCCGTGCAGAACAACCTGCGACACCATTTCCTTCTTGGGCTTCAGCAGAATCGGGTTCATATCCGTTGTGGCCAAAATCCCGCAGGCATCTGCCTGCATGCCCTGTGCTCTGCCAATCTCTTTGCCGTCCCAGGTCACATAGGAGTTCAAGGACATATTTTGTGATTTGAAGGGTGCCACGCGGCAGCCGTTTTCTTTGAAAATGCGGCACAGGGCAGCAGTAAGCAGGCTTTTGCCCACATCTGAAGCGGTTCCCTGCAGCATAATGGTTCGCGCTTGTTTCGGCAATGCCTTGTCGTCGTCCATCTTCACCTGTCCCTTCTTTTTTTTGCAGACTGATCTGATCGGCGAGTATACTCCTGCTCATCCAATTTGCACCGGTCCGGGTATTTATATATTCGGTAACAGGTCCTCTCAAGCGTTCCGTTCATCCCCGTTCCAGCAAAGGCTTCAACGCCTCCAGCAGCCGGATATGATCCTCCCGGAACCGCACCGCTACCCGGCAGTAGCGCTCATCCAGACCGTCGAAGAGCGAGGCGTCACGGATCAGTATGCCGCGAAGCCCCAGCTGCTGCTGAAGGGACTTTGCATCAAGCGAATGCTGCCGCGGCAATGCAAATAAAATGTAATTTGCGGCTCCTTCGTAAACCGCCAGACCGAGTCGCTTCAATTGCACGGCCAGCCATGGGCGCTCCTCCGCAAGCCAATCCATGGTGCTTCGCCGGTATTCCATCTCGCCAAGCACCGCTTCGCCGATTTGCTGAGCCAGCGAATTAACGCTCCAGGGCACTTGAAGCGCCTTGAGCCGGTCAATCGTTGCCGGAATTGCGACCATATAGCCCAATCGAATACCGGGAATCGCGTAGAATTTGGTCAGTGAACGGATGACGATCAAATTCGCATGAATGGCCGCTTCCTTTAGTAAGCTGAATGCCGCCGCCTCCGGAACAAAATCCATAAAAGCCTCGTCCACGACAACCCTCTCGCCTTCTCCCAGAAGCTCCCGGATAATCGCAGGATCTGACAGCTGGCCGGTCGGATTGTTGGGAGAGCCCAGAAACCATAATGCTTCCCCGGCGCCGACTCCCTCCGCGCGCAGGGAAGCAAGCATATCGGATACCTGCTGCAGCGTCAGCCTGAATCCCTCTTCCTCCGAAAGCGCGAGCTTCTTGACGGCACTTCCGCATTTTATGGCAGCATCGCTGTATTCGACGAAGCTCGGAGCAGTCACGATCGTCACCTTTGGCCGCAGCAGCCGCACCGTCAGGTCGATCAGCTCCGCAGCACCGTTGCCAGCCAGAATTGCGCTCCCGCTTACCCCGTGATGATTGGCAAGTTTGTGAATGAGCCCTCTTGCTGCGGGATCGGGATAATGTCCAATCGTTCGTGCGTAATCCGCCAGAAGACTGGCAACACAGGCAGGCGGACCCTGCGGGTTCATATTGGCGCTTAAATCGGTAAAGCTCCCGGCCCCGATGCCGAACAGCTCCTGGGCGGTTAACAGGTCTCCGCCATGACCGAATCTCTCCAGCATCCAGGACTGGCCTCCTTATATGAGCAAAGATATTATTTAATGATGGATCAGTCCAACTTTGACTGCCTCGCTGACCGCAGCAGCCTCAGCTATCGAACCAGCCAAAGCAGGGCAAAAAGCAGCATGCATTCCAATATTTCATTGAGCGCACCATAGGTATCACCGGTCAATCCGCCTAATTTGCGGGTGAAGTACCGGGAAAGCAACGTCCCGCAAAACAGCGCAAGCCCCCCGTGGACAAGGAAAATCAGTCCGATATCCAGCCATGACCAGCCGCACGCAATGCCGATAATGATAACAAAAGTAAGCTGCATTGCAGACGCAGCTGTTACGTGCTTTTTGCACACCGCCCGGAATAACACGGCAAGCCCTTCGCCCGGTCTGGCGAACGGCCATCCCGCCATCGAGCACACCACCCACAGCCGGCTCCAGCCGCATACCATAACCACTAGAGGCGCAGCCTCCACCCACCCGCCCTCACCCTCCAGAAGCGCCGAGAGCGTGGCAAATTTCAGCAGCAGCAGAAAAATAGCAGCCATGACGCCCATAGCCCCAACCCGGCTGTCCTTCATAATGTCCAGCATCCGCTCCCTCGGGCGATGGCTGAGCACGCCATCCGCGCTATCCATCAGTCCGTCCAGATGAAGAGCGCCGCTGAGCGCCGTCCAGATCAGTAGGATTAATACGGCAGCTGGAAGTGCGGGAACAGCCAGCGTCAGAAGCCATCCGGCAGCAGCGGTAATGCCTCCTATCACAAGCCCGACAAGCGGATAATAGACTGTGCTTCTTGCCAGTACGGCAGGAGTGAAGGGAATTTCAACGGGAACCGGAATACGTGTCATGAATTGAAAAGCGGCCCCGACAGCCTGCAGCTGCGCTTTCAGCGAATCCCGCACCATAGCAGAACCACCCCCGCAAACCAAAATAGACTTACCAGATAAAGCAGCCGGATGGTCAGGATAATATCCCCTGCTTCGAGAGTCCGCAAGGGCCAACCTAGACGCGCCCGTTCGCTGACTTTTCCGAAATAAACATTGCGCCCGCCAAGCTCGATCCCCAGCGCTCCTGCGACAGCCGATTCGGGAATTCCGCTGTTTGGGCTTGGATGAAGGCTGGCAAAAATATGGATCGCTCCGAGCGCTCTGCCTGCCGACAAGCCTGGCGTCAGCCAGGCAGCCAGAGCCAGCAGCAGTCCGCATATCCGGGCCGGAATGAAATTCAGGATATCGTCCAGCCTGGCGGACGCCCAGCCCAGATAAAGATAGCGGTCATTGCGGTAGCCGACCATGGAATCCAGTGTATTCGCCGATCTGTACAGCATCGCAAGCGGAGCCGCCCCGATGAGGGCGAGGCATAAAGGAGAAACAAACGCATCCACGGTATTCTCCGCGACCGTTTCCACCGCAGCTCTGGCAGCGTCGGCTTCCGTCATCGCCTTGGTATCCCTGCTGACGATATAGCCAGCGTATTTTCTCGCCTGCTCAAGATCCCCCGACACAAGAGGACGATGAACCTGCATCGCGGCGTCCTTGAGCCCCTTTACAGCAATCGTCGTGGAAATAAACCAGCAAGATACGGCATATCCCATCCAAGGGTGGATCCAATCCGCCACAGCCGTAATCAGCCACATGATGGCGAAAGACAACAGCGTGGTGACTGCCGCAAGCAGAATCCCCCGCCCCTTCAGCGTAAGCGGAGGAAGCTCCGCCCCTGTCGGGTATAGCCGTTTCTCCAGGGCGCTGATGAACTTCCCAATCCAGATGACCGGATGCGTCGGCCATTTCGGATCGCCAATAATCCAATCGATGACAATCGCGGCCGCGACCAGGAGCAGGGTTTCAGGCAGCGAATAGAACAGCACCTTCAGCGCTCCTCCAATCGGAAAGCATATGCTTTCAAATCCAGCGCAAAACCGGCCACAACAAGAAAGGCTTGATCGCATTGCGCCGCCAGCCTGCGGTTGAGGCGGCCCGCTTCGTCGCGAAACCGGCGGCCGAGCGGATAAGCCGGAACAATGCCGCTCCCCACTTCATTGGTTACCAGCAGCAGCGGGCCACTGTATGCAGCAATCGCGGCCAGCAGCTTGTCAACAACGGCTTCAATGGTATCCGGCTGCATCAAACCTCCGTATTCTCTTTCATCGGCAGCGTCCGCTGCGAAAGCATTCTGTCCGGCGGCATCCAGCCGGAGCATCCAATTAGTCAGCCACAAGGTCAGACAATCCACCAGGACGGCAGGCCTCCGCCAGTCTGGCCCTCTCTCTGCGGCATCCTTCTCCAAGCGCAGCAAAACCGGGGCAAGCTCAAGCGGCTCCTCGATGGTTTGCCAGCGAAAATCGGCCGCTTCACGCGAGCGTTGATGCTGCGTTATCCGCTGCGTCATCTCGTCATCCCAGCTCTGGGAGGTGGCAATATAGATGCCGCTGTCCGTCATCTGCATGGCATAGCGCTCGGCAAAATCGCTTTTTCCGCTGCGTGCGCCGCCTGTAATCATTACCGCCATTGCTATTCTTCCTTTCTCTGTCCCATCCTCGTGAACCGGACTTACCCGCGAGAGATTCCGGCACTCTCAAAAGTCGCCATCTCTCTCATTACAGCAAGCGCAGCATCAACAAAATGAAAACCCAGCACCGCCCCGGTTCCTTCACCCAGACGCATGTCCAAGTGAATCATCGGCGAGATCCCGATGCGTCCCAGCAGCTCGCCATGACCCTGCTCGTTGGAGAGATGGGAGCCCAGCATATAGGGAAGCGCCTGCGGCGCCAGCCGGCAGGCCACCAGCGCGGCAGCCGAGGAAATATATCCGTCAATGAGGACAAGGCAGCGGCTGGCTGCTGCCCCGAGAATGACGCCGACCAGACCGGCAATCTCGAGTCCGCCGACCTTGGCCAGCACATCAAGCGGATCTGATGGATCCGGCTTGTTGACCGTGATCGCGCGGCGAACCACTTCGACCTTATGCCTGCGGCGTTCTTCATCGATACCGGTCCCCCGTCCGACCGCGGCATCCGGATCCATTCCGGCCAGCAGCGCGGATATAGCTGCGCTTGCCGTCGTATTGCCAATTCCCATCTCGCCCGTTGCAAACATCCGATACCCGTCCGCGGCCAGCTCATTCGCCAGTTCTGCGCCTGCTGCAATCGCCTGCAGGGCCTCCGAACGGGACATGGCTGGCCCTTTTGCCATATTAGCCGTGCCCGCGCGTACCTTCCGCTTGATCAGATGCGGATGTTCAAGCTCTGACTTTACGCCGATATCGACGCAGCTAACCAGCGCTCCTGCCTGACGTGCCAGAACATTAACTGCCGCTCCTCCTGCCAGAAAATTCAAAACCATCTGGGCTGTCACCTCGGAAGGGAACGCGCTTACGCCCTCTTCGCAAACCCCATGGTCGGCTGCCATCACAACAACCGCCCGCTTTGACAAGTCCGGTGCCAGTTCGCCGGTTATTCCGGCTATTTGAGCTGCTATCGCCTCAAGCCTGCCGAGACTTCCCGGAGGCTTGGTCAGATTGCTCAGATGCTGCTCCGCAGCCTCAACCGCCTCCTTGCTCACAGGATCAATGCCCTGGATGAGCATATTCAGCTTCGCTTCATTCATTTTTCGTTATCTCCCTTCCTTTATCCCTGCTTGGCAGACGCTCTGCCCGGCAGCAATAGAAGCTGCGGCACACCGGTCTGAGGATGCGGCATCACAACGGACCTTGCTCCATACACGCGGTGGATCATGTCCTCGCTCATGACAGCTGCCGGTGTCCCAAATGCTTCAACTCGTCCTTCGCTGAGCACGAGCAGTTCCTCGCAATACTGGGCTGCCAAGTTCAAATCATGCAGCACAGCCACCACCGTCATCCCGCGTTCCTGCTGCCAGCTTTTTACCGTATCCAGCATCTGCATCTGGTAGCCGATATCCAGATAGGTAGTCGGCTCATCAAGCAGCAGAAGTCTTGGCTGCTGCACCATGACCTTGGCCAAAGCAACGCGCTGCCGCTCCCCGCCGCTCAGCTGATCTATCCGCCGATGCTGCAGCTCGTCAAGCCCCATCGCGGAAATAGCCTCATCGATCAGCGGCCCGGTATCTGTCTTCTCATCGCCCATCCAGTTCTGGAAGGGATACCGTCCCATGCCGATTACCTCGCGGACTGTGAAGCCAACAGCCGCTAGGCCGCCCTGCTGCAGCACTGCGAGCCATTTGGCCAAGGACTTGCGGCCGTACCGCTCCGCAGGAATACCTTCAAGAAGCAGCTTCCCGGCAGTCGGCGATTCAACGCCAGCCAAGAGCTGCAGCAGAGTCGATTTGCCAACGCCGTTCGGACCGATAATCCCGTACATCCGCCCGGCTTCCAGCTTGAACGATATTCCGTTCAGGATGCGTGTCCCGTCGATTGATCTCTCAAGCCCGATCGCTTCGATCATAATGCCCCTCCCCGCTGCACCTTGCGCCTGTACAACAGATAGGCGAAGAATGGCGCTCCGATCAAGGCTGTGACTACACCCAGCGATATCTCCTTGGGACTCAGCGCCGTCCGCGCCAGCGTATCGGCCCACAGCAGATAGATGCCGCCGCCAACGGCCGACAGCGGAATAATAATACGGTAATCCGGTCCGACCAGCAGCCTCAGCAGATGCGGAACAACCAGTCCAACAAACCCGACCACGCCGGAGATTGATACCGCCACAGCGGTCAGTAACGTAGAGACAATAAGTACAATAATCTTCGTCCGCTCCACGTCAATCCCCATATAAGCCGCGTGGCGCTCGCCAAAAGCAAACATATTAAGCGGCTGTGAATAGCGGATGAGCACAGGAAGACCAATGATCAGAAAAGGAAAAATGAGCTGCACATGCTCCCAGCCGCGCGCACTCAGACTGCCCATCAGCCAGAACATAATTTCATTGACAACCCCTTGCGACAAGGAAACCATAAATGTGACGAAGGCGCCAAGAAAAGCCTGCACGATCACGCCCGATAAAATCAGGGTCTCCACATTCACCGCTCCGCGCGCACGCGAAAGGGCAAACACAATAATCAACGTTATGATGCCGGTAATAAAAGCAACCAGCGGTATGGACCAAATCCCGATAACCGTCTGATAGCCGAAGAGAATCAGGAAGGATGCGCCGACCGCGCAGCCCGATGCCACGCCTAGCGTGAATGGGTCTGCGAGCGGATTGCGCAGCACACCCTGGAAACCGGCCCCGGCCAAGGATAAGCAGGCCCCGACCATTACTGCAAGCAGCACGCGAGAGAGGCGGAGCTGTGTGACAATAGCAATGTCCCCTTCGTCCCATTTGCCCTCCGCGCCGCCCATCCAGGGAAGCTGATGAACGAGAATGCCCCATACGTTGCGCAGCGGAAGTCCGGCTGAACCGATCGACATACTGACCACAATAGATGCGACAAGGAGGAGCATGGCTGCTCCTCCGAATACGTACAGTTTAAGTTTCATTTACTTGATCAGGTCAGGATGCAGCTTTTTGGCTACCTCCCGCAGTCCTTCCGCAAGACGCGGGCCTACCCGCACGAGAGGGTCCTGGTCGACCTCGTAAATCTTCTTGTCCTTGATCGCCGCAATCGTGTTCCAGCCCGGACGGCCTTCAATTCCTGTGAGGATCGGATTTTTCTCGCCTTCCTTGACGATCATGGAAGCGTAGATGATCACATCCGGGTTCGTTTTCACGACCGATTCGGGATCGATTTCATACCAGCCCTGTTGATCGGCAATATTGGTGCCTCCTGCGATCGTAAGCAGCTCGTCAAGAAATTCGCCTTTCCCTACCGTCCAGCCAGGGGAGAATTCAAGGAATACCTTAGGCTTTGGCGCATCCTTTACCGCATCTGTCACCTGCTGGCGAACGTCCTGCATATGCCCGGTTACTTCAGCCGCTTCCTTGGTCTTATCCATAATGGAACCGACTTGCGTAATTTTAGCTATGACATCATCATACGTTTTCGGATCGCTTGCATATACAGTCAGCTTCAGTGAACGCAGCTTATCAACAATCGGCTGGTTCATTCCCGAAGAAGCAAGCACCAGGTCCGGCTTCAGGCTGACGATTTTCTCAACATTCGCTTCCATGCCGCCGATTTTCTCTTTGGCTGCAGCATCCTCCGGGTAGTTGGAGAAATCATCCACAGCCACGACCTGCTCGCCTGCTCCAATAGCATAAACGATTTCCGTTTCACTTGGTACAAGCGTCACGATTCTGGAAGGCGCCTGGGCAAAAGTAAGCTCTGTACCTGTTGCATCCTTGACGGTCAACGGATAAACGGTTGCTCCTGCGGCTGTTTCCGCATCGGCCGCACCGTTATTGGCCGCTTCTTCCGTTCCGGATTGATCCGTACCGCCGTTTGCCGTGGTTTCTGTCGCCGTTGCCGGATCTTCCACGCTTGTGCCGGACCCGCCCGTGTTATTGGTATTGCTGTTTCCGCAAGCTGCGGTAAGCAGCAGCATGGCTGCGAGAAGCAGCATAAGAGAATATTTCGTCCAGGATATTCGTTTTACAGTATTCATCAATTCGTCTCTCTCCTAAAAAAATATAATTTTGTACAACTCAAACTAAGAAGAAACGGCTGCCGCGGCCTTCTGGCGGCTATGCCAAGCTTCTTCACCTCAGAACTATAAGCAAAGTATGGTGGGATTTATACTTCCTTATATCAAAAAAAGCATCGCCGACATGGAAATGTCAGAAATGCTCTAGTTCTTTCGAACAGCGGCTTGTTGACGGAACGCCTCGTCAGGCGGAGCGTTCATAATAAGAACCCGTGTCAAAGCCAATCTTTAAGCACCTCCCTAAGTCCTCGTAGGTAGCGTTTATATAAAAACAGGCAGGTAGTCTGACTTGAAGCAAGCCCGAATCCAAGCGGATCATCGGGAGCTCCTTACAGTGGCGGGTCCGTGCCGGCTTCTCACCGGTCTTCCCCTATTAAGCCGAATCGCAGAGAATCTTAAACAAAAAAGCGGATTGCGGCACCTGTTTTTAATCCTATTCAGTTGTGCATGTGTAAATATATCACTCTCATACGCTGCTTGTCTATACAGGCTGCTGATCGACCCTCCTGGCATCGCTGTTTTTTCCCAAAGCCCTCTTCATCTGCCCGTTAAGCCGAAGCGCGTTGCCGACAACAGATACCGAACTAAGCGCCATCGCCGTTCCCGCCATCCATGGCTCCAGTCCGCCGAAGGCCGCAAAAGGGATGACAATCATGTTGTAAACAAAGGCAAAGCCAAGGTTCTGGCGGATATTCCTCACCGTCAAACGGCTGATGACCAATGCCTCGTGTATACCGGTAAGTCTCGGACGCAGCAGCGTCAGATGGCCCGCATCCAGCGCAGCGTTGGTCCCGCTGCCCATAGCCATGCCGACATGGGCTGCGGCCAGCGCTGGCGCATCGTTCCAGCCGTCTCCCGCCATGCCTACTACCTGTCCCTTCTTCTGCAGACTGCGGACAAGCTCCGCCTTATGCTCCGGCAGCATGGACGGATGGAAATCCGCAATGCCTACAGCATGCGCGGCATGCCTGGCAGCGGGCAAATGGTCGCCCGTCGCCAATAAGACGGAGACCCCCGCGGCTTGCAGCAAACGGACTGCCTCCGGAGCCGACCGTTTCACCGGATCGGCGAAAGCAAACGCGCCAGCGCATACCCCGTCCCGCGCCGCGTAGATAATGGTTTCGCCGGCCAGCTCCCTATGGCTGGCGAACATGGCTGTGCTCGGGCTAATTTGCCAGCCCTGCTCTGCGGCAAAGGCCGCATTGCCGATCTGGACCTGCTCTCCCTCCACAACCGCCCCAATGCCCTTGCCGGGCATAGAATGAAACGCGTCCGCCTGCGGCACGTCAATCCCGGCCCGCTCCGCTGCGGTTCTGATCGCCGCGGCAAAAGGATGCTGCGCCTGGGATTCCGCGGCGGCGGCAAGCCGCAGCAGCGCGTTTCGGGAGCCGCGCAGCGGAAATATCGCGGTAATGGCAGGACGTCCTTCGGTAAGTGTGCCCGTCTTGTCAAGCACAATCGTATTCAGCTGCGCCAAACGCTCCAGAGCGCCTGCCTCTTTGAGCACAATTCCACGCCGCGCAAGCTTGCCTGAGGCCAGAACAAGCGATATGGGCGCAGCCAGCCCGAGCGCGCAAGGGCAGGCCGCCAGCAGTACCGCGAGCGCGTGGATTCCCGCTGCACCTGCGTCGCCCGGGCGCAGCACAAACAGCCAAAGCAGCAGTGTTGCAAGGGACAACCCCAGCATGACGGGTACGAAAATTGCGGAAAGGCGGTCCACTCTCCGGCCGATCGTCGATTTGGTCGACTGGGCCTGGCGGGTCAATGCCGCGATTCGGCTCAGCAGCGTATCGTCACCGGAAGCTGTGATTCGCACATGCAGCCCGGAGACCGCAGCCGTCGTACCGGCAAATATCTGGTCGCCGGCTGTTTTCACCACCGGCATGCTTTCGCCGGTCAGAAAGGATTCATTGATCTCCGTCTCTCCGTCCAGCAATACTCCGTCAGCAGGTAATGGGATACCCGCTTCAGTCAGCAGATGTTCGCCAGTCCGGATTCGCGCAAGCGGTACTCTCTCCTGGATGCCTCCGCGCACGATAACCGCGTCCTTGGGCTGCAGCTGTGCAAATGCCTCTCCTTCCGACATCACCCTCTCGGAAGCAGCGGCTTCCAACAGCTTCCCCAGCAGAACGGCAGTGATGACAACAGCCGAGGTTTCAAAATATAGCGGTTTGCCGGCCATCATCGCATAGTAGCTGTATCCGAAGGCAGCCGTCGTCCCGATGGCTACAAGCACATCCATCGTAGCTGTCCGCTCCCGCAGCGCATAATAGGAACCAAAATAAAAAGGCATGCCGATGAAAAACTGTATGATGGATGCAAGCGCAAACTGCAGCAGCGGCTCCTGCAGCATGACAGGCAGGGGAACCCCATGCAGCCAGCTGTAATGATGCGCCATAGTCCAGAGCAGAGGGAGTGTGAGCAGCGCAGAAATAATAAAACGCATACGCAGAGAACCGATTTCGGATAAACCTGTCTGTTCCTCGCCGAAAGGGAACGCATGGAACCCGAGTTGGGCAATGCGCTCAATAACGGAGGATGAGCTCACCAGCCCTTGGGCGACACGGATGTTGGCTGATTTTCCGGCATAATGGACGGAGACTCCGTATACGCCATCCATCTTGCCCACAGCCTTCTCAATTCTGACCGCGCACGCGGTGCAGCTCATCCCCTCAATGCGTAGATCCAGCACTTCCTCTGCGGCATACTCTTGCACCATGCATCCCTCCTTCCCCAGATCAAAACTTTGTCTGCTATCTGCGAAACCGTCAAGGATTGTCCTATTCCTCACTATATGGCAGAATTCCGCTCCTCATGATTATCCCGGCGATAATCTTGCCTGATTCACGAGCCATCACCGTTCGATACGTCGTCTTTCCAGGCTGGCTGCTCCCGGGATCCCGGCTTTATTCAATTCGCCGTTCCTGAACAAACAAAAAAGCACCGGCAATTACGCCGATGCTCCTCTTATATACTGCTATGGCTATCAAACCTGTTATCAAAGCTTGCCTTACTCTCCTGTTACTACTTCCCCAGGCCAGCTCAGCATCCCGCCAGCCATATTCACAACCTCGTAGCCCTGAGCGGACAAATAATCGCAGGCTTTGCCGCTGCGGTTGCCGCTCCGGCAAACCAGATAGATCGGTTCCTCAAAATCAGTCAATTCTCCTACACGCTCCACGAACTCGGACAACGGGATGCTGACCGCTTCGGCGATATGGCCCGATTGCCACTCATCCGGCTCTCTGACATCGATAACGCTCAGCTTCTCCCCTTCACGCAGACGTGTTTCAAGCTCGCTTGCCATTATTTCCCCATACATACACAAGCATCTCCTTCTTATAGGTCCATTCAGGATTGAAGTTTATTCAGCAATCACATTTGCATTGTACCGTTGTCCGCTGCCGATGTCCAGTCATCCGTAAAACGCGCGTTACGCCTCAAATCGAAAAGAAACGGCTGTTATCAAAAAAAGCACCCGCCAGAAAAGGCAGATGCTTGATCGCGTATTCTATTTATCCATCACTACACGCGGACTGCCGTTCCACTCACGGCAACCATGAGCATTCCTTCACGGACCACCTCATAATCGATATCAATCCCGACAATCGCATTGGCTCCCATACGCGAGGCATTAGCGGACATTTCGCTGAAGGCTACATCGCGCGCTTCCTTCAGTTTGGTTTCATATGCTCCTGAGCGCCCCCCGACAATATCGGTAATGGATGCGAACAAGTCGCGCATGATGTTGGCTCCCATAATGGCTTCGCCAGTTACGACACCCAAATAATCCTGAATCGGCTTTCCTTCAATCGTCGGCGTTGTTGTGAATATCATTCTTCACTCTCCCAGGCTCAAATTATTTTATAATGAGCGGCCTGCTTGGCAGGCTTGCCATCCTCCGTAAACCGGATCATAATAACTTTCTCGGTCTTGCGATCGAACCAGATGCTCACCTTTACACTGAGCTTCCGGTTGCCTTTATCAACAATTAAACGGAAAGATTCGGAGAGAACGCCTGCCTGCTCGGTTCGTCTTCCCAAATGCTTATAGTCCACTATATCGGCATGATACCGTTTGATGGTTTCCTTCACGGCAAGTCTTCCCCATTTGGCATAATCGGGTTCAGCTGAAGCCGCGTGCGTACGGCAGACCATCAGAATCAGCAGTGCCGCTGTTAGAATCATTGTTTTTTTCATAAAAGGACACCTCCACTATTTGGAAAGTAGAGTGCCCGCACAAGCTCTATTCTATTCGTGAACCGTCAGTTGAATGTCTAGTACTTCCCGGGAAAGGTTACTCTTTGTTTCAAGGCTTTTCCTTGGTCTCCGTTCTTGCCGTTGGCCCTTACACATAACATGCAGGATATAATCAGCAGAACTGCCCAGGCCAGGTAAAAGCAAAACCAGATAACCTGCTGTTCATTCTGAACATGCCGCCAATCCAGGATGGTACGGCTTGCCATCAGCCGATGCTCCAGCCAGACCTGTGCCGCTTTATAGGAAAGAATCGTGATTCCGATAAGCACAAGTGATGCAACAGCAGCGATGATCCGGTTGTTTCTGGCCGCGATATACAGCAGCGAGGAGGCAAACCAGCCGAACAGCATCGCTGACATGGGAGCCACGATCCATACCCCGACCCAATCAAGATTATCGGCGGAGAGGCCCTTGGCCAGAAACAGGAAAGCCCCAAGGACCACCGCACAACCCCATAGTAATTTGCGCGTCATGGGGATGGCCAAAGGCTGCAGCGTGATGAGGGAAACAGACCTTAACCATACGAAATAACGCCGGAGCAGCACCAGTGCCGGAACAAGCAGCCCCAGAACAGAAAATCCATACTGCAGCCATGAGTAAACGCCTTTACCCGCTATTATGGTCCGCAAAGCAGGGAAATCGCTGACAAACCCTCCTGTGTGTGTCCAGCCGTCCATGAAGATATGGGTCAGGAAGCCGATAAACAGCGACACGAGAAGGACCGACCATTCTCGAAAGGAACGGACACGCCAATCCTTGAGCATGCTTTGAACGAAATGATCAAGGCCTCCCCGGGCAGGCATAAACTTTGGCAGAACAGGCTTTACGACCAAATGAAATACAAAAGCAAGCGCGATTGACAACGGCATTCCGAGCAGCAAAAACCCTTTCAGGGAATGACCGATGGTACGGTACGGCTCCATGGCAATAAAATACTCCATATCAGGCGCCATACTGCCAAGCACAAGTCCAGTCACACTTAGCCATTTCGGGGCAATGCGGTGCAGCGGTGCTGCATATAACGGATGCGCGAATGTAAAAGGCATCGTCTACCCCCTTTTTTTAAAAATTCAATTCAGCAGTCCGAATTTATTAAGCGGCCACAAGCGGAACACCGCTCTGCCCTCCAGGCTTGATATGGAGATCGGGCCGAGCTCCCGGCTGTCCTGGCTGTTCTCGCGATTATCACCCATCACGAATACTTTTTTGTCCGGAACGGTATAGGGGATACTCAACCCGTTGCTGAATGTCAACCCTTTTACATAAGGCTCTTCCAGCACGGTTCCATTAATAAGAACGTGTCCATCCTTGATATCGAGCATGTCCCCGGGCAGTCCGATGACCCGTTTAACCAGTCTTTTATCGCTTTCAGGCCCCGAAATAATGACAATATCACCACGGTTAGGCTGATCAAAATGATAGGACAATTTGTCCTCGATAAGCCGCTGCCCTTCAAAAAGGGTATGCTGCATGGACACATTTCTAACTTCGGTTTGGGCAAATGCATAATTCTGAATGAGAAGTGCTGCGACCACTGCGATCGTTAATGATAATAACCAGTCTCTGACCTCGCGTACCCATTTCCTGGTCCTTGGCTGCTCCGGATCCACTTTCAACTTCCATTCTCCTCTCTGTCCTACAAGGATATCCAGGCTAAGCATCTATCATTAATACGATTGAACCTGGTAATTAGTTGCTTTGCACAACCAAATCTTCAATAAAAAAAGGATTGCCCCTCCTAAGCGCCATGCGATAGAGTATAGAGACAAAACCTTCTATGCCAAGGAGTGAAACAGCTTGCAAGTTGAAACTGCCGCCCGCCTGAGCCGGACCAGCATGGCCTTAAGCCGGTTTGATCATGCTGTCTTTATCGCCGTTACATTACTTTATTGGTCGACTCTGTACGTTTATGTTCCTATATTAACACCTTTTATGAAGGAAGGCGGCTATTCGGACATCCTGATCGGTGTTGTGCTCGGGAGTTACGGTTTTACACAGATGTTCATCCGTTTCCCACTTGGATTGTTGTCGGACAAGATGCACAAGCGCAAGCCCTTCATGATGCTGGGTCTGTTGAGCGGAGCCCTGAGCTGTCTCTTGTTTATGATTCCGGGTTCATGGATGTGGCCGCTGGCTGGAAGGATCATGTCCGGCGTATGCGCATCCGCCTGGGTTGCCTTTACAGTGCTCTATGCCGCCTACTTCTCTGCTAATGAAGCGACCAAAGCGATGAGCAACATCAGCTTCCTGACGGTCATCGGTCAATTGATCGGAATGACGTTAAGCGGTTGGCTGGCTGGCGCTTACAACTGGAATGCGGCTTTTATTACAGGTGTGGGACTTGGACTCTTGGGTTTGATTCTGACCTTTGCGGTAAAAGAGCCGCAGGGCGGTGTCGCCCGTGCCCCGATATCGCTCAAATACTTGCGGGAGATCGTTCGGAATCCGACCCTGCTGCAGGTATCCATACTATCCATTCTGGCGCACAGCGTGCTGTTTATTACCATGTTTGGCTTCACGCCGCTGAAAGCGACCTCGCTGGGAGCGACAAGCGGCCAACTCACGATTATCGTTATTGCGTTCATGGTGCCGCATGCAATCACATCCCTGCTAAGCGGACGAATTATTGCGCCCCGCTTCGGAACCTGGAATGTTGCTGCAGCCGGATTCGCGCTCAGCGCGGTGTTCACGGTGGCCATCGCATACTCGCCGTCACTGGGGTGGCTGGCAGCCACACAGGCGCTGAACGGCTTTGCCCAGGGCCTTCATTTCCCGCTCCTGCTGGGACTCGCCATACAGCCGTTTGAGCCGTCTAAACGGGCGACGGCCATGGGATTCTACCAGGCGGTATATTCCATAGGCATGTTCGCAGGACCTTTTCTTGCCGGCTTTGTTAATGACGGCTTCGGCCGGGATTACGGATTTTGGCTGGGAGGGGCATTTGCGCTCAGCGCCGTTATACTTACCTTGATCTGGAAACGCTCTCCCAATCAAACCATTCGTTAAAAGCTGCTCCATTTCATAACAGCTGCAATTCTTCGGCTGTTAACAAAGCTTTCTTTATTTTACCAAACGGCAGCCTTCCTGTCAGCTTGCCTGCAGCTTTGGAAGTATGTCTGTCTATCTTTTTTACCGCCGCTTTACTTCTATGCAGCGGGTAAAGCGGCGATGGAACACAGCTGTCTCCCGGCAGCGCTGCAAAGCTTGCTCCCCCGGCGCAAAACACAGTAAACTTTATATTTTAGAAAAGCTGGCGCCGATAAGAATCGGGCCAGCTTTTTTGCGGGGATCGGGACGGGTGTTCCTTCTTATTCGATACATTCCTCCGGATCATCGGCAGGCGATGCATCCTCAACATTGATTTTCTCGGCGACTGTGTCACGAATGACGGACACGACCGTTTGCAGCAGATAATTGATATCCGCTTGGCTTTGCTGAAATTCCGTAATAATTGGAATTCCATCCAGCTCATCCTGCAGCACTTCTATTTCTTTTTCAATCTTGGCGACCATATCCGTATTTTTGAACGTGGTTTCAAATGCTACGATTTCCTTCTGCTTCTTCTTGATCAGCGCAATCAGATCCTGAATGCGCGTATTGCCCTGAATCTGCTTCTCCGCGCGGCGGAAATGCTGAACTTCCTCGGAAGTATACAGCATGTCGGCCAATTCCTTGGTTTTGAGCATAATATCTTTACGAACGATTATATCTTCCGTATTAAACGAAGGTACATTATAACCTTCTCCGTGCGCATGATCATGCTCGTGTCCATGCTCATGTTTTGCTGCTGTCTGTTCGTTTGCCATGTTCATTCCAACTCCTCAATTTTTTGCGCAGCCATTGTCCCTATGACACCGCTTCTTGCGCAGACGGTTCTATAATCGGTTCTGCTTTGATATACCAGGTTTGTGAATCGGTAACACGTGCCTGGATGAACTGTCCGATCCATTCCCTGGGCCCTTCCAGATGAACCAGCTTATTCGTGCGCGTCCTTCCGGACAATACATGGGCATTGTTCTTGCTTTCGCCTTCCACGAGCACTTCCACCAGTTGGCCGACCATTCTCTCATGGCTGACCCGGCTCAGCTCGGCTATCAGACTGTTCAGACGAGCCAGACGGGCTTTCTTGATCTCCATGGGGATATTATCTTCCATATCGGCTGCCGGAGTCCCTACACGGGGCGAATAAATAAACGTATAGGCGGAATGAAATCCGACCTCGCTCACAAGCGACAGCGTATCCTCAAACTGCTCATCAGTCTCGCCGGGAAATCCGACAATGATATCCGTCGTTAACACGGCATCCGGAATCGCCCGTTTGATTTTGCCCACCAGCTCCAGATACATCTCTCGCGAATATTTTCGGCTCATCCGCTTCAGGACTTCCGAACTGCCCGATTGTACCGGCAGATGGATATGCTCCACCAGGTTGCCGCCTCCGGCCAGAACTTCAATCAGATGATCGTCAAAGTCGCGCGGATGGCTTGTCGTGAAGCGCACACGCGGAATATCGATCTTCGAGATATCCGCCATAAGATCCCCGAATCGGTATTGGATATCTTCAAAATCCTTGCCGTAGGCATTCACATTCTGGCCAAGCAGCGTTATTTCCTTAAAGCCTTGACGGGCCAAATCCCGCACTTCGGCGATTACATCCTCCGGACGGCGGCTGCGTTCCTTCCCGCGCGTATACGGTACAATACAGTAGGTGCAGAATTTATCGCAGCCATACATGATATTAATCCAGGCCCGCATGCCTTCGCGTTTCTTCGGAAGGTTCTCGATAATATCGCCTTCCTTGGACCACACTTCGACGACCATTTCCTTGCTGAACATGGCATCCTGCAGCAGCTGCGGCAGCCGATGAATATTATGCGTACCGAAGATGATATCCACGAACGGATGCTTCTGCATAATGCGGCCTACCACTGATTCCTCCTGGGACATGCAGCCGCAAACGCCAAGTATCAGCCCTGGCTTCTCAATCTTCAAATGCTTCAAATGACCAAGCTCGCCGAATACTTTATCCTCCGCATTCTCTCTTACCGCGCAGGTATTGAGCAGGATTACATCGGCCTGCTGACGGTCTTCTGTCGCCTGATAGCCCATCTCCTCGAACAAGCCTCTCATCACTTCCGTGTCATGCTCATTCATCTGGCAGCCATAGGTGGCGATCAAATAAAACTTTCCTTGACCAAGCTTGGCAATCTGGGGAGGTATAACAAAATCGTAGTGCACCTGAATCTCTTCCTTGCCGCGGCTCTTCTCATTCTTGTAGCTTGGCGCAGAGTTGATCGTAATATCCCGGCCCTTAATCCGGTATGTCGTCTTGCCTTCAGTCTCCTTGATGACTTTGGCGCCTGAGAAATCGAAGTATTTGGAGTAGTCTTTTTCGCTCTTCACGGATTGCAGTTCCGCAGCGTTCTGGCTCTCCTTGCTCACGTTGTGTTTCACTTCCTTCCAATATACGTGCACCAATTGCTTGATTGTATCGGTCCATTCCCTGATTATATCAAACTGCCGTCTGTTTATAAAGAAAAATGAGGACCCGCATTCGGGCCCTCACGTACCATCATCAGTCTTCTTATCCGATGATTTCCGCCTGATCTCCTGTCTTTGCCCCGGCCGCATTGGCTTCATCCGTATCAATATGCATATCCAACGAATAGTCCGGTGATACGCGGGCGATCACCTGGTCAAGCACAAGGCCTCTTTCGCCGTGCAATCGCACGGATAACCGCTGCTTGTCCGTTATTCCATAACGCTCGGCATCGCTTGTGTGAAAATGAATATGTCTGGCGGCCACTATAACGCCTTCTTCTATCTTCACTTCCCCCGCCGGACCTTTAATTACAATACCGGCAGATCCGGCAATATTGCCCGATTCCCGCACCGGCGGATTCACTCCGAGAGCAAAGGCGTCCGTACGCGACACTTCCAGCTGCGTTCGCCTGCGTACCGGTCCAAGTATGCGGACCTTCGGGAAGCTGCCTTTTGGTCCGATGACCTCAACGGTTTCGTTTGCCGCATATTGGCCGGGTTGTGACAATGGTTTAAACTCGGTAAGCGCGGCACCCTCGCCGAATAACAAGACCAAATCTTCTGGAGATAAATGAATATGCCGGGCGGAAACACCTACAGGTACTGTTCTCATGCTGAATTCTCCTATTCATCTAAAAAGTATTGATCCGCTTATCTTGTATAAAAGGCATACAGCCCGAATGGGTTGTATGCCTTCATTAAGCTGCTGCGCCGTCTTATTTGAACTCGGCAAGCAATTTCTCGAATTGATCCTGCGGCAGCGTCAGATCCTGGTTGGCCAAGCCCTCTTCTTTGAAGCCGACAATCAGGTCATCGTAGGCTTTCCGCTCTTTATTCTGATATATCAGTCCGGTCAGCATGCCGCCGGTCTCCATGATTTTGTTCATCGCCAGCATCCGGTTGGAAGAATCATATTCAGGAAACTGTTCCAGATTGACGATATTCTCTTTAAACCAGTCGTAGGTGTTGACTTTATTGAAGGTTACGCAAGGGCTGAATACGTTGATCAGCGAGAAGCCTTTGTGATTCAGGCCTGCTTCTATCAATGCAGTCAGCTGCTTCAAATCGCTCGAGAATGATTGGGCTACGAATGTTGCTCCTGCCGACATTGCAATTTCAAGTGGGGACAGCGTCGACTCGATCGATCCTTCAGGCGTTGACTTGGTTTTGAAGCCTTCCGCGCTGCGCGGGGAAGTTTGCCCCTTTGTCAAACCGTATATTTGGTTATCCATAACAATATAAGTAATGTCCAGGTTGCGGCGAATGGCATGCACGGTATGTCCCATACCAATCGCAAAGCCGTCCCCGTCGCCGCCTGAGGCAATAACGGTCAGCTCGCGGTTGGCAAGCTTCACACCCTGCGCGATCGGGAGCGACCGGCCATGGATCCCATGCAGCCCATAGGCATTGATATAACCGGAAATCCGGCCGGAACAGCCGATGCCGGAAACGACTGCCAATTTCTCAGGCTCCAGGCCCACATTCGCTGCTGCTCGCTGAATCGCCGCTTGTACGGAGAAGTCGCCGCAGCCGGGACACCAGTTAGGCTTTACGTTATTACGGAACTCTTTGAATGTCGCCATCTCTAGACCAACTCCTTACAAGCTTTGTAAACTTCGGAAGGCAGGAACGGATTGCCGTCATATTTCAGCAGGCTGTGTATTTTTTCGGCTTGGCCGACGTGCAGCTTCACTTGAGAAGCAAGCTGAGCTGTCGCGTTATTCTCAAGCACAACCACTTTTTTCGCGCTCTGCATGTACGAGTTTACCAGATCGGTAGGGAATGGATGGATTTGGCGAATCGTAATGTGATTGATTGTATGTCCATCCTTATCCAGTCGGGTGCGCGCTTCGTCTATCGTTCCGCCAGTGGAACCCATTCCAATGACAAGCAGATCTGCTTCCTCATGTGGAGCATCAGCCCGGACCGCATCCCGGATCAGCATATTGTCAAGCTTCGAAAGTCGTTTGTCCATCATTTTCTTGCGGTTGACGGCGCTCTCGGATGGACGCCCGGTCTCGTCATGCTCAACGCCTGTCACGTGATGGATACCATTCTTGTCGCCTGGAATAACGCGCGGTGAAACACCATCTTCCGTGAGCTCGTAACGCTTGAACAACTGATTGGTTTCAAGCTCCGGCAGGTCTCGGGTAAGCTTGCCGCGGCTGATTTTCACTTTGTCCAGATCAAGCGTCTCGCAGGACTGCTTGCCCAGCGAAAGCTGCAGGTCCGTCATCAGAATGACCGGAACCTGATATTCCTCGGATAAGTTGAAGGATTCAATAGTGTCATAGAAGCAGTCCTCTATCGAAGCAGGAGCAATGACAATCTTCGGAATTTCCCCATGCGTTCCGTAAACCATGGCGTTCAAGTCGGATTGCTCCTGTTTCGTAGGCAGCCCAGTCGAAGGTCCGCCGCGCTGGGTATCCACGATAACGAGCGGCGTTTCCGTCATGCCCGCAAGGCCGATGGCCTCCATCATCAACGACAGGCCAGGTCCCGCGGAAGCGGTCATTGTACGCACACCTGCGTAATTGGCTCCGATCGCCATCGTTACTGCTGCAATCTCATCCTCGGTTTGGACAACAGTCCCGCCGAGCTTGGGCAGCTTTTTGATCAAATATTCCATAATTTCCGAAGCGGGGGTAATCGGGTAAGCGGCCATCAAGCGGCATCCGCCGGCCAAAGCGCCGAGTCCGATTCCTTCATTGCCGATCATGAACAGCTTTTGCTTGCCGTCTGCAGGCTCAAGCTGGAATTCCTCCAGCGGACCACCGGCCAGATCCAGTACAAAATCCGAGCCGCGCTTGACCGCCTCCACGTTCTTCTCGACGATCGCCGGACCTTTGCGTCCGAACTCCTCTTCTACCGCTTTATTAAATACATCGATAGGCAGACCAAGAAGCGCCCAGGATGCGCCGGACGCCACCATATTTTTCATAAGGGAGGTGCCAAGATCCTCTGCAATCGATGTGATTGGAACAGGAAACAAACGGGCGTTGGTACCCTCCGGCAGAACGGGACTGAATTTTGCGTCAGCTACGACTACGCCGCCTGCACGAAGTTCATGTGCGTTCAAATCGATGCTTTCTTGGTCGAACGCGACCAGAATGTCCAAATCATCGGATATCGCCCGAATCGGATTCGTGCTGATCCGAATTTTGTTATTCGTATGCCCGCCCTTAATACGGGAAGAAAAGTGACGATACCCGTACAAGTAGTAGCCAAGTCGGTTGAGCGCCGTAGAGAAAATACGGTCCGTACTTTCAACGCCTTCCCCTTGTTGTCCACCGATCTTCCAAGACAATTGACTGATCAAAATGCCCATCTCCTCTTTTTGATGAACGTTCTTTCTCGACAAATTATAACGAAATACATGCTGTATGTTCATGGAAATTATATAGAGTCTCATAAATAGTATGATGACAGGTACTAAAAAGCAAGATGTAAACGCTATTTTCTAATATAACTCTTTTCGATGGAATCCATACCGGAAAGAGATCGAATGGCGAATAATTATTCAGGCAGGCAGATGTTTCGTTAAGAAACGAAGCGCATTTTCAGCAAAAAAATCTTGAACTTGCTCTGCATTATACTGTTTCAGCAGCGTTTCTTTCAAATTCACCAGCTCCCCGGGATTCGATAGGCCCGCCACATGGGTATCGATACCATCAAAATCGGAACCAAAAACCAATTGCTTTCCGCCCCCCAGCCCGCATATCCGCTCCACATGCCGCAGGACATCATTAATATCAGCGCGGCCGCCTTCACGCACGAACTGCGGCACAAAAGTTATACCGATCAATCCGTCCATCGCAATAAGAGCTCTTATCTGATCATCCGACAAATTGCGAGGATGGTTGCAAATCTCCCTGGAGTTGGAATGGGAAGCAATAATGGGTCTGCCTGAAGCATCCACCACATCCCAAAAAGAGCGCTCGCTCAAATGCGAAGCATCCAGCAGTATGCCTAATCGGTTGCATTCCGCTACAAACTCTCCGCCTTTGGCCGTTAGCCCCCCCTGCCTGGGCTCCATGACACCGTCAGCCCCCCAGTTGGCATTATTCCAGGTCAGACCCGCCGCGCGAACGCCAAGCTCAAACAGGATGCGCAGCATAGCCATATCTCCCTGCAGTCCATCTGCACCTTCGAGTGAAAGCATAGCGCCGATTACCCCGTCCTTGCGCAAATTCCGCACATCTTCCGGAGAGCGCACGAAGCGCATACCGGGTGCCGCGAGCACCTTTTGATGAAACAAATCGATGCTTCGCAGGATTGGAACCATTGTTTTCTCGCTGCGCTCGGAGACATAGATAGCAAAGATCTGGAGGATCGAATCCGCCTGCTGCAATCTTGGCAATGACACATCGAGCGTCAAATCGGGATTATCTATGAAGGACAACCGGTCATTTTCAAGCATCTTCCACAGCACATCGCAATGAAAATCAACGGCGGGTATCATTTTCATATAAGCTTTCCTCCCAAGCTTTCCCATATTTGCATGCAAAAAAACCTGTCTACGCCGTAAACAGGTTTCAAATTGAATATTTAGGCAGTATCCTTATCGCGGCTCCACAATAAGCTTGATTGCCGTACGATCTTCTCCATCAATGACGATGTCTGTAAAAGCCGGAATGCAGATCAGATCCACCCCGCTGGGAGCCACAAATCCACGGGCAATAGCAACCGCTTTTACCGCCTGGTTCAAAGCACCAGCCCCGATGGCTTGCAGTTCGGCCGCTCCGCGCTCACGCAGTACACCCGCCAACGCCCCTGCAACGGAATTAGGATTGGACTTTGCTGAAACTTTTAATACATTTACGTCCATGTAAAGTACCTCCTCGGGAATGATGGATGGATACCACTATTTAAATAGTATTCGAGAGAGGCAATAAAATTCCTTCTTTATTGGCGAACACTTTACAAAATGTTCTGAATTATGAGAATTTTCAATGATTCACATTGGAAGCCGTTATGATTACATCATGGCCAAGTCTGTCTCGGTCATGCGTATTTTCTGAATCCGCTTCGCTTGCCCAGTAGATTCATCGATATCAATCAGGGCCGCATGAAAATGCCAGTCTCCTTCATCCACGACGAACCGGGTCGGAAGCTGCGTTTTGAATTTGTAAATAACCGCTTCACGTTCCATACCGAGAACGCCTTCCTTGGAGCCCACCATGCCGACATCGGTTAAATATGCAGTGCCCCCAGGCAAAATCCGATCATCATTGGTTTGTACATGGGTATGTGTACCTACAACAAAAGAAGCTCTGCCATCCAGATACCAGCCCATGGCAATTTTCTCCGAGGTCGCTTCCGCATGAAAATCTACGAGAATGCATTTGGTTTCCGCTCGCATCTGATCCACCAGCTCATCCGCCTTGCGGAATGGACAATCAATCGGAGGCAGGAAGGCCCGGCCTTGAAGATTAATAATCGCGAGCTCCTTGCCATTCGCTTTTATAATCGCTGCCCCTTTGCCAGGAGCCTCATCAGCAAAATTGGCGGGACGGATGATACGCGGCTGATCATCGATCCATTCAAATATATCTTTGTTATCCCATGTGTGGTTCCCCATGGTGATGCCATGAACGCCTGCATCCAATAATTCCTTAACAATCGCGGCTGTAATTCCTCTTCCTGCTGCTGCATTCTCACCATTTGCGATGATGATATGGGGATTGTATTTGCTCTTGAGCGACGGCAGTATTTTTTTGACCGCTGTGCGGCCGACGCTGCCGACGATATCACCGATAAATAAGACGTTCATCTCATAACCTCGCTTATATAGACTAGAAAAGTGGCCGACAAGCAGCCACTTTTCTAGTTTCTTTCTGATTTTGTTATTTGGCATACTCGACTGCACGCGTTTCGCGAATGACTGTCACCTTGATATGACCCGGATAATCGAGCTCACTCTCAATTTTCTTCGTAATATCACGCGCCAAGCGGAATGCTTCGGTATCATCAATCTTGTCCGGTTGAACCATGACGCGAACCTCGCGTCCTGCTTGTATAGCATACGACTTCTCAACGCCTTCAAACGATTCTGAGATGCCCTCAAGCTTCTCCAGACGCTTGATGTACGTTTCGAGCGTTTCACGTCTTGCTCCCGGTCTTGCAGCGGACAGAGCATCTGCAGCTCCAACCAGCATCGCAATAACCGATGTCGCTTCACAATCGCCGTGATGGGATGCAATACTGTTGATAACAACGGGATGTTCCTTATATTTCTTGGCCAGCTCAACGCCAATTTCCACATGAGAGCCTTCCACTTCATGATCGAGTGCTTTACCGATGTCATGAAGCAATCCGGAACGTTTGGCGAGCGTGATATCTTCCCCTAGCTCCGCTGCCATAAGTCCTGTCAAATAGGCGACTTCCATGGAATGCTTCAATACGTTTTGACCATAACTCGTCCGATATTTCAATCGGCCCAAAATTTTGATCAAGTCCGGATGTAAGCCATGCACGCCAACCTCAAAGGTAGCCTGCTCCCCGTATTCGCGGATTCGTTCATCCACTTCCTTACGCGATTTCTCGACCATCTCTTCGATGCGGGCTGGATGGATTCGTCCATCTGCAACCAGCTTCTCAAGCGATGTCCGGGCAATCTCGCGGCGTATCGGATCAAATCCGGACAAGATGACCGCTTCCGGTGTATCGTCAATTATGAGATCGATACCGGTCAACGTTTCCAGGGCACGAATATTGCGGCCTTCACGCCCGATAATGCGGCCTTTCATTTCTTCATTAGGCAGGGTAACGACGGATACGGTTGTTTCAGCCACATGATCTGCTGCGCAGCGTTGAATCGCAAGCGAAATGATATTGCGGGCTTTCTTATCGGCTTCCTCTTTTGCTTGTTGTTCAATTTCTTTAATCATTTGCGCTGTTTCATGACGAACTTCCAATTCGACATTGTTCAGGATGATCTGTTTGGCCTCATCCATCGTCAAGTTCGAAATACGCTCAAGCTCACTAAGCTGCTGCTTGTAGAGAGAATCGATCTGTTCTTGCGTCTCCTCGATCCGTTTCTCTTTGTTGGCTACTTGTTCTTCTTTGCGCTCCAGCGTTTCTATCTTTTTATCCAACGACTCTTCCTTTTGAACAAGCCGTCTTTCAAGACGCTGTACCTCATTGCGACGTTCGCGAATATCTCTCTCTGCCTCGGTACGGAGCTTGTGGACTTCGTCTTTCGCTTCGACCACTGTTTCTTTCTTGAGCGCTTCTGCTTCTTTACGCGCACTGTCAACGATCTGACTTGCGGCTTGCTCGGCGCTAGAAATCTTGGCCTCGGCGATTGACTTTCGAATAAAATACCCGATACCAAAGAAAATCACACCAACAACGAGAGCGATCAGGATCCAAATCCAATCTGGCATCTTCTCACCTCCTCGTTGCTCACCAAAGCAAACGCTTGGGACTATTTTGTTTTTCCAGCCGGTTTTTAACCCGATCCATACATAGCATTTTGACGAAATAAATCGTTTCGAATCAATTTTTGGAAGAAAAATCGACTCTGGAAGAAGGAATACACACTCATTTTATCTTTTGTGAAAATCAATTGTCAAGGGTATGCCCGTTTTCGTCGTCTTCACCGGACCGGCTTGCCTCGTTAACGGCCTGTTTAACCACCGCGCTCGGGAATCCTCTGCGCAGCAGAAATGCCATCAGTTTCCGTTTTCGGTCCCGGATTTCCCCTTTCACATAAGGCCATTTCTTCTTGGCTGCGCGTATTGCAACCTCGGTCTCCATCTGCGAATCAAGTCCCTGAGCGGCCTCCTTAGCTGTACCGCTGGCTATGCCGCGATGCGTCAGCTCCTGCTGCAGCAGTCGTCTTCCCTTTAATTGGCTTCGCATTCGCTGCTCGGCAAACTGATTGGCATAGGAGATATCATCGACCAGCCTCTCGCCTTGCAATCTCGCCAGAGCTTTGCCGATTGCGGATTCATCAAGCCCTTTGCCAGAAAGATAACGCGAGATTTCCTTCTCGGTGCGTGGCCTTGGCCCCAAATAAATCAATCCCAAAATATAAGCGCGATGATCATTGTCCTTCTCCACAATCTGCTTCAGCTCATGCGGATCAATCTGCCTCCCCTTCAAAAGCCTGTGCGTGACAATTAAATCTTCGTGAACAGAGGTAAAGGGCTCATCATTGCCATCCATATACAAATGGTAACGCCGCTTGTCCTTGCGTTCCTGTTCAATAGCGGTTATAAGCAACATACCTGCCTCGGTTTGTTCTTCCTGCTCTTCTTGCTCATCTTGCACCCGTTCATCATCCTTCATCTTATGGCTGCTCCTTCCCTGCCATTTCCCTTGAGCTTCTCCCTAAAATGAATGGCATCAAATAAATAAGTTCATGTTCTATATCATGCAGAAAAGCACCTGCGAAGGTGCTCTTCCGAATCTATTCACAGCCAAGGGTAAATAGTTATTCCAACTCGAGATCAAGATCCAGCTCGTCTTCGTCCTCATCATCCACGGCAGAAGCTGTGAGCGCGGCGGCTGACAAATGGCTTGCTTCCCGAATTTGATTCTCGATTACTGTTGAAGTATCAGCGTGATCCTTCAGGAACTGCTTGGCATTCTCCCGGCCTTGTCCCAAACGTTCTCCGTTATACGAGAACCAGGCTCCGCTCTTCTGTACAATATCCATCTCAACGCCGATATCGACAATGCTGCCTTCCTTGGAAATACCTTCGCCATACATGATATCAATCTCAGCCTGTTTAAAAGGCGGGGCTACCTTGTTCTTAACGACCTTGATACGGGTCCGGTTGCCGACAATGTCATTACCCTGCTTGATGGATTCAATACGGCGCACATCAAGTCGAATTGTGGAGTAGAATTTCAATGCGCGTCCACCAGGGGTCGTCTCTGGATTACCAAACATAACGCCAATTTTCTCACGCAGCTGATTGATGAAAATCGCGATGGTCTTGGATTTGCTGATGGCGCCTGACAGCTTACGCAGTGCTTGCGACATCAATCGCGCCTGCAGGCCGACATGGGAATCTCCCATTTCACCCTCGATCTCGGCTTTGGGCACAAGTGCCGCAACCGAGTCAATAACAACAATATCCACTGCGCCGCTGCGGACGAGCGCCTCAGCGATTTCGAGTCCCTGCTCACCGGTATCGGGCTGGGAGAGCAGCAATTCATCGATATTAACGCCAAGCTTGCTGGCATACAGCGGATCAAGAGCATGCTCCGCATCGATGAAAGCGGCTTGTCCACCCACACGCTGTACCTCAGCAATGGCGTGAAGAGCTACTGTCGTCTTACCGGAGGATTCCGGTCCGTACACTTCAATAATCCGGCCTTTGGGCAAGCCGCCGATACCAAGAGCAATATCCAGGGCAAGGGAACCAGTGGATACTGTTTCCACTTTCATATGATTCGACTCCCCGAGTTTCATGACGGAGCCTTTCCCGAATTGTTTCTCTATTTGACGTAATGTCGTTTCAAGCGCAGCGCGACGATCTGACAACGCGTTCACATCCTTCATTATTTATAATGTAATGATACCTTGTTTCTCCTCTAATGACAATAGTTTTTACGAACATATATTCTTATTTTTTTCATCGGCCGATGAATGAAAAAAAGAACCGCAGCAAAGTGATCTTCGCCACGGTTCTTCCGTCAACTAATGACGATTATATTTCATTTTCCGTATTCTGACAAGCATAAATCATCATCTGCCCGGCTGTTCGGCAGACAGCAGCTGCCAGAACCTGTACAGGAGCGACTTCACCGATCTCACTCTTATAATATCGCGCGTTCCGCTCAGCTGCGCCTTATGCACAATTGTCGGTTTGCCGCGCTCGGCAATCCCAAAATAGACCAGACCGACAGGCTTGCCTTCAGCTTCACTCGGGCCTGCAACCCCGGTGAGCGACAAGCCGAAGTCGCAATCCGTCAAATCTCGCACCCGCTCCGCCATAAGTGCTGCCGTTGATTCAGATATGGCGCCAGGCGCGCCTGCTCCTTCCAGCTGGGACAACGGGATGCCCAGCAGCAGCTGCTTCATCTCGTTGGTGTAGGTAACGACGCCACCGACGAATTCGCCGCTGCTTCCCGGCAGCGTGGTCACAAGCTCAGCCAGCAGCCCTCCTGTAAGACTTTCGGCACTGGCAAATTTGCGTCCCGTTACTCTAAGCAGGCGTATGACCGCTTCCTCGAGGGGAATATCCTCGTTCGCAAACAAATATTGGCCAACACGCTCCTTTATCTGCAGCTCCGCCTGATCCAGTCTGGAGTCCGCCTCATGCAAGGAGAGCGCTTTGGTGGAAAGTCGGATGGCTATCTCACCTTCTTTGGCATACGGGGCAATTGTAGGGTCGGACTGGACCTCGATCAAATCAATAATCGCCTGCTCCAGACTGGATTCTCCAATGCCGGCAAATTTCAGCAGACGGGAGAAGAGCCTGCGTTCCTCGCCCATTACGCTTCGCAGCCAGGCTTTGGCCGGACCGTCAAACATCGGCTTCATTTCCCGGGGCGGCCCTGGCAGCAGCACATAATAAGTACCCTCGACAATAAAAGCGTTGCCTACAGCAAGACCGGCGTCATTCACGAGCGGATCGCTGCCTTCAATCTGATTCGCCTGCCTGCGGTTGCTTTCCACCATATGCATGCCGCGCGAAGTGAACAGATTCTCAATTTTCACCATGGACGGCTGATGAATCGAAATTCCGCGGTTCAAGTAACCGGCAAGCGCGTCCTTGGTCAGGTCATCCTGGGTCGGTCCAAGTCCGCCCGTAAATACGATCAGATCGGCCCGTGTGCGGGCAATCTCGACCGCCTGCACAATACGGACGGCATTATCCCCCACTACCGTCTGAAAATAGACATCGATTCCCAGCTCGGCAAGGCCTGTTGAAATATAGGTGGCATTGGTGTTCACCGTTTGACCCAGCAATAGTTCCGTTCCGACTGCTATAATTTCAGCGCGCATATAATCCGCTCCATTCCATTAGGTAATGAAAAGCACCATTCCCATGTAATGACAGAGAATGATGCTTTACAAACAAATTGTCCTACTCCGTAAGCGGAATAAGATTTTTATTCTTGATGAAATAATCAATTCCCGAATAGACCGTAATAAGGGCAGCAGCCCAGCTTGAAATAAGATCGAATCGGAAATCGAGAAACGTAAACGGAAAATTATTCAGCAGCAAATCGATGATCATCGTAATTTGCACGGCTGTTTTCCACTTGCCCCACGTACTCGCCGCCAGCACCTTGCCCTCCAGCAGCGCAATTTGGCGAAGCCCGGTCACCGCAAATTCGCGGCTTATGATCACAATTGCAATCCAGGCATCCAGCTTATCCATTTCGACAAGCGAAATAAGCACCGCCGCCACAAGGAGCTTATCGGCTAATGGATCAAGCAGCTTGCCCAGGTTAGTCACGATTTTGTTCTTGCGTGCGATATAACCGTCTAGTCCATCCGTACTGGCCGCAACGATAAATATTAATGCAGCCAGGATCTGATTCCAGGTTATCGAGAAGTCATCAAAGCTAAGCGGCTTTAAATCCACATTGATGAGCAGCAAAAACATAATAATCGGGACTAAAAATATGCGAATCAATGTGATCCGGTTGGCTAAATTCACGATTATAGCCCCTCCCCGGACATATCAAATTCATAGGCATGCGTAATGCGCACTCTTTGAATTTCGCCAATTCCAGCCGTGCAGTTGGAAATAAAAACTTCACCGTCAATTTCCGGCGCATCATAAGGCGAACGACCCACGTAGACGTCACTGCGGCCATCGTAGCGCTCAACAAGCACTTCAATATCATTGCCAACGTATTTGCCGCTGATTTCCTTGGATACCTGCCGCTGGATTTCCATCAGGGTATTGGCTCTCCACTCGATCACTTCGCTTGGCACATGATCCGGAAGCCGGACAGCCGGCGTATCTTCCTCGCTTGAGTAGGAGAACACACCCAGCCGGTCAAATTTCATTTCCCGGACAAAATCGCACAGGCGGTTAAAGTCTTCCTCGGTTTCCCCTGGAAAACCAACGATAATTGAAGTACGCAGGGCGACATCCGGAATTCTGGAGCGGATTTTGGCTACGAGCTCCCTTGTATCACGCTGCCGGCCAGGTCTGCGCATCCGCTTCAGGATGGAATCCTCACTATGCTGCAAAGGCATATCAATATAGTTGCAAACCTTTGAATTGGATGCAATCGTATCAATCAGCTCATCCGTGAAAAATCCCGGATAGGCGTAATGAAGCCGGACCCAAGCAATGCCTTCCACCTCGCTGACACGATTAAGAAGCTCCGGAAGCATGAATTTGTCATACAAATCCGTTCCGTAGTTCGTTGAATCCTGTGCAATCAAGCTGACTTCCTTCACGCCTTGATCTGCAAGCATCTGAACTTCGTTTACAATGGATTCGATAGACCGGCTGCGGAACTTGCCCCGCATAATCGGTATCGAGCAGAATGTGCAAGCATTATCGCAGCCTTCCGCGATTTTCACATAAGCGGTATAACGGGGAGTGGTAACCAGACGAGGAAGCTTCTGGTCATAGTCAAAAGCAGGATTGCCTACCTTGACCGGTCTCTTCCCGCGGAGTGCCTCATCAACGATATCGGTAATGTGATGAAAATCACCCGTTCCAACGATGCCGTCTATTTCCGGCATCTCTTCCATCAACTGCTTCTTATAACGCTGAGTCAAACACCCGGAAACGATAAGCGCCTTCAGCCGGCCCGTCTGCTTGAACTCCGCCATATCCAGAATCGTATTAACCGATTCTTCCTTGGCCGCGTCAATAAATCCGCATGTATTGACAATAATTACAGTAGCTTCATCAGCCTGATCGACAAGCTGATAACCGCGTTCATCGATTAATCCAGACATAATCTCTGAATCGACCAAATTCTTTTCACAACCTAATGTTACAACTTTCACTCGTTCCGTCATCATGTATCCCCCAGATTCCTCCGAAAAGCTATCTCAACAAGTATAATACAAGGCCCAAGGCGTGTCAAAACAGGAAAAAGTCCTTTCCCACGCGCTCTCAGGCGTTAAAGAGGACTTCATCCACGTTCACAGCAAAAAAAGTTATCGGTAGTTTGTGAATTGCAATTCTATTTGCAAATCCGCACCGCGGAGCAGCGCCATTACAGCCTGTAAATCATCGCGGCTTTTGCCGGTAACCCGGATTTGATCTCCCTGTATCTGGCTCTTCACCTTCAGCTTGGAATCCCGGATAAGGATATTGATTTTTTTTGAAATATCCTGCTCAATCCCCTGACGCAATTTAACCCGCTGCCTGACCGAAGAGGCGGAAGCAGATTCGACTTTGCCAAAATCCATGTTTTTGATGGGCACGCCGCGTTTGATCATTTTGGATTGCAATATATCAATGACGCTCTTTAGCTTGTATTCATCGTCGGAGACAAGCATGATGTCTTCTTTCTCAAGCGAAATTTTGCTTTTGCTTCCTTTGAAATCAAATCGGGTCTCAATCTCTTTCTCTGCCTGGTTGATCGCATTGGCTAATTCCTGCATATCCACCTTTGAAACAATATCGAATGCACTTTCCGAACTCATTTTCGTAAGCAGCTCCTTTTTCCAATTATTACTTGAACCGTATTATAACCGATCCTTATGTATAAGAAAAGACATCCATCCTGGAAGTCCACAAGGATTGGATGTCTTCAATCTGATTTATTCACTTTCCTGGCTGTCATCCTGTGTTCCCTCTGCTATATCCTGCGATTGCCCGTTTTCACCGGAATCATCAGCAGGGGTTAACAGCATTTTGTGAGATCCGGTTTGATCCTTGTCATCGATCAGAACGCCGTCAATCGTCACCTCGACGAGGTTGGCATGGGCTATATTGATATAAATTTTACCCTCAACTTCGGCTGAGCCGGTCTCCCCATCCTGAAGGGTTTTCTGGTAAAGGCTTTTGCCCGATACGCTGTTCTGATTAATTCCCACCCAACTGCCTCCTCCTGTGAGCTTGAAGGTCACAGTGTGCGTTCCTGCGCTCGGAGAGTAGAAGAAATAATCGGTTTTTCCGGAAGAACGGTCTAATGTCAGTCCAATTTTTTCAGGCGTTTCTGGAGTGTTATTCGGAGTTGAGTCATCAGTGCCCGTATTCGTACCATTTCCCTGGTCCGTGGTTTGACCAGGCTCGTTCGTGTTGGTCGTCCCCGATGGATCGGCAGCGCCTCCCGTAACTGGCGGCTCCGTTTTGTCCGTCATTCCTGTTTGATCAACAGATTCGGTACCGTCCCCGCCGGGTCGGTTGATAGCGAAAATGTACACAACCACAACAATAAGCAGCAGAAAGGACCACATGAGAACGCGGAACCCAAACCGGCTCCAGCGGTCGGAGGCTTGGGTTTGGGCGCGGCGCGGCCGCTGTACAGGTTCGGCAATTTGCTCTGGAGCTGCCGATGGAATTTCCCTTTGATATAAGCGCAGCACTTCTTCAGCATCAAGACCAACATTTTCGGCATAATTTTTTACAAAAGCGCGCACATAGAATGTACCCGGCAATACGGAATAATTTCCTTCTTCAATAGCTTCCAGGTAATGCTTGCGTATCTTTGTCAAATCCTGAATATCATCCAATGACAGCCCGCGCTGCTCACGCGCCTTGCGGAGTAAAGCGCCCAAATCCGACATGACCACACCTCCTATTCTTAAAATTCATGAAATCCGGATGTAAACAGATCGTATGAAATCTCTTCATCCGGCGTATTGCGCAGTTCGATAATATAATCAAAAGCACTGTAATCATATTCCGACTCTTTAATAAACATATCGGGATGTTCAATTACCTTCGTTGAGGGCATAGCCATGATCTCCTGAAGAAGAGCATGATGTTTCTCATTGGAACGCACCGTGCTGACGATCCCATCGATAATAAAAATATTATTCGGATTCATTTCTTCCTCGGACAATTGGCTGCGGACAGTCTGACGCAGCAAGGTTGAAGAAACGAATGTCCATCGTTTATTGGAGCATACACTGCCCGCAATGATAGACTCCGTTTTGCCTACCCGCGGCATGCCGCGAAGCCCGATGATTTGATTGCCGTCACGCTTGAACACTTCACCCAGAAAATCCACCAGCAGCCCAAGCTCGTCTCTTGTAAACCGGAATGTTTTGCGGTCATCCGAATCACGTTCAATATAACGGCCATGACGTACAGCCAATATATCAACTAACTTGGGCTCTCTGAGCTTCAGCACGGTGATATTGTCGACCTTTTGCAGCATTCTGCCAAGAATTTCGATCTTCTCTTCATCATTCGTCTGCAGCAGCATGCCTCGCGTCCTATTTTCTACCCCATTAATCGTGACAATATTGACTTCCAGCATACCAAGCAATGAAGCGATATCCCCCAAAAGTCCCGGTCGGTTTTTATGTATTTTATATTCCATATACCATTGTTTAACTTCCAAATTTGACACCTCATTCGAGGAAATAAGTTCAATCGTTCAAGAAAGATTATTCTACAATATTCGCCATATTCCTGCAACACATCTATAAAAGATTGCAGAAAAGCCCCCTTCAAGGGAGGCTCTTCCGCAAGCAATCTGCTTACGATCTTTGTACAAGCTTGACCATCAGCCCGGCGATGGTTTTGCGTTCTTCTTCATTGCCGACTTCCCAAATTTCTTTGAGCGCCTGCTCCTGCTCATTCTTGGGATCGACCTTCTCGCCAAGGAAAGCCCCGATTTCATAAGCAAGATCCGAAATGGATTCCTCGCTCAAACCGATTTTCTTTCCCTGCTCCACCCGACCGGCCAAGAACTTTTTCCATGTGTCGAAATTAGAAAGGACGTTTGACATGTGTTTGACGCCTCCTCTGCGTGTTAGCCGTTATCCGGCAACATAACGTATTTTGCGCGCAAAGGTTCTTTCTTATACGACGAATTTAACCGCCATAAAGTTTCGATTCCTTGAAAATTCGCCATATGACCCCTTGAACTCAAAGTTAATTCCAAGTTGGTCAAGTGAGCCATCCGCCGTTGGGACTGATGATCTGCCCTGTAATATACGCCGATTCCGGCAGGGCCAGAAAATAGACCAGAGAGGCAATTTCATCAGGTTGTCCAAGTCTTCCCGCCGGGATTTCCATCTCCAGCGCTGAAATCTCTTCAGCCTCCAGGTTATCGAGCATCACTGTATTGACAGCGCCCGGAGCGACTGCATTAACGGTCACGCCGGAAGGCGCAAGCTCCTTGGCCAGCGCCTTCGTAAATGCATTCATACCGCCTTTGGTTGTGGAATACAGCACCTCGCACGACGCTCCCGATAACCCCCAAATCGAAGACACATTAATAATGCGCCCAAAACGCTGGGTTACCATAGCGGGCATAAAAAGCTGGGTACATAAAAACATGCCTTTTAAATTAACCGCCATCACGTCGTCCCATTCTTCCTCCGACACATCGGCAAGCATCCCATTATGGGATATACCAGCATTGTTGACGAGGATATCCGGTATCATGCCGCGAGCATCCAGCTTCTCCTGCATCCGCAGCAAATTCTCCTTTGAGCGCAGATCAGCCGAGACGGTGGTCACATTAGCCGCACCAAGAAGCATGCAGCTTCTGGCTGTTTCATTGGCCGCCTCATGAGCTTCATTGTAATGGATCACGACATTCATGCCTTCCTTGGCAAAGCGACGCGACACTGCCGCGCCAATCCCGCGGCTTCCCCCGGTCACGAGCACCGTCATCTCATTTAATGTTTTCAAAGTGGAGCTTTGGCCACGATCGAAACTGCCATGCGGTCCCAATTGAAATGCTCACGCAGCCGTTCGTTGACTTCCTCTAAAGTAATGCTCTCATATATAGGCACCAGCTTGAACAAATCGGCGCCGCGGAACCGATAACGTGTAAACTCTCCGGCAATCGCTTCGGGAGAATTCAGCATGCGGAGATAGCCACCGATCTTTTTGCGGCGTGTCCGTTCGAAAGCACTTTCCTGAAGTCCGCTTGCACGGGCTGCTTCAATCGCTGCCTTGAGCCGCGCCAGCAGCTCGTCAGGGTCTGGGGTCTCTCCGCCGATCACTGAGAATGCATAATCCTCGCTGCTGTTATATTCATGACCGAAGGAATCGGAAATCAATTTATCGTCATACAGTGTGTTATAGATCGGAGAGCTGGAACTGAGCAACGCATCCAGCATCAATTTGGTTGTCAGCTCTTTGCGGAGAAGTCCGGCCGGCTCCAGCGGCTTGGGGTCCTCTTTAAAACCGATCATGCATTTTGGCATGGATACGGGCAGAACAGCTGTTTTGCGTGCTTTCTTGACGGATGTAGGCTCGGGATCAAAAAAGCGGTTGATCGCCCCCTGCGGCTCGAAGGATTTCCGGGCCTGGTTACTCCGTACAAGCTCCATCACCTTGCCTGGATCAACTCCTCCAACAATGAATAAAAACATGTTGGATGGATGGTAAAAGGTTTCATAGCAGCGGTAAAGGGTCTCCTTGTCAATCTTTCCGATGGATTCCGCCGTTCCGGCGATATCGATGTGAATCGGATGATTGTTGTACAAGGCGTCGATCAGTCCAAAATAAACACGCCAGTCCGCATTATCGCGGTACATGTTGATTTCCTGCTCGATGATGCCTTTTTCTTTCTCCACATTTTCATCGGTAAAATAAGGGTTCTGTACGAAATTCACCAGCGTTTCCAGATTCGCCTCAATCTGCTCCGTTGCGGAGAACAAGTACACCGTACGGTCAAAGCTGGTATACGCATTGGCCGACGCTCCCTGGGAAGCGAATGTGGCAAACACATCGCCCGTTGGCTCCTCGAACATTTTATGCTCAAGAAAATGGGCAATTCCATCCGGTACGGACACCGGCTCCTCTCCGCCAACTGAAAAGCGGTTGTCTACCGAACCATAACGCGTTGAAAATGTGGCGTAGGTTTTGCTGAAGCCTGCTTTCGGTAAAATAACAACCTCCAGTCCATTCGGCAGAACTTCCCGGTATATCGTTTCTTGAACGCCTGGATAAGCTAATGTTTCCACAGGCTTAGTCCTCCTTCCCGTCGCGCAGGAAATATATCGTATCCAGCTCTGTTTTTTGGGCAATAGCCGCAATCTGCCCGGCAGTTACCGCCTGCACCTGGCGCATCAGTTCATCTGCAGAACGCTCGCGCCCGGTTAAAATTGCATTGAAATCGAACCCAATCATCTCATTGGCGGAGTCCTGCAGCTCACGAAGGTGATTGGCAATCATCGCCTTGGTCTGATTCATTTCCAGATCGCTGTAGGTACCGGTTCGCATGCTCGCCAGCTGCTCCTCAATGATAGCGGTCGCTTTGTCGAAATTATCGATTTCAATACCGGATTGTATGGTGCAGATGCCTTTATGCCCATCCAGACGGGAAGCCGCATAATAGGCCAGGCTTGCTTTTTCCCTGACATTCAGGAACAGCTTGGAATGCGGATAACCGCCCAGTATCCCGTTATACATCAGCGCTGCAGGGTAATCCTCATCACCGTACGAGGTATTGATCCGCAGGCCCATATTGAGCTTGCCTTGACTGACATCCATCCGCTCAATGACGGTTCGCACATCGGCAACCTTACGCGCAACAGGCGGCATCGTGTAAGACGACGGTGTCCCTGAACCTGTCTGGAAAGCTTCTGCTACAAGCGATTTGACTTCTTCAAGCGTCGTATCCCCAACCACATACAAATCGAAAGCAGCTTCGGATAATAAGGATTGATATCTCTCTGTTAAACTTTGCGGCGTTATGGCATCAATATCGGCCATTTGGCCAAGCGGATGAAGGCGGTAAGGCTCGTCGCGGCACATTTCCTCCAGACAGCGCTCCGCTGCGTAACGGATTTTATCGTTAATGATCGCTTCGAGACGTTTGCGCAGCGTCTCTTTCTCGGCCTGGACGTATTTATCGCGAAAATATCCATTCTCCACTGCCGGTGCAGTCAGCACCTCACCAAGAAATTTAAGCGAGGAAGCCAGAAGCGGCTGCTCGGAAGAAACAAACCGGTCATTGATAACATCCATCCGGAACTGGATGATTTGCGAATCTCCACGCTTGTACACGTCGAATCCGAAACCTGCGCCATAAAGCTCATCCAGACGTTCGCGGAATGCGATAGTCTCGGGTGTAGAAGCGGTGCCGCGCCGCAGCACGAATGGTATCAATGCGTTGGCTGTCACTGTTGCTTCCGTTAAGGGAGACCCCATATAAAGCGAAATGGAGAATGTCTTGAATCGTTGTGTCGGTAAGACGTGCAAACGTATACGGTTAAGCTGTCCTCGTTCAAATGCAGATTTGGTCACGCCTCGCGTCCCCTTCCGCTAATAGTTTCTTATTCCTAAGTCAATCTATTCCATTTTTCAAAGCTCTATTCCATTCTAACTGATGAGAAATGGAAGAAGCAACCCGCGTTCATAAACGGGCTGCTTCGGGTGAACATGCATCACATGCAGAAAATATGTTTGCCAATCGTTTTGACCTGCGGACGGGACCATATCCATTTGGATGTCGCTGTCTCAGGGTTGAAATAATAGGTACAGCCCCCTGATGGATCCCAGCCGTTAATGGCGTCATTGACGGCTTTTGTGGCGCTCTCGTTGGGAGTCAGCCAGATTTGTCCATCCGCAACTGCCGTGAATGCCCCCGGCTGAAAAATAACGCCCGATATCGAATTCGGAAAGCTTGGCGATTTGACGCGGTTTAGAATAACAGCGGCAACGGCAACCTGACCGACGTACGGCTCACCGCGGGATTCTCCATATACGGCGTTGGCCATCAGCTTCAAATCATTTGCGGATAGTCCCAGCTTCGAGGACTTCGTTTCATTGGATCCTCCGCCCGAGGAACCCGTATTCCCGCCATCTCCGCCTGATGCAGGAGCCGGAGCGTCCGCGGCGGTTGGCTTCCAGCTCTTTGTAGCCTCCCAAAGCTTCAGCTTGGTTTTTGCCCCGACAACGCCATCGGATTTCATTCCGAATTTCCATTGAAACCACGTGACGGCATTTTTCGTCGTAGACCCGAACTGGCCATCCACCTTGCCATCAAAAAATCCCAAATACTTCAGACGGCCCTGCAGTTCACTGACATCTTTTCCGGATGATCCGGGCTTTAACGTGGCGCTGCTGAAAGTTTCAGCGGTTTTCCCGCTGTTGCCATGCTTAAGCGTGAACGCGCCGAACAACAGAAGAACGATGACGACGGTCACCATTATTAATCGATTTCTCATCTTTGGAATCTGCCTTTCTCTTGCGGATTCTAAAAGCAAGCGAAGCTTATTCCTAGTATGAGAAATCGGATTGCCTTCTATGCACGAATTTGACTTACGAGCTAATCTTTCCTGCATCATACTGATCCACTGTCAGCAGAACCTCACGCGGTTTGCTGCCTTCATAAGGCCCTATAATGCTGCGTGCCTCCATTTGGTCAATCAGCCGGGCCGCGCGCGTATAGCCTACTCGCATGCGTCTCTGAAGCAGGGATACGGATGCCTGCTTGGCTTCAAGAACAATACGGACAGCCTGATCATACAGCTCATCCATCTGTTCATCCGCTTCCGGCATGGAATCATCCACTTCGGGTACCAGATCATTCGTATACTCCGCTTCGGCCTGACCGCGCGAATAGTTTACCACGGCTTCCACCTCCTGGTCGGAAAGGAACGCCCCCTGCACCCGGATGGGCTTGGACATTCCAACAGGCAGGAAAAGCATATCCCCGCGTCCCAGCAGCTTTTCCGCTCCAACCATATCCAGAATCGTCCGGGAATCGACCTGAGACGAAACGCCAAAGGCGATCCGGGATGGTATATTCGCCTTGATCAGTCCGGTGATGACATCAACGGACGGGCGCTGTGTCGCGATAATCAGATGGATGCCGGCGGCACGGGCCATTTGGGCGAGACGGCAGATCGCATCCTCGACGTCATTGGCGGCGACCATCATCAAATCGGCTAATTCATCCACGATGACGACAATATAAGGCAGAACCGCGGATGGATTCTCCGCCATCAGATTATTATAGCCTTCTATATTGCGCGTGCCCGACTTGGAAAACAGCTCATAACGTTTCTCCATCTCCACAACGATCTTCTTCAAGGCAAGCGACGCCCGTCTCGGATCGGTGACAACAGGCGCCAGCAGATGGGGAATGCCGTTGTACACATTAAGCTCAACCATCTTCGGATCGACCATCAGAAACTTGACTTCATCCGGTCGCGCCTTGTATAGAATGCTGGTAATGATACCGTTAATGCAAACGGATTTACCCGAACCTGTCGCCCCGGCAACGAGAAGATGGGGCATTTTCGCAAGATTTCCCACTATCGTCTGGCCGGAAATATCCCTTCCGAAGGCGATGGACAGCTTCGAAGGCGCATTCAAGAATGCAGGCATCTCCATAACCTCGCGCATCGTGACGACGGATACCTCGGTGTTGGGCACCTCGATGCCAATGGCGGATTTGCCTGGAATAGGCGCTTCCATTCTGATATCCTTGGCAGCCAGCGCGAGGGCGATATCATCGGTCAGTCCGACTATCCGGCTTACTTTGACGCCTGTCGCGGGCTGTACCTCATATCGGGTTACGGCCGGACCGCGCACAACATCCAAAACCTTCGCCCGTACCCCAAAACTTTCAAGCGTAGCTTCCAGTTTCCGGCGGGAGTCATTCGCATCCGCAGCTTCCCCCGCTCTGCCGCTGCCGCTCGGCTTGGTCAGCAGCGAGAGTGACGGCAGCTGATAAGGCTTGACGGCAGGCACACGGGGAACAGGATTTGCAGCGGCGGAGCCCTCTGCCAGTTCGCCAGTTTCGATTGCCGGACTTACGGGCGGCGAGCTTGGAGAAGAGATGCTGGTAAATTCATGATCTATTTCTTCCCCATCGACAAGATGCGGTTCCAGATCTTCTCCTTGGAAAGCCGTATTATCGATCAGTCCCCTGCTGCTGTCTATTGCAGGAGGAAGCTCGATTTCGCCTGAAGGATCAAAAACCTCCGGCACCACTGCCGGACTGCCTTTGCCGGCATTATAAGCCTGCCATTCAGCGCTGCCCTCTTCATCATCGTCATTCCACTGCGGTACTCTGCTGCGGCTGCTTCCGGCAGGCTGAACCAGATGGTCGTCATCCATCTGCCAATCGTCCTTGTCGCTGCTTGAGTGCTCCTCGGGATCCGATGTTTCATTAAACCAGGAGAAAAAAGGAATTTTCCTCCTTGCCGCCCGGGGACGCGGCTGATAAAGATCATCCTCATCATCTTCCAAATCATCATCCTGAATAATAGGGGCTGCGCCCTTGCCCCCTCTTGCCGGAGCTGCTGCAAGCTGCGCTGATCGTCTGGCAGCCAGCTTCGCCCGCATTAGCGACCAGAAACGTCCGCCCCGGACGCGCAGGGCTTTCATCAAATCCACATAGGACCGGCCTGTCATCAACATAATAGAAATGGCAAACATGACGATCATAATGAATTTGGCGCCAAAATAACCAAATAACCAATAAAGCAGCGTATACTGGATTGCCCCTGCATAACCGCCGCTGATTGCTCTCGGAGCAACGCTGCCGTCATCCAGGACAGGAGTATCAATTAACGAAGCACGAATATCGCCGCCTAATTGACTTAATATGTAACCGGAAGTCAACCCCCCGGTAGGCTCTGTTTTCTGATCCATTACCGTAATCGAGCTCATCAGCGTAAATGCCAGCACCAGCAGCAAAATCCCGGTCTTGCGGGTCGACCAGCCGGATGGCCAGGTACGTTTGATCATAACGGTCAGACCGACGTAAATGCCTACAAGAGCCAGGGCAAAGTAAAACTTTCCAAGCATCAGTCCAAACAGTTTGGACAATGAACGTCCTACCGTAGCTTCACCCGAAAGCGCGATGACGGACACCGTAATCAACAAAATACCATAAACCTCATATTTTAGGCTCGTCCCAATCGAGCTCTTTCTTCTTCGCTTTTTTTTCGCCAACTTCAGTCACCTCTGGTTGCCATTATACCATACGAGGCCTCTGGATGCCGCTACTAATCTCCAATCCAGGGTAGAGCTGCCAACTGCTCATAACCCCACCCCGAAGCTTTACTATGAGAAAAACAGCTGTTTCAGGAAGATCGGGAGCCAAATAAAATAACCGTGCCCGGTGAATACTGCGGCTGCAAATAAGCGTCCAATGGACACTCGAGCAGCCGGACGATTTTACCGATCCCCGGTGAGATCGGCTCAATTTGCATTCTTACATTGCCTATGGTGATGTCCACATATGGACCAGGCTGTTCATCCATTCCATCCAGGACAAGCTCCAGCGGCATCGTCGTGTACAGCGTCATTGCGTCAGCCCTCCCGGCCCCATTCTCTTGCGTTCCGCAATAAAACCATCCAGCTCCCGCAGCGCCACTCCAATCCCGCCGACCGCATCGATCAATCCATACTTGACCGCATCCACCCCGATTACGGTTGTCCCGATATCGCGGTTAAGCTCCCCGGTCTTGAACATCAGTTCTTTGAACATCTCGGTGCTTATGTTCGAGTGTGAAGTCACATACCGTACCACCCGCTCCTGCATTTTCTCCAAATATTCAAAGGTTTGCGGTACTCCGATAAACATGCCGTTCATCCGGATAGGATGGATGGTCATCGTCGCGGTCTCGGCGATAAATGACTTCATTCCTGCTACGGCGATGGGTACGCCAATGGAATGGCCGCCGCCCAGAACAAGAGTAACGGTCGGCTTCGTCAGCGAGGAAATCATCTCGGCAATGGCAAGACCGGCCTCAACATCCCCGCCCACCGTATTCAGCACGATGATCAGGCCTTCGATTTTTGGATTCTGCTCCGCCGCCACCAGTTGTGGAATAATATGCTCGTATTTGGTCGTTTTATTTTGTGGAGGGAGCACCATATGCCCTTCAACCTGCCCAATGATGGTCATGCAGAATACGTTAGATTCTGTTGTGGGTATCGTCGTCTGTCCCAGCTGCTGCAGCGTTTCCAGCGTAGGATTCACCATTTTCCGGTCGCCGCCTTCAGGATCCGGCTGTTCCGATTTTTGAAGCCATTCGATTTCCCGCATGTGATTTGTCCTCCTTATGCCTATTCGCCAGGAATCAATCCTGTGCTTTCATGTGCTCTGCATAGTATGGAAGGACAGAGAATTATTATACGGTTTATTCGGAATTGACGGTCTGGCACGTCCCTTTGCCGCTTTCGTGAGAACAAGTTTATGTATAACAAAAAACGGTTTACTCCCACCCGGAACGAACCGGACAGGAGAAAACCGTTTTGCATGTTTATCAGTCTTGGCTGAAAATCATTATACTTCCATGATAATAGGCAGAATCATTGGACGGCGGCGCGTCTGTTCGTATAAGAAACGGCCGAGCGCGTCCTTCACATTGGTTTTCAGTGAAGCCCATTCGTTCACCTTATCATTCATTAATTTATGCAGAGTCGATGTCACGATGCGGTTCGCTTCCTCAAGCAGCCCTTCGGATTCACGCACATACACAAATCCGCGGGAAATGATATCCGGACCGGACAAAATAGCGCCGTCTTGTTTGCTGAGCGTAACCACAACCACGAGGATACCATCCTGCGATAGCAATTTACGGTCACGAAGTACGATATTTCCTACATCGCCGACACCCAAACCATCAATCAATACATTACCGGCAGGTACTTTGCTGCCTTTACGGGCTACTCCACCCTGGACATCGATCGTATCCCCGTTGTCGATAATGAAAATGTTCTCCCGTTCGATGCCAACCGCCTCTGCAAGCAGGGAATGCTGACGGAGCATCCGGTACTCGCCATGGATCGGAATAAAATATTTTGGACGGATCAGATTGAGCATCAGCTTCAATTCTTCCTGACTTCCGTGACCGGATACGTGAACGCCGGAAACAGATCCCGGACCGTAAATAACATTGGCGCCCAAGCGGAAAAGCTCGTCCACCGTGCGTCCCACATAACGCTCATTCCCTGGAATAGGCGTAGCTGCAATAATAACCGTATCTCCCGGCAGGATGTCCACTTTGCGATGCGTAGAACGAGCCATACGCGTAAGAGCCGACATGGGCTCGCCTTGACTTCCTGTGGAGAGCACAACGACGCGGTCAGCCGCCATCTTGTTGATTTCTTCAGGCTCGATCAGCATGCCTTCCGGAATGGTTAAATAACCCAGTTCAGAAGCTATAGACACCACGTTCACCATACTGCGGCCAACGACAACGATTTTGCGTTTCGTAGCCATAGCGGCGTTAATAACCTGTTGAATCCGGTGCACGTTGGAAGCAAAGGTAGCGATAACTACACGCTGTGTAGCTTTGCGGAAAATATCCTCAAGAGAAGGACCGATCATGCTCTCCGACGGTGTAAACCCTGCGCGTTCCGCATTCGTACTGTCCGACAATAGAGCGAGTACGCCCCGTCGGCCAATGTCCGCAATACGCTGAAGATCCGCATATTGATTATTAACCGGCGTATGGTCGAATTTGAAATCGCCTGTGTGGACAATCGTGCCTTCCGGCGTATCGAGACAAACACCAACCGAATCCGGAATACTGTGATTGGTTTTGAAGAATGATGCCTTGATCGTGCCGAGCTGAATTTCGGAATCGGCATTAATCAGAATCCGCTTCGTTTCGCCAAGCAGACCAGCCTCTTTCAACTTGCCTTCAATCAATCCGAGTGTCAGCTTTGTGGCATAAACAGGAACATTCAGATGCTTCAATACATAAGGCAGTCCGCCAATATGATCCTCATGTCCGTGCGTGATAAGAATAGCCCGTACCTTGTCCTTATTTTCCGTTAAATACGTAATATCCGGAATCACGATATCAATACCGAGCATATCTTCTTCCGGAAATTTCAAACCTGCATCGACTACGACAATATCGTTCCCATACTGAACGACATACATATTTTTTCCGATTTCGCCGACGCCGCCCAAAGCAAATATGAGCAGCTTATCTTGGCTGTTTTTCTTTGACAATTGTATCCGTACCTCCTAATTTTTACGAAGTAAAACCAAATTCATAAGTGTAGAATCAATCACCCTCACGAAATAAAGTCGCTTCGTTAGCATGTTATATTTTTTACGAAGAAAATCTTCGTAACCATGGTCAAATGTTAATGAAACTTATAAAACTTTAGTGAATAAGCAAAGCAAAACAATGTCCGGTGACCCAGCTTCATGCTTGGGCGGGACATGGAATGCTTCCGATTGCAAAATGCCTGATAGAAGCGGACATCAGCCTGCCTGATCAGATTCGCATCATTCTATCAAGGAAGCCGTGTCTTATGCTGTTGTATGCCGCTCAAAACAAGGGAAAGGATTCATTATTATTTGCCGCACACCATCACTTGTCCCCATTATACATGATTGAATTTATGAAACACAAGTAAAGGCGAAGAACTGTTTAGAAAATATAGGTTAAACAGGATCGTTTATCTGTCCGGACTGACGTCATGAATTACTTTCGATCATGTATGCAGGAAGAACCGGCTCTCGCCACTCTCCGGCGTCGAAGTTAGTTTCTTCCCGATGTTAAAGCTATATTTATGACAATAAAAAAACCGATGCAAACGCACCGGTTTTTGGTGAGTGCTGCATAAAGAGCTGCAAGCAACTCAAGAATTCAATAACTCACGAAGAGCAGCAAGCTCTTCTTCCGTAGGTCCCACGAGCGGCAAGCGCACTCCGCCGACAGGAATGCCGCGAATCGCCAGTGCTGCTTTAACCAGAACCGGATTGGGAACGAGATGCGGCAGTTCAAACAAGCCTTTGAAAATCGGATGACAGGATGCGTGAATCCTGGCTGCTGCCGCAACGTCTCCGTTGACGAAGGACTCAATCATCTGTTTCATTTCACGGCCAATAATGTGGCTGGCTACGCTGACGATACCATATGCGCCGACAGACATCATCGGTAGTCCCGCGCCATCGTCACCGCTGTACACCCGGAAGCCTTCCGGAGCTGCAGCAGCTATTTGGGTCACCTGATCTGTCGATGCACATTCCTTGGTTGCCACGATATTAGGTATTTGCGCCAGACGCAGCGTCGTTTGGGCTGTCATGCTCACGACCGTACGGCCAGGAACATTATAAAGCATAACCGGCAGCGAAGTGCCCTCGGCAATACATTTAAAGTGCTGGTAAATGCCTTCTTGGCTTGGCCGGTTGTAGTAAGGAACCACGAGCAGAACGCCATCTACGCCGCATTGCTCAGCAAGCTGGGTCATTTGAAGGGAGTGGGCTGTATCATTGTTGCCGGTTCCCGCTATGACCTTGCAGCGGCCGTTAGCGTGCTTAACAACGTATTTGAACAAAGCAATTTTCTCATCATCCGTCAGCGTCGGTGATTCTCCGGTGGTTCCGGAAACCACGATGCTGTCGTTCAAATGTTCATCAATCAAATAATCGACAACGCGGCCGGTCGCTTCCCAGTCAATCGCTCCTTCCGCATCGAACGGAGTTACCATGGCGGTAACCAATCTTCCGAAATCCATTATGACTCCTCCTAAACATCGTTTCAAACATTTATTCGTGCAGCGAGAATTTCGCATGCAGGGCCCTTAAGGCGTCTACCATGAAACTCTCGCTGACCAGCACCCATATCGTAGTGTTGGAGTCGGCCGATTGCAGAATCGGAATTCCCTGAGCTGTTAGCGCCTCCACGATTTTGGCCATAATCCCGGGAACACCGTTCATTCCCCCGCCGATTACAGATATTTTGGCGCAGCCGCTAACTGCGATCGGTGCATATCCGATCGCCTGCAAAACCGCAACCGCCTGCCGGGCATCCTGATCAAAAACCGTATAAACCGCTCCGCCAGGTGTCACATTAATAAAATCCACACTGATATGATGCCGCGCCATCGCCTGAAATACCTGAAGCTGAACATCATTATGCCCGTCTTGCGCATGAACCGTAATTTGCGTAACTCCGCTAACATGAGCTACGCCTGTTACATAGCGGTCGCGAACCATCGCGGACTGAGTAAGATTCAATGTGTCGGTCACCAGTGTCCCTTCATCCTCCGAGAAGGTTGAACGGACGCGAAGCGGGATCCGGGCCTGCTGGGCAATTTCAACGGCACGGGGATGAATCACTTTGGCTCCCTGCCGGGCCATATTGCAAATTTCCGTATAACCGACAACCGGAATCGGGCGCGCGTCCTCAACCAGGCGCGGATCAGCCGTTAATATGCCGTTGACATCGGTATAGATATCGACTCTGTCCGCCTTCAAGGCGGCACCTATCGCGGTGGCTGAAGTATCGCTGCCCCCGCGTCCCAGCGTCGTTGTCTCACCGGCTTCCGTCATACCCTGAAATCCGGTGACGATCACTACATTGCCGTCCTGCAAAAATTGGAGTATTCGCTCCGTACGTATTTCGACAATTCGTGCACGACCGAATTGATTATCGGTCAAAATACCCGCCGCACCCCCTGTCAAAGCAACAGCAGGTATCGAGTGTGCACGTAAAAGTCCGCAAAGCATAGCTGCCGATATGATTTCGCCGCAGCCAAGAAGCATATCACGCTCCCTGGCCGGCAAACCCGCTCCATGATCGGGAAGAAGCGAGAGCAGCGTGTCCGTCGCGTAAGGATCACCCTGACGCCCCATAGCAGAGACGACAACGACAAGCTGATGCTGTCGTTGCCGCTCTCTTTCGATATGACGAAGCACAAAGTCTCTTGCTTCCCCGGTGGACAGCGAGGTTCCACCGAATTTCTGGACGAGGATGCCCATTGTCAAACCTCCGTATCCGCACTTTTTAGATGCCGGATCATTCATGTTTGACCAGCTGCCCATGCTGCTTATCCTATTATTTGCCGATTGCGATATATTCCGCAATTTGAACTGCGTTCCATGCTGCGCCTTTGAGCAGATTGTCGGAAACGATCCACATATTGAGGCCGCGGGAGGAGCCAAAATCACGACGCAGACGACCGACGAATACATCCGGTATACCGGCAGCATCCGTCGCCAGCGGGTAGAGCTGATTGGCCGGATCATCTACGAGAACAACGCCTGGGGCGTCTCCCAGCAGCTTTTTGACATCTTCAAGGTCGTAATCATTCTTTAATTCAACATAAACGGATTCCGAGTGGCCGTAGACAACGGGTATGCGCACGCAGGTCGCCGTTACCTCAATCGAATCGTCCCCCAGAATTTTTTTGGTTTCCCGAATCATCTTCATCTCTTCCAGCGTATAGCCATTATCCTGAAATTTATCGATTTGCGGGATTGCATTAAAGGCGATTTGATGTTTGACCGGGAGCGAGCCAACCGGCAAAATATCCGGAACAAGCTCATTGCCGTCAAGCACTTCGCGCGTCTGGCGCAGCATCTCTTCTATAGCCCGGCTTCCAGCTCCGGATACGGCCTGATACGTCGAGACAATAATACGGGAGATGCCGTAACGGTCCAGCAGCGGTTTAAGCGCGGCAACCATCTGAATGGTTGAACAGTTAGGATTTGCAATAAGACCTTTATGCTCGCTTATTTTATCAATGTTCACTTCCGGCACAACAAGCGGAGTTTCGGGATCCATCCGGAAAGCATTCGTATTGTCGATGCAGACCGCCCCATGCTCGATTGCATGAGGGGCAAGCGCCTTCGTCACATCGCCGCCAGCGCTGAATAATGCGATCTCCACATCTTTAAAGCTCTCCGGCGTTGCTTCCTCTACTATATGCTCCTGACCCTTGAACATAATCTTCGTACCGGCTGAGCGTGCGGAAGAAAGCAGCTTTAGCGCGGCAATCGGAAAATTCCGTTTTTCAAGCAGACCTATAATTTGTTCTCCTACTGCGCCTGTTGCCCCAACTACGGCAACGTTAAACAATTTTTGATTCGACATATGTCGTCTCCTCTCAAAATGAAACTTATGTCAAGGATTGCTCCAATTGCATACTAAAATACCGGAAGAAACTTGGAGGAAAGATCTCTTCCTCTTCCCTCGCAGCTTATAGAAATAAATATCGGATGGGAATATAAATATTCTATAATCGAGCTGCCATCGGCCATTCCTGCTTATCCCAGGGAACGGTCAATCAATAACGGCTGCAGCTGTTTACCTTGAAGAGCCGCTTCGCAGGCTTCGGGTATCAAATCCATCTTGGCTACAAGCGAATTCGGCTTTTGCACCGGATTGTCTTGCCCGAATGGAACAAAATAAACATTTTTGCAAACAAGCAATTTGGCGATATTCGCCGCATTCAGTCCGAGCCCGTCGTTAGTGGAAATGGCCAGCACGAGCGGCCGCAGATTACGCATCTGGGCTTTGGCAGCCATTAGTACGGGACTGTCTGTCATTGCATTGGCAAGCTTGCTCGTTGTATTTCCTGTGCACGGTGCAATAACCAGCACATCAAGGAGCTTTGAGGGGCCCAGCGGTTCAGCCTCTACAATAGTCGAAATAATATCATTGCCCGTAATCATCTTCAACTGCCGCTGCCAATCCTCTGAAGTGCCGAAACGGGTGTCTGTCGTCATAAGTGTTTGAGTCACAATCGGAACGACATTCGCACCTTCATCAACAAATCGCTGGATGACCGGCATTACTTCCGCAAACGTACAATGTGAACCGGATAAGGCATAGCCTACCGTTTTGCCCTGCCATTTCATTGCGCATTCCCCCGTTGCCTGGTATCTTCCGTAATCAACCGACTCAAACAATCCGCAATGATGCGTCCAGCGGTTTTCGGTGCGACGATACCTGGTAGACCGGGGGCGAGCAACGCTTTAATGCCCCGCTTCTCAGCGAAGCGAAAATCCGTTCCGCCCGGCTTGGAAGCGAGGTCGATAATGACCGCTCGCGAAGGCAAATTCGCTATAATTTGCGCTGTGACTATCATAGTCGGAATTGTGTTAAAAAGCAAGTCAATATTACTCACATGCTGCTGCAAATCCGTGATATAAAAAGGCTCAAAACCCATCTCCAAAGCCCTTGCAAAATGCTCTTCCCTTCTTACGCCAACCTTTACTTTTGCCCCTAGTCCCTGGAGCGTCCGGGCCATCGTCATTCCCGTCCGTCCAATACCCAGCACCATGCAGGATGAGCTGTGGATGGTAATGTCCGTATGTTGAATCGCCATCATTACGGCGCCTTCGGCTGTCGGGATTGAATTGTAAATCGCCACATCGTCACGATCGAAAAGCTCAACCAGCGCGATAGACTGCCTCTGGCAAGCCTCACGTAAATATGGCTTCGCCATACCTGTATAAACCTTGCAGTGTTTTGGCAAAAGAGCAATATGTTCTTCCGCCAAAATAAGCTCGCGGTCGCTAAAGACAGCCGGAATCGTTCCGTCATCATCGGTCCCGACCGCCGGGAGCACAAGCGCATCGGCGCCTGGAAATAAATCAGCGCTCAATTCCGCGTGTACTGCTCCATCCAGCGGGGTGTGAAGCTGATCAAATCCGGCAACCGTTACAGCCGCATCCAGCTCCGTCAGCTTGCGGATAACCTCAAGCTGTCTGGCATCGCCACCCAGCAGCACGACCTGAACCCCTGTCAGCATAAGGGTATCACTCCTTTCTCCCTTCATCCGTCACGACATTCGTATCCTCGGATATAGATTATCTTATGCCAAGGCCCAAAAGGGGTGAAAAGGAAAATACGCCATTTGAGGTTTTCGCATTGGTTTGAAAGCCCCAAGGCCTGGCACTTTGCCGATACCAAAGGCGAAAACAGGCAAAATAAAACCCGATGCATCCGCACCGGGTTTATTATGGCCGTAATATTTTTAATATGAATCGGATGAATATTGAGTTATGTTAAACTCCGGTGTGGCCGAAGCCGCCTGCTCCGCGAACCGTATCCGGCAATTCCTCTGCTTCCGTAATTTTGATTGCCGGCACGATCTGAAACAGCATTTGAGCAATCCGCTCCCCCCGCTCGATGACGAATGGTTCCTCCCCGAGGTTGACGAGAAGCACTTTTACTTCTCCCCGATAATCAGCGTCAATCGTTCCTGGTGAATTCAGGCAGGTGATTCCATGCTTGTATGCCAGGCCGCTGCGCGGGCGGATCTGGGCTTCCAGCTCCGCCGGCATGGCCATTGAGAAACCTGTCGGAATAAGCTTGCGTTCGCCTGGAGCGAGCGTCACGGGTTCATCAACAGCCGCCTGCAGGTCAAATCCCGCTGCCAATTCCGACATCCTGCGGGGAAGCACCAGTTCTTCATTGCCCGGCAATCGTTTAAACAATACTTGAAACAAGACTATCCCTCCCGAGAGCGGCAGCCGCTTTATCATTGGATCCTACCATTGCTACCGCAAACGGAACGGAGAGCATTTGCTTGGTAACGGCTTGAATATCGCTCATTTGTACAGAATCGATCCGTAGCAGCATCTCATCAAGCGTATAATGACGGCCGATCATAAGCTCGTTCTTCCCCAGCCGGTTCATTCGGCTGCTTGTGCTTTCCAGACTGAGGATCAAACTGCCCTTGAGCTGTTCCTTGCCCCGATGCAGCTCGCTGTCGGAGAGGCCCTTGGCTGCCAAGTCATGCAATTGCTCCAGCGTGAGATCGAGCACTTCCTTCGTTTGTTTCGGTGCGGTTCCGGCATAAATCGTAAACAAGCCGCTATCCGCATGGGAGGAGTGATACGAGTACACCGAATAAGCCAAACCGCGTTTCTCGCGAATCTCCTGAAAAAGCCTGGAGCTCATTCCGCCTCCCAACGCGTTGTTCAGCAGAATCATCGCGTACAGCTGAGGATCGGCGATCGAGCACCCGGGAAAGGTCAGGCAGATGTGATTTTGCTCTGTTTTTTTCTTATGAAATAAATATTGGCCGTTAAAGTCAGGTGCTTCCAAAATGCTTTCCGAGCCTTTATTCTTAAATCCGCCGAACTGCTTCTCCAGCAGCTCAAGCAGAGGACCTTCCTCGACGTTGCCCGCGACACTGATTACAGTGTTGTCGATCCGGTAATGATTGCGCATATAGCCGCGGAGTGTATCGCCATCCATGGCATTCAGACGCTCCTCCAGCCCAAGAATCGAGTAGGCAAGCGGATGGTCCCCGTAAGAAGCGCGTGATGCTTCATCATGCACCTTGTCATCAGGCGTATCCTCGTACATGGATATTTCCTCAAGAATGACATTCTTCTCTTTGCTTAATTCACCGGCGTCCATCACCGACTCAAAGAACATATCCGCTAAAGCATCAACCGCGATAGGCAGATGCTGATCCAGCACCTTGGCGTAATAGCATGTATATTCTTTGGCTGTGAATGCATTGATGTTGCCGCCTATGCCATCAAACAAATCGGCAATGTCCTTCGCGCTTCGTCTGGCTGTTCCTTTAAAAAGCATGTGCTCAATAAAATGGGAAATTCCGTTATTGACTGGCGTCTCATTACGCGAACCCGTCTTAACCCATATCCCGAAAGCCACGGAACGAAAGGTTGGTATGTACTCCACCACTACCCGCATCCCGTTGCTGAGTGTATAATTGTTCACTTATTTTCCTCCTAAAAGTTTTGCTTGCAAAACTGGCCTCGTAAGCATTTGCTTTGAGTTTTCTGCTTTCTTCATGGAACCGCTTCTCTGCAAGCAGAAAAATCACTTCGAAAGCGCAGTACTCGTTCATATCGCCAAAATCAGTGATTTCACTATAACAAAATTAAGGCCCCGCCTCAACTAAATGCACCCGCGTGGGGGATAATGTTTCGCTGACCGTTCCTAAGGAAAGTCCTTTCTGCCTGATTGCGGCAATTATACCCGGCAGCGCCTGACTTGAAGAATCGGTGGGATGCATGAGAATCAGTGATCCCGGCTCGACACGGGTCCGGATTTTGTTCACGATCGATGCGGCCGGAGGATGCTGCCAATCCACGGTGTCGAGGGTCCAAAGCACAGTTTTTAACCCCTGCTCCGCCGCCACCTCGATCGTCATCTGATTAAAATCCCCGGAAGGCGGCGCAAACCACACATTGGAAACATTGAAGGTTGACTTCAGCAGCGCTTCCGTTTTGGCGATTTGATTGAAAGCGGATTGCCGGTCAAGCTTGCTCATATCAGGATGAGAATAGGCATGATTGGACAGCTCATGCCCCTTGGATTGAATCAGACGGGCCATGTCGGTATTTTTTTTCAGCCACGACCCATCGAAAAAGAAGGTCGCCTTTACATTTTGCTCCTCCAGCGTCTTGAGCATCGGTTCAAGAAACTCATTGCCCCACGCTACATTGATCATAAGCGCTGCCATCGGCTTATTGGGATTGCCCTTGTAGATCGGCTGTCTTCCCAACTGCTCCAGGCTGATCGCTGGGGAAATTTCCTTATACATGAAACGGATCGGGCTGTTCTCCGGCGCATCGCGCATCAGCCGATAGGTTTGATCCACATCAACCTCTAGCCCGTTATAACCCGGAATCGCCTTCCATACGCGGTCAAGCCTGGCATCAACAGGGGCAATGCGGCGTTTGACAGCTTCATTCTCTATAGCGTCCTTCAACTGCTGCCTGACAGAATCTGAGGAAATATCAATTCCCAAAGCTGTAGCAGCCTTTCCCTGTTTCAATTCAGCCAGGTAGGCCGATAAATCACCGCTTAACCCGAAAACCAGCAGCAGCGCACACATGAAAACCGTCATTATGATCGCTTTCTTCAGCTTCATCGCTTTGTCCCACCCTTCTTATTCATCATATTATGGCTTTGTCCACAATATGTAAGAGGTGTAGAAGAACAGAGCTGCCGGACGATGTTTCTTTATTACGGCTGATATTATGTACAAAATAAAAAGAGACAGATGAAATCTGGCTCTCTCTTCTTGAATATCCAAAAATTATTGGTTTGTAAGTATACTTGTTACGATTGAGCAGGAGCCTCGGCCGTCAGAACTGCTTTACGGGAAAGATTAACGCGTCCTTGCTGATCGATTTCCGTCACTTTAACTGTGATTTGATCGCCGACTTTGACGACATCCTCAACTTTGGCGACACGCTCAGTCGACAGCTGCGAAATATGCACCAGTCCATCCTTACCCGGTAAAATTTCGACGAAGCAGCCGAATTTCTCGATGCGTCTGACCGTTCCCAAATAAATCTCGCCGACAATTACCTCGCGGACAATGCCTTCAATGATTTGTTTGGCCCGATCAATGGCTTCCGCGTTCGAGGAGGCGATAAAGACAGTGCCATCCTGTTCGATATCGATTTTTACGCCGGTTTCGTCAATGATTTTGTTAATGACTTTACCGCCGGCACCGATAACATCACGGATTTTGTCCGGGTGAATATTCATAATCACGATTTTAGGAGCATAAGGGGACAATTCTTTGCGCGGCTGCTGCATAACCTCAAGCATTTTGCCAAGAATGTGCATGCGCCCCTGACGCGCCTGTTCAAGTGATTCCTCAAGAATAGCACGGTCAATACCGTCAATTTTGATATCCATTTGAATCGCGGTAACGCCTTTGGCTGTTCCAGCTACCTTGAAGTCCATATCCCCGAGATGGTCTTCCATCCCCTGGATATCGCTGAGAATCGCGAAATGGTCTCCGTCCTTGATCAGCCCCATTGCAATACCCGCAACAGGCGCTTTAATCGGTACCCCTGCATCCATCATTGCCAGCGTGCTTGCGCAAATACTCGCCTGGCTTGTCGAACCGTTGGATTCCAGCACCTCAGACACCAGACGAATCGCATAAGGGAACTCCGCTTCCGAAGGTATGACCTTCGACAAGGCTCTCTCTCCAAGCGCACCATGTCCGATTTCACGACGTCCCGGCGGACGAAGCGGTCTGGCCTCGCCTACGCTGAATGGAGGGAAATTATAATGGTGCATGAAGCGTTTGGTTTCAGCCAAATCGATACCGTCGAGTATCTGTACATCTCCAAGCGGTCCAAGTGTACAAATGCTAAGCGCCTGCGTTTGGCCACGCGTGAATAATCCCGATCCGTGTGTGCGCGGCAGGATAGCAACATCGCAATCGATAGGGCGGATTTCACTCAATGCCCGTCCATCCGGACGTACTTTATCATGCGTGATCAGACGCCTTACTTCTTCCTTGACAATATCGTAGAGGACTTCTTTCACATCGCCAAGAAGCTCCGGTGTATCAGCATACTGCTCTTCGAAATGAGCAACAGTCTCAGCATTGACAAGGTCAATTGCTTCTTGTCTGGCATGCTTCTCAATAATGCGGACAGCTTCGACCAGACGGGCCGACGCAAAAGCGCGAACCGCTGCGTTCACTTGCTCATCACTGGCGTGCAGCTTGACTTCCATTTTTGTTTTACCAGCCAAACCATGGAGTTCTTCTATCGTCGCAACGATTTTCTTGATCTCATCATGGCCGAACATGATTGCTTCCAGAATAATCGATTCCGGCACTTCATTCGCTTCCGCCTCAACCATCATGATGGCATCCTTCGTACCGGAAACGACTACATAAACCTCGCTCTTCTTCTCCTGCTCAACCGTAGGGTTGATGATAAACTCCCCGTCGATGCGACCGACAATGACCCCGCCAATCGGTCCGTTAAACGGCAAATCCGAAATCGTCAAGGCTGCGGATGTTCCAATCATGGCTGCGATTTCCGGAGCGCAATCCTGGTCCACACTCATCACGATATTGGCGATCTGCACATCATTGCGGAATCCGTCTGGAAACAATGGGCGAATCGGACGGTCTGTCAGTCGGCTGGAAAGAATGGCCTTCTCGCTCGGACGTCCCTCCCGCTTAATGAATCCTCCGGGAATTTTACCGACCGCATATAAACGTTCTTCATAATTGACGGTTAACGGGAAAAAATCGAGCGGCTTAGGCTCATTGGACGCCACGACCGTACAGAGTACGACAGTTTCACCGTATTTAACCGTAACTGCTGCGTTTGCCTGCTTGGCAAGTCGACCCGTCTCAAGCACGAGCGGGCGTCCGCCTAACGTCATTTCTACACGTTGTAACATTGAATCCCTCCTCACTGCAACCGGTAGGCCAATAAAGGGCCGGGCTGCATGGTCTATTAGATTTTCATTCGACAGCTATATAGGTTCTCCTGCTGCAAGAAGACTTTTTAGGATAACAGAAATGGGGCAAGTTTCTTGAGAGGTTATATACAAAATACCGTTACATTTACAAAAAGCAACCCGGAGCAGCCAAACCGGAACCCCGGACGGCTGGACAACCAGGTTGCTTTTATCCTCGCATCTTTTATCGGCGCAAGCCGAGTCTTTCGATCAATGCGCTGTAGCGTCGTACATCCTTATTTTTCAGATATGCCAACAGCTTACGACGTTGACCGACCATTTTGAGCAGGCCGCGACGGGAGTGATGATCTTTCTTGTGCACCCGAAGATGGTCTGTCAAATTGACGATGTTTTGCGTCAGGATAGCGATTTGAACTTCCGGAGAACCGGTGTCGTTCGCATGGGTTTTGTGCTCGTCGATCAATTGATTCTTACGTTCTTGAGTAAGTGCCATCCTTGTTCACCTCCTTTATCATAATCGCCATTAGCCTCGCCGCCGTCGGTGAGATCGAGCAGGCCAAGCCAAGGTTCTTGCCGCTTATGCGATGTGCAAAAATGCATCATCTCTCCGCAACGACTAGAAGTATATCATAATCGCCCATATAAAGTAAATGGAGCAGGGTTATTTATGAGATGATGATAGGCTAACGCTGCCCTTGGGACAAAATCGCTCTGGCCTTATCAGCATCGGCATGAATTTGACCAACCAGCTCATCAATCGAATTAAATTTCTTCTCTGTGCGGAGAAAAGAAATAAAATGGATCGCAATCGACTTGCCATAGAGGTCGCCGTCAAAGTCAAATAAATGGGCTTCCATGACCGGTTGCGTCAGATTCTCATGGAAGGTTGGCTTCACTCCGATGTTCAATACACCGGGAATCCGCGCTCCGTCCACCTCCGCCATGATGGCATATACACCCTGACGGGGAACCACATAAGCCGTTTCCGGATCCAGGTTGGCGGTCGGAAATCCGATCTTGCTGCCTCTGCCTTCACCATGGACGACAGTTCCCTGTAAATGATAGGGTTCCCCGAGGAATTGCTCGGCCATTTCCAGTTTGCCTTCTGCCAGCGCTTCGCGGATAAGGGTACTGCTGACTTTTTTGCCGTCGATCATTAGCGGCTCTACGATTTCCACAGCGATATCCGGATCGCCAAGAGCGACAAGCGTGTCCGCTTTTCCCGCACCCCGGGATCCAAATGCAAAATCAAAACCGACGACTGCCTTCTTGACCTGCAGCGGACGCAGTACATGCTCGACAAATTCATCCGGCGTTACTGCGGAGAATTCCAGGTCGAATTGAACGATATACACGACATCCACACCGAGGGAACGGAAACGGTTGATCTTCTCCTCTAATGGAGTGAGGCCATTCACATACTGATCTCCCTGCCCCAGCACCTCCTTCGGATGCGGGTAAAAGGTCATTACCGCAGCCTCAATGCCTGTACTGCGTGCAGCTTCGACAGAGCGGCGGATGACATTCTGATGCCCCTTGTGGACACCATCGAAATAACCGATGGCAAGCGTCTTGGGAAGGGCTGATTTTGCGGGCTCAGAGGATTGAACCGGATATTGTAATGAGATTATTTTCACTGCCGTCACACCTGCTTTATGAGCTTCACTTCATTTTAAACGGACGTAAATACTTTGACCGCTTTCAACGAGCCTGTGTCCTTATCTGCTTCAAATAAACCAAGAAACAATCCGTCATCACGATACAGACAAACTAACGACTGGTCATCTATACGCTGCAGCGTCTGAATATTTTGTAACGGAATACGCTTGCCTTGAAAAGCATGCTGAGCGGTAGCTGCATTTACTGATCCGCTGGGCAGATGGCTCAGCGCCGAGTCGGCCGGCAGCAGTTTAGGCTCGAGTTCTCCCGCGGCATGCAGCTTTTGAATCTCTTCCATGGTCAGACAGTGCTCCCGCGTGAACCCGCCTGACATCGTACGTGTAAGTTCAGCCATAACCGCAGGAACTCCCAGCGCTTTACCGATATCCACGCACAAGGTGCGGATATAGGTGCCTTTGGAGCATTGAACGGAAAAACGGATCCGGGGATGCGCCATTCCAAGCTCAAGCTCAAGCAAGTCAAGCCGATAAATGGTTACGGGACGCGCTTGGCGTTCTATGATATGACCCTCCCGAGCCAGCTCATAAAGCCTCTTCCCCTCGACCCGAACGGCTGAATACATCGGTGGAACCTGCATAATCTCGCCTACGAAGGAGGCCAGTGTACGGCGGATCTCTGATTCATCAATGGTAATGTTGTCCACCTGCGAGATGACAGCGCCTGTCAAATCCTCCGTATCTGTCGCCAAACCAAGCTGCAGAACAGCCTCATAGGCTTTTGGCCGCTCCTGGACATATTCAACGACACGCGTTGCGCGTCCGATACATAGCGGCAGGACACCTGTAACCTGAGGGTCAAGCGTGCCGGCATGACCAATTCTTTTCACACGGAGTATCCCTCTTACCTTGGCAACAACATCATGAGAGGTCCATCCAGCCGGCTTCCAAACGGGTAGAATTCCCTCCATCATTGGGCCAACGCCTCACTGACCGCATTCACCAGTTTAGTCATTGCAGCTGAAAGGGGTCCCTCAAGCTGACAGCCGGCTGCTCTGATATGCCCGCCGCCTCCGAATGATTTGGCGATAGCCGCAACATCCGCTTTACCGGAGGAACGCATGCTTACCTTAACGTTTCCATCTGCGGTTTCTTTGAACAACACGCCAACCTCAACGCCTTCTACATTGAGCGCGTAGTTCACCAGGCCTTCCAGATCATCGCCTATCGCTCCGGTTTGCGCCATATCTTCATAGGCGATATAAAGCCATGCGATCTGGCTGTCATCGGAGAAGATCAGCCGGCTAAGCCCGCGCTGCAGCAGCAAAAGCTGCGGTTTGGTCATACGTTCCAGCAACCGGTCTGCAATAGAATGACTGGGAATGCCAATCGCCAGCATCTGCGAAGCCACCTGCATCACATAAGGGCTTGTATTGGAATAGCGAAAGCCTCCCGTATCCGTAAGCAATCCAGTATAAATAGCTGTTGCCGCTTCAGAATCAAGCGCAAATCCTGCATGGATAATCAAATCGTATAAGATCTCAACAGTTGCCGCTGCATCCGTGCGAATCAGATTGACTGCACCGAACGCGTCATTGGTAGGATGATGGTCAATATTGAGGAGCATAGCCCCTTCGGCAAATAGACCGGATACGAGGCCGATGCGCCGAAAATCGGCACAATCGACCGCGATGATCCGGTTATACGTTTCTGAGAGAGGCTGCTCTTTGTTCAAATTAATAACAGCAGCCGATTGTTCCATAAAATCAAGTCTTACCGGCACAGCTCCCTCATTCATCATGACGTACTGCTTGCCAAGCTGACGCAGAATCCAGCCTGCCACCAGCGTGGAGCTGATGGCATCACCGTCAGGCTGAACATGTGAAACAATCAGAAACCGGTCTGCCCCTTGAAGGAATTGCAGAGCCTGGTCCAGCTGCTTGGTATAATCAGCCGGGAAAGCTGCTGCTTGCCCCGCGATCATTTGCCACCGCTGCCGCTATTGATTTGTTCGAGCAGGGATTCAATCCGGCTCCCGTACTCAATGCTGCTGTCGAATTTAAACAGCAGCTCGGGCGTATGGCGAAAACGGATTCTTTTGCCCAGCTCCGACCGTAAAAAGCCGGTGCCGCGTGCCAAAGCTTTGAGTGTTTCTTCCTTTTGCTCATCATTGCCCAGTACGCTTAAATACACTTTAGCCTGCGACAAGTCGCCTGTCACTTCAACTCCGGTAACGGTGATAAAGCCGATCCGCGGATCTTTAAGCTCCATCTGGATAAGTGTACTCAGCTCTTTCTTGATTTGTTCACCTACACGTCCTACGCGAACCTTCGCCATAGGTCAATCACCTCTCTACTGTTTCCATAACGTAGGCCTCGATCACGTCGCCTTCTTTGAGTTCAAAGTTCCGCTCAAGTGTAATTCCGCATTCGTAGCCCTGCGCAACTTCCTTGGCATCATCCTTGAAGCGTTTGAGCGATTCGATCTCGCTCTCGAATACGACGATTCCGCCGCGGATCAAGCGGGCTTTGGCAGATCGGGCAATTTTTCCCGAAGTAACCATACAACCGGCAATCGTACCCACTTTGCTGACTTTGAAGATATTGCGGACTTCCGCCTGGCCGATAACGACTTCTTTGAATATCGGATCCAGCATCCCCTTCATAGCATGCTCAATTTCGTCGATTACATTGTAAATAATGCTGTGGAGACGAATATCAACCTTTTCCTGCTCAGCTGTCGCAAGCGCCTGCGGCTCTGGTCTTACGTTAAACCCGATCACAATCGCATTGGAAGCGGAGGCCAGATTAATATCGGATTCGGTAATCGCACCTGCGCCGCTGTGAATGATTTTGACGCGGACGCCTTGAATATCGATCTTCGCAAGCGAGCCTTTGAGGGCTTCGGAAGAACCTTGAACATCGGACTTGATGATGACATTCAGGTCCTTGATTTCACCTTCAACAATGTGTTTATACAAATCTTCAAGCGTTACGCGCGAGTTGGCGCCCAGCTCGGATTCACGTTGTTTGATCGCTCTGCGGTCGGCGATTGCTCTTGCTTTGCGCTCATCCTCGAACACGAGGAACGGATCGCCGGCAAGCGGAACCTCAGTCAAGCCCGTAATTTCCACAGGCGTACTCGGTCCGGCTTCCTTCAGCCGTCTGCCTTTATCATTGACCATGGCGCGTACGCGTCCGAAGCAGTTGCCTGCTACGAAGGCATCGCCGACCTTCAATGTGCCGTGCTGCACGAGAATACGTGCTACCGGACCTTTACCTTTATCCAGCTCAGCTTCAATAACGGTACCGCGAGCCCGTTTGTTGGGGTTCGATTTGTAGTCGTTCACTTCAGCAACGAGCAGGATCATCTCCAGCAGTTCTTCAAGTCCGATGCGCTGTTTGGCCGATACATTAACAAAGATCGTATCGCCGCCCCACTCTTCCGGGATAAGCTCGTACGGAGTCAGCTCCTGCTTGATTTTGTCAGGGTTGGAATCCGGTTTATCGATTTTGTTAACCGCTACGATGATCGGCACGCCTGCAGCTTTGGCATGGTTGATTGCCTCTACCGTTTGCGGCATAACGCCATCGTCAGCTGCAACTACGATAATGGTAATATCCGTTACCTGCGCACCCCGTGCCCGCATGAGCGTGAACGCTTCATGGCCCGGTGTATCGAGAAAGGTTATTTTCTTGTGATTGATTTCGGCTTGATAAGCACCGATATGCTGGGTGATACCGCCTGCCTCGCCGCTGGTTACGCTAGTATGGCGAATGGCATCGAGCAGAGTTGTTTTACCATGATCGACGTGACCCATGATCGTAACAACCGGCGGACGGGATTCCAGATCCTCCGCTTCATCCGTTTCTTCAAACGTTTCAAAAGCATCCTCTTCAACCGGAATCTTCACTTCAACCTCTACACCGTATTCGCTGGCGATCAGTTGAACCGTATCGAGATCGACCTCCTGGTTAATGGTTGCCATGACACCCAGGACGATCAGCTTCTTGATGACTTCAGAAGCATCCTTATGAAGCAATTTGGCCAGATCGCCTACCGTCATTGTACCGCGTACAATGATTTTCTTCGGCGTATTGTCGATTTTCTCTCTGCGTTCCTGCTGCTGGTTGCCTCTTCCGCGCTGGTTTTTGCCGCCGCGGCTGCCTTTGAAATTGCTGGAACGGCTGTCGTCAAACCGTTTGCCGCCTGCTCCAGGACCGCCAGGTTTCTTCTTCGCGCCGCCTCTGTCATCCGAGCCCGGTGCCGGACGGGAGTCAAATGCACGCCCTTGTGTACCACGGTTCTGCGGCGGCGTATTGGAACGCGCGCTGCCTTGTGCGCCTGTGCTGCCGCCGCTGCTGCTCTGACCGAAACGCTGGCCTCCTGGGCTGCCGCTGCTGCCTTGACCTGACGGACGTTGTCCACCGCCTTGACCTTGGCCGCTCGGACGCTGACCGCCCTGGCTGCTTCCTTGACCGCCGGATGGACGCTGACCGCCCTGGCCTTGGCCGCTTGGACGCTGACCGCCCTGGCTGCTTCCTTGACCGCCTGATGGACGTTGACCGCCTTGGCCGCTTGGTCGCTGGCCGCCCTGGCTGCTTCCTTGACCGCCGGATGGACGCTGACCACCTTGGCCTTGGCCGCTTGGACGCGGGTTATTGCCTTGATAGGAAGATGGACGCTGCTGTTGTGGTTGCTGGGATTGCTGCGGCTGACTAGACTGCTGCGGCTGTTGCGACGGTTGCGACTGGTTCGTGCTGGCTGTTGGCGTACTTGGTCTGGTTATGTTCATATTCCCCTGTCGTTCCTGGTTTGTATTTTTGTTGGCATCTGACTGGTCTGTGGAGCCTTGTTGCGCCGCTCCCGCATTCTGCGGCTGGGCAGGCAAGCTGTTCTGCTGTGGCTTGCGCTCAAGCTGCGGTTGGGCTGGACGGTTAGTGGATTGTGCCGCTGCGGATACTGTCGCATTCTCTTGGGCGCGTTTGGCAGCCGCATTGGATTTGATGTCGCGGAAAAAACCCTCGACTTTACCTACCATTTCATTTTCCATAACACTCATATGGTTGTTGACCGGCAGATTGAGACGCTTCAGAATCGTGATGATTTCTTTGCTGCTCATATTAAGTGATTTTGCGTATTCATAAACCCTTAATTTATCTTTATTGTCCTTACTGTCTGTTTGTTTAGTCAATATACTCCACCTCCGAAGGTTGGGTTAAGCTTTGTATAATTATCTTGGAGAACCCCGCTTCCGTTACGGCAATGATCACCCGCTCCGACTTGCCGATTGATTCTCCCAGCGTGATTCGGTCAAACAGCTCCACCATCTTCACATTGTAAGTTCCGCACTTGTCCTGGAATTTCTTCTTTGTATTATCCGAAGCGTCGCCAGCCACAATGACAAGCTTTGCTTTGCCTTGGCGAACCGCCTTTAGTACGATCTCATCGCCGGAAATGACTTTTCCTGCACGCATCGCCATACCCAGCGACGACAGGGCCTTAGCCTTCCGAATCATCATCATCATCCATCCGATCTTTTTCCGCATTAAAGCGGTCCTCCACGGCAATAAAATCCTGTTCAAGCTGATCGTAAATGTCCATCACAACAGGCTGTTTAAGAGCCCGGTCAAGCGCCTTGGTCTTCTTCGCCAGCTTGAAGCAGGAGACTTTGCCGCACAAGTATGCGCCGCGTCCTGCCTGTTTGCCCTTCAAATCAATCAATATCCGCTCATCCGGAGTACGGACAATGCGAATTAATTCCTTTTTGGGCTTCATTTCCTGGCAAGCCACGCATTTGCGCAGTGGAATTTTTCTGGGTCTCATCTTCCATCCCTCCTGTGGCGTCAGGCGCTTCAAACAGCAAACGCCGTATAAAGCTTACGCTAGTCGACGGAGACGGAATCCTGATGCATGGTGCTCATTGCAGATTTCGGGCGACCATATTCCTGCTCGGCTTGCGTTTCGCTTTTTATATCGATTTTCCACCCTGTCAGCTTGGCTGCCAACCGGGCGTTTTGTCCTTTAATGCCGATGGCGAGCGATAGTTGATAGTCCGGCACAATGACACGCGCCATCTTTTCCTGCTCGTATACGATAACTTCCAGCACTTTGGAAGGACTAAGCGCATTCGCCACATACTCTTCCACGCTGTCCGACCACCGGACGATGTCGATCTTCTCGCCTTTGAGCTCCGTCACAATCATTTGCACGCGCATCCCTTTTTGTCCTACGCAGGAACCAACCGGATCCACCTCGTCATTGCGCGAATGAACGGCTATCTTCGAGCGGAAGCCCGCTTCCCTGGCTACTGAACGGATTTCCACAACGCCATCATAGATCTCCGGTACTTCCAGCTCAAACAGACGCTTTAGCAATCCCGGATGCGTACGTGAAAGAAAGATTTGCGGTCCTTTTGTCGTGTTCTCAACCTTGGTTATAAACGACTTGACGCGGTCGCCATGCTTGAATTTATCTGTCGGCATCAGTTCGGTAAGCGGCAGTACAGCTTCAACTTTGCCCAGATCAATGAACAAATTGCGGACATCCTGACGCTGCACGATACCGTTGACGATATCTTCCTCTTTATCGATAAACGCATTGTAAATGAGCCCCCGCTCCGCTTCGCGGATACGCTGGGTTACCACTTGCTTGGCCGTTTGTGCGGCAATGCGTCCAAAGTCACGCGGCGTCACTTCAATTTCGGCAATATCATCCAGCTGGTAATGCGGGTTCAGCTCGCGTGATGCTTCAACCGAAATCTCCAGGCGCGGATCGAAAACCTCATCCACAACCGTCTTGCGGGCGTAGACTTTAATCACTCCGGTAAACCGGTTAATATCAACCCTCACGTTCTGGGCGGTGTTAAAATTGCGTTTGTAGCTGGAAATAAGAGCAGCTTCCAGCGCTTCTATTAAAATATCTTTGCTTATTCCCTTTTCCCGCTCGATTTCCGACAGTGCTTCTATAAAATCCATGCTCATTGGAAATGAGTTCCCCCTTTCGAATCGTACCATGTGGTTAGGTCATGCCAGTTATAAACCAGATGCGCGGCTATTGTGTTAGAAAACGATGGCCAAACGGGCGCTTGCCACTTTCGCATATGGAATGGTGTACTTCTTTTTGCCCATATCAATGACAACTTCTTCACCGTCAAACGAAAGAAGCGTACCCTCAAACTCTTTGGCTCCGCTTACCGGCTCATAGGTTGTAACAAACACATGCTTGCCGATTGCTTTGCTGACATCTTGAGGCTTCTTAAGCGGTCTTTCCGCGCCGGGCGACGATACTTCGAGAAAATAAGCCTCGGTAATCGGATCACTCTCGTCAAGCTTCTCGCTTATAAACTCGCTGATTCGTCCACATTCATCAATATCGATGTTGCCTTCCTTGTCGACAAAGATGCGAAGAAACCAGTTGCTGCCTTCCTTCACATATTCCACATCAACAAGCTCAAATCCATGTTCGTCAAAAAAGGGCTGAACCATTTCTTCGATGACGGTTTTGATTTTCGCAGTGCTCAAAAATGATGTACCCCCCACTGCAACTGCTAGCTGCTGATTTATGCAGCTCAGTTGTCAGTCCAAATTCTGCAACTGCTAGCTGCTGATTTATGCAGCTCAGTTGTCAGTCCAAATTCTGCAACTGCTAGCTGCTGATTTATGCAGCTCAGTTGTCAGTCCAAATTCTGCAACTGCCAG
>NZ_JBWDNU010000030.1:0-16240 GCF_056269365.1 Paenibacillus sp. JT22N12 | reverse complement strand
CGATAATCGTTAACCAGGCGCTCTCCCCTTTTTTAAAGCGAATGCGCTGCGTCTTTTTTAGTGCTGTCATTTACAGGATTCCAGCGACTTTAATTTTCATAGTAGTTCAATCATTAGCTCGGTTATTTTTTTGCTGCGCCATGCTGGCCTCAACCTTGCAGTAGCAAGCTCTGGCTAATGGACCGGACAGATGAAAATTAGTAAGCGCGGGCGATCTCGCCTGCGACATTTCATCTTCATGATGGCCATGAGCTTGGTTGCGAACACTCCAGAATTCAAAGCGATGCATATGTACAATGTTCAGATGAAAAAGATGAAAAAAATGAGGTCACTTATGAAACTATGCGACAAATTAGCTCGAATTCTTGTTGGTAGGGTAAAATCCTGCGAAAAAGCGAGCATTCGTGAGAGTTAACAATCAAGCTCGATCTTAACGGCACCACCACGCAACCCCCTCCTTGAAAGCATGTACACTAAACAAAAACCTATTCCGCATCGGAAATGATCGGTCTAGATTGTTCGACGCCGTCACGCAGTAGCACCTCGGTCTCGGCGAGCTCAAGTTCACCTTCCAGAAAACGAAAGAAGAGGCACCGAGGAGTAAGATAATTCATGTCCATAACAGTAAGGACGTACAGGAGGTGCTCAATCTTCTGGCGATCCAGCCGTCCCAAAACCAAATCAAGATTTCGAATTCAAGTGCAAAAAATGGAGTTCATCCATACAATCGTCCAAGGAAACCCCTGCATTTTTAACAGGCCTGAAATGATTTGCTACATCACCAAAAAACATATCGGCTTCTGCGCGAGATAGATAGAGGGCAACTCTTCAGCCTGCTCGGTTGTCTTCCACCCTCATATGGTTTTGACACCATCCTGCAAATTCAGAAATAAGGGCAAGCAAAACCACTTTTGCGAGGTGCCGACCAGCACGACGCGCTCGGGTTAATTTTCTATGCAATGATTTTTCGACAAGAACTTTTGACTTCCAGATTAATAAAACTTAGTAAGAAGTGAAGAAGAAGCCAGGGAGCGCTCCCTGGCTTCTTCTCTAGATTCCTTAGTGTGATTGTGTATAGATTCGATACAAGATAACCGCTGCTTCTGCGCGAGTTAGGTTGCCCTTCGGATTCAAGGCGTTGTCACTGTTTCCTTGGAGTAAACCGACGCTAAGCAGATATGCCAAGCCTTCTCTTGCATATGACGCTGCCTTCGCACCGTCCTTGAAATCGTCGATTGACTTGGACGATACTTTCGGCAGCTTGTTCTGCCATTGATCAAGTGCACGCTTAATGATTACGGAAACATCTTCTCTCGAAGCTATCGGTGCATACGGTATCATGATCGTTACCGGCGCTTCGCTATTGCTCCATGCGATTGTTTTTTCGCCGGACACATGACAGATAGATCCAATACCGGACGATCGCCGACTTCATCGATTAGTTGTTGGCTCCATCCGTTCTTATCCGCTTGACTTGAACAAGGAGGTCGGAAGCTCTAACCCGTATCCGCCCGCATTCTGGATGCTGGATACTTGTACTTTAGTCTGATTTACCCCTTCAGCAGCGCGACTGAACGCATTGTCAATCTCGCTTTGAGTCAAGCTGGATTGCGCAATATTTAACCTGAAATTCATCGTTGAATCTGTGTTAACACTAACGTTCCCATCATTATCTACATTAACCTCTTTAGATGCTGGTGGTGCATAGTAACCTCCGTCTGGATTCTCTCCGCGTTTGTCGACGCCGGGGATTTTGTCAGTGATTTAATTAACTGTTGGTTTAACTCAGGTTCGGGCTCGGCTTTGGAGACACAATATAGATTTCACGGATTTGCGTGTTTCCTTTTGTGTCAACATAGACTTTATATTCGCCTACTTCATACGTACCTTTCGAGTTATTTTCGATAGAGAACGTTTTTTTGATGTCAATAAGCGAACCGTCGGAATATTTTTCCCTAACCATGATAATCAAGTTATTTCTATTACCGTTGAGTTTTTCTACGTAAGCCGTTGGCGTCGCGCCGATAACCGTGGCGGGAGGCGCAATTAACGCCATTAACTCTGTCTTAACTTTGCCGTCTGCCATAATAGTGACAAAGTTGCGAGCCATAGCGATATCGGCAGCTGATCCAGACTCGAGAGCCTCTGAAACGGCAGCCGTTGCCGAAGCTTCAAGCCTTTCATTGTATTCGCCTGTGTTTAGCAGATATAGATTTGTAAATAAATCCGAGCTCTTTAAGTGCCCACTAACGACTTCAAATGTGCCTCTGGTGCCGTCGGATTCACCCGGGCCGTCAGATTCATTGAGCATGACGGAAACTCCGATTCTACCGTTCGCGAGCAGCGATGTAGGATTATTATGAACAGTATTAAACGGAATTTTTAAATCGTAAATCGTCGTTTTCGTATCTTCATCTCTCGTAATCTTTGCCACGATATCCGTGATCGGAGCAGCCGGTGCATTGGCGCCTGTAGGACGTGTCCATGCCCATACGACTTCTTCGTCAGCATTGTTGAGCGTGAATCCGAATTCATTCCGTGTCGTACTGTTGGTTGCAGGATTGCGCAAATCAATGCCTAACTGCAAATTATCCTCTTTCCATATGTTTCCGCCCGTCTGGCTACTGAAGTGCACGTCGTCCGTAACGACAATGTACGCATATAAATTACTGTCGTCCCATGCGAAATGCGATTGTACGCTGAGGTCTTGCGGACCATCCCACGTTCCCATCGTTACATAATCTTCTGTGTCCATAACATATACCGGAGTTGCGGCACTCTTCGCCGGATTTTCCGCGCCGGCAGAGCTCACCTTTTCAGCGTAAGCCGAGTCAAATTTGGCCGTATAGGTGTATGCTTTGCCGTCTTCGAGTTGAAGCTTGAATGTGATCAGACCTGCAACATAATACGGTAAATCTACCGTTACGGATTCGCCTGCCGCAAGCGCGTTGAAATGGACTGGAGTGAAATCTTCAGCATATGCGGCCGGGGAAGCAATGGTTAATGTCCCAGGTGCAGAGGTTCTTCCTCCGACATTATACTTGAAGTTGAATTGTTGTTCAGCTCCGCTTTGCGTAATGCTATACACGAACGGTTCCGCCATTAAATCCGAGCCATAAATTCCGTACGGGTTGTTGGCTGGCGTGCTGTTTCTCAAACCGGACGCGTAATAGTTGTTGCTAAGTTCGATCGATGTGCCGCCGTCGCGCAGCTTTGCATACACATTATTATTCTGACCGTTCTTTGACGGCTGGAAGTAAGAGGAGTATACATTCGCTTTTCCGCCGTAGACGTCTATACCCGGGTTGTTGCCTGGCAGCTGAGTAAAGTTTCCTTGCTGGATACGAACGATACCGTTATTGACGATTGCTCCTGCTACGCTCGGGCTTCCCCAGAACGCGCTGTTGTACAGAACAAGTTCAGCGTCGGGGTGGATTTTTGCGGTATTAGGTACATCGCCCATTCTGACATACGCTCTGTCCGGCTCCGTCGCGATGTTCGTATTAACCAGCTCCGAGTTGATCGCGATGATTTTGGTGTGTTCGTCCGCGTCTTCCACATACAAAGAATACGCGCATCCGTCCGAGCCGTGACCGATCATCGTCAATTTTCCAGGGTATGCGAATTCACCGTTCCCCAAATCTCTTTTCAGGAAGTGTACGCCGTATACCGAACCGTAAACGAAATTGTTGAAAATCGTCTCGTCTTCCACATCGGAGAATTTGAGCGCACTGAGGTATCTTTGTACGAATCCGTACACATCGCCGGAAGGCGCCGTGTATCCTTGACCTCCAGGAAGTCTCAAAGCGTAATGCGGATTGAGTTGCATATTTCTAATAAATCCGCCTTCCGAGCCTCCCCCGACCCAGATGCCTGCTCTCAAGAGCGTACCGCCTAAATAATCGACATAGTGACCGTCGGTTTTATAGGAAGCGAGGTCTATACCTTTATCCCCGATCGGGATCGTTAAATTGATTGCATATACGCCTGCACCTTGTCCCTGTACCAAGAACGGAGTTTTTATCGTTTGGTCGGGACTGTTGAGGTTGACGCTGGTTATATTCGCTTGCGTAATGTTAAGTCCTCTGAGACCTGCGTGCGCCTCCAGCTGAATAAGAGAAGCTCCGTTTTCTCCCTGAGCGCCACCGGTGTAAGTCGTGAATATCGCCGTGCCGCCGCCTTGCGTATGGTGCTGAACGTCCCATGTCCCTCTGAGTTCAACACCTTCGGGAACGATGACAGGATTATTCAGTAAATATCTTCCACCCGGTAAATATACCGTGCCGCCGCTCTCTTTAATATAGTTAAGAGCTGCCTGCAATTGTACGGATATATCCACGTTCGGTGCGCTGCTTGTTAACGAGCGCGGTAAGTCAAGTCTAAGCACTGCGTTAGATGTCGATCTCGGATGCACGTCAATATCTGTTTTTACGTCTTTCGGAATAGGTTCAAACAGATATTCAACGTCATTAACGATTTGTACTGCGGTGTTAGTACCGTCAGCCTTAACGTCAAGATCAAGGTTATCGATGTGAGCGGCAAGGTCAGCGCTCTCGATGTTAAGGTTATAACCGGAATTCACCGATTTGAACGTTCCGAAGTTTGCTCCGAGATGTGCATGTTTGTCTGCCTGTTTGAAGTTGCTCTGACTGACTAATGCGTTGCCTCGATTGAGGAAGTTCAGCGCGTAATCGTCATATTCGTCGAACGTACTATCCTCGAACGATATAACACCGCCTCTGGCTTCGCTTACAATCGGACCTTTGAATGCAACTCCGTTGAATTGAACGGAAGTGTTGAACCGTTCGTTGAAATATGCTGCAGTGTCGCCGCCGAATTCCGAATTCGAGATCAGCAGACCGAAACCGTTAACGTTATCAATATAGATACCCGTTTGACTGTCTTCGATTTTCAATCCGTAGAACTGCGCGTTCGGAGCTTCATCGCCGCCCGGTTCTCTTCCGATCCACATCCCCGTCTTATACCCGGAAATGTTCAATCCCGATACGTATTCCCAGTCTGAGCGATGCATCATAAATCCGGTAGCGTTCACTCTTGTGTACGCTTTCGCGTCCGCTAGAGACGGTGCGCCGACAAGTCCTGAATTCGCCCAGTATTTCGGGTCAATGTTAACGTTCTCGATCCGTCCGATGTCCGTACAGGTGTGAATCACGATACCCTTGTAGAGTGCCGTTATATTGCTGTTCAGAACATAATGCATTTCGCTCGGCAGGGAGATGAATCCTCCCCAAGCGTTGACAAGAGTAACGTTATCCAGCGTCACGCTGTTTCCGGTTCTCTGATAGAACGTCCACGGATACGGAATGCCCTTAATTATTTCCGTTTCCCCAGTTTTCTGACCATCTTCGCCTCTCACTTCAACCTCGGTGTTCTGAGTTATATCCTGCTCGGGATACCATACTGAAAGGTTAGATGCACCTGTGCCTTGTTCCATGTCGATGAATCGATCGGACACGTTAGCGACTACTTTGCCGCCTGTCTGATTTTCTCTCGCGTCGGAGTCAACATACGTGTCATAATTGGCGCTACCCTTGCCGGCATATACTGCGAGAATGGTTCCGTCGATTTTTCCGTCGTAACCAGCCGCATCCGGGTTATCCCATTCGCCGCGGAGCTGTACGCCTGCCCGTAATTTTAATACTTGTTTATATTCGTAGGTCGTATTGCCGGTCGTGCTTTGAACGCTTACCGTGCCGGTCGTTTCCGTACGGAACGCATAGGTTCCCGCCGGAATATAGACTACGCCGCCGCCGTCATTATAAGCCGCGTCAATCGCCGCTTGGAAGGCCTCTCTGTTATCGACATTAACTAAGCCTTCCGTTGCTGCCATCGCTTCTGATTTCGCACCGAAAGCGAGTACGTTAAAGTCGGAGATCGCCCAATCCTTCGCGTCGTGTGTCTGAGCGATTGCCGTTCTCATGTAGCTTTCGTAATCGTATCTGTCCGGAACTGTCAACTCAAATATTTTAGTCTGGATGACAGGAGCGGCCACCGGACCTCTCTTGACCGTCGCCGTGAGCGTTACAGCACCGCCGCCGTCCGGACGGTTGGTCGGGATTACGCCTGCAGCGGTTATGCGAGTAGCGTCGTTTGTCGTCCATGTAATATCCGTCATGTTCTCGCCCATCAACGGAAGAACGAGATTCGTCGTCACATTACCCTCGGAAGCATTCACGCCTTTGATTAAATCCCATGTCAGCTTGTTGATCATATGACTTACTGCATCCCCGTCGGTTCCGGTACCCGTTCCGCGAACGACGATATTAAAGGTTTTAACAACCGATGCTGCCGTACCTTTGCTTATTGTCGCCGTGAGGGTTACGGCTTCATTGTTTTCTTGACGATCTACCTCGCCGGTGTTGCTGTTGATAACCGTGTTATTGGTAGATGTCCATACGATGTTCGTTCTCGTAGAACCCGCCGTAGCAAGCGTCAAATCGGTTTCAACCAGATCCTGTCTCGTATTCGTGCCCTTGATCGCGTCCCAAGTGAGCGCGTCCGAAGCAAGCTGTATCGCTTCTGCATCCGTTGGAGGAATTTCGGTTATTCGAATGCTCTGAATGATTGCTCCGGCTGTAGCGAACCGGAAATGCGCGCCTTGATTTTGTCTTCCTGTCTCAAAATTAGCTCCGTTCAGCACAACTTTGGAAGTTACCCAAGTGCTGCCGCTTCCTGTCGCCGGAATATTCGCTCCTCTATACGCATCAAACCCAGAGAAACTGCCGGGATAGATGGTATTATATTGTAACGAAATACCGTTGGTTGCGCTCGGTCTCCAGTAGGTGACCGCTAATTCGACCTTGTTTACTTGGTCAAGTCGAGGATCGTCTACAATGACGTAAATAAAGTCGCCAACCTTAGCAGCGTTTACACCGCTTTGTAGTGCGACCACCACTGGGCTACTGTCTCCGTCGAGGCTGATGCCGATGCCGTTGCCTTGAAGTTTGTTGCCCGATTGAACGAATGTGCTAGAATCGTTGAAGTCAATGAACACTTCAGCAAGTTCGTTGGCCGTACTGGCTACTGTCAAATTAAATGTTACATTAACTGGTGTTGCATTGCCTTTGGTTATTGTCGCTGTGAGTACTACAGTTTTGTCTTCTTCTCTATTCAATAAACGATTTACGCTTCCCGTGTTGCTTATTGCCGCATTGCCCGAAGACCATGCTACGTTAGTTGTTCCTAATGTTGTCGGAAGACTAAGTTGTGATTTTACATCGTTATTCGAAGTATTATTACCTTTAATCGTATCCCATGTCAGAGACGCCGCCGCTTCATTGACCAGTGTTTGTTCGTCAACAGACGTTACAGTAATTCTTGAAGATGCGCCGATGAAGTTGTAACCGCTGTCTGCTTTCGCGCGCGCGAATACATAGTAGGTGTCTGCTGAAGGTAATGTGGCAAATTGATGAGTATAAACATTATCGTTATTAATTCCATCCACCCAACCGGATGCGGGAGCGATCCCGTCTTCGCTTATTGCGAATTCCACAGCTTGCCCGCTAGCCGGTGTGTTCGCAGTTACTGTTTTTGTTGCTACGTCAAGTGCGGGAGTCGTTGACGGTGAAACCGGAACGCTTAACGTACTTTTCTGGAAACGCGGGTTTTTTATGAAAACGTCGGTGCTAGGGACACTAGGATCCCATTGCAGATGCATGGCCAGTCTGGTTACTTTGTCTAACCAGGCGTCATTGAAATTTCCGGCTACGGCACTTGTCGTCGATAACTTCGTATAAACCGTCGCCCATGTGCCCACCGCTGCAGTTGTGACCCCGCTTACATCAAGTTGGAGACGAGAATCGGTGTTAAACTTGTCACCAGCGGGATTACTGTCGCTTACGATGACGAGCCAGTTATTTCCTTGCATATTTTTAAAGCTCGCATTGGGAATGTACATCTCGAAAACGAGATAGCCGTCTTTGTAAGCGGATACATCTCTTAGAGGCGCCACGCTCGGCGTAAAGAGGTTATCCCAAGGCCCCCCGCCCATTGAGGTTCCGGTGTTTAAACTCCACGCTTTCTGTCCGTCCGGCGCATCGGCGTATGTCGCCATATTACCATCTGCACCTGCATTTACGGTCAAAAGAGATACGTCAGCTCCCCATGCCGCGCTTACTGTCACAGGCAGAGAAAACAAAGTAAGTAGCATCGCTGTCACAAGTAAAGATGCTAATAACCGTCTTTTTATCATTCTTAAATTTCCTCCATATATCATGTTTTTAGGTTTAGAAGAGATCCCATAACTCTTTAATGCGAATTTTCACATTCTTCACTGACCTTCCATGCTGCTTTCATCTTGATATGAACCCCTCATGTGAGGCCTGACAACACTTTCCCGCTTTTATGCTCGCCGCCGCATCACCTCTACTATTCCATTTGTCCTATCTTGTAAAAGCGCATCCGTCCACAATCGATCCGATGTTAGCGTTTTCACGAGCTCAAAAAAATAACAGGATTCAAAGAGCGATAAGCGTACGTGCAAATAACGTAATCTTACTTCTTTTAACCCTGTAATAATTTCCCCGAACACACTCTGTATATATTGTGGACTTATCTTATCATACGAGTGTTGCAATAGAGTTCCAATGAGGTAATCTTATCCTTTACGGGGGCAATATTACCTTAATGAACACAGACTACGAAATTAGCCACTACTACCCGGCACTATCTAATTATCAGGTAAACAAGATGCAAGGAGTTTCAAATTATTCAAAGAAAAGCGAGGCAAGTAAGTTATTGTCGTTCGTCCGCGACAATAACTTGTCCGATTGAAAACAAAAACCCGCGGTTTATGCGGGTTTGTATCGCTATGTTCTTGTCGTCCGACATTAGTTGAATCACGACATTAATAATAACACTAACTTCCAGGTAAGCAGATTACTCTCACCCTACTTTATGAAGGAAAAGTGCGTAAGCAGGCTGTTATTCGTGAAGCATCATACTCCAAGTTATCGAGATACAAAATACTTAACGTAGTACTCATTCAACGTTTTATCTTAAATCCAGCGACGCAACTATAGCAAAAACTTATTGGATGCAATGATCTTTTCAACCAAACTTGTGATCGGTTTATTCGGAAAATCCATGATGATCGTACCTATTCGCTTCGAAGTTACTTGATCCAAGTAACTATACATGTGGGAATTTAGACCTTCAATACCCGGGCTTCCTTCTGCTACCGTATATGGATAGGCGCCTGCCGATGTACCGGATGTGAAGTTAAGGTACCAGTCCTCAAGATTGCCTTTTTGAGCCTGATCCAATAGGGATTTCACATGATCCCATTTCTTACTGATTTGGAACACTGTTGGTACCTTATATTCATCTTGAATGCGAAGTACAGCACCTGGATTATTAATGGAAAACGTAGCATTATCACTCCAACTTGTCGCATCAATGCCCAACACAGCATTTGCACCAAATCGTCGGACTAAAACAACTTTACCCCGAACCTGATCCAAGGTTGGTATTGTGTCCCCGAGGTACCACATGGATTCATTACCTTCGAGATACCATCGAAACGTATCTTCAAAGCTCCTTGTATCATTTGCATCATCATATTCATGCTTAACAGACATAATAATCGTTTCTCTCGGATGCGCTTGCAGGAAACTTAGACAGACATCTCTGACTCCGCCTCCGAACATCAAGTGCTGGAACATGACGCCGTGGTGAATTGCGAACCTGTCTTCGATATGCCGACAGCGGATGTCAATAAAACGAATACCAGAATCCAGCTGTTCTCTGAGGCTCTGCGTTTGACAAATCGCCAGATCTCCGCCATACAGAGCACAAGTGTCGTGAGTGCCAGGAATGTTGAACTCAGACAGTTTACTGCTTCCCGACACTTTGTCCATCCAACCGTTTGTAGGGACGCGAATGGAAATCGTGATCTTGTTCCAATTATCACCGGATATTTGTGTCGCGATAAGCTTTCCTGCACTCTCTCCATCCATTCCTATCTCACGTTTATGATCATGACGAGCATCGTACTGATTGTTTCTGAAAGAAATATAATCGCCATTCTGGAATTCCACATGAAGCCTGTACCATGCCGAGCCTGCCCAATAATTGAGTTCTTCGCGCTCTTCTCTAGATGCATAGGATGCAAGGCTTACATTTTGAAAATTATGATCAGGCCGCGATCCCCCATCCCAATCATAGTTATCCGTTTCCGTCACCCAAATTCGTTTCATGTTAAGAGGGGTGTTATTAGTTAATCTCAAGTCAGTACGAATCGATGCCACTTCATCTTCCTCCTTTTATGCCATACGGCATTATGGGTTTATCCCATGGAGAAACATATGCGACTATTTGGAAGATAATGATTTATTTGGCAGCCCTAGCGCTGTTGCGATTCCTTTGTTTCTCGCATGAGATGAAACCGATAGCCATCCAATCTTGTAGCTTGGGGATTTTGGTGAAGAAAATAAAACCCCGCCGAGTAAGCGAGAACCTGGTAATCCATCTTTTTCCCGCACGCAAAGCGCAGATTGTTGATTTATATTTTTCTCTATTGCCTGAAAAAACTTTGGGTCATCTACCATCGGGCCAAAAAGATATTCGACTTCAGAAGCTAGTTCTAACCATCCGTTCAAGTCATCTTTTGTTGCGTTCACAACATTCATTACTAAACGCTCTTTCAGTTTCCAAGCACTTTTTTACAATGTAGTGCCACATATTGGGATTAAACTGCCCGTTTCTTCAATAGAAAAAAGGAGGCTGCCACGTGGCAAGCTCCTCCAGTTCGTACCCGTTTCTTCAACAAACGAAAAAGGAACTGCCGCGCGGCAAGATCCTCACTATCGTACTCCGTTAGCATTCCTGTAGAGCGTTAAATTACCGCTTTGCAAAAAAACGAGCGCCTCGGTACGATGGGAGTACGCAACGGGTCATAGCCCTTTAAATCCCATCATCTTAGGAGGACGCTCTACTATGAAGTCAATCCTCATCTGGTGGAAAAGAACAAGGAGAACCGCGACAATACGCCATCCAAGAGCGACAAAAAGGATGCTCTTGTCATTGCCGACATGGTCAAGAACGGCTACTACTCGGTTACTCGCAACACACCAGCAGCCTTTGAAGAACTACGTGTCTTTCTCTCCAATCGCAACTTCGTCGTAACGAGACTCGTTAGTGCGAAGAACCAAATCCACCGCTTTGTCGACGTGGTTTTCCCTGAGCTGCGGCAAGTCTTCACGAACATCATGTGCACAACCTCGTCTTTTTCCAACGCCCGAGGACATGTGTACCTTACAGCCCCAAGACGACGTACAAGGTTGGAAAACCCTTATGAAACGGCATGCTGGTGAGCGAAGGGCTCGAGCCCTTATCTCTCTTGCTCGTCGTTCTATTGGTTCTAAACAAGCCATACATGCCTACAAGTTTCACCTGAAGTAATTACTTGATGAGTAAGACCTTGCTTGTCTGCAGCTAGAAATGGTAGAGACGGAGATTGTTGCCATTTTAGAACGGATTCCATTTGCGAAATTTAGGCTTGCTGTTAAAGGGATCAGCGCCGTTTCACTGGCTGGTGTTTTAGGCGAGGCTGGGGATTTGAGCGGATTTGTTCACGGCAATGCCCTACTGCGTCATGCTGGCCTCAACCTTGCAGAAGCAAGCTCAGGCAAATGGACCGGACAAATGAAGATTAGCAAACGCAGACGATCTCGCCTCCGCCGTTTCATTTTCATGATGACCATGAGTTTGGTCATGAACAACCCGGAATTCCAAGCGATGCATGCATATAATGTGCAGGTGAAGAAGATAAAGAAAATGAGGTCCATTATGAAATTGTGTGGCAAGCTAGCGCTGAATACTTGTTGGAATGGCTCGCAGCGGTGAAGCCTACAACCCCTAAAACGTTGCCGACCCAGCTAGCCGCTTAATCGATACTGATTACCGTTACGTTGCACGAATTTTGGCTTATTCGCGGGATTTCAAAGAAAGCACGGCGTACCGGATGCATTAAACCAAAGGGCACCGACCCGTACCGTTAGCAAGGCCGGCCTCCACCCCTTGGACAGGCGTAACGAAGGAATGAGAGGGCATCGACCCGTTGAGACATGGGAGTGAAAACCTCCAGGGGCGGCGTGGAGAAGCTTGCAGGATATGGAAGGATATGGGGTCGTAAGCTCCCCCCTCTATTTCCTCACGCCTTCATGTTGTCCGGGTCTACCACGAGGGTTCTCTTACTATCTTTCTGTATTTTTGGCAAGGGTGAAATCCTGCGAATAAGCGAGCATTCGTGAGAATAGTAAATCGTACCGAGGGAGCTTAATGATTAAAGCCGCATCTCAGCAAACGTAATGGCAGTCTGGAACATGAAATGATTTATGTTTATAGCAATAGTGTTAAAAGTCTAAATGGATCAAGTGGATACAAACAATAAAAAAGATCGTATTCTATTACGCTAAACTAAATATAAATAAGTATAACTTACCGTGAGGACGGCCCATACTTCTGATGATTAATATTCAACATCCAAATGAAGGGAGTTACATAATGATTGAAATTAAAAAGGCGAATGAGTTGGGAGAAAGCACAAGAAAACAGATCAGTGAGATTTTTGTGGAAGGGTTTGGAGAACACCACACTTTTTTTTCAAAGGACAGAAGAAAGCTAGCCATAGCTTTCGAGCATATGTTTGTGCTAGACGTTTTTTACGTGGCGTTAGTCGATGGAGAAATAGCTGGAATAACAGCCTGTACAGATGGGAAAATTATGCCTATTGATCATAGTAAAAAAGAATTAAAGAATCATTTAGGTTTTTTGAAAGGAACATTTGCTTACATTGTGTTTAATCGAGAATTTCAAAAACCACCGATTGAAGTGGGTGAGAAAAGGGCATGGTTAGAATTCGTTGCAACTTCTGTTAAATACAGAGGTAAAGGTGTAGCAACTGCCATCATGAATCATATCTTTGTATTACCACAATATAATGAATACATTTTGGTTGTGGCCGATAACAACACAAATGCACTGAAAATGTATGAAAAGTTAGGTTACAAAGAGTTCAAACGAATCAAACACAAATACAGTAAGTACAGCGGAATTGATCATATGATATATATGGAATATAAATAAAATTTTTTATAAAAAAGAGTCACAGGCGATCATAGTTACTGAGGACAATAAAGACTGCTTAAGAGCCGAATTTTCTAACTTGCTTTCAGAATTAAACATCGAGAGCCTTGTTTTATGATCGTTGAAAATAATATAGCGGTATCTGTCTGTTTTAGTGCGAGAAGTACAGAAAAAGCTGCAGAAGCCAGTGTAGAGACGTTGAAAGATTACCGGTGCAAACAATCAGATCCCGAATCACATGTGATAATGTGGACGACAAGAAGGTTAGGGGCTCTATGAAAGGAACCCTTCAATCACCACGCTAACAACGAGTCATGGAGCAGCTGCCGCCGGCCAACTGCTCCATGATGTGTTGAATTATCGTAAACCGTTAGTTGAATGCCTGACATACGGTAATGGATGTATACGTTCGGTTCATATCCTCCTATTTTTTTAGGACTAGGGCATTGGAGTCAACAAATTGCTTGCTATATTATCTACCCATTTATAAGTAAAAACAGCCGCAAGTATTAAGGCCAAAATACATGCAGTTATCTTATTGACCTTTGGTATTATTTTAATAAAATTGTAAATAACGATACAGCAAAATGCGTTTACCATCAAAAATATGAGCACAGACCACATCACATTTATTCACCCTCTGTATAATTACCCTACACGAACGTATTACGAATTTCCTCTCTCGTAATCCGTTAGTTTAATCTAATAATGACGACTACTTTTAAAATATACCATCAATGTATTTACTCAACTCGTCTGTAACTTTAGGCTTCGTGAAATTATTGTATTCGTCGGGATGTACCGGAGTTGGGTTTATTTCAGCCGGACGATTGGACGCGCGATTTTCTACAAGATAGTCAGATGCGGATCCTCAAAGGACTCTCGTTGATCGATGACTTTCTATAGTATCCAAATGATGGATAACGCTGAACTAACGAGTACGTTAGTTGTGAAAAGGGCCGCCACGTGGCAGCCCAATCAAATTCAACTATTAATGCGGTAAGAAGATCTCTTTCGCAACTTTTATAGCGTTCAACACTTTAGGGAATCCCGTGTAAGGGGAGCATTGTAGTAGTGCCTCAATCGCTTCTTGTCTCGTTAGACCTACACGAATTGCGGCATTGAGATGAACATGCAACTGCGGCTCGCACCCACCTTGAGCAGTTAAGGCTCCTAACGTGACGAGTTGACGTTGTCTAGGATTCAATCCTGGGCGACTGTAGATTTCACCAAACGAAAATTCGATAATTTGTTCAGCTAACAGAGGAGCAATAGCGGCAAGTGAATCTACAACCTCTTCGCCATGTTTGCCATCGATTTCCTGAAGTTTTGCCAAGCCTCGTTCTCGCCGTTCTCCTATATTTTGTAGAAGCTCGTCCTCGATGTTTACTTCGATATTTTGTTCAGCAAAAAGTTGTTTTGCAACGCCAACGGCATTTAAAGCACGAGGAAAGCCGCAAAACGGAATGCAATGGGTAGCAATTTCTATAATTTCGTTCGGCGTGATCCCAACTTTTAAGCCGAAGTTCATGTGCCATTTGAGTTGATTTGGAGTATCGCCTAATGAAATTAACGCAGAGATCACGATCATTTCTCTTTGTTGATAGTTTAGTACGGGATTACTGAAAAGTTGCCCGAAAAATTCAATAATGTATCTACTGATGTGTGGGGATACGTCACTTAAACCATTAATGACTCCCTGAATACCTGCTTCATCAGTTTCTTGAAACAGTTTTTTTCCGTTTTCATATGATGAGTTCATTGCTCAGCTACCTCCAGTTGTTGGTTTTCTAATTCCCATTGACGGTAAATCTCTATTTTTTCGTTGATGACTTCATAATGTTCTTGAAGTCTCTCGATCTGTTCCACTAACTTTTTCTTGTGGGCTTCCAGCAGAATTCTCCTTTCTTTGGTTGTAGCGGAACCTTGTCTTCTCAAGTCAGCGATCTGTTGCATTTGCCGAATGGTCATTCCTGTCATTCGAAGCCTTACCAAAAAACGAATCCATGCTAGATCGTTTGCAGAATATTGGCGGCGACCGTTCGAACCCCTAGCTATCGCATGAATCAGACCATTTTTCTCATAGTAACGCAAGGTGTGTACGGTGATGTCAGTAAGGTTAGAAATGGCTTGAATGCTTAAATATTTTTCCATAGAGTAAGTTTACATCTTAGAGCGTGCTCTAAGTCAATAGAGGCACGATAAAACGATGCAAAGTCACTTTTTCACCTCCTTTAATAAATTTTGTAATATTTAACTGCATATAACTGCCCGGTAACTGAGGAAATAAAAAAACGTTGATGTGGAGTTAGACTTAATAATGGACACGGAGAACCGAGAGTGCGAAAAAAATGCATTCATAAGTGAGGTGTCCGGAGATGGCAAAGAAATTATTTGAATCATCGTGGAAGAAAAAGTACAAGGACCCAAATATTAGGATGGAGCTGGCCTTGTTCAAAACTTGTCGCCACATAAGTTGCGGCATTTCCTGCTGACTTGGCTCAAAAAGCAGGGCATCGATGACGCACTCATATAACCGTATTCCGGACATGAAAGCCGAAAGTCATTAGAAATCTATTCAAAGCTTGCAATCACCGATGCTCAGCAGGAATATAACGAGGTCATTAACAAATTTCGCATTTAATAACATCCACTTTGCCCTTGGTGACAGTTACGCTGGTACTACCCCTTATAACAAATCAGAAGGATAATGACATTTACAATGACAAAAATGATATTAAATCTAAATTTTTTCAAAACTCAGTCTCCAATCAATGCTTTTAATCTGGTATTGTCTGTGTCTGTTACTAGGTTAGGTGTTCCGATTAACTGACTTCCATTGACTAGAGCTCCTTTCATCACCTTATTTAGGAATGAAGCACATCTGTCTAATTTTTGGAAGCCTTAATATCTCTCCTCCCAATATTTAACGAAGTTGGAACGAAAATGTTGCATTGGCTTGCCAGTTAAATAAGAAGACGTCAGCCATTTTACCGGCTGCCGTCTCTTCGTGCTTATTGAGCTATCGTACCCGTTCGTATTATGAGGTCACCAGATCTTTCTGGTGGACCTCATTTTTATGTGGTCGTAAGATAGCCATAGCCGGGGATTGAACGTTCGTGCCCGTGGGACT
>NZ_JBWDNU010000031.1:0-15198 GCF_056269365.1 Paenibacillus sp. JT22N12 | reverse complement strand
CCTGTATAATACGACATACTACTTTGACTGTCAAGGTAATATTTTAAATTAAGTACTTGGGTTGAAAAGTAAGCTACAGGGCAGCCCGTAAAGAACATAAATATACCGATGCCCACTCCGACTTATATATCGGTGTAGGCATCGGTATGAATGTAGTAAGCTACGCCATTTAACCCTCAACTGCCGAGCGAGTCCTTAAACCTGAATACCAGCTTGCTTGTCCGACGTGACTATGACGGAATCAACCGCCAACGCCCATAGACGCTCGTCGAACTCTTTGATGATCAGTGGTGGTTTCGAGTATCAGATTGCTTTAGCATCAGAGACCGCCGGCAAAGGCATCACCCGTGATCAGGAGATTAATCGTCTGTCCATTGCTACCATCGGCTTTCCAGGTTTTATCATGAACCTCACGGCGAACGATAGTTAAACATATAAAGGGTTCCACATATTAGTCATGCATAATATGTGGAACCCTTTATTTTATTTGATATTTCTTAAGTTTAGGTCTTAATAATTTCAATCCAATACTTTATTTTCACTGAACACAAGATCAAAATCTAAATTGTTGCCCTCTACTCCACAGTCACACTCTTCGCCAAATTCCTCGGCTTATCAACGTCATTTCCGCGCGCAAGCGAGGCATAGTATGCCAGGAGCTGCAGCGGTACAACTGACAGCGCCGGCGACAGAAGCGGCAGTGTCCGGGGAATCGCGAACAGCTCATCGATCGATTTTCCGACCTCGACCTCGGTTCCCTCATTAACCAAACCGAGTACATGTGCGCCGCGCGCTTTTACTTCTTTAATGTTGCTGAGAGTCTTCTCGTACAGATCCTCCTGGGTGATCAGCGCAATAACCGGAATGCCTTCTTCGATCAACGCGAGAGTACCGTGCTTCAGCTCGCCTGCCGGGTATGCCTCCGAGTGAATGTAAGAAATTTCCTTCAGCTTGAGCGACCCTTCCTGAGCAACTGCGAAGTCAATGCCGCGGCCGATGAAGAACAGATTGTCGTGCTTTGCCAGTGATTCCGCTACCTGCTTCAGCACTTGTGCTCTCTCCAGAATGCTCTCCACCTGCTCCGGCAGCTTCTGCATAGCGACAAGCACATCAGCGATCCAATCCTTATCACGCGTTCCAAGCGTATCCGCCAGGAATAAACCATACAGCATAAAAGCAATCAGCTGCGAAGTGTACGCTTTTGTCGATGCAACTGCAATCTCAGGACCCGCCTGCGTGATCATCACATCGTTCGCTTCACGCGACACTGAACTGCCCACAACATTCGTAATAGCCAGCACGCGCGCGCCGCAGCGTTTTGCTTCACGCAGGGCAGCCAGCGTATCCGCCGTTTCACCTGATTGGCTCACAACTATGACAAGCGTTTCAGGCGTTATAATCGGAGAACGATAGCGGTATTCCGAAGCGACATCAATCTCAACCGGAATACGGGCCAGACTTTCAATAAGCGATTTGCCAACCATGCCTGCATGGTAAGCCGTTCCACAGGCGACAATATGCACATTGCGAATCCCGCGGATCTGCTCCGGCGTCATGCCGATTTCCTTCAGCTCCACCGATCGTCCGTCTGCCGAAATTCTGCCCATCATCGTGTCACGATAAGCTTTAGGCTGCTCATGTATTTCTTTCAGCATAAAATGATCAAAACCGGCTTTTTCCGCCGTTGTCAAATCCCAATCGACATGAAATATTTCCTTGGAAATAACTTCGCCATCAATCGACCTTAATTCGACGTTATTATTCGTCAGAATAGCCATTTCACCATCATCTAGAATGTAAACATTGCGTGTATGCTCCAAGATTGCCGGAATGTCCGAGCCAATGAAATTCTCGCCTTCCCCGATGCCGATCACAAGCGGACTTGCATAACGCACGGCGACCAGCCGGTCCGGCTCGAATTCCGTTAACACGCCCAGCGCAAAAGCGCCACGCATCCGTTTCACAGCACGCTGAACGGCTTTAACGATGTCGCCGTCATACTCCTCCGCGACCAGGTGAGAAATCACCTCGGTATCCGTTTCCGACAGAAAATGATGCCCTTTTGCAATCAATTCATCCTTCAGATCGAGATAGTTCTCAATAATGCCGTTATGCACGACCGAGAATTTGAACGAATTGTCGGTATGAGGATGGGAATTCTCATCGGATGGCTTGCCGTGCGTCGCCCAGCGTGTATGTCCGATTCCTACTGAACCGCGAAGCTCGTCTCCAACAAGCTTTTCTTCCAATGCGGCCAACCGGCCTTTGGACTTGCGTACTTCCAATCCCTTATCCGTGAAAACGGCAATACCCGCAGAATCATAACCGCGATATTCCAGTTTTTTCAATCCATCAATCAAAATTTGCTGCGAATCCCGTTTACCGATATATCCTACGATTCCACACATTTTAATAGACCTCCGTTTGGGGTAGTATTCCCGAAAGAAACGGATGCCAACACATTTGTGGGACAGCACAGTCTATGGTTGCTGTCGATTTCAGGAAAGCATACGATTAGACCGTATACCAGCTGATATTTCAAGAAACCGTTCGTCTTATGCCACCCTCTTCAGTTTGGCATCGTAAGCAAACGGGCACAAATAGCATGTTTCAAACATACTTAAAGATGAGCGCACAACAGCCTCCGTTGCTGCTTGCGCCTTCAATCGTCACTATCGCATCTTACCGACCCTTTGTACGACTGGTCGCCCTGTCGATTTGGGAATCGGCTTTCGGTCAAATGCATAACCGGGAGGTCCCCGCCGAACAATCCGAACACCTCCACCTCGTCAGCTTGCCGCTGTCCACCGCAGGAACGTTATACAAAAATCAAAATAAACCGTTCTGCAGCAAGACGATCATGCGCAAGCTCTGGCGCTTGTAAAGCTAATTGGCTGCTATCCTCGCTTTCATTTCTGGAATCATACTTCTTATCATATTCATTTTAACCGAACGGTGCAACTGCAAAATTTTCAACACATTTACATTCACAACATTTTCCCCTAAAATGCTTCCCTTCTATCTGGTATCGGCCCACTATTCTCCAACCATCGGAGCAAAGGAGGATATACGATTGATGCGCAGTGTCCCGCTTCAAGGCGCTTGCCTTAACAAAATAAAAAGGCGGTTCTAATGGCGCATTCATCTTCTGCGCCCTTGGAACCGCCGTCCGAAACTTTATAATTCATTATTCCATGAGGCTAATCATTCATTCCATTAATCCGTAATGCCGTGAATAATAAATCTTATACCCCGCCAAGCTCGGCTCTTACCGTATCTGCGATCTGCCTCACATACGCTTCCACCTGGCTTTTATCCGGACCTTCCGCCATGACGCGGATCAGATGCTCTGTGCCCGAAGCACGTACAAGCACACGCCCATTGTCACCCAGCTCCTGCTCCGTTTCCGCGATAATAGCAGCAATAGCAGCATTGTCCTTGTACAGCGTCTTATCGGCCACGCGCACATTGACCAGCACCTGCGGGAACTTGCGCATCAGGTTCTTCTGCTGACTCAATTTCTGTCCGGAGCCCACCAATGTATTAACAAGCTGAAGAGCCGTAAGAATGCCGTCTCCAGTCGTATTGTGATCGAGAAAAATAACGTGGCCGGACTGCTCTCCGCCCAGATTGAAGCCGTTACGGCGCATTTCCTCCATCACATAGCGGTCGCCAACGGCCGTCTGTGCCGTCTTGAGACCATGCTTCTGGGCAGCTTTGAAAAATCCGATATTGCTCATTACGGTCGTTACAACCGTATCGCCCTTCAGCGTACCTTCGCGCTTCATCGCATCAGCGCATATACAAAGAATAAAGTCGCCATCGACCTCTTCTCCATTCTCATCCACTGCAATCAGCCGGTCTGCGTCGCCATCAAAGGATAATCCAAGATCGGCGCCATGCTTCAGCACTTCTCCACGCAAAAATTCAGGATGCGTGGACCCGACGCCATCGTTTATATTAAGCCCGTTAGGTTCAGCGCCGACTGTGATGACCTCCGCACCAAGCTCACGGAATACCGTCGGAGCGAGCGAGTAGGCAGCTCCATTGGCGCAATCCAGGACAACCTTAAGACCCATGAATGAATGCTTCACTGTTGTTTTTAGAAAATCAAGATACAATCGCTGCGCATGCACATCCTCGGTCACGGAGCCAATCCCTCCGCCTTCCGGGCGAGGCAACTGGTCCGTCGCTGCATCCATCAGCCGTTCAATCTCGAGCTCCGTCTCATCCGAGAGCTTGAAGCCGTCACCGCCAAAAAATTTAATTCCATTATCCTCAACCGGATTATGCGAAGCCGATATCATAACGCCCGCATCCGCGCCCATGATGCGCGTCAAATAAGCGACCGCCGGCGTAGACACCACTCCCAAACGTACGACGCTTGCTCCGATAGACAGCAACCCTGCGATCAGGGCCGCTTCAAGCATTGGGCCGGAAATCCGGGTATCAAGTCCGATAAAAACCTTTGGTCTCTCAGCCTTGCCGGCAAGTACATAACCGCCGCAGCGGCCGATTTTATAAGCGAGCTCCGGCGTTAATTCGCGGTTGGCAACCCCGCGCACACCGTCTGTTCCAAAATATTTTCCCATTGTAGAGTATCCCCTTTTAACCTTGAATTCTATATCTTTATGAATAATGACATTATTTCCTATGGTATAAGATATAGCAGCATTCTGTTTCTATGTATAGGTGAATACTGCTCAAAGAGCATCACGAATAATCAATGTATCAGGTTTATGGATTAGTTCCGCTACCAGAGCTGCTTTCCCCGCTATCGGGCTGCCCGCTATTCGTTCCGTTACCGCTGCTGCCATCACTGCTGCTGTTATTACTACTGCTATTGCTGCTGTTACTGCCGCTGTCATTGGGATTCGTGCCTGGATCTGCACCCGTATCCGCTTCCGTTTCTGAATCCGGGGAATCTTCATTCCCATCCACAGAGCCGGGGGGGGGGGGGGGGGCGGCCCCCGCCGACCCCCCCCCCCCACCACCTGAACTGTTCACCGGATTATTGCCTGAATCTGCATTGCCAGTCCCTGCCGGAGTACCTGGATCTTCATTAGCCCCAGTATTCCCCGCACCCGTATTTCCTGCGTCCCCGGGATTCCCCGTATTTCCTGTCCCGGCATTCCCTGTCTCATTCCCCGTCGTATCTGTAGAACCGTCTCCGGTCCCGGGGTCCGTTCCGCCAGCGGGCGGATCGGTTGTTGCCGCTTCATCCGTAATCTCTATTGTGACCGTAATCGGAATGGAGCTTGTCTGCTCAACAAAGCTCGGCAAATGCACATCCAAAGGCACAATATGGCTTCCCGGTCCCAAGCCATTCAAGTCGGCGATGAGCTGAACATCGCTGGCTCCGACACCAGCCAGCACGCTTGTTGCCCCTCTTACAGGCAGATCGACGGTTCCCGTCTCCGGAATAGTAATCTTGGCCTTCAGTCCATCAGAGAGTGAGATGAAGGTCACCTTCAGCTGCGTGAGTGTTTTAACAGATATCGGTACTAAGGTATATTTTATCGTCACCTTCGAAGGATCGACTGACACAATCCCTTCTTTTGGAGGGATATTGAGCTCAATCGTACCTGATTGAGACAGCTTCGACAAGTCCACATTAATACCATCGTAAAAATCATACTTATCGAGCTCGTCCTGGGGCCCATATATCGATACCTGATCCACGCTTGGGACGAATGTGTCCATAGCCAGGCCATCCGGCAGCTTGCCGGTCAGTCCAATTTGCAGAGGCACCCTTTTGAATGGCATCGTAATCGGAATCTCTACCTCGACAACACTTGGAGTGGCAATGGCTTCGGGCATTTCCTGGCCTTCTTTGTCCAGCACAACGACCTTGACCTTCTTCTCGCTGATTGTCGATTCTTCATCTTCCACGGATACCTTGCCCCCGACAAAACCGACATCCTCCATGATACCCTCCGGCAGCGTGACATGAACGCGGTTGTTCGGCTTCACGATCGGCTGACCGAGCTTATATCCGTTGGCAGGCGTTCCCTCCGTCTGCACCTGGAACTCAAATTCCTTCGTAATCAACCGCTCCAGTACGACCGTAACCGTGCTCGGCTGCTTGGACACAATCTCCATGCCCTTGGGCTTGCTGATCGAGATAGGAAGCACCTGGCTTCCTTCCTTGGCCTCGCTCACGTCTACAGTTACTTGAAAGTCATCCGGCGTCGTTTGCAGCAGGCTCGATCTGGGCGCCCGAACCGTCAGCTGCACAGCCGTTGGCTCGACCAGACGAAGCGAATAATTATTCTCATCAAGTCCAACTGCTTTCACCTGCACCGCCTCATAATCCTTGACCTCCGTGAGGGAGGCGACTGAATTTGGAGACCGTTCGGAATCAAAATGGACGACTGCCCACAGCAGAATGCCAAGCGCGAGCGAAATGATTTTCAGAGCGGTTGGATGACTGAGCCATTTATCCATTCTCTTCGCCCCCTTTCCGTCTCCAGAAAGGCCGTTTCGATCCAGTATTCTCTTGTGCCTTGGGATTCGGATTAAGCTCTTCGAACAGCTTGGAAATCAATGACTCTTCCTTGATATCGCGGACAATCATGCCCCCCACAGCCAGCGAGACCTGTCCCGTTTCCTCCGACACGATAACTGAAACCGCATCGCACACTTCCGTAATGCCGATGCCGGCACGATGCCTTGTTCCAAGCTCCTTGCTGATAAAAGGATTCTCCGACAAAGGCAAATAACAGCCAGCCGCCATGATCTGATTGCCGCGCACAATAACCGCACCGTCGTGAAGCGGCGCATTAGGGATAAAAATATTAATCAACAGCTCGGAGCTGACCATCGATTCCATTCGAATACCCGACTCAATATAGTCGGAGAGGCCTGTGCTGCGTTCGAATACAATCAATGCCCCGATTTTGCGTTTCGCCATATAGTTGACGGCTTTAATCATTTCCCCGATACGCTCGCTCACATCACGTTCAACTACGGAAGAGCGGGCAAATAGCTTGCCTCGCCCCAGCTGCTCCAGCGCACGCCTGAGCTCCGGCTGAAAAATAATCAGCACCGTCACGACCCCAAAGGTAAACATTTGGTTCATTAACCATTTAAGTGTATATAAATTAAACCAGGTACTAATGGCCCATGTACCAACGAGAACGAATATTCCTTTGAGAAGCTGGACCGCCTTGGTGCCGCGTACGAGCAGAATCAATTTGTAAATAATATAACTGACAATGGAAATGTCGATAATGTCCTTGATCCAGTCTTTCCAGGTCAAATCTGCGAAATAGCTCATATGTCAGCCCCCAACAACCAATTGCACAGGTCCTCTATCACATATATCGGATACTTAACCTTATTATCTTCTAGAAAAGAGGATATAAACCCTTTTTTTGCGTTAAGAATTTATCAGAATTTTAATATTCTTCTGTTTGCCTTGGCTGGCAAACTCTATCCACCTCCTATAGCTATCCTTTAGTCATGCTTTGGGCACAAAAAAACCTCCCGCATGAGGGAGGCAGTGGAATCAATAAGCCAAGCTGCTGATCGAATGTGAAACTTTGTACCAAAACCAGTCAAGCGCTTGGTCGATTGTTTTCACTTTCCCCGAGATATGGGCCGTCGACGCTTGATACAGCGAGCCCTCGATAACCGTCACATCTCCATCCACTTCGCCGAGTACGTTGGCTTTTCCATTCTCTATAATTAAATTGCCGTTCACATGCGCGCCTGCTGGAACAGTCACGGTATCCCCGTTAATAACCACGTGGGAAAGATCCGTTCCGCGCACCGTCAAATCCGTATTCTCTTCCCACATGGCAAGTGTGCTTGAGAACATCACAAGAGCAAAAACTGCCGCTACCGCGATAGCAGGGTGATTGCGAAGCCAGCCGGCCCAGCTTGGGCGATTCCGCTTGACAGGCAGCGCGCTCATGATCCGAAGTTTAAGATCATCGGCTTGTGTTTCCTCAGCTTGTGGTCGAAAATCAATCAATTTATGGGTGAGCGCTTCTGTTCGCTCCAACTGCTCGAATCGTGCTCTACATGCTGGACAGGAGAGCAAATGGTTCTTTAGCTGTAAGACATCTTCGCGGGGAAGCTCGTCGTCTAGATAATCATGCATCCATACAATGGCGACATTGCAATTCATAGCAGCCATTCCTTTCTTCAGTGTAACTCACAGCAGTATACGATACGTATGGTCGACGATGATGTTTCACTTTTTTTGAGAATCCGCTACGGTCATCTCTTATCCTGACCCTTGCTTATAACTTATGCTCCAGCTTCTTGCGGAGGAACTCCCGGCCGCGGTGCACACGTGTTTTCACCGTCGTAACCGGCATTTCCAGCACATCGCCAATCTCCTGCAGGGACATCTCCTGAAGATATCGCAGCACCATCACCGATTTATACTTTGCCGGCAGCGTCTCTATAGCCTGATGTATAATACGCTGCGTATCCGACAGCAGCAGCTCGCTTTCCGGCGTCTTGTCGTCGCTTGGGATCATCGCATAACCATCCAGACCTTCGTGCTCACTGGATTCGGCATCCAGCGAATAAACCGGCTTCCGCTTGCGAAGCCGATCAATGCACAGATTGGTCGCAATCCGGTAAATCCAGGTCGAGAATTTCATTGTATCATCATAGCGATCCAGATTTTTGTATACCCGCAGAAAAGCCTCCTGAACGACATCCTCCGCTTCCTGGCGGTTATACAGCATCCGGTATGCCATATGGTACAGCTTATCCTGATACATATCGACGATCTCCGCAAAAGCCCGCTGATCGCCTCTTAGTGCCAATTGCGCTAACCGCGCCTCAACTGATTTCACTGTTTCTCCTCCAGACACGCCGCATGCTCCAACTCCCGTCCGGTTGAACGTGCGGCTGCACCGATCCTGCAAGGATCGAACCGATACCTGACGCTCATGCAAAAGCATAATGATACTTATTTGAATCCTGATTTACTCTGGAGTATACGTCAAAGGACCGGACGTAAGCGGAGGGACTCCTGCCGCCGGGCGTCCGGCCCTTGAAACAAACGTATCAGTTATTGATCAGCCCGTATTGCGAAGGCCGGCTGCAATGCCATTGATAGTCAGCAGCACCTCACGCAGCAGCTCCGGATCATCCTCTTCACCGCGGGCTCGCGCCTCGCGCAGCTCCAGAAGTAGCTGTACCTGCATGTAGCTCAGCGGATCCACGTACGGATTGCGCAGGCGGATTGATTCTTGAATAACCGGCACATTATCCAGAATTTCGGCTTGACCTGTTATTTGTAGAATGAACGAAGACGTCCGTTCATATTCCTCTTTAATTTGTGTGAAAATGCGCTCCCGAATCGTGCTGTCCGTAATCATATCCGCGTATTCCGCGGCGATCTGCAGATCTGCTTTGGCCAACGCCATCTGCAAATTATCGATCAGAGACGTAAAGAACGGAAACTGCTCATACATTGCGCGCAGTGTTTCCAACCGTTTCTCATCATCCTGCACATATTCCTGCAGCGCCGTACCGGCCGCATACCAGGCCGGCAGCAAATAACGGCTCTGCGTCCAGGCGAATACCCACGGAATCGCCCGCAGATCCTCGAAACGGTCACTGTTCTTCCGCTTCGATGGACGGGAACCGATATTAAGCTCGCCGATCTCCGGCAGCGGTGTAGATTCCTTGAAGAAGGTCAGGAAGTCTGGATCCCGGAAAATCAGATCCTGATATTTGCGCAGCGCAGTTTCCGATATCCCTTTGGAAATTTCATCCCACTGGGCTACATCTGCAGCTTCCTGCTCCGGATAATTCGCCAGCCGCGCTGCGGTTATCAGCGCCCAGGTTGCTTGCTCCAGACTGCGGTAAGCAATGCCTTTCATGGAATAACGGGACGAGAGCACTTCGCCCTGCTCCGTTATTTTGATTCCTCCGCCTACCGTATGCGGCGGCTGTGCCAGAATACTGCGGTTCAACGGCATTCCGCCCCGTCCTAGCGCACCACCGCGACCGTGGAAGAATTTCAGCTTCACGTCGAATTTCTTCGCCGCGCTTGTAATGGCATTCAATGCCACCCGCAGCTCCCAGTTGGCGGTAACAGCTCCGCCGTCTTTATTGCTGTCAGAGTATCCCAGCATAATCTCATGCAGGTTGCCTCTGGCCTCAATCGCCTTGCGGTATACCGGCAGTTCAAACAACTTCTCCATAATTGCCGGAGCTTCATGCAGATCATCAATGGTTTCGAACAAAGGAACAGCCTGCAGTGTGCAGCGGATATTCCCGCCGGTCTCCTGGCGGAACAACCCGACTTCCTTCGCGAAGACCATTACTTCCAGCATATCGCTAGCGCCCTGTGTCATACTGATCAGATAGCTGGAAATACAGTTCTCACCGAACTCTTGTTGAGCGCGATAAATCGTACGATACACATCCAGACACTCCTGCGTTCCTTCCGAATATACAAAATGAGGGGAAGTCAACGGACGCGGATCATTCAGCAAGCGATGAAGCAGCTCGATTTTCTCTTCTTCATCCAGCGAGCCGTAATTCTCCACGATGTTCATATTGGCTAGCACTTCAGTCATCGCATTCTCATGCTCTTGGCTGTGTTGACGCACATCAAGTGCGGCAAGATGGAAGCCGAACAATTCCACTTGGCGAATCAGCTTACGGATATGCGTATCAGCCACATAATCAGCAAAGTGATGGCGCAGACTGCGGTCGATAACAAGGAGGTCTTCCTTCAATTCATCAGCGTTGTTGTAACGCAGGGGCGAGTTTTTCAGCGTATCGTTATGCGTATTGACAAGCTTCTCAATCATATAGCAGAGTTTAATTTTATATGGCTCATTCTCATTGCGCCACAGCTCAATAGTGCGAAGCTCCACATGCTGGCGGTCCCTTTGAATGGAATCCACCAATTCTTCAGAGATCGTGACGATATTCGTGCTGAAGCTCAGCTGCCCCATCAATTCACGAAGCAATTCATCATATTTCTCAAGCACAAGCTCACGTTGAAGCGTCAGGGTCTCCCAGGTAATCTTGGCCGTAACCGATGGATTGCCGTCACGGTCGCCGCCGATCCAGGAGCCAAATCTCAGGTAAGCAGGCACATGCCAGCGCTCATCCGGATAATACTTGTCCAGGCAGCGTTCGAGCTCTTCATATACGCTTGGGAGCACTTCGAAGAGAGTCTCGTCAAAATAATACATGCCATTGCGCACTTCATCAATAACGGTCGGCTTACGATCGCGCAGCTCATCCGTTTGCCAAAGCGTAAGCACCTCGTTCAGCAGCTTCTCACGAAGCTTCTCGCGTTCACGGTAGGTGAGTGACGGATTGTCGAGCTCCATAACTTCATGGGCGATGCGCTGATGGATGTCCAGCACGGCACGACGAGTGGCTTCCGTAGGATGGGCAGTCATGACCAATTCCAGGGAAATCCCCTCAATCATCGTCTTGACCTCATCAACGGCTATTCCCTGCTCCCTCAGTACCTGAACAGCGCTTTCGATGGAACCGGGCTGAACAGTTTCTCCTGCAGAGCGTTCATAGTCCCGTTTGCGCCGTATGCGGTGATTCTGCTCGGCAATGTTGACAAGCTGAAAATAAATCGCAAAGGCCCGGATGACTTGATGGCGAATTTCAGGGCTTAGCGCATCAATAACTTTTTTAAATTCATCAAAAAGCTCCGGAAGAAACTCAGCCCGCAGCGCCTTGCTCATTTCACGAATTTTCTCAACGATCTCAAGCAGTTCATGCCCGCCTTGGTGAACGAGCACATCGCCCAATATGTTCCCCAGAAAGCGGACATCGCGCCGTAATAAATTGTTCGAGTGCGGCCGGTTGGCCGTCAAAGCAGATGTTTCTTGTTCCGACATCTTGATCCTCCTCAGATTCTGCTTGAAGCAAAATCTTTCCTTAACGTATTTAAATCCGACAGATAAAAGTAACCAGAGAAGGTCCAAAGGTTAGTATTCCATTGCATCACCGATTACCGTCAGCAGAGCTTCGCAGACGGTTTTTTCACTTTTATTATCATACTACAAATCACGGAGCGGTTGAAGCTTTTTCATGGATGTACCTAAAAATCCCGTCGAATCCTGTAATACTCTGAAATGTAAAAAAAAGAAACCCTGAGATCAGAGTTTCTGGTTATTTGTTTAATGGAGCGGGTGATGGGAATCGAACCCACGCTATCAGCTTGGAAGGCTGAAGTTCTACCATTGAACTACACCCGCGCAGAAATGGTCGGGACGACACGATTTGAACATGCGACCCCCTGGTCCCAAACCAGGTGCTCTACCAAGCTGAGCTACGTCCCGTCAATGATTTCTGCAATTTTGTGAAAATGGCGTGCCCAGAGAGATTCGAACTCCCGACCTTTTGATTCGTAGTCAAACGCTCTATCCAGCTGAGCTATGGGCACTAATTATGGAGCGGAAGACGGGAATCGAACCCGCGACCCTCGCCTTGGCAAGGCGATGCTCTACCGCTGAGCCACTTCCGCATGTTTTGTGTCAGTCGCTTTATCTCAAGCGCGACAAGTAATAATATATCACGCTAACTGGGAGAATGCAAATGTTTTTTCAAAATAAAAATATTCAGATTATTTAAACGCATATTTCTAATTATTCCCATGTAAAAGGCAACTTAATCCTGCTCCTAATAATTTATAGCCATTATAAATCTTATGCTTATTGCTTTGTTCCATTCATAATCACCAACAGTAGTATACAGAGAATTGCAAGTAGTCCCTATGTATAAAAAGGACAGCCCGATGCGTTTAACGGCATCAGCTGTCCGAATTGCCAGTTATGGCCGCATAGAAGCGCATCAGAGCTGTTTTAAAGCATCAGAACATCTTAAGCTCCTGCAATGGCCATTAATGGCAAATTAACCTCTTCCTGCTCGTGATTCACCTCTGCTGAAAGTTTATCCTGCCCTGCCAGGGAGTATGGCAGGCAAAGCGGCAGGCCAGTCCGGGGATCGGGAATAATATCCGCTTCGATGCCAAAGACATCACGCAGCACATCGGGTGTCATAACAGCACTAGGCGCCCCTTCGCCCGATACTTTACCCGCCTTGATCGCGATCATATGATGCGCATAGCGGGAAGCGTGATTCAGATCATGCACCACCATTATGATTGTGCGGCCTGAGCTTGCATTGAGCTCCTGCAGCAGTTCCAGCACTTCAAGCTGATGAGCCATATCCAGGAAGGTCGTAGGTTCATCAAGGAACAAAATATCAGTCTGCTGGGCAAGCGCCATTGCGATCCATGCTCTCTGGCGTTGACCACCGGATAATTGATCAATAGGACGATCTACAAATTCAGTCATTCTTGTTGATTCAATGGACCATTGAATAATGGAGCGGTCTTCGCGGGTTAAGGAGCCGAAGCCTTTTTGGTAGGGAAATCTGCCATAAGAAACGAGTTCAGATACAGTCAAGCCATCGGGAGCGGTCGGGTTTTGAGGTAAAATAGCGAGTTGTTTTGCTACCTCACGCGTCGATTGTTTGTGAATGGATTTGCCATCAAGCATAACTGCTCCGTTAACCGGAGACATGATTCGCGCCATGGTTTTCAATATCGTGGATTTGCCCGAACCATTAGCGCCCACCAGGGCTGTTATTTTCCCTTGAGGGATGGCCACGTTGAGATTATCCACAATAAGTCTGTTCTCATAGGCGATGTTTAATTGCGATGTCGTCAACCGAATCACTAAAAATCCGCTCCCTTCAAAACCCTTGCATTTATTTGATAGTGATAATTATTCTCATATCATATAAGAATGATAACCATTCTCAAGTCATTCGTCAAGAGATGTTTTAAATTTCCCTCGAAATATTATAGACGATGTTACATTTTCTAGAACTCCATACTCAGCTCATGCACGGAGTCTTATTTCCTCAACCATGCGGCATAGAGATCGATAATTCACTACCCATCTTTCGGGAGGGTATTGGTACGCGCCAGGAGATGTATAACGGCGTTCTGCATCGTTATTCGAGGTACTCTCAGCAAGGTCGATGAACAACGTCAGTAAGGAATCTTGGATCTACACAACGGTTCTCCCTGAATCAAGCCGCTGCCGCTAACTGCAAAAGCCGACTCGGCTTGAAGTTTAAAAAACGGGCAAGTCCGATCGATCAGACTGGCTGAACTCGTTCCTACTGTCGAATTTCCAAAGCCACGGCTGCAGCTGCCGGTGAAATTGTTGCAGCCGGCATGAATATGGGGTTTTATCAGTTGCGTAGAACATACAGAGGTAAAGGCTTCATCGCTGATGTTGCAGCTTTATGGAAAATGCGTCAGCATTGAAATTAAACCGACAATCTTCGATAAATCCCATTTGGTTTATTATCAACCCCGTCTAAAAATGAAAATCCGACTGTTCTTGAAAGAACAATCGGATTTTCGTGTTTGGCTGATTTAACTCATATCATTATTTAGGTGGTCAATTTGCAGAACGTACGGACTGTTTCAGAAAATAAAAAACCCTTGAAATCTCAAGGGATTGAATTCATATGGTGCGCGTAGAGGGACTTGAACCCCCACGTCGTGAAACGCCAGATCCTAAGTCTGGTGCGTCTGCCAATTCCGCCATACGCGCACGTTTGTTGCAAGTCCATTTTCAGTAGGCAGAAAATGGTGAGCCATGAAGGACTCGAACCTTCGACACCCTGATTAAAAGTCAGGTGCTCTACCAACTGAGCTAATGGCTCAAAATAAATGGCTGGGGATTCAGGGATCGAACCTGAGAATGACGGAGTCAAAGTCCGTTGCCTTACCGCTTGGCTAATCCCCAGCATTATGGTGGAGGCTGACGGGATCGAACCGCCGACCCTCTGCTTGTAAGGCAGATGCTCTCCCAGCTGAGCTAAGCCTCCAAATATGCAGTGGTGACCCGTAGGGGAATCGAACCCCTGTTACCTCCGTGAAAGGGAGGTGTCTTAACCGCTTGACCAACGGGCCGCGATAGCTGGCACTCCGAATTCCTTTCGGAGCCTGCTCATAAAACCTTACCCATCAAAATGGAGCTCTCAACCGGATTCGAACCGGTGACCTCATCCTTACCATGGATGCACTCTACCTACTGAGCTATGAGAGCAAGAATGGCTCCCCGAACAGGACTCGAACCTGTGACAACTCGATTAACAGTCGAGTGCTCTACCAACTGAGCTATCAGGGAACGGTAATACTTCGGGTTGTTACACCCTGAAAAC
>NZ_JBWDNU010000016.1:0-146144 GCF_056269365.1 Paenibacillus sp. JT22N12 | reverse complement strand
TACACCGGAACAAGAGAAGTCTTGTTCCACCCGTCAGCCGAAGGGCTGAAGGAATCAAGCCGCTAAACGTTTCGCAAACGTTCGTATCCAGTTTTCAGGGTGTAACAACCCTTATGATGATCGGTCCATAGCCGAGCCATCCCGTTTGGTAGCAATGGCGAAGGGGAACCACGCGTACCCATCCCGAACACGACCGTTAAGCCCTTCAGCGCCGATGGTACTTGGACCGCAGGGTCCTGGGAGAGTAGGACGTTGCCAAGCACGAGAAGCCGACCGCAGTTCTGCGGTCGGTTTTTTGTTGTCTGCTGGTATCCTCCCTGAATGGTATTTCACCCGGTTTGTTCCTTGCCCTCCAGTGATCCCCACTTCTGGCTATAACTCCTTTACAACTCCATGTATCGGTATGCTCATACTACATAGGAGAGCAATGATTGAGGATGATGGGGGGTATTTATTATCATTATGACTATATGGGTTAAACGATGCTTGGTCTTGGTGCTATCAAGTTTAATGATATCAGGTTGTGCAGGATGCAGCACCAATCATCGAAGCGGCAAGTCATCGGCTGAAATATCGGAAAAGAACCAAGCACAACAAACAATCGACCAATCATCCAGCCGTTCATTATCTACTCACTCTCAATCCCAACGAAAAGAACCTCCTTCTCTCCCCACTGTCTTGAATGCTGACCATAAAGAGCAGATTAGAAAGCCAAGCGAACCCGTCAGAGGGATATATGTCTCCGGATGGGTCGCTGGCAGCCGGAAGTACATGGACCGCCTCATTCACCTGATAGATACGACGAACCTGAATGCCATGGTTATCGACGTGAAAAATGACTATGGCGAACTAACGTATCGTTCCAATATTCCGGAGGTACGTACAATGGGAGCCGCCTCTCATCCAGCCATCAAGGATATTCATGCTTTAATCAGCAGGCTGAAATCCAGGAATATTTACTGCATCGGCCGTATTGTTGTGTTCAATGATCCGTTATATGTGCGGAAGAAGCCACAGATGGCATTTCAAAAGAAAAACGGTGGTGTATGGCTTGATCGTCAAGGAAAGGCATGGATCGACCCTTATCAACCGGAACCCCGTTCTTATAACATCGCGATAGCAGAGGAGGCGGCCAGCCTCGGGTTTGACGAGATCCAGTTTGATTATGTCCGTTTCCCGGACAATGGAGCAAAAGTGGACACAGAAGTGCGGTATGCAGATATAAATGGCAGCAGCAAGGCTGAGGTTATTCAGTTATTTTTGCAGCAGGCCAAAGATCGTCTTCACTCTGCGGGAGTACGCATTTCGGCGGATGTATTCGGCTTGGTAACATCATCCAAGGATGATATGGGGATTGGACAGTCATGGCCGGCCATAGCGAGCGTAGTCGATGTTATCTCACCCATGACATACCCGTCCCATTATTCGCAGGGAATGTATGGAATAAGCAGCCCTGATCTCCAGCCCTATAAGGTTATTCGCAAGGCCATGGCGGATGCGATGCGGCGCAATAAAGCGTTGAATGCCACCCCCAAAAAACAGGCTGCACAAATCCGCCCTTGGCTCCAGGGCTTTACAGCCACCTGGGTACACCCGCATCAGCGTTATGGGGCGCATCAGATCAATAAACAAATTCAGGCTGCGAATGAGCAAGGTGTAAAAGAATTCCTGCTTTGGAGCTCCAATTGTAAATATGATTATCGTTCATGATTGGAGTATTAAGAGGGCATCGCGAATCCTTGACAGCCCCTAACCCCTCTGCTAATATTGCAATAATATAAGTGAGTCGAATCAATTCATTCACAATAAGAAGCCCGATTTTGAAATATAAGAAAGTATCGATTAGCTCCATACTTTAATTATATTTTTAAGGGAAGGAACATGGCATACCGCCGAAAAGGAATAAAGGCGAGCGTAAGATGAAATGACTTTTCGGCTCGTCTGCGTTAACAAATGTTTTCTTGCACAGCGGTGGCCGTTTCTTCCCTCTTTCGGAAACCATTTGAAGGAGGATCATATCAGTGTGGGAAAATAAATTCGCCAAAGAAGGATTAACCTTTGATGACGTTTTGCTTGTACCCCGTAAATCGGAAATTTTGCCTCGGGAGGTTGATGTTTCGGTCAGCCTGAGCGCCAACGTGAAGTTGAATATTCCGCTGATCAGTGCGGGCATGGATACAGTAACGGAATCGGCTCTGGCGATCGCTATGGCCCGTGAAGGCGGTATTGGAATTATCCATAAGAACATGTCCATCCAGCAGCAGGCCGAGGAGGTTGACCGGGTTAAGCGCTCGGAGAGCGGCGTTATCACGAACCCTTTCTCCTTGACGCCTGATCATCATGTATATGACGCTGAGGAATTGATGGGCAAATACCGGATATCCGGCGTTCCGATTGTAGATGAGAATCAGAAGCTGGTTGGTATTTTGACAAATCGCGATTTGCGCTTTATTCACGATTATTCGATGAAAATCAGTGAAGTGATGACCCATGAAGAATTGGTAACCGCTCCTGTAGGCACTACGCTGCAGCAGGCGGAAGGTCTGCTCCAGAAGCATAAGATTGAGAAGCTTCCGCTGGTTGACGATACCAATACCCTTAAGGGACTTATTACGATCAAGGATATTGAAAAGGCGATTCAATTCCCTAACGCTGCCAAGGATACACAAGGCAGGCTGCTCTGCGGAGCGGCCGTAGGCATAGCCAAGGACACACTGGAGCGCGCTGAGGCGCTTGTACAGTCCGGTGTGGATGTTCTTGTTGTGGACACAGCGCACGGACATCAGATCAATGTACTGGATATGGTGAGAAAGATTCGTGAGAAATATGAGAATCTTGTTATCGTAGCCGGCAACGTGGCGACGGGTGAAGGTACGCGCGATCTGATCGAAGCCGGAGCATCGGTCGTTAAAGTGGGCATGGGACCTGGCTCGATCTGTACAACACGGATTATCGCCGGTATCGGGGTTCCGCAAATTACAGCTATTTATGACTGTGCCAGTGTGGCACGTGAATATAATATTCCGATTATCGCCGATGGCGGTATCAAATACTCAGGTGATGTTACCAAAGCAATCGCTGCGGGTGCAAGTGCGATTATGATCGGCAGTTTGTTCGCCGGAACGGAAGAAAGCCCGGGCGAGTCCGAAATTTATCAGGGACGGCGCTTTAAGGTTTACCGGGGTATGGGTTCATTGGGGGCAATGAAAGAAGGCAGTAAGGACCGGTACTTCCAGGAGAATGAGAACAAGCTCGTGCCTGAAGGGATTGAGGGACGCGTAGCATACAAAGGACCGCTTGCCGATACGGTACATCAATTGATTGGCGGTTTGCGTTCGGGTATGGGGTACTGCGGAACGAAAAGCATCGAAGAGCTGAAGCATGACACACAATTCGTTCGCATCACCAATGCCGGTCTGCGCGAGAGCCATCCGCATGATGTTCAAATCACTAAAGAAGCACCAAACTATTCTCTGTAATCTATCATTAGAGTTATTTAATCATATTGTCAGCTTCGCTTGTTGTAAACCGTGATACGGATCGGATAGAATTCTAGATAGAAGGTTCGTGCCCAGGCAGGAAGATGGTGGGATCACCATTTTCCTGCCTCTCTTTTTTCATGCGCGTTCCATGTGGTACAATAATAGATAGATAATCTACTGGAAGAGGGAGAGAAGACGTTGGAACGGAATAAAAGACCGGTACGTCTCGTATCGGCGATATCCGCATTGTTAGTCGGCTTGCTTTTTACTACGATTATAGGTTCGACGTCGGCTTACGCCGCTGCTGCAAAAGATGCATTCACACCGAATTCACTTGGACTTGAGGTTCAATCGGCCATACTTATTGATGCGGATACCGGTCAAGTGCTTTATCAGGTAGCGCAGGATGAAGTACGCCCCCCTGCCAGTATGACGAAGATGATGTCGGAATATATCGTTTTGGAAGAAATCCAGCAGAAACGTATTAAATGGGACGACATTGTAACGGTAACGAAGGAAGCAGCTTCCACGCCTGCGGATGGATCTCAAATCTACTTGGCTGAAGGCGATAAGCATACGGTAAAAGACTTATATATTGCCATGGCAGTAGGTTCAGCCAATGACGCGACTGTCGCGCTGGCGGACCATATCGGCGGCGGTACCGAGCAGGGATTTGTTCAGAAAATGAATGATACCGCAAAATCGCTGGGGCTGAACTCCGCTCATTTTACAACCGCCACAGGACTGCTCGACACAACGGTGATTTCCGCAGCTGATCTGGCGAAGTTCGCAAGGCTTCTTCTGCAGAAGCACCCGGAATTCCTGGACTATTCTAAAATTCAATCCTATAAATTTCGTGAGCGCGACAAAGAGCCCATGATCAACTGGAACTGGATGCTGGGCAGCAATAAGGATGTGCCGTCCTTTAAGAAATTTGCCTATGAAGGTTTGGACGGAATGAAGACAGGCTACATCGGAGCAGCCGGCTATTGCTTTACGGGAACAGCCAAGCGCGGCGATTTGCGCCTGATTAGCGTTGTCATGGGAACAAGTACCAAGGAAGCCCGTTTTTATGAGACAGCAAAGCTGCTCGATTATGGCTTTAACAATTTTGAGAAGAAAACAGTAGTCGCTCCAAAAACAGTGGTAAAAGATGCGGAAACGGTCAAAATAAACAAAGGCGTTTCGAAAACTGCTCCTATCGTGACAGCGAACGATATCACATTCCTGGTCAAAAAGGGTGCAGCACCGCAGATTTCCGCTCCTAAAGTAACCTTGCAGACAGAAGATAAGCTGGTAGCTCCAATCAAGCAGGGACAGGTTGTCGGAACAGCTACCTATTCGTATAAGGATGCAGATACAGGGGAAACCATTGAAAAGAAGGTTGACCTCATTTCTTCCGAGAATGTGGATAAAGGAAGCTGGTGGCGCCTGATGTTCAGAGCGATCGGCACTTTCTTTGCCGGACTGTTTAATGGGATAGTGGACTTGTTCTAATTTAATCCAATACCAAGCATTTCACTATGGATTAAATGGTTGTCGATTTTGATTGGATCATGTAAAATAAATGGTTAGAGCTAACTCGGATATTCGAGGGATGAGAACATTATTTTAGGAGGACTTGGGAACATGGAAACAGGAACATCACGTGTAAAAAGAGGCATGGCAGAAATGCAAAAAGGCGGCGTCATCATGGACGTTATGAGCGCCGAGCAAGCCAAAATTGCTGAAGCGGCAGGAGCTACAGCGGTTATGGCCCTTGAGCGTGTGCCTTCCGATATTCGCGCCGCAGGCGGCGTTGCCCGCATGGCCGATCCAACGATTCTCGAAGAAGTTATGAAAGTCGTATCCATTCCGGTTATGGCCAAAGCCCGTATCGGACATTATGTAGAGGCGAGAGTGCTTGAAGCACTCGGCGCTGACTACATTGACGAGAGTGAAGTGCTTACGCCGGCAGACGAAGTGTTCCATATCGATAAACGCGACTTCACTGTTCCCTTCGTAAATGGCGCCAAGGACCTGGGAGAGGCGCTGCGCCGCATTCAGGAAGGTGCAGCTATGATGCGCACGAAGGGTGAGCCTGGAACGGGTAATATCGTTGAGGCGGTCCGTCATATGCGTATTATTACAGGTCAAATCCGTAAGGTGCAAAACCTTGCCAAGGATGAGCTGTATGCGGAAGCTAAAGTGCTGGGTGTGCCTTATGATCTGTTATTAGAGGTTCACGAGACCGGCAAGCTTCCGGTTGTAAACTTCGCGGCAGGCGGTATTGCAACTCCTTCCGATGCTGCACTCATGATGCATCTGGGTGCTGATGGCGTATTTGTAGGCTCGGGTATTTTCAAATCCGACAATCCGGAGAAATTTGCCCGTGCTATCGTAGAAGCAACAACCCATTTCACCGATTACAAGCTGATCGCGGAAGTGTCCAAGAATCTTGGCGCTCCGATGAAAGGCATTGAAATATCCAAGCTTGATCCAGCTCAGCGAATGCAGGATCGCGGACTGTAAGAGCAGCTAGCCGGTAAAGAAAGAAGGCATAACGAATGAAGATTGGCGTATTGGCGCTGCAGGGTGCTGTTGCTGAGCATATGCGAAGCATTCTGGCAGCTGGCGGTGAGCCTGTTGCGGTCAAGCAGTCCGGGCAGCTGGACGAGCTGGACGGTCTTATTATTCCTGGTGGAGAAAGTACTACGATCGGCAAACTGATGCGCAAGTATGATTTTATGGATGCTATTCGCAGCTTCTCAGATGCCGGCAAACCGATTTTCGGTACATGCGCAGGGCTTATTGTGCTGGCCGACCAGATAGAGGGTCAAGAAGAAGCGCATTTGCAGCTGATGAATATGACGGTGGCGCGCAATGCCTTCGGACGGCAGCGGGAAAGCTTCGAGACGGATCTAGCCGTTATCGGAATCGATGAGCCGGTAAGGGCCGTCTTCATCCGTGCGCCGCTTATTAAGGAAGTGGGCGAGGGTGTTGAAGTGCTGTCCACTTATAACGACGAGATCGTAACCGCAAGACAAGGGCATCTGCTAGTATCTTCCTACCACCCGGAACTTACGGATGATTATCGTCTGCACGCGTATTTTTTGGACATGGTTAAGGAAGCGGCTGCCGAGTCCGCGCGTTAGAAGAGCCGGAGACTGCGAATTCGCAGTCTCTTTGCCAATAGATACGAGTGTTTAATTAGAGAGGGGTTACCTTTTCGTGTTGGATGTTAAATTGCTAAGAAATGATTTTGGTAAAGTTGAACTGGCACTCAAAAAACGCGGGAAATCTGCCGAGCTCATCAGTGAATTCCCGATTCTGGACACCAAGTGGCGCGATCTGCTGCAGGAAAGCGAGCAGTTGAAAAGCCGCCGCAACACCGTCTCTCAGGAAGTGGCCAAGCTGAAGAAAAGCGGCGGCGACGCAGAAGCCCTTATTGTGGAAATGCGCGAGGTCGGGGACCGGATTAAAGTGCTCGATGAGGAAGTGCGTGTAGTCGAAGCGGAAATTGCCGAGCTGACGCTGGCTATCCCGAATATTCCGCATGAAAGCGTGCCTGTTGGTTCTTCTGAGGCAGATAATGTGGAGATTCGCCGTGTCGGTGAAGTGACGGAGCTGCAGTTTGAGCCAAAAGCCCATTGGGAGCTTGCTCAGGAGCTCGGTATTCTTGACTTTGAGGCCGCCGGCAAGGTAACAGGCTCGCGGTTCGTGTTTTACCGCGGACTGGGTGCCCGTCTGGAGCGTGCGCTTATCAACTTTATGATGGATTTGCACAGTGACAAGCATGGTTATGAAGAGTTGCTTCCACCTTACATCGTAAATCGGGATAGTCTGGTTGGGACCGGTCAGCTGCCAAAGTTTGAAGAGGATCTCTTTAAGCTTGCAAATACCGAGTATTATTTGATTCCGACGGCGGAGGTACCGGTAACCAATATTCACCGCGACGAAATCTTGTCAGCTGATGATCTGCCCAAAAATTTTGTCGCCTACAGCGCATGCTTTCGTTCGGAAGCCGGCGCTGCCGGCCGCGATACCCGCGGACTTATCCGCCAACATCAATTCAATAAGGTGGAGCTGGTAAAGCTGTGCAAGCCGGAGGAGTCGCATGCGGAGCTCGAATCGCTGACTCTAAACGCGGAGACTGTGCTTCAGCTGTTAGAACTGCCCTATCGAGTCCTGACGCTCTGTACGGGCGATATGGGCTTCTCATCGGCCAAGACCTATGATATCGAGGTCTGGCTGCCAAGCGGCGGTACATACCGGGAAATTTCCTCCTGCTCCAACTTCGAGGACTTCCAGGCCCGCAGAGCCAACATCCGTTTTCGCCGCGATTCCAAGAGCAAGCCGGAATTTGTGCATACCCTTAACGGCTCCGGACTTGCTATCGGCCGAACGGTCGCCGCGATTCTGGAGAATTATCAGCAGGCTGACGGCTCGATTATCATTCCACAAATCCTTCGTCCTTATATGGGGGGATTAGAGGTAATCGGCGTACGTACCTGATCTGTTGCCACAGGTCAAAATTGGTGTTGCATATCCATTTTGGCCTGTGGTACAATATATCTTGTGGCCAAAAGCCACATCTTATCTGGAGAGGTACCGAAGCGGTCATAACGGGGCGGTCTTGAAAACCGTTAGGGCGCAAGTCCACGTGGGTTCGAATCCCACCCTCTCCGCCAACTATAAGAAACCAACGTCCGGGCATTTTGCCCGGGCGTTTTTTGATTTCTCTGATATGCCAAATTTCATAAGAAGATAACGGGTTCCGATTTTTTCTTTGTGTCCGCTTCTACACTGGAGGGACTGCATAAAAACCGCCCCATGTCGGCATATTATCCGCATGGAGGTGGTAAGGGATGAGTAAACAAGATGAGCTTCAGATGGATCAGCAGCAGTTGGTTGATGCCTGGCAGCGCACGCTTCCGGAATATGTGAATGAGGCGGATCGCGTGTCTGTTTTGGCAGATGAGGCTGATGCACAGACACTGCGTATTACGTTGGATACCGCAGGCCATCAAATGTACAGCTTTGACTTTAAAGCGACCTATGTGGACAGCCGTGAAATCAAGGTCACGTTGATTGATGTGGAAAAAGACGGCCGCTCGGTTGACGAGAGAACGCCGATCATCCAGCAGCTTATAGAAGATTACACCCGTCATATTCATGAATGCGCCCAGGCGCTTCACGTACTGACGAATGTATAGATAGACGATTGGACAGCTACTGAAGGGGAGGCTACACCGCTATGACTAAAAATAAAGGCAGCGCCGATAAAAACTTGAGCAATGTTGTAGAGGCGCTTGATATCAATCCCGTTAACAGCCATCATGCCCAGCAGCTTCAGCAGGACAAGAACGATCGCCGCCATCAGGATGCGCTCAATCATGATGAGCCGACCGATTTGAAGCATCCGCGCAGCTAGAAACCAGCAAGAAAGGAGGGCAAAGCGATGAGCAAGCCAGACAGTACTCCGGTCCCTAATCCTTATGACCATCAGGAGAAGCCAAAAACTCGCAATCAACAAGAGCCATTGTCGGGCTCCAAGAAGGTGAAGCAGCTCAATCATACCCGTCATCACAATCCTCAAGGCTGATAAGCTAAAGATTTGGTAAATAATGATTATAGCCCTTTTTTTCCGGTTAATTAACCGGGAAGCAGGGGCTTTTTTTATATGCCTGAAAACAGACAATAGTCTTTTCGAACTGGCAATTATGGTTTAGAATGAGAGTTGCGTTAGAAAATGGAGGGGAAATCCGAGATGAAGAGAATCAAAACCGGATTCATTGTTTTACTGGCTGTCATGATGGTTGTCGTGGCAGGCTGCAGCAAGGGGAAGCCGCCTAAAGAAGCTGTTACATCGGCATTGACCAACATGCAGGAAGCCAAATCCATGAGCTTCAAAGGAACCTTTGGCATTGACAACGTTACGCTGCCGGACAGTGCCGCAATGGACAGTACAAATGCTGCCGTGGCATCAGGAGTCGTTAATTTTCTTAAAGGCGCTACGATTAATATGAATGGTGTCATTCAGACGGACCCGCAGCACGCCGAGTTCACACTGGATATGGCGCTTGGCAGTGAAGATATGAAATTCAATCTGAAAATTCCGATTATCGTGACGGATGAAAAGGTATGGGTTAAAGTGCCAACTATCCCGGGCTTCCCCATTCCCGAAACGATCGCCGGGAAATTTGTCGAGATTGATGTGAAGAAGCTCGCTGAAGAGCAGGGCGGAGCTGCCATGCCGGATGCGGCAACCATACAAAAAATGAGTCAAGACATGATGAAAACAACCCTTGATAATTTTGATGAAAAGACCTATTTCAGCGAGCCCAAAGCCGGAGATATCAAGTGGCTACCGGAGGACTATAAAGCTGACCAATTTGTCCGCTTTTCGATTAATCCGCAAAACTTTGAGACAGCGATCACCACTGTAATTGAAAAAGTTGCACCCCAGATCATCGATCTTATTCTTAACAATGAAGCGTATATGAAAACACTCCAGACCAGCAAGGAAGATCTGGAGCGGGCCAAAGCGGAATTGGAAGGCAAGGAAGAAGGCGAAGTGAAGGATGCGATCGCTGAGGTCAAGAAATCCCTTAAGGTCAATGAATTCACGTTGACAAGCGGTATCAAAGACAATTATCTGACGTATCAGGATATGACGATGAATATGGACTTTATTGATGAGACCGATACAACCAAGCTCGCGGCTCATATGTTTATGACGTATGCGGATATCAACAAGGACGTGACATTCGAGTACGGAATCCCGACAGATGCGATTCCTGTGGAACAGCTTCAGGAACTGCTGGTCCCGCAAGGATTGGGCGATATGTCTGGCATAGAAGAGCTGCCGGATTCCACGAAGGGACTTTGAGTTGATTTTGCGCATTGCCATGCAATAATTTAAAAGTGCGTTCTTCGAGCCCGAGCTCAAGAGCGCACTTTTTGATTATTTAGACGAGTTATGAAACCGTACCCTGCTTATTGTTTGCTGATTTGGCGGTAGCCGGAGGGTGTGAAGCCGCTATGCTCCTTAAACAGGCGGGAGAAATAAAATAAGGTCATCCCTACACGCTCTGCCACTTCGGAGACAGGCATGTCCGTAGTAGACAGCCATTGTTTGGCTTTGTCGACACGCATGGCGTTGAGATATTGAATGGGAGAACTCCCGGTGAACTGTTTAAATACCTGGATGAAATAATTGGGATGGTAATGAACCAGCTTGGCCAATTCGTCGATTGTCAGCTGTTCTTCAAACCGCTGCTCCATGTAAGAGATCGCGGTATGGATTTTATCAACGACAGCAGAGCTCCGATTGAGCTTGATTTCCCCGATTTGCTCGATGAAGCAAGCCATGATCTCCATAATCAGCGAATTGACACGAAAGCTCGCGGCGATCGTATCACGCTGGATATATTGCTTCAGCGAGGCGAAAAGAAAGATCCAATGCTTCCAGCGCTCTTCGTCGTCGACAGTGAGAATATATGGAGTTTCCATAATATCGAACAATCTCAAATCTCCCAAAGTAGCGGTGAAATGACACCAGTACTTTCCGTAGGTTTCATCGCTGATGGTGGAATAGCTTTGGCGTACGCCTGCAGGCATCAGTACCACCTGTCCCTTGACGGGATAATACTCCTCGTCCTTGATACGAATGAGACCTACACCCTCCTGGATCAAATAAAAACGGTTAAAGGTGGGAACATGATCGAATTCCTGCCAGGAACGCTGTACTTTGGTATATTCTGCGGTCCATACCCGGAAGCGGGCAGAAGCCAGAAGTTCTTCCCACAAGCGGCTGTTTTCATCCGGCATAAAGGTTGTACTCTCCCTTTTTGGGCATATATTTAGACATATCCTGAAAAAATAATTGCCCTGCTTCGATGGCAGAGATCGAGGCAAGGCAAGAGGCTTCTGGTAAAATGGCGCGCCCGATACGATTCGAACGTACGACCTGCAGTTTAGGAAACTGTCGCTCTATCCTGCTGAGCTACGGGCGCGCGGCAACATTTATAATATCACGTTTCCTTTAGGCCGTGCAAGCCTTAACGAGGAACAGTGAGAAGCAAACGCGGGGAAACAGTTAAACAGCGGTAAACGTTGGAGTAAGAACAAGATACTAAAATTTCTTGATCCTCCACAAATAATCCTGACAATCAAACGATTTTTATCGAAAGAAGCGGGTTCCTGTTGTTTTGTGTCGAAATATTCCCTAAAATACTGTCGAATCCTCGACATGTTTTTACAAAATCCTGTAATCGATAGGGGTATAATTAACTTGTTACTGTTTGTAACCCAAGAGGTGATAGGAGCGATTAGCAAGGAGTCATGAACGACAAAAAAAAGCTGCTCGACGAGTTGCACGTTCTTCGCATCAGACTATTGGAGGCTGCGGAGACGCGCGGAAGTTTAACCGACCCAGAAGTTCTTGCTATCAGTGAAGCAGCCGATCAGCTTATTGTCACCCTACAATATATCCAGAAAAGAGAGTTAAACCGGCAGAGGCATCCTACTCCTTTATCATAGCAAATCATCATCTACAACCGCCCTCTTAATCGACGAAAAAATTGCGTGAGCAAAGCTGAGCATTCTTCCTGCAATAGTCCGCTGACAAGCTGGGTCTCATGATTGAACCGCGGTTCCTGCAATAAATTCATTAATGTACCCGCACAACCCGCTTTAGGGTCTGCTGTGCCGTACACGACTTTTTTTACACGACTTTGGATAAGGGCTCCCGCACACATCGGACAAGGCTCCAGGGTGACATACAGGGTGCAATCCAGCAGACGCCAGGCGCCAAGCTTGCGGCTGGCCTCACGTATGGCAATGATTTCGGCATGCGCGGTGGGGTCCATAGAGGTCTCACGTAAATTATGTCCTCTACCGATGACTTCATCGCCATGTACGATTACCGCCCCGATGGGAACCTCCCCGAGCCGTTCGGCTTTCAATGCTTCTTCAATTGCTTCCTGCATCCATTGCCGGTCTTTGTCCTGAAAATAAAAGTTATCCATAGAACGTCTCCTCCATCTACTCGACATATTGTGCCACGAACAGATATTCGTTGTTAACAGCATGTGTATAGAATTGTGTATAACCGATCCGTTATGCACAGATTTATACACATTACCGAAATTAATTTGTGGATTTGGGGATAAAATTGTGGATAACTATGTGAATAGTCACTTTTTTGACCCATTTTTAGTCTGTAATCATGGCTGCAGTTACTTTCATTTTATGACAAATATGTTATGATCCAAGTAGATGTCCACAAGCGTGCAAAAGGGTGTGTCGTTAGTTGTCGGTAAAAACGAAGCTATCGTTCATGATTTCGTTCATCGTATTTTTGCTGCTGATTGTTAATGTGATTTTGAACGAATATTCGACCAGAGTCAACATGAAGGCTGAGGTTGAATCAAATATGACCCATATCAGCGAGCAAATCGCCGCCTCCGTAGCCCAGCACACCAGAGAGTATGAATTATTGCAATCGGTATTCGACGAAAAACTGAAGATGGCTTCAGCGGAAACAGCCAAGCGGCTGCAAGACAGCGCAAATCCCGTTACCAGTGAACAGCTGGGACAGCTGGCCAGTCAGCTGGGTGTGACCCAGCTCTCGCTCATTGTACCCATAGATGGAGAATATATCATCAAGCAATCTTCCGATTCGCAGTTAAGCGGACTTAATATGAAAAGCCTGGGGAAGCCTGAGCAGCTGCTAAAGCAGGGACTTACCAATCATTCAAGTGAAGCGCTGCAGAGACTGGGTTATTATTTCTGGTCCGGACCCATCGAAATAAATACAGCTTCAACGACTATGGCCTATCCCGGCAAGTGGGGATTCTATATGCTGAACGATCAGGAATCTATCATTGGCAGCTATATTCAAAATAATCAAACGGAGGGTTATGGGGAAATTAACAGTCCCACTTCCGTATTATCCCAAACCATGACTAATAATCTGATTATTCTGGAGATCAGCGGCTTCAATCCGTTATTATTTGGCAAAGAGCCCGTCGGTGAAATCCCAAAAATGACCAGCGCGCAGCAGATGGCGGAACATCCGGTTTCATTCGGCAGCTATCATTACAGGCAGCCCCAAATGGATGAGAGAAATATTCTTGCGGCATCCCGGGGCCAGAACGTTTTTCGGTATACCACCGTTCAGGGCAAGGATGTGATAAAAAGCTTCGTCAAAGTCGCCGCTTCTGTCCCTTATGTCATTGGCCTGGTGTTGGATGGACAGCCGCTAACGAATAAAATCGATGAACAGCGCAACAACCAGATTTTTATTTCCGCTATTCTTCTTATTATTGTCGTGTTCTGCAGCTATTGGTTGTCCGATATTCTGATACGTCCCATCCGATCGATTTTATGGAAAATCAACGAAGTTTCCTATGGACGTTTTGATAATTCAATTGAAGTCAAGCGCAAGGATGAGCTTGGGCAGCTGGCCCAGCGGGTCAATGCCATGTCCAAGAACCTCGGGATTTATATGACCAAGCTCAAACTGGCATTCGAAGAGAACCGTTCAATGAAAGAATATTTGGAATCCTTCATTAACCATACGACGGATGCGATCCATGTGGTTGATCTGAGCGGACGCATTACCCAGGTGAACCGGGCATTCGAGCAGCTGTTCGGATACACAGCGGATGAGGCAACAGGTCATACCCTTCCACTGGTTCCGGAGCATTTGCATATGGAAGAGCTGCAAATGATGGAAGGGCTCAAGTCGGGCAAACATTTGACAGCCAGGGAAACGATCCGGGTCAACAAAAGCGGGGAGTGGATTGCCGTCAGTGTGACGACATCGCCGATCAGGGACAAGCATGGAACGATCCACGCGATTGCGAGCATCACCCGCGACATGACGGGCCGCAACAAAATGGAGGAGCTGCTGCGCCGGTCAGAGAAGCTCACGACGGTCGGACAGCTGGCGGCAGGGGTCGCCCACGAAATCCGCAACCCGTTGACCACGCTTCGCGGATTTCTGCAGCTCCAATTGGAGACAAACAAGCTGAATACCCGGCATGTCGATATCATGCTCTCCGAGCTGGATCGGATCAATCTGATTGTGGGAGAGTTTCTGATCCTCGCCAAGCCCCAGGCTACCCGGTTTGAGGAGAAGGATGTCCGTTTTATTCTGGGGGATGTCATTTCCCTGCTGGACAGCCAGGCTCATCTATGCGATATCGAATTTATTGCCAACTTCAACATGGACTCCTGCCTGATCTCCTGTGAGGAAAATCAATTGAAGCAGGTCTTCATCAACCTGCTGAAGAACGCCATCGAGGCGATGCCGGACGGCGGGGAAATTCAGGTCAACATCGACAGCAAGGGAAGCAGCGAAGTGTCCGTATCCATAATCGATGAAGGAATCGGCATCCCGGAGGAAATGATCTCGAAGCTTGGCGATCCTTTTTTTACCGGTAAGGATAGCGGCACGGGGCTTGGGATTATGGTCAGCCAGCGGATTATTGAAAGCCATCATGGTATGATGGAGATCAAGAGCAAGGTCGATGTCGGCACAACGGTAACGATCACCCTGCCGCTTATTCAGAAGCCTCGGGAAGAGACAAGCGAAGATCAACCGAATCATGTACAATAGTAGCTGCAGCGACATACAAAGCAAACGGTGCGGGGTGAACTTTCAGCTTGAGAATTAACAAATTTATTAGTGAAACCGGATATTGTTCCAGACGGGAAGCAGACAAGCTTGTCGAGTCGGGACGCGTGACGATTAACGGCATAACAGCAGAGCTCGGGAGTCAGGCGGAGCTTGAGGATGATGTAAGAGTGGATGGGAAGCCGATAGGCGAGCAGAAGAGCCATGTGTATCTTGCGCTCAACAAGCCGATCGGCATTACAAGCACAACCGAAGCTCATATTGAAGGCAATATTGTTGATTTTATCGGTCATGAGGAGCGGATATTTCCGATTGGGCGTCTGGATAAGGATTCGGAAGGACTCATTCTGCTGACCAATGACGGAGATATTGTGAATCGTATTCTGCGGGCAGAAGGAAGGCACGAGAAAGAATATATCGTAACCGTTGACCGGTCGCTAACGCCGCGGTTTCTCAAGGCGATGAGCGAGGGCGTCCGGATTCTGGGCAGCATGACGCTTCCCTGCAAAGTGACGAAGGAAGGGGACCGTGTCTTTCGTATTATTCTGACTGAAGGTAAAAACCGCCAGATCCGGCGGATGTGCGCAACCTTCGGTTATCAGGTGCACGGCCTTCGCCGCGTCCGCATTATGAATATTCATCTTGGTGAGCTCGGAAGAGGCAAGTGGCGTGACCTGACAAAAGGCGAGCTGCAGGAGCTGATGGCGCTGCTGGAGAACCATGGGTGAGAGGGCAGGCAATAACAAGCTTTATATGCCAATGCCTCTTGAGAGCAGCATAGCTGAGGTTGGCCCGCAATCTCGCATATAAATGAATAAACCAAAAACCAACGTTTCCAGCAGATATGCCGGATTTACGTTGGTTTTTTTGTAAGGTACCTTTATATAAGTTATGCGGAGGATTGACCAAGACTTGAAATAATAAGAGTCTTTAGGCTTTTGGGGTTGCTGGAATTTCCTGAGCCTTGGTGGCATCCATGAATTTACGGATAATGGATACTTCCACGCGGCGGTTCTTGGAGCGGCCGAGCGCCGTATCATTGGTGTCCACGGGACGATACTCTCCGTACCCGATAGCGCTGAACAGCTTCGGATTCAGGTTCTTGTTAAGCAATAAGACATCCATGAAGCGTATGGCGCGTGAGGAGCTCAAATCCCAGTTGGATTGAAATTCCGCGGTCGAAATCGGCTCATTGTCGGTATGCCCGGATACGACGATTTCATAGTCGGAATAAGGCTGCAGCATGTTCGCGATCGCTTTCGCAAGTATGCGCGCTTCCGGCTTGACTGTGGAGCTGCCGGATGGGAAGAGCGCATTGTCGCTTATCGTAATCATAAGCTGCGATTGATTAAGCTTTGTATCGAGCTGAGTTGTGAGGCCGTTCGTCTGGATGTATTTATCAATCTGCTTCTTGAGGTCCTCCAGCTCCTGCTGCTCCTGCTTCATCAGCTCATTGCGCTTCGCATCGGTGGTGGCATCCTCCGGCTTGGTATGGTTTTTGTCATCCCGGTCCAGATCCTCGCCATTACTGACGACGGAGGTATTATCCAGAACGCCGACACCGCTGTCGAGTGCCACGTTAAACGCTCTGCTCATATCCTCAAACTTCTTGGAATCAACAGAGTTCATTGCATATAATACGATGAACAAGGCGAGCAGGAGGGTAAGCAAATCGGCATAGGGGATCAGCCACGACTCGTCGGCATGTTCTTCGTGATGCTCGCTTTTATGCCTTCTGCTCATTGCCCTCCGCCCCCTTCTCACTCATTTTCAAACGTTGAGTAGGTGTTAAGTATACAGACAGCTTCTGATTGATTGCGATGGTCGATACACCGGATTGAATGGACAGGAGGCCTTCAACCATCATCAGGCGAAGCTCGACTTCACGTTTGGAGAGACGCTTGAGCTTGTTGGCAATCGGATGCCACAGCACGTAACCGGTGAAAATCCCGAGCAGAGTAGCAATGAAGGCCGCTGCGATTGCATGCGCCAGCTTCTCCATGTCGCTCATATCTGCCAGTGCGGCAATCAGACCGATAACGGCGCCGAGAACCCCAAGCGTAGGGGCGTACATGCCGGCCTGGGAGAAAATAAGGGCTCCGGCGCGGTGGCGCTCTTCTGTAGCGGATATATCCTCAAGCAGCACGTCGCGTACAAAATCCTGATCGTTCCCGTCTATAATCATCCGCATTCCGTTGCGAAGAAAAGGATCCTGGATATCATCGACCTGGGTCTCAAGTGCAAGGAGGCCTTCGCGGCGGGTGATGGTAGCCCAGTCCATGAATAAGCTGATAAGCTCTTCACGCGGCAGCAGCTTCTGTGCGATGAAAGTCATCTTGAGCAGCTTAGGGAATTTTGCGATCTCGTTCATGGGAAAAGCAATGAAGAGAGAAGCTGCGGTACCCACGATAATGATCGTGAACGCAGCGGGATTGACCAGACTGCTGAGCGGCGCATGCTTGAGCGCCATACCAAGAATAACAGCCACGAGCCCAAGCACAATACCAATAATCGTTGATTTTTCCATGACACACCTCGTCCGATAAAATATTGACAATGGGATAGCTGCCGAATTAAGGCAGCTCGGATCCCGTTGTTAGAATTGCAGGGCGGTACACGGAGTGTCCGGCTGACAAAATAAAACTTCTTTCGACAATGCAGTCTATATCTATTTATCGTCAAAATCAGCGTGTAGATTAGAGCAATTTGGATGTTTTAGAAGCAATTGATTATTTTTTATGTGATATTCGTGTAAAATGATGATGAAGAAGCTCCATTTGAGGGTAAAGGTGGTTATAAGAGATGGGCGTTAAGCACGCTAGAGAATATACCGACATTTTGAAGGATCTGACCGAGGCAATCGGGTCGATTGAGGACAGTTATACTTTTTTTGAAATGGAACGGGCGGACTGGATGGCGCTTGAGCCGCAGCAGCGGACCGAGCTGATGGAGGTTCTGGCGGATGACCTGTTCTATGCGCTTGGCGAGGATTCCGTCATTGAAGTCGGGCAGGGAGTGGTCAATTACCGTTCCAAACACCATTGCATCGAGGTATCGGTCGATGGGAAGGAAAGCCGGATTGTCCGCCTGATTTAAACCGTTGGATGAAGGAGTGAGTATCGTGGCCAGAGTGGAAAAACTGCCGAAGGCGATAGTGGATGAAGCGATATCGGGACTTGAGAACTGGGATCGCGAGGATGAGAAATGGATGCGGGGCAGCTACAAGCTGGGATCGTTCAAGGATGCGATGGCATTCGCCCAGCAGGTCGCCGTCATTGCCGAGGAGATGGATCATCATCCATATTTCATCATCGATTTCAAGAAGGTCATTCTTCGATTGAGCACTCTGGATGCTGGCGGCTTGACAGAGCTGGATATCCAAGCCGCCAAACGCTACAATGAGGCCTCGCTTGCTTATCTTTAGGAAATAGAAGGCAAACAAACAGATGTGTGGACTCCAATGCCGTGTGCCTAGGGCAGTTCTTGCCCTTTACAACGATTCGACACTATTTTACAATAAGAAAAAAGTGTTAATTGTTAGTAAACATGACATTAAGATATCATGAGGGGCGCGGCGGCGATGACGGAAGCACACAGCATGACGTGGTCAATGGAAGAGAATACGGTTGATCAACTCATCCCGTTTTACCAGCCGGTGCTTGCGCTCGATACCAGGCTGATTATGGGCTACGAGGCGCTTGGCCGTATTCGAACCCGTCAGGGAGTACGCAGCCTCGGGCCATTTTTTGAAAACAAGGCAATATCGATGGGGGAGCAAATTCGCGTTGACCGGCTCTTGCGAGAGCAGGCGCTGGCCAAATTTGCCGCGGATTCCGCATCGTCGGACCCGGGGATGCTGTTTCTGAATTTAAAGCCCTCCTGGATTTTTCAGACCTATGCGAATACCGGGGAACTGCCGACGCTTCAGCTGCTGGATAAGTATGGTGTCGATCCTGCCCGTGTGGTGATCGAGATTACGGAGGAGTCGTTTCTGGATCCTATGGAACGGCTGCGGGCTGTTGTCGACGTTTACCGCAAGGAAGGCTGCCGGATTGCCATAGACGATGTAGGCAGCGGATTCAGCAATATGGACCGGATTGCGCTGATTCAACCCCATATTCTGAAAATCGACATCCATATGCTCCAAAAAAGCGAGCTTCACAGCGGCTATTACGGCGTTCTTCGTTCCTTCTCCACGCTGGCCGACCAGATCGGCGCTTCGCTGCTGCTTGAAGGTGTGGAAACGGAGCAGGAGCTGCAGCGCGCCATCGAGATTGGTGCGAGGTATGTACAAGGGTATTTGTTTGCTCCGGCAGAGCCGGAATTCAGGCCCTCGGACAGCTTTGCCGGATTGATCGAAAAAGGGCTGGAACAGCGTCGCTCGCGCATCATTCTGGCTGAGCGTTATTGGACTTTCGAGGCGGAGAAGCTGCGGCTAATTGTGGAAGCGGCCTGGGAGGCAAGAGCGGAAGGCTGCCCGGAAGAGGCGGAGGATACCGTTATCGAGCAAATTCTCCCCAAACTGGAGTCATCCTGTATCCGCGTTTATATGTGCAGGGAAGACGGCATTCAGATCTCATCCAACTATCATCGGATTATGGGAGAAGACTGGAAGCGGGAGGCAGCCTTCCGAGGGCTGAATTGGAGCTGGAGGCCTTATTTCATCCCGACTTCAGTGGAGCTCGAAGGAACGATGCGCGCCGCGGTGTCCCGAACCTACACGGATCTAGACTCCTTCGACCGCATTCGAACAATCTCTATGCCGGTAGGCAGACGCGGTCTGTTATTCGCGGATTTAATCGACCCTGAAGGGGAAAGCTGACAATCTCGCGGCATGACATAATAAAGAAGACATACCAGCTGCTCGGCGAGAGGAGCGGGTATGTCTTTTTGTTATGATCGAGGGAAGAAACTAAGCTAGGGCCGCCAGGGACGGCGAAGCGATCACTTCTTATAAAAAACGTGTTGTTAATTCTCAGAGGATACTTTAGGAAATAAGGACAGGGCATAGAGCGCGGACAATCCTACGATAATGTAAACGATTTTGGCGCCGACTGTGTCCGAACCGTCGAAAATTTCCGATACCACATCATACTCGAACAGACCGACCAATAGCCAATTCAACCCTCCAATGATGAGAATAATCAAGCCAATGATATTCAACGTTTTCAAATGGACCCGCCTCCTTGAAAATGGTATGCGAAGCACGAGAACGAAGCTGATGGATATGCTGCGCTCTTCACACCCCATAATACGATTATGCAAAGCGGGGATATTTTAGTACGTATCGTGAGTGCCCGCATTCTTATGAGGCATTCATCGGCTCGGGAGAGTAGGTCATGCAGTGCACTTCGATTGGGCCGTCAACCGTCCTCCTGATATAGGTATCGGTAATCACAAACCCGGCTTTCTCATAGGTGCGGATCGCCCGCAGGTTCCACACATGCACTTCAAGATCCAATATATCTTCAGGCGCGCGGCTGATTCCTTCTGCGATGATGGTTTGCAAAAATTGCAGGCCAAGCCCGTGTCCGCACAGATCCGGACGCATGCCCAGACCAATCCGGGTAACGCCGAGCAGAGGGAAGAACTGGATAAATCCGATCAATTCGCCATCCGCATCCACGACTGCGCAGTACTGCTTCTCCCGGATCTCGGGATCGCCGAACTCCAGACCGAGCTGCAGCATGACCTCCCATGACGACCAGTTATAGAAATCAAAAGGAGGCTCATAATGCCAGCTGCAGAGCTCTTCGGCCTGCTGGGGCGAGAGCGCCGTTACGGTAAAGCTGGAATTATTGGCTGTACGTATGAGATTCATGTTTAGGCAAGCCTCCTAATGGGGATCATGACGGAAAGGATGATTGTTATTATAGCAAATTGGTACGAATTCTAGTGGAGGAAATATCCGCCTGATCGGTTTGAAATGTCTTCCTGACGGTTAAATAATAATAGGTATTGCCGAAGATGTCCACACAAGGAGGAATTACCATGCTTTTTTCTCATATCGTGGTCGCTTATGACGGTTCTATGGCTTCTGTGAAAGCACTTAATACCGCAATTGAGCTGGTGGAAAAGAAGCAGGCGAATAGAATTACCGTGGTTCATGTATACAGTGTTCCCTACATGGCGATTGCGGATTCGGTTGTATCGGTGCCGAACTCCGTACAGCGGGAATGGCTGGAGAAGGCGCAAAAATTGCTCGCTGATGCCAGCGAGAAGATCTCGCAGCTGCCTTATGCAAATACGGTTATTCTGGAGGGCAGTCCGGCTGAAGCCATTCTGCAGTATACGGAACAAAACGGGGGCAATCTGATTGTGATCGGCAGCCGCGGACTTGGTGGACTACGCGAATTTATGATGGGCAGCGTAAGCCACAACGTCGCCCAGCATGCGAGTGTCCCGGTGCTTATCATTAAATAAAATTGCAGTGAAGATGTCCATTAGGAAGCAGTTAGAATAGATAGTAAAAGGGCCGTAATCCCGCGCTGCAGCGTTGGATTTACGGCCCTTTGTTCACGAAAATAACCAGAAAGGCGGCTCCTGCTTGCAGCAGGGTTTATTTGCCCAGCAGAATCCGGGTGTAAGGCGAATCAATCGGCATGAGAATAACCGGCTCGTTGGAGAGCGTCGTCACATAGCTTTCCAGGGTACGGTAAAAGCTGTAGAACTGAGGGTCTTTTCCGTACGCCTCGTTATAGATTTTGGCGGCTTCCTGCTCGCCCTGGGCAATAATTTTCTTGGCGTCGGCTTCTGCCTGGGCCAGAAGCTCGGTTGCCGTGCGGTCGGCCTTGGACGTGATTTTGCGGGATTCCTCGTCGCCTTCGGACAAGTAGCGGGCCGCGATCGACTGACGGTCCGAAATCATCCTGTTATATACGCTCTGCTTGTTCTCTTCCGGCAGATCGGTCCGTTTGATCCGGACATCGATAATTTCGATGCCGTAGTTATCGCGTATGAGGGCAGTGGAAACGTCAGCCGTAATTTCATCGTTAATATTGCCGCGTTCCGTATTCTCGCTGATAATATTGTCATAATTGATTTCCGACAGCTTGCGCCGGACCGAGTTGTATACGGCTTCGTCGATCCTCTGGATGCCCACCGATATGGTCTGGGCTGTCTTGAGGAAGAATTCAGGGTTGTCAATCCGCCACACCGTATAATTGTCAACGATGATCGGCTTCTGGTCTTTGGTCAGAATGGCAGTAGGATTGCTTTCATATGTCATCTGGTACTTTGGCAGTGTAGAGACATTTTCGATAAAGGGAATTTTGAAGGCCAGGCCGGGTGTCTTCTCTACCCTGACAGCCTCGCCGAATTTGAGCACCACCTTGTACTCGCCTTCTTTGACAATGAACATGGAGGTGAAGATCAGGATGATCACAACGACAGCTCCGGCTAAACTCAGAATCATTCGTTTACTCATGGCGTTGAACCTCCCGAGGTCGTACCAGATGAAGTTGTAGAAGGTGTGGTCGTTGTCGTTGTGCTGCCGCTGCGCAGAAGCTCATTGATTGGCAAATATTTCACGGTATCCCCGGCTGAATCAGAGATGAAGATTTTGGCCTTCGGCAAAATTTTCTCCAGCGTCTCGACGATCAGACGGCTTTCAGTGACATCGGGATTTTTCTTGTATTCGGTGAAAATGGCGTTAAACTGGGCGACATCGCCCTCTGCGTTCAGAATCCTGGATTTCTTCGTTCCTTCCGCATTCTCGAGCAGCGCCTGCGCTTCACCGCGCGCTTTGGGGATTTTGTCATTCTCGTATTTGGTTGCATTGTTGATCTTCGTATTCTTCTCCTCACGGGCGTTGGTAACCTCGCGGAAGGCTTCTTCGACCTGACCGCTTGGCGGTTCGATGTCCTGGAATTTAATATCGATGATCTGCATGCCGGTGTGGTATCTGCCCTGCAGCTCGAGCAGTCTTTCGCGGACTTTATCCTGGATCTCGGTCTTCCCGTCGGTGATGGCATAATCGAGCTTCTCTGACCCGATTACCGAGCGGATGGAGGAGCTGGAGGCATTGCGCAGAAATTGCTCCGGATTATCAATGTTGAATAAGTATTCATGAATATTGCTGATTTTCCACTGGACGACGGCGTCGGCAGAGACAATATTCTCATCGCCGGTAATCATCATGGCTTCTTCATCAACCGGCGTAATGGTCGCCCCGTCCTGACGGTAGCCGATGTAAATGCGCTGCGTCAGCTCGGCGGGTACGATAATGACCTGCTGAATTGGAAAAGGCCATTTGAAATGCAGCCCGGCCGTTGTCTCGCCTGTATATTTGCCGAAAGTCAGAATAGCGGCTCTTTCCTGTTCCTGGACCGTGTAGAAGCTTGAATATCCAATAATAATGACAAGCAGGATCACGACCCCGATCGCGATCTTTTTGAACAAGCCTGGCGGCAATTCGGGTTTGTTCTTTTTACTTTCCATTCCCACGAGTTCCATTCAATCACGTGCCTCCCTTATCTTATTACTGTATAAATCTGTCTCTGTAGGAAGTCTATACGCAGCGAGGGGTATATAGGTCTCATAAATAAATTTTACCCGGATAGTTAGGTCTTCCTTGATAAATTCCCCGCGTGGTATGATAACGTGGTCTGCATATGGGAATCAGGAAGGGAATTATACGTATGGCTCGATTGGTTTTTTTGGGTTGTGTCGCTTATTTTGTTGTCGGGTTAGGGCAGCTCGTTGTTGGAGCTGTAATGGAGCCCATGGTCCATGCTTACGGGATTCATTACGGAGATGGCGGACAATTGGTCATGAATTCGTTCCTGGGCGGCATGGTGGGCGTTCTGCTGGCGCCCTGGATGATCAGACGGATCGGCAAGAAACCGCTGCTGCTGCTGGCACTGGGCATCATTGTGGCAGGGGAAGCGGTATACGCGCTGCAGCCGACCTGGGGATGGATGCTGACTGCGGCACCGTTCGCCGGATATGGTCTGGGAACGATGGAAGCGATCGTCAGCGCCTTCATCATCGGCGCATCTGCCGGTAATGCCAACGTGGCGATGAGCCGGGTGGAGGTATTCTTCGGCGTTGGAGCGCTGCTGATGCCATTCGCCGGGGCGGCGCTCATTGCAAGCGGGCATTGGGTCGCGGCTTTCGGCGTCGTAGGCGGAATGGCTATCGTAACTTTGGTCCTGTGGCTGCTGTTCTGGCCATCTATTCTGGATCGTCCAGCCGTTCATCAGGCTCATGAAGCGAATGAGGCAGGGCAAATGCCTAGCCGTTCGCGCATCATAGCTGTGCTGACCGCTTGCTGCACCTTCTTCATCGTGTATGTCGGAATGGAGATGAGTTTTGTTCATTATCTGCCATCACTGCTGGTGCAGAGTAATGGACTTACGGAGGAAGCGGCTTCGCTGTCCTTAAGCGCCTTCTGGGGCGCGATGGTGCTGGGCAGGCTGGCAGCCGGCCAGATGGCGGACCGATGGGGCGGCGCGGCGTATCTGTTCACAACCTGCGCCGTGACTTTTGTGCTCTTCGTGCTGATGGGCGGCTTCGGGGGGCCGTGGGCGATGTTTCTGTTCACCTTCGCGGCCGGGCTTGCGATGTCAGGGATGTTCGCCATTGCGCTTGTGTTCGCCAATCGCGCGCTGCCCGGCATGACTGAGCGGACCATCAGCCTGCTGATGGCCTGCGGCGGGATCGGCGGAGCGTTCATGCCCCGGCTAACGGGATGGTTCCTGGACGAAAATGGTGCGGACGCTACGCGCTGGCTGTTCGCAGGCTATGCGCTTCTCATGTTTGGCGTCGTAATTTGGGCGCTGCTTGTATCAAGGCCAAAAAAGCAGTCCATGCAGACTGCAAACCATGTAAGACTTCATTCCACTCATTCGTAAAGGAGACAGGCCTATATGAAAGCTATTGTAACGGCAGCCTGGCTGGCCGGGCATGCACAGGACAAGGACTTGGTCATCGCGGATTGTCGATTCCGACTGGATGATGTCGCTGCGGGAGACAGCGCCTATCAAGAGGCTCATCTTCCCGGGGCTGTCCGTCTGGACCTGGACCGCGATCTTACGGGGGCGAAGGGCGAGCACGGGGGCCGGCATCCGCTGCCGGACCTGGCGCAGCTGGCCGCGAAGCTTGGCAAGCTTGGCATCGGCAACGGGACAACGGTTGTGGCTTACGACGACCAAGGCGGCGCTATGGCCTCGCGTCTATGGTGGCTGCTGAGGTATATGGGGCACGATGCCGGGGCTTACATTCTGGATGGCGGGTATACCGGATGGGAGAAGGCGGGTTATCCGCTGGATTCGGCGGTTCCTGAGCCGAATCCGCAGACGTTCCGTCTGCAGGTCCGCGAGGAGCTGACCGCGGATGTGGAGGAAGTGCGCGGCAAGCTGGGCCAGCCGGGCGTCGTGCTGGTCGATTCCCGCGAAGCGCCGCGCTACCGCGGCGAGGCGGAGCCGATTGACCGCGCAGCCGGGCATATTCCCGGCGCGGTCAATCATTTCTGGAGCGAAGGGCGCGGCGCAGACGGAGCCTGGAAGAGCGCCGAGGCGCAGCGGGAGCGCTTCGCGGATCTGTCCAGGGACGATGAGATCATCGTCTACTGCGGCTCTGGCGTGACCGCCTGCCCGAACGTGATGGCATTGGAGGCGGCGGGTTTTACCCGGGTGAAGCTGTATCCGGGGAGCTGGAGTGATTGGATTTCGTACGAGGGGAATCCGGTGGCGGTAGGGAACGAAGAAGAGCGAAAAGACGGATAGTAGTATGCGGAGTGCAAATACAGAGCGTGGCGGGATGACCGCGCGCTCTGTATTTTTGTTGTCTTCAAGTCAACATGGAGTCAGTAGCTAAAGAAGCGAACGTATCTGCTTTTGCTATTCGACACTTCAAAAAACAATGGTGGTGTATAAATGAACATGATCAGCCTGCTGGATGATAAATCGCTTAAGTCAATCGAAAAAAGAGAAGCGATCGTTGACGCAATAAAGAGCGGGGAGATAACGACCGCTGCTCTGTATTTTTTTTGAACAATCAGAAAGGCTGAAATGTGGCCTCATCTTTTCTGATCGTTTGGAGGAAGAAACTAACTTTACGCATAAGGACGGCGAAGCCTTTTCTTCTTATATAAACACAGGGACGGCCGGAACTCCTTCTCTAAGGAACGGCTATTTTAACAACAAAAATATATCTAATATCGTCACAAACATATTGTAAAACGATAAATATATGTTAAAATCGAATTAATTCTTCTAAAGTGAGGGGCTTTTTTATGAAACGAGGAACAACACTATTTTTAAAGGTAGCTGTTATTCTGATTGGAATCCCAGTTCTTGCTTTATGCATCTTTTTGGTGCCTGAGATTGCGAATTATGCGGTTGAATTGTATCCGGATATTACGTATTTGAAGCATCTCGTGTTTATCGATATTTATGCATCGGCGATCCCTTTTTACTTCGCTCTGTATCAAGCTTTTAACCTTTTGAGCTACATTGACAAGAACACGGCGTTCTCGGAATTATCCGTGCGGGCTTTAAAGAATATCAAAAACTGCGCGATCGCAATCAGCGGCTTGTATGCGGCAGGCATGCCGCTCTTTTATCTCATCGCGGAGAAAGACGATGCCCCGGGAATCATCGTCATTGGATTGACTATTATTTTTGCCTCTATGGTGATTGCCGTTTTTGCCGCCGTTCTCCAAAAGCTCTTAAAAGAAGCTATCGATATCAAATCGGAAAATGACCTGACGGTCTGAGGTGAATATTATGGCGATCATAATCAACATTGATGTGATGTTGGCTAAACGAAAAATGAGCGTAACCGAACTTTCGGAGAAGGTTGGAATCACAATGGCTAACCTGTCCATATTAAAGAACGGAAAGGCAAAGGCGATTCGATTATCCACTTTAGAGGCGATTTGTAAGGCTTTAGCATGCCAGCCGGGAGATATTTTAGAATACAAAAGCGACGAGACCGAAGCATAAGGGAGGCATAACGATGGACAATAACAATCTCATTACCGAAAACATGGATAATCCCCGTGAGCTGGAGAGAATGTTTAGAAAAACCCCCGAAGCCTTTAAAAAGTCATTCTCCTACGCATGGGAACAAAACCCCGATTCGCAGGTTCTTGCCGTTTGGCAGGAAAGGCTGCATTTCAAGGAGACGGAAAATACTGAAAAGACTTCTTTGATTCAGAAAAGTTTCTTATTCATCGGTATTTTAGCAATCCTGGCGGGGATATGCACGAGGCTCCTCTTTCAGTTTACCGAACAGGAAGCAATAGCCCCGGTCAACCTTGTTTTCGGCATACTTCCCTTTATGGCTATCTATTTTGTATACAATAATCCCTCCAATAAAAGCGTGATCTATACCCTTTCATCGTTATTCCTGATCTCCGGATTTTATCTGAATATGCTCCCGCTAGAGAATAAAGACAGCATTATCATGGCTTATCTTCACCTTCCCATTTTCTTGTGGGTAGTTATGGGGCTGGCATTTACAGGAAATGAATACGGCAGAGGCAGCGCAAGATTAGCCTATCTTAAATTTAATGGGGAATTTGGCATCCTGTACGCCTGCATGGCCATAAGCGGAATGGTGCTAACCGCAATAACGATGCAGTTATTTAGATTTGTCGGTACGGATATTTCGGAATTCTACTTCAAAAATGTCGTTTTATTCGGTGCTGCCGCCCTGGCAATCGTGGCTGCATATTTGGTATCAAGGGACATTAAGCTTGCAAAAAATATAGCGCCCTATATAGCCAAAATTTTCAGTCCGCTTGTACTGGCAACATTGCTGGTCTACTTTATAGCGGTTATTTGGATTGGAAAAAATCCATTCCTGGACCGCGATTTCCTCTTGGTTTTCAACGGAGTGCTCCTTAGCGTATTGGCCGTCACCATTTTCTCCATTACCGAACGCGGCACGGACGAGAAAATGAACGTTTCCGATTATATTAATATTGCCCTCATTGCCCTTGCTCTTATCATTGACGGTGTAGCCTTATCGGCCATCGTGTTCAGGCTTTCTTCCTATGGGATTACGCCCAACAGACTTGCTGTTTTAGGCGTAAACCTGCTGATTTTTGCCAATCTCATTTGGATTATTCTTTCTTATGTGCGTTTTCTACGAAACAAAACCGGACCGTCAGCTATTCAGGATGCCGTTACGAAGTATTTGCCGGTCTACGGACTGTGGGCTGCTTGCGTTACCTTTACTTTCCCTTTGTTGTTTAGGTAGAAAGGATTTGCATTACTATTGCGACTGTTATTCAGCATATTGTCGAATGCCACAAGACCGTGCAGTGAATCCGAAATGAGTGAGGTAGTGCAGTTGGAGTGACTGGATCAGCTATGAAGGGAATCCCCGCGTGCAGCTGATTCAGCTCAAGTTATCTTTCGACCGCGACCCTATCAAGTAGCCGATAATCGTCGATTCGACGGGGATCACCACGAGCGTCCACATATCCTTTAATCCAAAGTCGGCCGAACGGTATCGGTCGGGCGTCAACGTATAGACAAGGGCGATGAGAAGAACGCCGAGTGCGATCGTCCCTACGATATACAGGCGAACATTTTCTCCTGATCCGAAAAATTTGCCAAGAAAGCCGAGCTCCGCTTTGCGTTTATCACTTTCCGCGTTCGCCGCTATGATCTTGCTCGCTACTTTCGGGTCCTGGATTTCGATCTTATTCATGCTCCGCGACCCCCTCGCCCGAGAAAAATGTAAACGTCAGCGCCCAGGACGACGCATCGAAATTTATGGTCACCTCGTAACGCAGAGAGAGTTTGCGGTTGTTCAGGACGCCAAGATGGACCATGTCGTCGTTGCCGGTCGGCTTGCCTCTTGGAAAGTTGACACACGCGATCCGGACCTCATTGTAACGAACAAGCCGGATATCCGTCATGAAATCGTCCCTCGACGGTTCGTGTTCGATGCAGAAGACGAATGTTAACGGATCGTTTTCTTCCGACAACACGATTTCGATGGGACTCATCCCATAGGCGAATACTCTGCCGTGATACACAACTTCGAATCCTCCAGACGTAATTTTCATCTTTATCCCTCCGAGGCGATCTGTCATCGTACGAGCTTCCTTGTTATAGTGTACGAACGAGTGGACGGGATCATGTCAACAGTCGGTCTGCCCACGTGAATTGCACATCGGGGAACGACCGGCTAAACTGTATGGCGAGACGGCTGTGTTTCTCCTTGCGCCAAGGAAACACGGCCCTTTTTGTTCGCTGCATAATTTTTCGTCCTAATAGTTGCAATAACCTTCTATCTCGCATATACTGAAATTAGTTGCAATAACATCCTATATTAGGAAGGTGAATCAGATGGAAACGGATGGGGCCCATGAATCCAAGGGAGCTGTTGAATCGCACGGGAAGTACATTTCGGCCATTTATCGCCATATGCAGGTTCTGATCGCAGCCGAGCTGGCGCCTTTTCGCATCGGGAGCGGGCAGTATATTTTTCTGATGGCGATCTCGGGCCAGGAGAAAATCACGCAAAAGGCGCTGAGCGAGGATCTGCTCATCGATAAGACAACGACCGCGAAGGCGATCGCCAAGCTTGAAGCCGAGGGATACGTGCGGAGGGAAGCCGATCCCGCCGATAACCGCTACCAGCTGCTCTATCTGACGGAAGCGGGCAGGGCGGTGGTTCCGAAGGTTCAGGAAGGATTGAACCGCATCAAGAACATCGCCCGAAAGGGCATCAATGACGAGGAGTATGCGTTCATGCTGAGCCTGTTGAAAAAAGTGCTCCGCAATGTGAGCGAATAGAAGGGAGGCGTTGATCCATGAGTGCGAGTGAAAAGGCCGGCTTGACCGATGAGCTGCTATCTTGGGCAGGCGTGACGGTGCAGCCCCACCGGTTCGGAGGAATGGAGTTTCAGCTGGAAGGCAAGGAAATCGGGCATCTTCACGACGATCGCCTCTTCGATCTGCTTTTGCCGAAGGCTGAGCGCGATGTGTGGATCCGTGCGGGAAAAGCGGAGCCGCATCATATTTATCCGGAGTCGGGCTGGATATCCATTTATATGAGAACTGAGGAAGACATTGCCCATGCAATCGAAATTGCGCGTGCCAAATACGAACGTATGACAAGAAGGAGGATGGAATCATGATTATGGCTTGCCCGTTTATCGTGGTCGATAATTGCAAAGAAGAGATTAAGTACTATCAGGACGTGCTTGGCGGCGAGATTAACATTTTGAGAAAACAGGGGGAGGAGGTCTTTAACGCGGATCTGCATCTGGGCGGCGTTACGATTAAATTTGGCGACACACAGGCAGCCAGGCCTTCATTGAAGGGCGATTATGTGAGGGTCTTCCTGAAAATCGAGACGGAAGAAGCGTTTCGCCACATATACGGACAATTCGCGGCAGGCGGCCATATTAATACGGATGTGTACGAGGCTCCGTTCAACGGATTGCTGGCCGTCGTCACGGATCGGAACGGCGTTTGCTGGGTGCTTTCTTATTATCGGGAGTAGTTGAAAGGATTGGAGTCAGAAAGGTGTAAAAAATATAAAACCGGGAAAGCCTCCGCTGAAAGGGAGCTCCCGGTTTTTTGTCAGCCTTATCTTCTTATATCCAGACGAATTAGACGCACGTAAACGATTCGATCCGCTGAAGATCGAGGCCGGAGAACATCCAGAAGAAACCGTTCCAGCGAAATCCGGCTACGGACGTCCGGCCGACGAAGACGGGGTAAAACCAGAAGCCTGGACCGCCGCGGGGCCAAATGTACGTATAACGGAACATGCAGCGGGAGATCGCGCCCGGATCAATGGCAAGCGTCGACGCTAGGGGCTGCACTGGGATGTTTTGAGGCGGCGGTGAAGAGGGGGGCTGCTGCCCGCCTTGCATTTGGAAGGGAGGCGTAAAGGCCAAGATAATCACTCCTTAGTGGTTGGTCAGTTGCCCTGCACCCTTAGAGCAGGGAGATGGTGAGAAGATTAAACAGAACGAGAGGGAGCACAAATCTGTTGTAATAAGGATTAGGGGGAACGGGAAAGAAACCGCGGTTGTGGACCTCGTTCAACAGGCAGATGTAGACAATTCCCCTGTCGCAATGAACGATGTGTCCCTCGAAGACATCGCCGTCCATGGTCTCGATCCTGACCAGCCGGTTGGCGTGGCGGCCGCACAGCTGATGCAGATGGTCTCTAATGGACCGCAGCGTCTCATGATGGTTGGAATCACACTGATAGATCGGGCTCAGCTCGGGCTGAACCGTAGTTTTCGAGCTCATGGCAAAGACCTCCGTATTCATTCGAACATGGAGTATTCTATGCAGGAGCCCAGTTAGGCGTTACAGATATCCCGAACAAGGGCAATCACGCGGGGATGATCGGGCAGATTGCAGAGGTCAATACGTGGAGCTTCCGATTTACAATTCACGACTTGGGCGCTTGCCCCCGTTCAGGTTTCAAAAATCACTTCACCCGTGCGGGACAAGTCGTAGCCCTGGATGGATTTGAGCTCATGCTTGAAGGAATCGGACCGCAGGATTTGTTTTAAATATTCGATCCATTCGAGGTTTTGCGGCAGTTTTAGCATCACAAGATCGTATCTTTCCGTAATCAGCGGGATAAAGTCAACCCCTGCCACCATATAGGCTGCTTTCTCGATTCCAACGCCAACATCGGCCTCACCCAAAGCGACTTTTCCGGCAACGCCCATATGATTGGATTCCTCTGTCTCATAGCCCTGCAGGTCTCCAGGCAGGATGTTATGAAGCCGGAGCTGCTCGTCCAACAGGATGCGCGCCCCGGATCCTGGCTCACGATTAACCAGGGAGAGACCCCGTTTGCTCAGATCCGCCCATGCCGTTATGTTTTTCGGATTTCCCTTTTGCACATAAATGCCTGCGGACCGCATGACGAGATTGATGACCAGCAGCGGGCGGCCTGTAAGGATTTTGCGAATATAGGATATGTTGTACTCCCCGGTGTCTCCGTCAAGCAGATGGGTGCTGACCAGATCAACCTCGCCCCGGTAGAGGGCGATCAGGCTGTCCAGACTGCCTACATAGGAGCGAAGGGGACGAATGGCTTTGGTCGTTTTTTCAAAATGCTTGGCCAGAATATCCAGACTTGCATCCTGGCCGGTGATGATCATGGATTTTACCCCTCCATGCTGGATGTCCCCACTCCTGAAACCATGATCGGCCGACACCGCTGATGGCGCGAATGAATCCCCTTTCTCCCGCTTTTTATACGCCTCCAGATCCACCGCATCCACCCGCATCTGTCTGCCGACCCGATAGGAGGGGAGCTTTCCTTTTTTAATCAGATCGTAGACCGTCAGCTTGGAAATTTTCAAAAGCGCAGCGATTTCCTCGGTCGTATAGGAATCATTGTTCATTCGGATGTCCACCTCAATGTATAGCTTGATGTATTCTATGATAGCAGGTTTTCATTTTTCCGTGAATATTTATGTCTGTTTATGGCTATTTATATGTAAACCGTATTAGATATATTTAAAAAGCTAAAGATCTGTGCTAATATTCTTCCTATACCTATCAAGTTGAATAAGGCGGGATGAAGCGGATGAAAAAGAAATATTTCATTGTTTTAAGTTTGGTATTGATGATGGTGATGAGTCTGGTTCCGGCGGGTGCATTCGCTAAAGAAGCCCGGACTGAACTGGTGATCTCTGCAGCGGCCAGCCTTCAGGATAGTCTGCTTGCGATCCAGCCTCAATATGAGAAGGAGCATCCGGGGGTCAAGCTGTCCTTTAATTTTGGCGCATCCGGAACGCTCCAGAAACAAATCGAGCAAGGCGCGCCTGCCGATGTTTTCATCTCTGCCGGCGCCAAGCAGATGAAGTCTCTGGTGGATAAAGGCCTCATCGATTCGGGCGATCAGACCACTATTCTTTCCAATGATCTAGTGCTGGTCATGCCCGTTAATACCAAAATCAAGCTTGCGAAGCAAACCTCCGCAGAATTGACAAAAAGCGAATTCAAGCATGTTGCCATTGGAATTCCCGAGACGGTTCCGGCTGGACAATACGCGCAGGAAACGCTGCAATATTTGAAGATTTACGATAAATTGGGACCCAAGCTGGTGCAGGCCAAGGATGTCCGCCAGGTGCTCACTTACGTAGAAACGGGCAACGCGGATGCGGGATTCGTATACCGGACTGATGCTTTGACCTCCAAAAAAGTGAAGATTGTGCTTACGATCGCCCGGAAGGCCTACGAACCGATTGTTTACCCTGCCGGCATCATTCAAGATACCAAGCATCCCAAAGAAGCAGCGGATTTCTACAGTTATATTCAAGGTAAGGCCGCAACAGCGGTGTTCCTGAAATACGGATTTAAACTCCCTGCAGCATCTTGATATGACGATCAACTGGCATGATTTTATATCGCCTGTTCTATTGTCATTGAAGATCGGATTCGTCTCCAGCATTGCGGTGTTTCTGTTAGGGACTGCTGCTGCATGGCTGATGACGATAAAGCGGTTCTATGGCAAAACGCTGGTGGAAACCGCGTTTTTGCTGCCGCTGGTGCTGCCCCCGACGGTTGTCGGGTTTGTGCTGCTCATTGTGATCGGCCGAAGAGGCTGGATTGGCGAACTATTCGAGCGGCTTTTCGACAATACCCTGGTATTTACCTGGTGGGCTGGGGTTCTGGCTTCCATTGTCATTTCCTTCCCATTGGTCTATATGACCATCAAGACAGGCTTTCTCTCCATCGATAAAGATCTGCAGGATGCCTCGCGATCCATTGGCGCGGGAGAGTGGCAGGTGCTCCTGTGGGTAACCCTGCCTTTATCGGCCAGAGCGCTGGTGTCAGGCTATATCCTGGGTTTTGCGAGAGGGCTGGGGGAGTTCGGAGCGACGATCATGGTTGCCGGAAACATTCCAGGCAAAACCCAAACGGTACCCACGGCCATCTATGTGGCCGTCGATAATGGCAAAACGATGCTGGCCTGGTATTGGGTCATCTCGATTGTAATTACTTCATTTTTCATGTTGTTGATCGCAAATTTGAAGAGGAATTAAATGATAGTTGCCATATTGCGCTATTATGGTGAAATAGAGGAGCGGCTGCAGTCTTGATGGATGCAGCCGCTCTTTTTTGCATTTCGAGCCGATTCAGCCGCATTCTTGCAATACTGAATGCGGACAAGGAAAATACCAGTTATTTGTAGAATTTATTGAGGGATATAGTGAATCAGAAGACAATGGAAGCAAACGATTCCCAAATTGCGTGTGAAAGGATAAATATGGAAATATCCGACCTTGATCTGCCTCAAATCAAGCAGAAAATATATCGGTATTGTTTGCGGATTACGCAAAATCAGTGGGAGGCTGAGGACTTATCGCAAGAGGTTCTCATTAAGATATTTCGTGCGGTGGAAGCGGTCCCCTCCAGAACAGTAACGAATGCTTATCTGTATCGCATCGCCAGCAACGCCTGGAAAGATAAAATAAAGATGGATAGTCATCGTGTGCAGATAACCGACGCGGCTTTGATCGATACAGCCGTCCATGATGGAGAACTATCCACACGGGAGCTGCTGGAGGCTCTTGCTGACCGGATATCGCCACGGGCTATGGTCATTCTTTTGCTGATGGATGTGTTTGATTTTACAGCCAAAGAAACGGCAGAATTCCTTTCATCCACAGAAGGAACCATACAAGTGACATTGGGACGTGTACGGACAAGGTTGAAGAAGCTGGCGCTGCTTGCGGAAATGGATATGAAGCCGGGAGCACATGATCGGAATACGCATTCAGGGTTACTGGATCTGGACTCGCTTGTGGAAGCCTTTAAACGGAGAGATCCTGAAGCGATATGCAAATCGTATCTGGGGCTTGTCAGGCAGCGGGTGAGAATCAGCAAATTAAGCTGGGTAGAGGGCAAGCTTGCTTTCTATATTGAGGATCCTGATGGAAACCGGTTCTTGGTGACGGAATAATAAGATAATTAAGGGGAGGCTGATTATGAAAGGTCCGGATTTTAATTTCGATCAACAAGAACAGGTGCAGGTCATTGAGGCCGCGGAACGATTTGCCAAAATGGCCCTGGAGAACGATCCAACGGGGCATGATTGGTGGCATATCTACCGGGTCGTCAATATGGCAGGAAGATTGGCGCGGGAGGAAGGAGCCGACCGCTTTATCTGTGTGTTGACCGCGCTGCTGCATGATGTTGCGGATGAGAAGCTCAACGAGTCCAAGGAAGCGGGACTCCGGAAGGTCAGCGATTGGCTGGAATCCCAACCACTATCAACCGTGGATCAAGAGCATGTGATGGAGATCATCTCCACGATGTCCTACAATGCCGGGACAAACCCGCCCATGCGTACGTTGGAAGGAAAAGTGGTGCAGGATGCGGATCGTCTTGACGCGATCGGGGCCATAGCAATCGGAAGAACGTTCCTCTACGCGGGATGGAAGGGCCATCCGATTCATGACCCGCACCTGCCGCCGCGCGATGCAATGACAACCGGGGAGTACCGCCAGGATAAAAGCTCGGCCATCAATCATTTTCACGAAAAGCTCCTTAAGCTCAAGGACCGAATCAATACCTCTTCGGCCAGAGTGATCGCGGAGGAGCGGCACCGCTATATGGAGCAGTATGTAGAGCGGTTTTATCAGGAGTGGGAAGGGCAAGTGTAAGCGGGAATGCAGGCGCTGCAAGTAATAATAGTTATTCAGGGGCTGTGACAGGCTGCCGCAAGGCAGCTTGCTGCAGCTCTTTTTTTCATAAAGGGTGTTGAAAATAAAACCCTTCTTGTTGACACTCTGTTGTCAACAAGGATGGTCTAAGATAAGTATAAATTTGGTAATGAAAGGGGATATGGAAATGAATCGGAAGTTGGAGATGCAAGATACGGGTGGAAATCAGCGGGCAATAACAAACTCCGCAGAAAATTTCTTTGTGAATTCAGCTTGCATTGGCTGCGAAGTCTGCAGTCAGTTAGCGCCGGATATATTTTCTGTAACAGACAGTCATGCGATCGTCACACAGCAGCCTGAGCAGCAGGAGGATAAGCGCCGCGCTTTCCATGCATTGTTGGCCTGCCCGACAGCAGCCATAGGCAGCAGGGAGAAAGAAGGACTCTCCACAGCGTTAACGGACTTTCCGCTATGGCTAGCGGAGAATGTATACGATTGCGGCTTTACATCGGCCAAATCCTATGGGGGCCACAGCTACTTCATTGTGCATCCGGATGGCAACTGGCTGATTGATTCCCCCCGCTTTGTTCCGGCCTTGGCCAAAAAGCTCTCAGAGCTGGGAGGGGTGCGAACGATCTTTCTCACACATTATGATGACGCCGAGCATGCCGATGCCGTTATTTATGCCAAAAAGTTCGGAGCAGAGCGTATTGTTCATATCGAGGAACAGTCAAGGATCGGGGAACAGTCAAAGACTTCACAGCCGGAGGCAGCCGAGCATTTAATCGAAGGGAACGCCCCGGTAAACTGGCATCCGGATTTCCGGTTTCTAATCGTCCCGGGACATACCAAAGGTCATATGGTACTGTTATATAAAGGAAAATTCCTGTTTACGGGAGATCATCTCTTCTGGCATAAAAGGACCCAATCCCTTGGAGCCATCCGCGAATACTGCTGGTATTCCTGGCCTGAGCAGGTGAAGTCCATGGAGCGCCTGGCTAAAGAAGAGTTCGAGTGGGTTTTGCCGCGTCACGGGGACCAGATTCAACTCGAAGAAAGTCAGATGAAGCCAGCAATGGAACGGTTGCTCCAGCATATGAATGAGATCGACTGAACCGCCGCGGCTTGGCGTGGGGCGGTGTCTTGCACGAATTGCTGCTGCCTCGTGCTGAGAGCGTCCGGCACCGTGCCGGAGTATGGGCGAATCGCCGCTTAGGGTGAATATTCGGAGTGGGAGGGGCTGCAATGAAGCTGGAACGGCTTATGGCGATCACGATGCTTCTTTTAAACCGCAAACGTGTGCAGGCGCAGGAGCTGGCTGATCGGCTGGAGGTATCCTTGCGTACGATTTATCGTGATATGGAGTCATTGAGTCTCTCCGGAATTCCGATTGTATCGCACACGGGGACGGACGGCGGCTTTGAAATCATGGAAGGCTATCGGCTGGACCGCCAAATGCTTACTTACGATGAACTGACTGCCTTGATCACCGCTCTGCGGGGTCTTCAGTCGACGCAAGCGATGGATCGCCTGAATATGGATCGTCTGCTTCAGAAAGTCGGCGCATTGGTCTCACAGGCGGAACAAGGGCGTCTGGCTGATCGCGATCACATACACATTGACTTTACTCCCTGGAAGAACAGTGAGTCCGAACGAAACAAATATGACGCTCTGCTCAAGGCTGTACAGGACTATAAGTTGATCAGCTGTGCGTATACCGACAGCCAAGGGGGGAATACGAAGCGGTGCATTGAGCCGATAGGGCTGGTGCTCCGGCGGTACGATTGGTACCTGCAAGGCTATTGTCTGGACCGTGAGGATTATCGGACATTCAAGCTTTCCCGTATCCGGGGCCTGAGCGTGTTGGAAGATTCCTTCCAACGCAGGAATGTGCCGCTTTCCAATCTGAATGAACGATGGAAAGCGCCCGGGTATACGGAGACAATCGACCTTGTACTCAGATGCTCAGGCGAGTCTATAGCTTCGGCTGCGGACCATTTTGACGAGAGTGAGCTGGAAAGGCTGCCTGATGATTCCATTATGGTGCGGACTACACTCCCGAATGAGAAGTGGGTGATCGGTTTTTTGCTGCATTTCAAGTCCGATGTGCTCGTTCTTGAACCCGCTTACATTGCGGCAGAGGTCAGGAGGGTAGCGCTGGAGATATCCGCTTTGTATCGCGATTCCGGACAGAGAAGTGTGATGGGCAGCCCGGAAGAACCGTCAGAGGTTAGAGGCCGGTAACGTGGGGTTTTTCACTTGAGAGCTGAGGGAGGCCGGGTTCAGCCGGTTCTTTTTATGGATTTTATACTTTATTTATAGTTTGTTTACAGATTGCAGAGAGCGGGGGATTAAGATAAGAATAAGAACGTCAGCAGAATGAAGCCTGGAGTGGAATTCGTGAAACAGAAGAAAAGCTGGTGGATTTTGATTTTGGTCTCTTTTGGAATTATGATCCCGTTCATGGTTCCCTATTTGACCCTGAACCCTGCGAACAGCCGTATTAGCATTACATCGGGGACGGTGCAGTATCCGGTGCTGGTTGCTCATATTGCTTTTGCGTGTATAGCGTTAATCGCAGGGTTCCTTCAATTTGCGGACCGTATACGGCTTCACCGCCCCAAGCTGCACCGCTATGCGGGCCGGGTTTACGTAGGAAGTGTTTTGACAAGCGGGCTTCTTGCCCTGGTATTGGTCTTCTATGTCGGGGATTTCACCAAAGCTGTGTCTTTCCTGGTGTTATCGATTCTGTGGATGCTCACATGCTGGAGAGGTTACCGGACCGCTGTTCAACACAAATTCGACGAGCATCGCATATGGATGATACGCAGCTTCGGGTTCACGTTAGTGGCCGTGAGCGCCAGGCTCCTGGTGCCCCTTCTTCTTCTGACCTACTATATGTTGAATAATTTCTCCCTGCCGGGAGGCCGGGAAAGGATGGTCGGGGAAGTATTGAACGTGAACATCTGGGCCGGTATCGCCTTGAATGTCGTCATTACAGAGTGGGTTGTGCTGCGAAAAATCAAGAGAGCAGGAATATAAAATAATTTTCGTCCCTGTTTGGTTTTCATTCGCATTCTCGTTTATTAGAGGTGAGTCTATTAGGGAAAGGGTGTTAGGTATGTCAAGTAATAAGCTGCAAGGCAATGGCTTGAAGTGCATCTGCTCGGTGTATGTGCCTGTTAAAGACCCGATCAAATCTGCCCATTGGTGGCAGCAGCATTTCGGGTTGGATTTTGCCGTTCCTTTCAACCCTGAGGAAGCGCAAGCGATCATGAAGCTTTCTGACGGACAATGGCTGCATCTGGTTGAAACGAAAGGCAATATTGATAATCGATTTGTCAACAAAGCAGGCTACGAAATGTTCCGCTTAACCTTTGAAGTCAGGCAGATCGAGGTGCTGCATGATCATTTGCTGGCGAATGGCGTGAAGGTTGACGAGCTCAAAGACCGGGGCAGCTGCGGCATTAACTTTGTATTTTATGACCTGGATGGGAATAAATTTGATATCAATGAAAATGTGAGCGTGCAGCGGGGACCCGAAGAAATTGACAAAGTGAAGCAGCATTTATTCTCGCATGCGAGATAGGAAGGGCAAAAAAAAAGGAAAATGCGATCCCAAAGGACGCATCTTCCTTTTTTTGTTTGTAATCGATTATTAATAAGGTGCGGATATGGCAACCGCTTGGTAGGATTTCGTTCCATAGTTCCATACAATATAAGCAATTACACAGCCATCGTTTGCGGTGATGCTCGTTGAATAGGGGCTGCCTGCATCCGCCCACTGCCATCCGCCGTATTTATAGGTGCCGGAAGGATCGTTTTGAGCATTCTCCGCATTCTCAAAAACGCCAACCCAGTCCCACCTTCCATAAACTTGAGGCGTTACGCTCCAATTAAGTATAAAATCTCCTTCATGTACTCCCAAATTAACAGAATAGGAAACGTTACTTTCGGATGCCTGCAACGGTGCTGCTTGATCCTGCAGTAGTTTGGCTTGTTCTGCCGGATTCTCGGCTCTTGCAATTAGATCTTCACTCATCAATTATGCCTCCCATCAAATATAAATCTTTCTATATTTTAGAATAATTACATTTTATGTATATGATTCTAAAGTATGCAACATGCGGCAAACCAGAAAATAAAGCGTTGGATTTTGCAGCTGATACCACATCAAATCAGGTTATGTGTTTTGCTTCTCCTGCAGCAAGGTGATCCAGGCCTTTGTTTATTCTCTCGTACTTAAATACTGCCATCTCCAATCAGGAGTTCTCCGCTGCCGGGCCGCCCATGCGGGGCCATTGCTCAACTCTTGTCCGTTTGCCCGTGCAGGACGCTTCACAACTATGCGGTCATTTTGAAAAAGAGAGCATTATCGGTTATTCACAAATGGGACGTATCCTACTATACTGTTTATAGAGAGAATGATAATCAATATCAATTAAAACGAGTAGGGAGTTAGAAAAAAATGAAGGTCATAAACCGTTTCATGTACACTGCTATCACGATTGTAATCATCAGCATGCTGGCTGCATGCGGCAGCTCTGTCAACGATCCGGAGACATCCGCCTCTGCAAATACGGAGCAGCCTGCCAACGCCGCAGACACTGCAAACTCCGCAAATACTGCGGACACGGAAGGAAGCGCTCCGGCCGATGCCGACTCATTCCGTCTGCTGACGGATGTCATGGGCCATGAAGTGAAGGTGCCGACCCATCCGCAGCGCGTTATTGCTCCATTCATAGAAGATCCGCTAACAGCCCTCGGCATAAAGCCCGTTGCCCAATGGGGCGCAGCGGGCGTTCCGCAGCATTATTTGCAGGACAGGCTGGCGGATGTGCCGGTACTGGACATGGCGGGAGGCTTGAAGCCGGAAGAAACGCTTTCTTACAATCCGGATCTCATTATTTTTCTGGCTCCAACCTATCTGGCCAACGGCACCTACGAGCAGTATGCCAAAATAGCACCAACCTTCGTGCTGTCCGACAATGAGGCTGATTGGAGAGGAAATCTTCAGAAGCTCGGCGCTTTGCTTAATCAGGACGAAGCGGCGGAGAAGGCGATTGCCGACTACGATCAGAAGCTAAAAGAAGCCAAGGAGCAGCTGGGAAGCATACCCGGCAGCAAGACGGCCATTCTCATGCAGGCGGGCGACGAGAAAGGCTTCAAGCTGTTCGGCCCCAAATTTTATGGAGGCTCGATACTCTATGAGGCGCTAGGCTTCAAGCAGCCTCAGGTACTTAAGGGCGACTACGAGACCTACTCGCTTGAGACACTTGCACAGTTAAACGAGGTCGACTATATCTTCGTGATTTCGGGCGAGGGACGCGCCAAGCCGCCGGTTGACAACCCCTTGTGGCAGGGATTGCCTGCGGTCAAAGCAGGCCGCGTCTTCGAGGCGGATTCCGGGCATTGGTTCAATGCCAATCCGATTGCGAACGGCTTGATGATTGACGATGTATTACGGGATGTTCATGAATAACAGGCGCGAGATCGACCTGCAGCATTCTGCTGCGGGTCTCATTTGCTATAAGCTGCTGAATGTCGGAATCGTCAGGAGCACCTTGCGTTCTCCCCTGCAGGAGCGTCATTTCGTAGAGACGAAGTCCCATCTGCTCATTCTCACTACTGCCCGCAGCGGGCAATTGGTCATCGATGGACGCCCCTGCCCCCTTCGCCCCGGAGCGGTATTCGTCTGTTCGCCCGGCCAATTAGTTGAAGTGACCAACTTTTCAGGCAGCGAATCGGGGCTGCTGCTGCTCTATTTTCAGATACATATCCTGCCGCCGGAAGAAGGGGCCGTTATCTCCTCGCCGCCGCCGGAAGCTGCTTTCCCTTTTTTGGGTGAAGCCCTGGTAAGCCCGACTTCACTGGTCATCCAGCTGTTCGACATGATAAGCTCCAATTGGAAAGAAGGGGTTTCCTCGGCAAGGCTTCGCTGTGAAGCGGGACTCCTCGAGCTTCTCAGCCTTGTATTGGGTTATCAGGAGCAGCAGGTGGCCCTTGCGCTTGAGAGCGCCCGCCTGGAACTGGAGCGGCATTACCGGAGCGAAATCACCATAGACAGGTTGGCGGGTATCGCCGGTCTGAGCCGGTATCATTTTATGCGGTTATTCAAGGAACGCTATGGCAGAGGCGTTATGGAATACCGGACGGATCTCCGGCTCATGGAAGCCAAACAGCTTATGGAAGGACCGGCTGCCCTCCCGTTAAGCAGCATTGCCTATCAGATCGGCTATAAGAATGAGAACTATTTCAGCAGCCTGTTCAAAAAGCAGACCGGCATTGCCCCAGCTGTCTACCAGCGCAACCAGAAATGCAGGATTGCCGCCTACAGCTGGATCAATTTCGGACAGCTGCTTGCGCTGCAGATCATTCCCTTCGCCGCGCCGTTCGATCAATACTGGACGGATTACTACAGAAACAGGTACAAATATGAAGTAAAGGTGCCCTTAAGCCATCAGTATGAATTCAACCGCGAGGCATTGCGCAAGGCGGAGCCGGACTATATTATCGCTATGGACAGTCTGATTCCGCCGGAGGAGCAGGAGAAGCTTCGGCATATTGCGCCGGCCCTGTTCCTTTCCTCGGAGGAGGATTGGCGCCAGCATCTGCTGCGCATAGCGGAATTTCTGGGAAGAGCGGAAGAGTCGCTCCAATGGCTGAACCGATATAACCGCAAAGCGGCCGCGGTAAGGGAACAGCTTAAGCCCGTTGTAGGCGGAGATACCGTGCTGGTTCTCCTGATCAGCCGCGACCAGCTGCATGTTTGGGGAAGCAGGGCGGGAACGGTGTTGTATGATGATCTGCAGCTTGCCATGCCGCAAGCTGTGGCTGATTTTGATTGGAAGAAGCTGATTCGACTGCATGAGCTGGAGGCCTTCCATGCGGACCGGATTCTGCTTCATGTTGAGGGGGACGATGGCTCGCAAGCCGCATGGAGCATGCTGTCCCAGAGGGATGGCTGGAGAAATCTAAAAGCCGTTCGGGAGAACCGGGTTCACCTGATTTCCGGCTATCCGTGGTTCGAGGTCCCTTGGAGCGAGTATACGGCGGATAATTATGACCGTTTTATTGGTGAGGTGCCGGGGTTGTTTGACAGCGGCGCCTTTCTAAACTAACAGGCAGGAATCCTTTCTGATCGTTTTTAAAAGACATTTTCATACCTAATCCGGAAAGGGGCGAACCCATTGCACGCGATACTAATCAATCCTCCCATTAAAAACCACGAGGTGCCCGACCTGAGAGAGCTGGTCGGCTGGGAGAGACGGGATCAAGACTTCCCGGCTTTATTGGAAAAATGTAATTTCTGGGCTGGATTGAGGGATGCAGACGATACCCTTATTGCTTTTGGATATATTTGTGGAACGGGATTACAGCATGGCTATATGGAGGACATCATGGTGCACCTGGGTCACAGGAAGCAGGGGGTTGGCGTGGCCCTGGTAAACGGCTTATTGAGGGAAGCGGAGCGCAGAGGGCTGGAGATTGTGACAGTGACCTATGCTCCCGAGCATGCCGAGTTTTATAAGCAAGGAGGGTTTATCCCCTGCCCTGGCGGAATTTGGAGAAAATAATTTTATACTTGTTTGCATGCGGTCCCGCTTATCTAACCTGACGGTTAGACAGACGGGGCTTTCTTTTTTCTCATGTAATTATGTATAGTAGTGTCTACAACGACATGACGGAAGGGAGTACAGGATTTGATCAACCTCGGACGCTTAAACACGCTGCGCAATCAAATCTTCCTCGGTTTCATGCTCGTTATGGTGATTGTGCTGACATCAGTGGGGGTTTTTATGTATGATCAGGTCTCGGTCCTGCTGCGCAACAGTGCGGAAAAGCATATTCAGCAGACCGCCGTTCAGGCGACGGGCAAGCTGGATGTGCTGCTGCAGCAGATTGACACGCTCACAGGGCAGGTGGCGACGAATGCATCGGTCCAGCGGCTGCTGACGCAGGAGACCGAAGGGAACCCGATCAGCTTCGAAGAGCGGCAATCGCTCCAGCAGGAAGTGCGCAAGTATGAGGCGTATGCCACCGGCATACGTTCGCTTGAGCTGTATACGACCAATTACCAGCGGCTGCTGCCGCTCGATGACGTCAGTTTGAACAGCCGTGTGCCGGATGAATGGATCCTCCGCGTGGACGATGGAAGAGGCCGCCTTATCTGGTTCGGACTTGATCCGCGGGATCCGGATGTTGTTATCGCGATCCGCAGCATCCGGCTGATCGACCGCTCGTTCTCGCATGCCGGATATATCATGGTTTATATTGAGAAAAGCAATTTTCAGCTTACGGATCGTGCCTCGGCTGCCGGGAGCGGGACGCGCGAATCGATGGGGCTGTTCGATGAGGCGGGGCAGCAAATCTTTTCCGATTTCACCACAGAGGCGGATGCGGCTGTGATGCTGAATCATGGGGGAGAGACGATTACAGTGGGCGGCGAGGATTATATTGCCGTTCAGAAGCTGTCGGAGGCAACAGGGTGGAAGCTGGTCATCCTGACTCCGGTCGATTATGCGACAGAAGGCATCTCCGTACTCCGCACGGCTGTTATCGTATCCGGCGCTGTCGGCGGCTTGCTGTTTCTTGTTTTTACCTTTATTCTATCGACCATGATTACGCGCCCGATCCTGAATCTGATCAAGGTGATGCGCGGCGCCCGGTTCGGGACACTCAGGCCAAGTACGATAACGTCCACGACGATGGAAATCAACGAGCTTAACAATACGTATAACCAGATGGTCGCTTTTCTCAACGAATTGATTGAAGTCGTTTATCAGAAGGAAATCATCCAGAGCCGTACCGAGCTCAAGGCGCTGCAGGCGCAGATTAATCCGCATTTTCTGTTCAACACCCTGGAAGCCTTCTATTGGGCCCTTGATGAAAAAGGAGAAGAGGAGCTCGCGCAAATTGTCGTCGACATGTCGGGGTTATTCCGGTATGTGATCAACCGGACGGACGATGACGAATGGGTGACGATCGGGGATGAGCTGGATCATGCCGAGCGGTATTTGAAAATCATGAAAATGCGCATGCTCGACAGGCTGTCGTGGCGGATTGATTCGGATGCCGCCAGCCGAAGCGTGCCGCTGCCGAAGCTGCTGATTCAGCCGCTCGTCGAGAATGCAATTTTACACGGAGTGGAGCAGCGGGTAGGTCCGGGCAGCGTAATCCTGCGCGTCGAGCCCTCCACTCGTCCTGGATATACGCTCGTAACGGTAACCGACGATGGCCCGGGCATGGATGCCGATAAACTCCGTTCCTTGTATGCTTCCATGCAGGCTGGCCGCAGCAGCTCCTCCAAGGGCAAAGGAATAGGCATTGCCAACGTAGAGCGGAGACTCAAGCTCATTTATGAATCGGAGTCAGGCGGACTGGATATCCGGAGCGGGGAAGGTCAAGGCACTGCCGTCTCCTTCGAAATACCGAATGAATACAGGGAGGATATTAGACGTGAAGACGATATTGATCGTGGATGATGAGCCAAGAACGAGAGAAGGCGTTTGTAAAACATTGAAAGCGTGGTCATTGGGCCGACATCATATCGAGACCGCATCAAGCGGTGTTGAAGCGCTGGCATGGCTGCAGGAGAACGATGCGAACCTTCTCGTAACGGATATACGGATGCCGGAGCTCGGGGGACTTGATCTGGTAGAGAGGATCAGCGGCATGGCTCATCCGCCGGTCGTCATCTTAATCTCCGGCCATCCGGAATTCGATTATGCGCATAAGGCGCTGCAGTATGGCGTCGTGGAGTATTTGCTGAAACCGCTGGATAAAATAAAGCTGGTTCAGGCGGTGGAGCTGGCCCTTGCGCGCGAGGAAAATATGAATCGGATCCAGCGGATGGAGAAGCTGGTCGATTCGAAGCTGATGGGAACGGCGCAGCAGGACAAGGTCTACAGCGTACAGGTGCGCGAGGCAATCCGTTACCTGGACGAGCATCTCCCGGAGTCGGTATCGATGAGCGAAATGGCGGATCATCTGCATATGAACGCCAGCTACTTCAGCGTCCTGTTCAAGGAACAGACGGGGCTGACGTACAGCGAATATTTGACCAGACGCAGGGTGCAGCTGGCCAAAGAGCTGCTCGCGAACACGCGGCTCTCCATTGCCGAGATCGCCGAACGGGTCGGCTACCAGACGGCCAAATATTTCGTGAAGGTCTTCCGTGCCCTCGAAGCTGTGAGCCCCGGTCAGTTCCGCCAGGGCATCATGGATTCCAAGGAGGATCGAATCCAATAATAGTGGTATTAGTCCCAATCCCTGTGACCTTATGGCGCTGCCGCAGCCTTGCTATACTTTTATTAAGCGGTTTCAAGCCGCCTGACATCATTAGAAATGGGGTTGTAAACGTGTTCAACAAAAAATGGACGGTACTGCTGCTGACATTAAGTCTTGCTCTGTTTGCCGCAGGCTGCGGTCAAAGCGGGAATGGCGGAAACGGCGGAAATGAAAGCGCCGGTGAATCCCAAGGCGGCGCAAACGAAGGCGCCGAGAAGATTACAATCAACTTCATGCATCTGTGGCCGGAAGGCGTATCCGCCGGACAGAATAAAATCGTCAATCAGATCATTACGGAATATCAGACCGAGCATCCGAATGTAACGATCAAGCAGGAAGTGCTGGAGAACGAGCAGTACAAGAACAAGCTGAAGGTGCTGTCCGCATCCAATGAACTGCCGGATGTAGGCGTAACCTGGGCAGCGGGATTCCTGCAGCCTTACGTGGATGGACAGCTGTTCGCACCGGTAGACGATCTGCTGAGCGGCGAGCTGAACGGGAAATTCGTAGCGGGCACAACAGAAGCCTATGCGATTGGCGGTAAAACGTATGCGCTTCCACTGGAGTTCAACATCGCGCCGATCTATTATAACAAAGCTATCTTCGAAAAATATAAGCTTGAGATTCCGCAAACCTATGATCAATTCAAGGCTGTTGTGAAAACGTTGTCCGACAACGGCGTCGCTCCGATTGCACTCGGCAACAAGGACCGCTGGACCGGATCGCTCTGGTATATGTATCTGGCTGACCGCATCGCAGGCCAAGAGGCCTTGACCCAAGCGTTCAGCGGCGCCGGATCATTCAAAGACGAAGGGCTCGTGAAGGCCGCTGCCGAGGTTCAGTCGCTTGTTGACAGCAACGCCTTCATCAAGGGCTTTAACGGCTTGTCGAACGAGGAGGCTAAGTCTGAGTTTCTCAACGAAAAAGCCGCCATGTACATGATGGGGACATGGGAGCTTCCGAACTTCACGACAAACGAAGATATTCCGCAGGAGTTCCGCGACAGCGTAGGCTTCTTCAAATTCCCGACAGTCGATGGCGGAAAAGGGAACATCGACAGCTGGGTAGGCGGTCCGGGCGTAGGATTATTCGTCGCCGAGAACTCCAAGGTCAAAGAAGAAGCGAAGGCATTCGTGGAATACTTCGTTACCAAATGGGGCGATCAATCCGTAACCGGAGCGGGCGTTATTCCGGCAACGAAGGTCGATACGGCCTCGCTGCAGCTGCCGCAGCTGTACATCGATCTGTTCAATGAAATGAATCAGGCAAGCAGCATCACGTTGTTCGCAGACGTTCAACTGCAGGCGAACGCTGCGGAGACGCATCTTAATATGATCCAGGCGCTCTTCGGCAAGGAGACAACGCCGGAGAAATTCTCGGAGGAGCATGACACGGCCGTCTCCCAAGGCAAATAACGGTTTTTGACAATTGTGCAAATGGAGCCGGACTTGAAACCCGTCAGAACCGCGGTCTCAAGCCCGGCTCCAAATGACTGTTAAAGAAAGGAGCCTGGCCAACTTGGATAAAGTGCTTTCCAACAAAAAAATAATCGCATTGTATGTGCTGCCTTCCCTGCTTTTGATTCTGGCTATTATCTACATTCCGATTGTTCTGACGGGCTATTACGGGTTAAACGAATGGAATGGAATAGGCGCCATGAAATTCATCGGGCTGGACAATTACGCAGCCTTGATCAAGGACCAAACGTTCTGGAACAGTGCCTGGCACTCGTTTCTGCTAGCCTTATTTTCCGGCATCAGCCTTATTTTCTATCTGATTGTTGCTATGGTACTGGCCGCCCGCATCAGGGGTGCGAATCTGTTCCGCAAAATCTACCTGATTCCTATGCTGCTGTCGTCCGTTGCGATTGCGCAGCTGTGGCTTCGAATTTTCCACCCGACGAACGGGATTGTGAACAGCTTACTGGAATCCATCGGCATTGCGAACCCTCCCGCCTGGCTTGCAGAACCTTCACTTGTTTTGTTTGCCTTGTTTATTCCGATTTTATGGCAATATGCGGGTTTCTATATTCTGATTTATTACGCTGCGCTCAAGAATACCCCGGCTTCTCTGGAGGAAGCGGCGAAGATCGACGGAGCCAACGCGCTGCAAATCGCATGGAAAATCAAGCTGCCGCTAATTATGGAAGTGTTCAAAGTGACTATCGTGCTGGCGGTTGTCGGTTCATTAAAATATTTTGACCTGATTTTCGTTATGACGGATGGGGGTCCCAATGGCGCGAGCGAGGTCATGGCATCTTATATGTATCATGAGGCTTTCCGGGCTTATGATTTTGGCTATGGCAGCGCGATTGGCTTCTTCCTGCTTGTTATCTGCCTCGTCGTCACTTGGGTCATTCGTAAACTAACGGTTACGAAAGATACGATCCAATACTCATAAGGAGGGAACATTCATGATTTCCGGAACCGCAGGGAAGCTGCAGGGATTAACGAAGAGCCCGGGAGCAGGAATGGTTGGCAAGCTTGGCTACGCCTTGCTGTATTCGGTGTTAACCGTCGTGGCCGTGCTGCAGTTGTTCCCGCTTGTGTGGCTGCTGTTCTTCTCGCTCAAAAATAATCAGGAAGTCTTCAACCTTCCGCCATTGTCGCTGCCCGTGCATCTCCGCTGGGAAAATTATGAGAAAGTATGGAGCGCCGGAAATATCGATGTTTATTTCTTCAACAGCGTATGGATAACGATTGCAGCTACGCTGCTTACCGTTGTCCTGGGCAGTCTGGTCACCTTCGCCATTACGAGGATGAAGTGGAAAGGAAGCTCCCTCGTGCTCGGCCTGTTCATGGTGGCCATGATGATTCCCGTCCACTCTACGCTTATTCCGCTGTTCAGTCTTTTCAACAACATCGGCTTGACGGATCAACCGTTATCGCTCATTTTGACTTATGTCGCATTCAACATGCCGATCACCATAATGATCTTGTTAGGCTTCTATTACGCATTGCCGCGTGAAGTGGAGGAAGCGGCGGTCATTGACGGCTGCTCGGTAAACCGGATGTTCATCCAGATCGTATTCCCGATGACGAGCTCTGTTCTCGCAACGACCGCGATCATCAATATGATCTACAACTGGAACGAATTTATTTTCGTCAATACGTTCATCAGCTCGGATGCCTACAAGACGCTGACCGTCGGCGTTCAGAACTTCATCGGGCAATATTCCACCGATTGGGGGGCCATCGGGGCGACGCTCATGATCAGCATTCTGCCGATTCTGGTCACCTTTCTGTTCCTCAGCGACCGGATTGTGGAGGGCATCGCCGCAGGCTCGGTCAAAGGCTGAGGCGCAGCACAGCAATGCACAGTACACTTGCTAAGCGTTCATAGCCGACTCGACCATACGGGAATGGCCGCGGGCTTGCTGCAGTTAAAGCTCATGCGGGCTGCCTGCCAGAACAATGATGGCAGCATGATGAAGGAGAAGGACGCCGGAGCTATGACCGACCAGAAGGACAATATGTCCAGCGGGAACATGGCAAAGAACGATGGCATGTCATCGAATAATGGAAAGTAAACGGATCTGAAAAATGAAGGCCGGGTCCCTCCTAACTGGAGGAATCCGGCCTTTTAACGTTTAGGGTCTGGGAGGAAAGACGCCTTCAAGCGAAATAATGAAGCTTAAGCCCAAATATGGCTGCATATTGTTATGAGGCTGGCTACCTCCGCTTATCCCGAGGGCAGTCTGGTTCATCTGCGTATTGGGGGTCGTCCCGTAGACGGCGGAGACCCCGCGTCCCTGTACAATTCCTGCCCATACTGCATGTGCAGGAGAAGTCGCAACGCCAGCAGCAACCGCGGCAGGGGTATGAGAGTGTGAGGGGATCTGGGCAGCTAATAACGCTGCGGTTTGGCTTCCGCCTGTTTCTCCCAGATAGCGTTCTGTAAGTCCAGGACCGGTACCCTGCTGCATAGGCGCCATACCCGACAAATTGGGAAGAGCGAAGTTTGATTTGCCGTCGCCGCCATAAGTCGTACCTAATATAGAGAATAAAGCCGTGTTTGAAGCGATCGGCATTAATTGCCCATTGCAAAGCGCCCAGCCCCTTGGCGCAAAGTTGCCTGCGAAGATACGAATTTCACCAAAATACGGATCAGACATCTGTTTAGCCTCCTTACGATTTTTTAATTGCGTGACGGGAATATGCCTTGGGTGCAAATACAATAATTCATGGTTAAGTAGGGCTGCATATTCGTGTGAGCCTGACTGTTTCCGGCTGTGGTGAGCGCGTTCACACTCATTTGGGAATCGGCTGATGCCGCAAAAGAGTTGGTGCCATTTCCGGCAGGGGCCCACGTATCTCCAGTTGGCGAGTAGGAGGAAGAGCCCTGCTCACTAGCCATGGCTGTATGATGATGAGCGGGCATTTCATTAATGGTTAACGTATGGCTTTCTTCCCCGCCCATTTGCCCCAGGCTAATCCCATTACTGGTATGTACAGGAGCTCTCCCTCTCAGATCAGGCAGCTTAAAGTTGGTCATACCGTCGCCGCCATAGGTGGTGCCCAGAATTGAGAACAAGGCCTGGTTCTGATTGATGGCCAGCGTCTGGCCCATGCATGGCTGCCAGTAGCGGGGAGTAAAGCCGAACCCGAACAACCTGATATCGCCGATAAATGATTCTGACATCTGATTTTCCTCCTTTTATGCTTGCTGCGGGTAAATACCGGTTGTCGACATAATAAAATTGATCGCCAGAAACGGCATGACATTATCATGCGGCTGACTTCCGCCTGCAGCCAGTACGGATTGCGCATTCATCAGCTTAGTCGGCGTTTCGGACGAATAAATGTTTTGATTGGTCTGGGCGGCCCAAACCGCTCCTGAAGGCGATAGCTGGGTACCTGGCTGTGATGAGGCATTAGGAACATGGGTATGAGCGGGGAGCTCATTTGGCGTAAGTGTAACCGTCTCCGTTCCTGCTTGCTCACCTACGATAAAAGTCGTTCCCGTTTGAGGATTTGTACCTTGGCCAACCGGAATACGACCCGTTAGATTAGGCACTGCAAAATTGGTTACTCCGTTTCCTCCATAAGTCGTTCCGAGCAGGTTGAATAATACATCATTCTCTGAAATGGACAGCAAACGGCCATCACATAATACCCAACCTTGCGGAGCAAAATTGCCGGCGAACATTCGTACTTCTCCAACATACGGATTCATGTCATCTTCTCCTTCTCAAATTCTGCATCTATTAAGAAATCGGCAGGCAATATGCTTATACCGAGAACTTCGTAATCAGAACAACGTTTATGGACATGCTGGCTGCTTCGTATTGTTCGTCCACACCATCCGGCAGTGAAGCTGTTCTTCCATCACGACAGTGAAGCCCAGTCTGGTGTATAAGCGTTTGGCCGGATTATCGTGCTTGACCGTTAAGCGCAAGGACAAGCCCGCTGCACGGGCTTCTTGCTGAAGCTGCTTTATGATTTTGGTGCCGAGTCCGGCATTCCGGAATGACGGAGCAATAATGATATCCACCAAAACAAGCTCATGCCCATCTGCTGCCGTCTGTAGCTTTCCTGCACACCGTCCATGAGACTGGATGAGGCGGATCCGATTATCAGGATACTGCATGCGGTAGGATTGCTGCTGGAACTGATACTGCATAGCAAGAAAGGCCTGCTGCTGCTCCGCATTCCAGTCCCAAGCAGCGACTTCCGCTGCACGGGTGGAAGCATACAGCTCATAGAATAACGGTTCGTCATCCTGAGTATCCTTCAACTCAATTCGCATAGCTTCCCCCTCTAGATGAATTGGCCTGTTTGAAGCAACTTGACGATCACAGCAGCAAGCTGTGCCCGGGTCATCGGCTCAGCGGGATTGAGCCGGTTATCGCTGCCGTTCACGATACCCAGCTTGATTGTAAGTCCCGCTGCGGACCTGGACCAGTTCTTCAGCTTGTAGCTATCCTTGAATGACGACAGCGCCGCATTCTGGTCTGCCTCGGAAAAGTCGGGATTCAAGTCCATCACATGGAGCGCGCGGGCCAGAATGACCATGGCTTCCTCCCGCGAAATATTTCCTCCAGGTCGGAAGGAACCGTCGGCATAGCCGCTTATAAGATCATATTCGGAAGCCAGTTTCAATGAAGATGCGAACCAATCATCCTTGCTCACGTCCGAGAAGGTATTGTCTCCCGTTTCCGTTTCATTGTACAAGCCGAGCGCTCCGGTAATGATGGCGGCGAACTCTGCGCGGGTTACGCCGCGGTTGGGCTCAAAAGCATCCTCGCCCGTGCCCTGGACGATTAAGCGCGATGCCAGGTCGTCGATATACGGTTTTGCCCAGCCGCCCACATCGCTGAATGTTTTCTCGAAATCGATAAGCGCGAATACCCCGTTCGCAAAGCTGTGGACCTTTATGGCAAACTGGCCGTTCTTGCTGCTGATTTTGGTTGGGACATGAACCAGCCTCCCGTCAGGCAGTAAAAGCACGGCGGTCTTGGGTGTTTTACCCTTGAGCTCTTCCTCGCCATAAGTAATGGTAATGTACCCTTTGACCGAAGATAGATTAACCCTTGAATCGCCAGTCTGGTAGTACAGCTGATAGCTCATTGGAGTAACTAATAATTCATAGCCCTTTACCTTGGCCAGGTCCGCCAAATGGCCGGTGGTGGTTTGATCAGCCGGTTTAATTTCAATTTTCAGCTGCGTGTCAGCATCCCCCCAGCCGCCCAGAATGTCACGAATAGCGGAGGAGGAAAGTCCGTAGCCCGTTCCATTCACGATGAGATTGAGCGATTTGGTCCCATGATCCAGTTGGTTCAGCAGGTCCTTATCCAGTCCCAGCTCAACATGGCCACCATAAGCGCCAACATCGATCGTAAGCTCTCCATCTTTAACTTGATCAATGAGCTCCTTTACTTGGCTGCCCATGAGGGAAATGGCGAGGATTTCGTGGCCATCCTTCGTGATCACTTCTGTCTTCACATCCGTATCATCAAGTCCTTCGATCTTGACAGGAGGCTTCGCCGGCGGCGGGCTTTCATCTTGACCGCTGCTTCCTTGATCATCGTCATCTTGATCGTCGTCGTCTCCGCCTCCGCTGACAGGCGGCGGATTATTCACAATCGTGACCGTTGCCAGGCTTGAATCCGCTTGCCCGTCACTGGCTCTGTATGTGAAAGTCACATTTTCGTAGTACCCGTACTCCGGTACGTAGCTGAACGAGCCGGCAGCGGGATCCAAGGTCAGCACACCTTTGGCAGGCTGGTCGACGACCTGATAAGTTAATGCATCTTGTTCAACATCCCCGGCAGTAAGCCGGTCTTCAATCCTCTGGCTCGAGGACGTCTTGAATTGCAGGCTGTCTGCAGCCGGCGCATCATTCACGGAAGCTATCGTTATCCTGGCAGTGCCTGGAGTTGAAGACATGACCGATGCTGCGGCTGCCGTCCATTCAAAAGAGGTCTCGCCAAACCAGTTTGCCGCAGGTACAAACTGCAGGTCAGAAATGTCCGTTATGGCGATTCTGTCGCTCGCCAGGACATCGGTCCCTTTAACCTGCAGCTTACCGTTTGCGGGAACCGAAACGACAGTGATTTCGTCCAGCGCTTGACCGTCTGCATTGGTGATGGAGAGGTCGGCAGCGCTGAAGATATATGAAACATCTTCCGCCCCGTCAACACTGCTTTCATTCACGACAGGGATGGAGCGATAGGTGATATTGTCCGAGAAGGCAGCCGCATTTCCGGCTTTGTCCCGCAGCTGCACGTATACGCTTTTGTCGCCGAAGCCGCCCGCAAGCGTCCAATCAGCCGTTCCAGCCGCTTCGACCCAATCGTCATCGTCCCATGTTGTGCCATCGTTCGACAAGCGCATCTCGAGCGGACTGGCATCTGTGCTTGCTACAGCAAGCTGCACCTGGGCATCAGTAGTCCTTGCATCATCGTTGTTTATCACAAGGCTGCCTGCCGGCGCCGTTTTGTCGATCGTGAACGACACCGAAATACTGTTGCCATAAGCGTCGGTAACGACGAGTGTATAGGTTCCTTCCGCAGTAACGCCCGTTCCGCTTGTGAAGGCTGACCCATTCAATTTCGCCGACACTCCTGTATGATTATCCTCGAAAGCCGGAGCGACAGCGGTTTTGTAAAATCCCCCATTCGTTATTCCACTTACTGTGGGCTTCGTCTTATCCAGACTAAAATGCACGGTAGCCTCATTGCCGGCTTCATCTGTCACAATGAGCGTATGATCGCCCTCGTTGGTGACTGCGGAGCCGCTCTCAAATGCAATACCGTCCAATTCTCCATTTCCTTCATTAAAAGTCACCGTCACATTGTCTTTCAATTTGTCGTCTTCACTTACGCCAGTGACAACCGGAAGGACCGTATCCACCGTAATCCCGTCACTGTACTGAACCGTATTCCCGGCTGCGTCCTGCAGCTGCATATACACGGATTTCTCTCCGTCTCCGGCTGTTAATGTCCAGCTGTAGCTTGCCGCCGCACTGACCCAGCTGGCCGAGCTCAAGTCACTCTCAACATTGGCGAACCGCATTTGAACGGCGGAGGTATCAGAGTAATCGACCGTCAAAGCGACATTCGTCTTATTCGTCGAATTCCTGCCCGCTTCGATGGAAACAGATCCCGCCGGGTCGGTCTTATCTATCGTGAACACCGCCGTCTGCGAATTGCCGTAACCGTCATTAACAATTAAAGTATGGGGTCCTTCTGCTGAAATGCTGCTTCCGCTTGTATACGGATTACCATCCAGAGTGGCCGTTGGAACGGCATCCGGATTGGAGTCACTGAAGGTCGGGGATTGATCCGTATTATAAAATGAACCGGTTACAACCCCTGTTATCGTTGGGGCTGTTTTATCGATGCTGAAGCTCACGGTCGTTGTGTTAGCTGCCAGATCTGTTGCAACAAGTGTGTAATTGCCCTCAGCGCTGATCTGATTCCCGCTGGTGAAGGCAGAGCCATTCAAGGCGGAGGATTGCAGATTGGGCTCTGTGATGGAGATTGTCACGGTCTGATTCGTTTTCAACAGATTAGTGACACCGCTTACAATTGGAGCTGCTGCGTCCAACGTAATCGTGCTGCTTTTGTTCGTGACATTGCCTGCCGCGTCGGTTAATCGCATGTAGACTGTTTTGGAACCGTCGCCTGCAGACAGCGCCCAGGCCTTCGTTGTGCTGAAGGCTTCTTTGGTGCTCCAGCTCAAATTATCATTCGAGAATTGCATCTCGATACTGTCATTGTTGGGGTCCGACGCCGTTAAGTTTAATGCCACAGCGGTGCTGTTGGTGAATGTAGCTCCGTTATTGATGACGATAGTGCCAGTCGGCGGTTCATTCGGCATATACACATATTCGAGATAAGGACGGCCGATACTCCCGCTTTCCTGATCATCCAGCATAATGATGTTTTGTTTAACCCCGCCGGGATCAGTAACATTGTTGATATCAGCTTCCGTCGCTCCGGTTAGAGCAAAGGACGCTATATTATCCGGGACTCCAAGCTGAGCTTCGATAAAATCTGTTACATCAAACGCCAGCTTGATGTTATCGGAAGCATAAGTCGCAAAAACAAATGATTTTGTTCCCAGAAAATCAGTGGCCGGATTATAGGCGGGTATATCGTTAAAAGTCGTTCCCTCCTCCGTCCAATTATCCAATAAGGTGCCATAAAGCTTCACGTAAGGTTCTATTGTGGATTGCGCGCGTGAAACATAGCCAGGAAGGATAGGGATGATCAGCTTGACTGATTCCAGAGCTCTGCCAGCTTGTATAGCCGCTAGCGGGAATTGCAGATATGTGGAATGAGTGCCGTAAGCGGCATCGTAGCCGATGTAATTTTTGTTCGCTTCTCCATCGAGAACGAGGCTCGTGTCGTCGAATTTATCCTTCGCAGGATAAATGGGGGCTTCGGCACCCGCCGCATATACCGCAGCCGGGGGAATAGCCTGCTGGAACAGCATAACAACGAGAGTAGCGATTAATAAGATGGCTAACTGCTTCTTCATCATTTCCCTCCTTGTTTGCTTGAAAATGCCGGGATTTCATTTCACCAAAAAAATAAGCGGTTCTCCAGAAAGACGGAGAGCCGCTGTATCGATGATGACTATTTCCTCATGGTGGTGTATACAATGCCCACTGAGTATGAAAATGGATTTCTTAGATTACATTAACATGAATTGAATAAATTTACACTAAGGATTTTATGGGTTTTTCCGCTGTCATATTTACTAGAAATTTAGGGGGGATACTGGATTGGACTTCCTTGTGTGCCCTCCAGGAGCTTGGGTTCAAAAATGTCTGACGGTGGAACGAATCATTGACAGCCCATCAGAAACAGCTTAAATTAACATTGACTGACTAAATCAATCTGTTATCTTTTGCTATTTTTCCACTGTGTAACTTGAGACTCGGAACTGCTATGATGAGATCAGAATATGTCCAAGAGGGAATGAGAACATTGGCGCCATTAAACGAAGAACAATTGATACACATCCGCGATGAACGCACAGAACAAATTATGGCCGCGGCACTTCAAGTATTCGCCCGCAGGGGGATCATCGGCACCAAAATGAGCATGATCGCTGCGGAAGCGGGCATTAGCCACGGTCTCCTCTACCATTACTTCAAGTCAAAGGACGAGCTCTTTACGACGCTCGTTCAGCGTGCGGTGACGGAATCGATATCCGCATTGAAGAATGTTTACCAGCTGCCGGGATCACCGATCGACAAGCTGAGAAGTTTGACCGAATCTATGATAGAGGCGGAAGGCGCTCCTTTTTTTATGCTGGTTCATCAGGCGCGTACGTCGGATGGCGTTCCGGAGGAATCCCGGCAGCTGCTTAAGGAATATCCGATGAACGCCTATGTGGATATCCTGCTTCCTCTATTGAAGGAAGGCCAGGAGGCCGGAGAGATTGCGCCGGGCCGGCCGGAGGATCTGATTGCAGATTATTTGTCTGTGCTTTCCGGCCTTATGGTGCTGGATGCGAAGCAGACGGAGGATTACCGGATGCCGGAGGTAGACAGACTGCTGCGGATATTAACGTAAATGAAGTCGAGAGCAGCAAGGGATAAATTCAATGACTTCACTGGCCGTTATTGTCAGCATAGCCGGGGTATAATGTTGATATAAGCGTATCGAATGGAGGGACCAGGATGGAATGGAATTACTATAATACGTTCATTACGGTAGCCCGTGATTGTCCTGCCGAGAAGGGCATGACACCGCCTGACAAGAAAAGCGGAAAAACAAAGCCCGGCATTGAGTTCGAGCTGGTCGCGGATCATCCCTATGCATACACGCAAGAGGAACTATTATTTGAAGTGCACATCAGGCACAAGGAAATTCCGGAAGAGGAGCTGGAGGCGCGGGGGACGCAGATGAAAGATGAATTTTATCAGAAGCCGATGCCCTGCCTGCGGGCATCCATGCTACCGAAGAAATACGGGTGGGGCATCCATTTCAACGCCGAGGGGAAAATGGCGCTCATCCCGGTGGACTCCCCGGAATATCACCGTTTTGTGAACGGGGAATACGAGGATGTAAGGATCGTGCCGGCGATGAGCAACAGCAAGGCAAAATAACACCGCTTACGCATCAAACAGGCCGGGAAACGCCGTCATGGGTTCCCGGCCTGTTTGTGTTGTCCTTTGCCGACAAAGGGCGGTAAGCCGATTCTTCTTAACCTTATAGCATTTGTTTCACGCCTGTAAATGTCTATAAGGTTTGAGGGAAGAAACTAACTTTGCCGCCAAAGCACGATATGGCCGTTTCTTCCTACGGAAAAAATCTGGCTGCTCATGCGAAGAAATGTTCTGCGTACGCTGCGACAGTTAATCATGTTCCCATAAGGAAAGGTTTGTATTGACAGGAGAAATAGGGTCTGATAACATGCTAAATGATAATGATTCCCATTATCATTTAGTGGCGAATGATTAACTGATGATTACTCCGGGAGGTTTACCATGTTACAGAGAAAGTCGTTTTTTATTACTTCGGCAATCATTATGATGCTGTCCGTGCTCATTACAGCTTGCGGATCAACGAACAGCGAGACGAACGGCGGCGCTGAGCCGAACACACAGGCAGAAGCGAACAAGACCGCAGAGGAAGCAGCGGAAACAGATAAGGAAGAGGAGCCTGCGGCTGCTGAATTCCGTACCTTCGAGACTGATAAAGGGCCAGTGGAGATACCGGTGAAGCCGCTCCGCATCGTGACGGATTATTATGGCGGGGAACTGCTTTCTGTAGGAGCAAATGTGATCGGCATTGAACCGACGACCTTCGACAATCCATTCCTGAAGGATCTGCTGAAGGATGCCAAGGATGTAGGCGCGCCTATCAACTCGGAGAAGGCATTGGAGCTGGCGCCCGATCTCATTGTCGTCATGTACGACGACAGCTACGAAGCGTTATCCAAAATCGCGCCGACGCTGCATATCCCCTTTGGCACCGCAACCAACATTCGGGAGACAGTGAGATTGTTCGGAGACATCGTAGGCGAACCTGAGAAAGCGGAGCAATTCCTTGCGAATTACGAGAAGAAGGCCGAGGAAGGCCGTGCGAAGCTGAAGGGGGTTGTGGATGAGAATGCAACCGTGGGCTTGTACGAGCTGACTGATAAAGGGGAATTGTGGATATTCGGCGACAATGCCGGCCGGGGCGGGCAAGCGGTATACGATGCGCTGAAATTCAAAATGCCGCACAAGGAAAGCTCGGGCGAGCAAACGCTGCAGCTGTCCATGGAGGTGCTGCCGGAATATGCGGCCGACTATATGTTCCTGACGACCTACGATCCCGAGAAGAAAGGGGATCAGCTCAAGAAGCTGAAGGCCTCTGGCGTCTGGTCGGGGCTGGATGCCGCGAAGAACAACCGGATTTTTTATAATGATTATGATACCTTCTACCGTTATGACCCGATCGCCATTGTCGGACAAATTGATCTGATTGCCGATATGCTTATTGAACAAGCCAAGGAGAGTCAAAAGTAAGACTCGCCCTCGTCCCCGATCAAAATGAGAAGGCGACTCCCCGCTAAGCTCAAAGAGCCCCATACCAAGGCAGCCTGCCTCGGATGGGGCTTCTTTGAAAGCTTCAGGCTTGCGTGTCCGCCAGATTCAGAACAACCGGGCAATGGTCGCTTCCTGTAATATCACAGTCGATCTGCGCGTCAAGCAGCTGGCTGCCCAGCCTTGCGGATATCAGGAAATAATCGATCCGCCATCCGACATTGCGCTCTCTCACCTTCGGCATATAGGACCACCAGCTGTAAACATCTGTCCGCTCCGGGTAGAGATGCCGGAAGGTATCGATAAATCCGGCCTCCAGCAGCCGGGTCATCTTGTCACGCTCTTCCGCGGTAAAGCCCGAATTGCCGTGATTGGCTTTGGCATTCTTCAGATCGATCTCCTGATGGGCCACATTCAGATCGCCGCAGACAATAACGGGCTTCTTGGCATCCAGCTCCAGAAGATAGGTCCGGAAGCGGTCTTCCCATTCCAGCCTGTACGGCAGCCGGGTCAGATCGCGCTTGGCATTGGGGGTATAGACATTCACGAGGTAGAAGTCTTCGAATTCCAGGGTAATGATGCGTCCTTCGGGCTCTTCATCCTCCTCCATGCCGTAACGGACCGACAGCGGCTTGATCCGCGTGAATACGGCTGTTCCGGAATATCCTTTCTTAACGGCATAGTTCCAATACTGCGTATAGTCTTCCCCATGATCCAGGCTGATTTGTCCTTCCTGGAGCTTCGTTTCCTGAATGCAAAATATATCGGCTGCCGTTTCCTTGAAATACTCATTGAATCCTTTGTTCACGCACGCTCTCAGGCCATTCACATTCCATGACACCAGCTTCATAATTCCCAGGTCTCCTTGCTGATCGTTAGATGATTGCTTCTACCAGTTTATCATAGAAAGCCGTTCTTCTTATTTCGATTTAGTAGATCTCGGCATTCTTCTCCTTCGTCGCAAGTTAAACAAAGGCCGGGATCACTCATCCAGTGAGAGATTCCCGGCCTTATTCATGCTCTGCTTCAAGGCAGCGCATAACGCTTCTGAAGCTGCGCGCACATCGCCTCCAACGCGTCTGCCTCCGGCATGCGGAAGAGTCCCGCTGGAGCAGCTGTCTCCTGCGGGTTCCGGTTCGCATGGACCGCTTCCTGAACAGCATGCGCGAATACGGCTGATCCGCCGGCTCCGACGACGGATCTTTCCTCCAGGCTGGTCATCCGGTCATCTTCGACCTGCGGATAGGCAGAGGGGGCCGCCCCTGCGGCTGCCCGCGCATAGAAGGCCTGAACCAGCTCTGCGCGTGATCGTCCCGAGCCTTCCACTATAATGAAGGCCTGAATGATGGTGGCGCGAAGCTGCCTGCGCTGGGCAATTCCGCAGAACTTTAATCCCTGGATATGCAGGTCATAATCGCCCGGGCAATAGGAGCCCGCTACCTCGCCCTTATTCGCTTCAGCGCCCAGAGAAGCCACGGCTCTCCGGATCAAGGCGTACATCCGGTCAAAATCGCGGTAAATCCCCTGTCCCTTAATGCCCTCACCAGGCAGGATCAACGAAAGATTCACGACGCCCATGTCCAGCGGAACGGCGGCTCCGCCTGAATGGCGGACAAGCGTCGAATAGCCTTCGCCCGCAAGCCAGCGCACAGCGTTGGCAGCGCCGGGCAAACGGCTGTCCCGGGAGCCGATCACGAAGGCCCGGGGATGCCGCCAGAGATGGCATACCGGCGGGCCGCCATCTCCGGTCTGCCTCCCGATCAGCTCGTCCAGAGCGAAGGGATAGCTTATATCTTGGTCATTCTTTTCATTCGTGCGGTCGAGCAGCACCATGCCGCGGGTCCAATCCCATTCATCCTCGGTCACTGCAAGCTCCCCTGTCCGGTCCTATTTTCCCCATGAAGAGGAATGCTGGCTAACAGGTTTCAGTATAAACAACAAAAAGAGACTCTTCAACCGGATGGAAGAGTCTCTTTTTGCCGCTATGCAAGGAACTTGCCGGCACTCATGGTTTCGCCAGCCGATGAATATCCTCACATTCCAGAATGGACGCATCATAGCCCTTATTTATGGTATGGATCATGGCCATTCCCAGTTCATTCAAGGAAACCGCGTATTTGGGCAAAAACCGCTTCAGGAAGGGATAAAACAAGGACAGGACGGAGTAATAGCCATGCGTGTTTTTCATTCCCTTGATGGGATGGATATAACCTGGGCGGAACATATACGCTTTTTTGAAAGGGAGCTGCAGCAGACGGTTCTCCGTTTTTCCCTTTACCCTGGCCCACATGCTTCTGCCTCTTTCGCTGCTGTCTGTGCCGCTTCCCGAGACGTAGCTGAACACCATATCCGGATTTAGGCGGGCAAGCACACTGGCCGCATGAAGAGTGAGATCATAGGTCAAGCGGCTGTATTTAGCCTCCTTCATACCCGCCGAGGATACGCCCAGGCAGAAGAAACAGGCATTGTACCCGGTTAATTGCGGCTCTATAAGGGACAAGTCAAAGAAATCCTGGTGCAGAATTTCAACAAGCTTGGGATGGGACACGCCGCAGGGCTTGCGGTTGATGACCAGAACGCGTTCCACATCCGGATGCGCTAGACTCACATGCAATACACCTTCTCCAACCATTCCGGTGGCGCCTGTAATAATCACTCGAATGTTGGAGGTATCAGAACGCAGAGGCATCATGTTCTCCTGCTTTCTTTATCGGATTCATCTTATAACTCGCATGTTAAATGATCATTCAATTAAAGTCAAATTGTAATGTTTAAACCGGCTGGAAGAGGCGGTCCAGATGGCCGGAGATAATAGACATCATCTGTGCTTGGCTGAACTGCTCCGGGTAGACGGTATGATGCAGGACCAAACCGTCCACAAGCGCATGGAGCCTGCCCGCCTCGTACTCAGCATCGATGCTTTCCCTGACCAGCTTGCCGGCAATCAGAGAATCGATCATTTGGCGAAAAGCGGCACGAAGCTCGTCATGAACCTCATGACTCAATGCCCGGATTGCAGGATCAGAGATCGCTTTCCCCGCAAAAACCAGCCAAACCTCGGATTCGCAGCGCCGTTCTTCATCAAGAGGTACCAGCTCGGCAATGATCATTTCCATATCAAGCCGCGAATTCCCGCTGAACGGCAGATTTTTAATACGATGGTTTACACGCTGTGAAACAAGCCTCATGGCAAAAGCCAGAAGCTCATCCTGGGTAACAAAATAATGCCGCAGGGATCCAAAGGAAATACCCGTTTCCTCCGCAATCCGGCGGACGGTTGCACCATCCAGGCCATCCCGGCGTATGACCCGCCAAGCGGCTTCGGCAATTTGTTCTTTTCGCTGCTGGTGATTCACAATTTTAGGCATAATTTATTATAACACGGTTGTATTATAAAACAAACGCGGTATAATTTATATCGTACAGTTGTATTAAGAAGAAACAGTCGAAGTCTATATATGTATAAAAAAGGAGAATCAAAGATGATCACTGTCGTTATCATTGGCTGCGAAATTGCATTCTGGATATTTGTGCTGGCCGGACTGGTATGCCGATACATCCTGAAAGCGAAGAGAACAGGCGCCATACTGCTGTATTGTACCCCTGTCATTGATCTCATACTCCTTATTGCTGCCGTCACCGATTTGCGGGGAGGCGCGGAAGCCAGCGCTGCTCACGGTCTGGCTGCCATCTACATCGGCGTCTCCCTGATCTATGGCCACGGGATGATAAAGTGGGCGGATATCCGCTTTGCCCAGCGTTTTGCCAATGGTCCGGCTCCAGTCAAGAGAGTCAAGCATGGAAAGGAGCATGCCAGGAATGAGCGGAAAGGCTGGTTTCAGCACGCGCTTGCCTGGGGAATCGGCTGCGCGATCCTATATGGAATGATTGTGATGGTGAATGCGGGAGACCGGACGGAGGGGCTTATGCAGGTAATTCGGATATGGTCGCTCGTGCTCGCTATAGACTTTGTGATCAGCTTCAGCTACACGTTGTGGCCAAAGGCCCGGAAGGATACTGCCTCTTAATTCACCGATCGGATTGAATGGCGGGCAGAGCAGTTTGTGAGCCAAGCTTCACTTATGAGGCGCAAAGATACCTTGAATTAGCGGGGCGCAGCTGATGTGGAAGCAGCCTGAAAGCCGCGGATTTACTGGACTTGTAAGAAGATATTGCTTTTTTGTAATTCCGAATAATACTAAATGATATCAAGTGTTACTATTTAATAAAGATGATTTTTTCAACAAACGAGAATGGAAAAATCTTGCTTGCTGATCGCTGACATTCGATACCCAGGGTCATTTTCTCTGCCCTCCGCGATGAGGACGGGGGCATCAACGCCAAGCGGAGGGATGTCTGTCAGCTGGCTGTTTGTGGCTCAATTAGGTTCGGTTGACCCTTCTTAATCGGATCATAAGGGATATATACGTCATCAGCACCGGGATGCTGATGACAGCTCCGAGTGCAATCAGGACTCTCAGCGTGTTTGCCAGAGCCAGCGCAGCCTCGTCAATGGATGGAACAAACAGAAGCAGCGCCAGCAGGACGAGCGTCAGGACAGGCGCCAGCAGCAAGGGCCTCATCATCTTGACAGAGCTATTGTACTTCTCGTAATGGGTGTCGTTATCCGTGTAAATCGGCGCAGTTCCCTTCCTGGCGGAAAAGATGTGGATTCGCTCGCTTGAGCAGACCTTGTGCCAGCCTCCAGCTTCGAATAGTTCCACGTAATCAGTCATATCGCGTTCATTCACCTGATTGTAATCCACGCAGTAGGTTAACTGCTGCGGCTCGCTTCGCCGCAGGCGGTATCCAAGGAAAGCAAAGGATTCGAGAATCCATCCCTTGGCCGCCAGGCGGCTCAGTCTGTCCATGTCTCGTTCCTCAGTGAAGGCAAGTCCCCCGGAAGCCATATATTTGTATCGTTTACTCATAACCTGATTCCTCCTTCGAAGAATGTAAAGCTTGCAATCCATGCTGCGCCATGCGGGAGCGGCGCTCAATCTCCTCCGCGACAATTCGCCTGCCTTTCTCCGTAATCATGTAAGTTTTGCGCCTATCGTTATCCTCTTCCTCTGACAGCACGATATATTGGCTTCCCAGCAGCTTTTTGATCAAGGTATAGGCCGTAGCAGGCCCGATAATGACTTCTTTATCCGTCAATTGCTCGATGTAGCTCATAATGCCATATCCATGTCTGGGAGCGAGCACGGACAGCAGAATATAATAGGCGGCATCCGTTAATTGCTCATTATCCAGAGAGTTGCTTCGGGACAAATAAATACCACCCTTCCACTTTTATATCCATAATGGATATATCTATTACGGACATAATAACAAGCCGTTTTGCGGCTGTCAAGCTTCCTTGTGAAAAATGGGCAGCGAAAGCGCGAAAACAGCAATGCAGAGGACGGCGAAGCCGTTTCTTCTGATATTTCTGAGGGAAGAAACTAACTGCGCCGCCAAAGGACGGCACGGCCGTTTCTTCTTAGGATAAAAAAACAAAAGCCGGGCACCGCTCACTGATGGAGGGGAAACCCGGCCTTATTTTGTAACTAGCTTTACCAGAGGCTTTGCAGCGCCTATCCCTCAATCAGGACAAAGGGACCTTTACCGAAAAATTGCCGAGGATCTGGATCGGTTAGTTCTTTCTGGCGGCCAGAAGAAAAAGGCCTCCTGTCAACATGCACAGGAAGCCTGGTAATCAATGTTATTTTTTGCGCCAGGGGAAATGTATAAGAAGGCAGAACAGTGCTGGCTTCCGCTACATATACGGGCCAGGGGCCGTGATCCTAAATCTTCTGGCCATCAAATTGTTGGGCCAATAGCATAGCGAGGCCAGAGTGGCTTAACCATTCTGCGTCATGGACTGCGCTGCAACTACAGCTGCTAAACGACCAGCTGGCTGTCATAAATAAATCTCCGCCTCATCCACTTTCCGCTGGCCGGAGGTTATGGAGGGAGCGTCTCCAATGACCGGCGCCGCTTCTCCTGCCTGCAGCATTCGTCTGATCAGTGTTTCACGGAGATGGTCCGACACCGCGCGGTGGGAATCGAAGCCTGCCAGATTCGTAAGCTCATAGGGATCGGCATACAGATCATATAGAAATTGCTCGATATACCGGTCGGCGGATGCCGCAGGTGGCGCGTCGGTATCCGAGGCTGTTACGCCGTACTTCCAGCGCTGTGTGCGAACCGCCCGACCCGTCTGGGATTCGCTGATCTGCACGAATACTTCGCCGGGCCAATCGCTGCGCCCGCCATTTAGCAGCGGCATGATCGATCCGCCCTGCATATGCCCGGGAACCGGAATACCGGCAGCCGCAAGCAGCGTCGGGGTAAAATCGACCAGACTGACCAGCTCCCTGATCTGGCCGCCTCCAGTAAACCGGCCGCCGTAGAGCGCGGCGGGAACGCGGATAGAGCTTTCGTGGCAGGAGCGCTTATATTCGGAGTTGCGCGTTTTGAAATGCGAGCCGTGGTCGGAAGTAAACAGAATGATGGTGTTCTCCGTCAAATGCAGGCTTCGAAGCGCGTCCCGGATCCGGCCCAAGGCCTCATCCAGGCGCTTCACCATGCCGTAATAGCCGCCAAGCTGCTGATGCGCCGTCCCTCCGAGCGCGGCCAGGTCAGGCGGAGTCCATCTGCCGGTATAGGCATCGCGGTACACATCCGGAGCGGGATAATCGTCCCGGCGGTTCTGATGGTGGGGCTCCAGATAGGACAGGAACAGAAAAAACGGCTTGTCCTTGCGCTTGTCGATAAAGCGCACCGCCGCATCCGTTAGCGCGTCGACGCGGTATCCCGGCAGGCTGACAGGCTGCTCATCGTTGTCATAAAGCAAAGTCTCGTACGCATCCGACGTATGCTCCAGCGCGTCCGCAGCCAGCCAGTAGTTGTAGCCGCCGCGCAGATGCTCCGGCACCGGCTTGTCGCGGGTGACGGCCAGATGCCACTTGCCGATATAGCCGGTGTCGTACCCGGCTTCGTTGAAATAATGGGCGAGCGTCGGCAGGTCCTGACGCAGGGGTATCCCATTGCGGTAGCAGCCGGTCTCGGTGGCATACAGCCCGGTCTGCAGGCTGGAACGGGCCGGCGCGCATACCGGCTGGCATGTGAAGGCATGCTCCAGATGCGTTCCGGAACGGGCCATCTGGTCGAAATTCGGCGTCAGCCCCAGCGGATTGCCGTGCACGCCTGTCGTGTCCCAGCGCTGCTGGTCGGTAAAAAACACAATCACATTCGGCTGCTCTGCCGCTTCTTTTCCGGTTCTGCGGGCAGCAGCGTCCTTTTCAATTTCCGCCACTACGATTCCTCCTAAAAGTTATTGCATGATTAACCTTAAGCATTCCGACCCTGCCGGATGCCCAAGCGACCACTCACTTCGAAAGCGATACTTAAGATCGTCATGTTCAACCCTTCAATCCCGTTGTGGAAATTCCTTCGATAAAATACTTTTGCGCCAGAAAAAAAACGAGCACACAGGGCATAATGGCCACGACGGACATAGCCATCACCTGGTTCCAATGAACCGCCCCTTCATTGTCAAGCGTCATGCGCAGCCCGAGGGAAACGGGGAACTTCGACACGCTGTTGATATAGATCAGGGCGTTGAAAAACTCGTTCCATGTCCATATAAACTGGAAGAGCGCAGCGGTAATCAGAGCCGGCACGGTCAGGGGCACCAGCACCTTGGTCAGAATACCCAGCGAGCCGCACCCGTCCATTACCGCGGCCTCGTCCAGATCCCGGGGAATGCCGCGCAGGAACTGGATCAGCAGAAAGATAAAAAAGGCGTGTACGGCCAGCAGAGCGGGAACGTAGAACGGCAGATACGTGTTGAGCCAGCCGAAGCGGCGGAACAAAATATACCGCGGGACGAGGACGACCGCATCAGGCAGCATCAGAGTCGAGATCATCAGGGCGAACAGGAGCCGCTTCAGCGGAAAGCGGAAACGGGCAAATCCGTACGCCACAAGTATGCTGGACAGCACGGTCAGCACCACTACCGGAATGACCAGAATCAGCGTATTGCGGAAAAAAACGCCAAAATTATTCGCGCCGATACCCATCCAGCCCTTGCTGTAAGAATCCCATACAAAAGATGACGGCACAAGGCCGATCGAGGAAAATACTTCGGCGTTCGGCTTGAACGATGCCGACACAAGCCAGATCAAGGGATAGACAAACAAAATGCCGAATACCGACAGCAGCAGAACGACTGTCGTATTTCGCCGCAGCGTCACAACCGCCCACCCCCGTCCTCATAATACGTCCAGCGGCCCGAAAGCTTCATCAGGACGTAGGTAACCGTCAGAATAATAAGGAACAAAATCCACGACAAAGCGGAAGCGTACCCCATTTTGAAATAATGAAAGGCGTTATCATACAGCATCAGTCCGTACAGGTATGTCGATTTCACGGGTCCCCCGCCCGTTATGACGAATGCGGCGGTAAACTGCTGGAAGGCGCCGATCGTCTGCATCACGAGGTTGAACAAAATAACGGGTGTAAGCAAAGGCAGCGTGATATGAAAAAACATGCCAACCCTCGAAGAGCCGTCTACTCTTGCCGCCTCGTACAGCTCCTTCGGAACCTGCTTCAGGCCGGCCAGGAAAATAATCATGGACGAGCCGAATTCCCAGACCGGCAGCAGCGCGATCGTAAATAAGGCAAGCTTCGGATCGCCAAGCCAATTGACAGGGGGAATGGAAGCCGCCGCAAGCGCATGATTGACCAGTCCGTCGCGCATGAACAGAAACTTCCATAACACGGACACGGCGATACTGCCGCCCAGAATGGATGGCAGATAATAGATTGTCCGGAACCAGGCGATTCCCCGTACCGGCAAATTCAGCACAAGCGCCACCAGCAGGGCGAATATCAGCTTCGCCGGAACGGCCATCGCCACATAGATGGCCGTGGCCTTCAATGATTTGATGAAATCGGGATCTTTGGTGAAGATCCCGATGTAGTTTTGCAAGCCCACCCACTCAGGGGGACGGATCATGCTGTAATCCGTGAACGAATAAAACAGCGACGCGCCAAACGGATAAAGCGTCAATACGAGGAAGCCGATCAGCCAGGGACTTATATAGACCAGTCCGATATATTTCTTCATTGTCTCTATTTAATATCCTTCAGTTTTTCCGTCATTCTGTCCATCAGCTCCCGGGCCGCCTGCTCCGGCGTTATCCCGCCGAACCCGACCTGCTGCAGATAGTCCGTCGCCAGATCCGACAGCTCCTGATTGCCGCTGATGCCGTTCACGGGATCCCCTGGCTTGGCCAGCGCCAGCTTGACTGCTTTGGCGACCGTCGGGTCAATTTTATTGTTCTGGACCAGCAGCTCCGAATTGCTCTCCACCGGCGGTACGCTGTAGACGTCGCCCAGAATAAGCGCGGCTTCGGGGTCGGTCAGCAGCCAGCTCGCGAATTTGGCGGCTTCCTCCGGATGCTTGGAGGCTTTATTGATGGCCAGCGGATTGCTTGGATTGACGAGCACAGCTGAAGTCTTCGCATTCGCGGGAATCGGATATGTCGTGACGTCGATATTCGGAATGACCGATTTCAACGCGACCAGCGTGGAGGCGAGGCCGAAGCTGAGGCCAATATTGCCTTTTTGCCATGCGGTATTCTGCGTGATATCCGGGTACAGACTGCTCTCTGCCAGAGGCTCAAGCACGCCGTCGTCCAGCAGCTTCTTGTAATACGCCAGCGCGTCGGTCAGCACAGCCTGATCAAAGCCGAGCGTCTTGTCGTCCTGAATCCACTGCTTGTTTGTTTGCTGGCGGACGTAAGGCTGCAGAAATCCGCGGACATCCAACGATGCCAGCAGATAGGCGTCCGGATCCTGCTGGTGAACCTTCCTGCCGATTTCGTCAATTTTCGCCCAATCCCAGTTCGTGTCCTCGGGAATGCCGAATTTCTTGAAGAAATCCTTGTTGTAGGCGATCACCATGCCGTTGACGCCCATCGGCAGACCTACGAGCTTCTGATCAAACACCGTATACTTATTCAGAAAATCGGGATCAAACGCATCCAGATTGATGTTTTGCTTCTGGGAATAAAGATCAAGCACCAGATTGCCCTTAACGGCGATATCATCGATCCAGTCAACCGACAGCGGCGTCAGATCAGGCGCGGTTCCGCCCGAGAGCTGAGTCACAAGCTTCTGGTAATAACCGTCAAATCCGCTGTATTCCGGCTCAATCGTAATGTTCGGATTCTTCTTCGTATACGCGTCGATGGCTGCCAGCAGCGCTTTATGCCGGTCCTCCGAGCCCCACCAGGCAAATCTCAGCGTCACCTTTTCGTTAGACTGTCCCGCGTCATCCGCCTGTGTTGCATTGCCCGTCTGGGCCGGATTGCCGGCAGCGTTTGTCCCGTTTTCGTTTGCTCCCGTGCCACAGCCCGAAAGCGCGGTCGTCAACAATAATATGAAGCTTATAAGACTTATCAGTTTAATCGGATTTCTCATTGCAGGTTTCCTCCCCTTTGTCTGTTCATGCCTATATTCAAATATAAGCGGAATACTCGGAAATAAAAAGATGTGCTTCTTGGTATTTGGTATCACTCGCGGGCCATTTGGTGTTGAAAGGTATCCTGAACCGGGATCGCACCATCTGCGGAGAATTTATCCCGATTCCGCAGGCGATAAGCGAAGGCAAACGCCGCCTGATGCAATTTTTCTGTACAAGATCCGAAAAGTCCGCTATCCTTTTTAATATATCCGATAGGATTACTCTTATTTAAAGAGGCTTGTATTCTGCAGGAGATGAGCGATAATGTACAAACTTGTATTGGTGGACGATGAAGTCGAAATCCGCAGCGGATTGGCGCAATATTTTCCCTGGAATCAACTCGGGTTTACGATTGCGGGGACGTTCGGGAATGGACGCGAGGCGCTCGATTATATTTTGGCGCATCCCGTGGATGTTCTGCTGTGCGACATTGCCATGCCGGTGATGGACGGACTTGAGCTTGCCAGAACACTTCATGAGAGCGGCCGCCGCATCCGCATCGTACTGCTCAGCGCCCACAAAGAATTCGAATATGCCAGAAAGGCCCTGGCTTATGATGTGAGGAGTTATATTGTCAAGCCTACCGGCTTCGAGGAGCTGTACGGCGAGTTTTCGAAAATCCGGTCAGAGCTGGATGAAGCAGCAGCGGCACAGCCGCATGACGGCGGACTGTCTGATTCAGACAACGGCGGTTCCTTTCACGAGAAAGTGATCGAAACGATAAAGCGGTATGTGGAGCAGCATTATGCCGAAGCGTCCCTGGATGAGGCGGCGCGGCTCGTGAGAATGAATCCGGACTATGTCAGCAAGTTTTTCAAAACGAGGACGGGCCGGAATTTCTCGGATTATATCGTGGAGGTCCGGATGAACAAAGCGGCCGAGCTGCTGCGGGACATCCGCTACAAAACGTTTGAAATCAGCGAAATGGTCGGCTACAGCTATCCCAAAAATTTCACCCGCACCTTCAGAAAATATTTCGGCATGAGCCCCCGGGAATACCGTAATGGCCGGGAACAAGAAAGAAGCCCCGAATGAGGACCCGGTTTTTTATTAAAAATCTGCTGCTGTTCCTGTTTCCCCTCCTGATCCCGGTCATCATTCTGGGCACATTGTCGATTGTCGTCACCAAGCAGTATATTCAGGGCGAAATCAATAAAAACAATCTGGTTTTGTTCAATCAGATCGACCGCAATATGGAGCTTATCGTGGACGAAATGAATTCGCTGAACGTCAGTCTGGGCAACTCGGAGGTCGTCTTCAGACTGGGAGAGATCATGCGCACCCAGACCCTGACGCTGGAAAATCTGCGGCTGATGAAGACGATGCTCAACTACATCAACGGCCCCTCCAACGCCAAGCCGTATATGGAGTCGATCTATGTCTATGTCAACAATCCCTATCGCCAGTTCCTGGCAAGCGGCGAGGGGCTGGTCCGGCTGCAGGGATTTAATGATCCCTCATGGATGGACAGCTTTGCCGCGCATCCGGATCGGACGGCCATATGGACGGAATCCAGGAGGATCAGGCGTTATTCGTTCGAAGCGCCGGTCGCCGTCACGACCTTGTATCAGAATCTGGTGTCGAATGTGCAGGATCGTCCGAGCGGCGTTATCGTGCTCAACATTGATACCGGTTGTATCGAAAAGCTGCTTGCCGACATGACGACTTATCCTGATCAGCAAATTTTTGTTATGGACGAAAGCGGCAGTCCTGTCTTTCAGACGCATACCCAGACCGGTTCCCCGATTCCGGATATCGGCCGGATTCCTTATTCGGACCACTCCGCCAATTGGAAAACGGGAGGGACGACATATCTGGTCTCCCAGTTTAAGGCAAAGTCCGGATGGACCTACATCTCGGTGACGCCGAGGCTGTCGCTCAACCGGATTCCGTTCCAGCTTAGCGCGCTCACTGTGTTTTTCGTCCTGCTGTCCTTTGTATTGGGACTTGCCCTGACCTGGCTGCTGACGCAGCGCAGCGTCAGACATATCCGCCGCATTATCGAGCTTATCCAGCATGCGGAGACTGGCGCGCCGCTGCCCGAAGCCGATTCCGCCCGCAAGACGGACGAATACGGCTATATCGCGCAGAGGATTATCAAAAATTTTATCGAGCGTCATTACCTGAGTGCGCAGCTCGCGGAAAAAAAATATAAGCTCCGGACGGCCGAGCTGCTGGCGCTGCAGGCCCAGATCAATCCCCATTTCCTGTTCAACACGCTGGAAACGATCTATTGGAAGGTGCTGGGCCTGACGGGCAAGTCAAACGAGGCCAACCGGATGCTGGAGAATCTGTCGGCGCTGCTCAAATATTCGCTGGACACGCCCAATGAGATCGTGCCGCTGGCGCAGGAAATCGAGTCCGCCAAAACCTATATCCGAATCCAGCAGATCAGGTACAAGGACCGGTTTGAAGCCGTCTGGCAGTATGATTTCGAGGAGCTTCAGGATGCCGGCATAGCCAGACTGCTGCTGCAGCCGCTCATCGAGAACTGCATGAGCCATGGGCTCCGGGAGCAGGAGGTCAAGCTGCGGATCAAAATCAAGCTGGCGCGCCTGCCCGGCCATATCCGCATTGCCGTCATCGATGACGGGCCAGGGATGGATGCTGCGATTCTGCAGGAGGTGCGAAGCCGTCTCGAATCGGAGGAAGAGGTATACCGTCATATCGGATTGGTCAACACCGACAAACGGATCAAGCTGACGTACCAATCCGCCGAGGGTCTGACGATTCGCAGCAAACGACGCTGGGGAACCGTCATTACGATGGCCATTCCGCTGCAGCGGCCGGACGGGGGCGGGGAGCCTGAATGAAGCGTTCCCCGTTATCGTCGGCTTTCCGGAAGGCAGGAGCTTGCGAAGCGCCGCCCGAGCATAACCTGAAGATGAAGCTTTATGAAGGTCAGCGGGATGGCCAAACCTCTCCGCTTCTTGGGGTATCATGGCGGAAATCGGAATATTTGCGCTCCAGGATCTCACGCCCAAGCTGCTCGGCGGCAGACACGGGGGAACTCGGGTCGCGCGTTACCTCGCCGCGGCTGTTGCCAAAGCCGCGGACAACACCTGCAAATTCAGAACGGGTATAACGGGAAAACTCCTGAATCTGATGAATGATGCCGAGCGACGCACCCGGATACGTTTCCTCGGAGGCAAGAACGAGACCGATCCGCTTGCGGGTCATTCCCTCGGCGACCTGGACGGATTCCGGGTGCGAGGCTGCATAATAGCAGAATGTACGGTCGAAAAAGGATTTCATCTGGCCGGACAAGCCGTACCAATAGATGGGCGAGCAGAAAATCACGCCCTGCGCGGGAAGGAACTCGTCGATGAACAGAGAACGGAAGCTGTCGTTAATGGAGCATTCGCCGCTTGGAAGACGGCAGGTCCGGCAGTCGCGGAGAAAGCTGGAAATATAGTCGTCAACGAAGCGGAGCTGAACCTGCGTACCCGCTTCCTCCGCACCGCGTTGAACGGCGGCGGCAAGTGCCGCTGAATTCCCGTCGCGCCGAGGGCTGCCGACAAGAATAAGCAGTTTTGGTGATTCGGTCAATGTATTCATTTCTTTTTCCCCTTTGCTCTTCGATTTGCCTATCCGTATGGCTGATTTCATTGTAAACAAGGATTTTCATATCGTATAATGATTGATATTCATATTCCTATCATTATTTTTGATATCAAATCGGAGGATCTGCTCATGGAATTGACTGACCTTAACGTTTTTAACATAACCGCTGAGGAGGGCAGCATATCCCGCGCGGCTGAGCGGCTGCTGTACGTGCAGTCCAATGTCACGGCGCGGATTCGCAAATTGGAGTCTGAGCTCGGGGTTGCGCTGTTTCACCGGCATTCCAAGGGCGTTGTTCTTACGGAGAAAGGAGTCCTGTTTCGGGAGTATGCCCACAGGATTCTGAGCCTGTCCCAGGAAGCGGTAAATGTCGTTCAGGAGACATCTTATCCGAGCGGCCCGCTGGCTATTGGAGTTGTGGAGACCGTAACCTGCGGCAATTTCATGAATGCCCTGTCTGACTTTCAAACCAGCTATCCCGATGTCTCGCTGTCGTTATCGACCGGGAACCCTTCGGAACTGCTTGCAAAAGTGGTGAACCACCAGCTGGATGGAGCGTTCATTACCGGTGAAATAAAGTCATCCAGGCTGGTATTCGAATACAGCATGCAGGATGAAATCAAGCTGCTTACCAAGCATACGCTGGAGGGTGATCCCGACTTATCGGGTATGAAATGGGCGGTTTCTCCACGGGGCTGCCCCTTTCGGGCGATTTTGGAAGAGTGGCTGTACAGAGAAGGGATTCCACTTGTGAATATGATCGAGATCGGTTCGCTAGAAACGCTGCTGAGCTGCGTGCGGTCCGGACTTGCTTCCACGCTGCTGCCGGAAGCCGTCTTGGCAGGAGAGTATGCGGTTCTGCGCAGCAGCCCCATTCCAGAGGATTTCCGGTATATCCAAACGAGCCTGGTCCGCCGCGATGACCGGTATTCCAGTAAAGCCTTTGCCGCCTTCGTGGAGCTCATTAAAGAAAATGGCTTGTAATCCTGCCCAGCGCCTGATCGCCGGAAGGCATCCATATTGCTTGACTGACTGCAGCTGTCAGTGAAGGCTCTGTATAGTTAGCGGTGTAAGGAAATTGGAACCGGAGGGATCGGATATGTTTACAAAAATCGATGATTTTGTGCAGGAATTCGAAATGGAGTCTGCTGTCACCATGCGGGTTCTGGATTCGCTTACCGATGAATCGCTGACACAAGCCGTTTCGGCAAATCAGCGTACTTTAGGCCAGATTGCCTGGCATCTCGTAGGCTCCATTTACTACATGACCTATCTTGGATTATCCTTTGACGAGCCTTTGGAGGATAATGGCGCGCCTGCCTCGGCGGCAGAGATTGCCGGTGAATACCGCCGTATCGGACAAGCCATGCTGCGCGCGGTAAGAAGCCAATGGACCGACGAATCCCTTGCTCAGGTGGTTAATATTGCAGGCGAGGATTGGCAGAACGGCGCTTCTTTACGGTATTCGCTGCGGCATGAGATTCACCATCGCGGCCAAATGACGGTCCTGATGCGTCAAGCCGGTTTGCGCGTTCCCGATGTGCTGGGCCCGACTCGCGATGACTGGATTGATAAAGGAATGGAGCCTTATGCCTGATGGAACAAGAGCGCCCCTCGCGAGGCGCTCTTTCCTTTTCGTTACCAGTACGGCAACTCTCCGAAAAAAAACATACAACCCCATGATTGGAGTCGGTGTTTGCATGAACCGATTCAGTTTGCGCCTGCATTCATGTAAGCACGATGCCTGAGTCCAATAAAGCAGCCCCAATATGCCTGCCATGCCATTCGTCGACAGTGTAATCCTGCTTGGCGGTTGGCAGGTAGGTAGAAACGTTATTAACGATAGAGAAGAGGTATAAGCCGCACAGGAATCAAACGCCTGCCCCGCTGACAGACGCCGCCTGCTATAATAGAATCAAGCAAAATAGAGGCAGAGGAGTGTTTATAATGCCTAAGCTGGTGCCTTACATTTTTTCTGAGGATGCGCATGCGCAAGGGAATTATTATGCAGAGGTTCTGCGCGGCGAGATCGTAAACTTGAGGCATTATTCCGATCTGCCGGATATGCCGCAGGAGATGCAGGAGAGAGTGCTCCATCTGGAGCTCAGAGCCGGGGATCTGAAGCTGTATATGGCGGATATGACTCCGGCAAGAGCGGGTAACCGGATTGACCTCACGCTCGAATGCGGGTCGGAGAAGGAGGGCACCGGTATATTCGATAAGCTTGCCCGGGAAGGGAAGGTTATTTTTCCGTTTGGAAGGATGCCGTGGGGCGCCTTGCTTGGGCGGGTGGAGGACCGGTTCGGCATTACCTGGCAGATTGCCGCCGACTGATGAAAGGTTTAGGCGGGCTTTGGCTAATACGGCTTAACCGCGCAGGAAGTCCGGTCCCATTTATCCTTAGCGTTGACGTTCTGGCTGTAGCTGTTATGGCTATTGCCGCCAGGTCGGGGAGTTTCTTCTTTACAAAGATCTCATGGGAGGATACGGTGCTGGCCTTTTGTCCAGATGCCCCTCACACTAATGAAATTGGATATCATGTTCGGCGGCGTCAGCTGCAGCGAAGCCCAGCAGCCGCTGGCCTTCCTGGGCAAGAGCGGCAAGGTCCTCTTCGGACAGCGGCTCAAAGGGCTCGATAACCAGAGTGGCGCTGTTCCGGCGGCGCTCTATTCTCCATACTCCCCGGGCCAGCCCGTCAACCAGTATCACAGCCCGAATGATTCCGTTGATGGTAAAGACCAAGGGCCGGTGCCGGTCGGCGATGATCCTGCTGCGGTCGGCATAGGATAGCAGCATGTTGTCGAACTCGCCGAGGAACCGCGGCGGAGCGGGCGTATCCGGGTCCGGCAGCGAAGCGTCCGGCAGGTCAAACAGCTCCCGGCCATGCTCGTCGCGGAATGTTCTTAAGCCGGGCCGCATAGCTTCAATGACCCCGCGCAGCCGGGTAAGGCCCGACCACACCTGCATATCCTGAACAGACGCGGGCCCGAATGCTGCCAGATAGCGCAGAAGGACATGGGCGACCGAAGTATTTTGGTCAAGCTCCTGTCCGAGCCAGGACTCTGCCGAGGTATGGGCAGCCTGCCCGCTTTCGCCCCAGATTCCTCTGGGCGGAATCTGGACGAGCGGCACCCAGGTGCGTGCGGCCGCTGCAAGGGCGCCGGGCTCGCGCCCGGGCCACCGCTCGCTGAGCTTTGTGCCGAGCTCACTGAAGGTCAGGGGATGCTCATCGGCCAAAGCCCGGGCGGCAGAGGCGAGCTCTTGCGGATCCAGCCCTGTCAGATGCTTGCCGTGGTTGCCCTTCAGTCCCCGTTCCAGAACAGGCTGCAGGAGAGGGCGCAATGCCAGGCAATCACGGGCGGTGACCAGATGGATCGTGGAGCGCATCAGGGCTATGCGCACGGCGCTCCGATCCCTGATCATCGCTGCCAGGTCGTCCTGATGGAAGCCGCTCAGCCGCGACCACAGCCCGATATAAGGCGGATTCGGCGCCTGGGCCTGCATGCCGACCAGATGCTCCAGAGCATCCGGAACAGACAGCTTCGAGCGTCGCAGCAGAAGCTGCCGCTCAAGCAGCGCCCGTCCCAGCGCCCGAGGTCCCAGCACAGCGGTCTTGCCGCCCGTACCCCGCCCATTAGATGCGCCTCCCGAAACCTGCGATCCCATCGTCAATCCAGTGGAAGCGGCTGAAGCCGGAATTGAGCCGGACAGATCGTCTGTGGGCGGATTTGATTGATCCGATGGAACGGTGGCGATGGCGGGCGGATATATATCGTTCTCTGATGCAATTTTACTGCTGTCTGAGGGTAATTCATTGTGTATGATCATTTTGGATAACCTCCTTGTACATGGCTCCCTACCTTTACAAGTATGAGTATATAACAAGAACCCTGACCACCTATTGTCAGGGTTCCCATTGAGGCTAATCAAATTAGAAGCTATACCACGCCTTGGTCGATCATCGCATCGGCTACTCTGATGAATCCTGCGATATTGGCTCCGGCGAGCAGGTTCCCGGGACGGCCGTATTTCTCTGCCGCCGCCACGCTGATATCATAAATATTTTTCATAATGACATGCAGCTTCGCATCGACCTCTTCGAACGTCCACGACAGGCGCATGCTGTTCTGGGACATTTCCAGGGAAGAAACGGCTACTCCGCCTGCATTTGCTGCTTTAGCAGGGCCAAACAACACATCATTGCTCAGGAATAAATCGATTGCATCCAGGGTGGAAGGCATGTTGGCTCCTTCGCCAACCGCTTTGACCCCATTGGCCACCAAGGTACCCGCCATCTTGACATCAATTTCGTTCTGAGTTGCACAGGGAAGCGCAATATCGCATGGAATGGACCAGATACCCTCACAGCCTTCGGAATAAGTGGCATCGGGGTGTTCATTCACGTATTCGCTCATGCGGCCCCGCTCCACTTCCTTGAGGCGTTTAACGGTCTCAAGGTTAATTCCGTCCGGATCATAAACATAACCGGCTGAGTCGCTGCAAGCCACGACATGGGCTCCCAGCTGCTGCGCTTTCTCAATGGCATAGATGGACACATTTCCTGAACCCGAAACGATTACCCTGCTGCCTTCGAAGCTCAGACCTTTGGAGGCCAGCATTTCTTTTACGAAGTACACGCAACCATAGCCGGTAGCTTCTGTCCGACCCAGGCTTCCGCCATAATGAATGCCTTTGCCTGTGAGGACGCCGGATTCATTGCCGCCGCGGATTCGTTTGTATTGGCCGAACATATAGCCGATTTCCCGGGCTCCCACGCCGATATCGCCTGCCGGAACATCGGTATCCGGACCGATATATCGATATAGTTCCGTCATGAAGCTTTGGGTGAAGCGCATGATTTCGTTATCCGATTTGCCCTTGGGATCAAAGTCGGAGCCGCCCTTGCCGCCGCCGATCGGCTGACCGGTCAAGGCATTTTTGAAAATCTGTTCAAAGCCCAAAAACTTGATTATGCTTGCGTTGACGGAGGGGTGAAAACGCAGACCTCCCTTGTAAGGGCCAAGCGCGCTGTTAAACTGTACGCGGTAGCCGCGGTTTACCCGGACCTTGCCGTTGTCATCAAGCCAAGGAACCCGAAAATAAACAACACGCTCCGGCTCAACGATCCGCTCCAGAACGCTGTGCTCCATATATTTGGGATGATGCTCAAACACAGGGACAAGGGAATCCAGTATTTCTTTGATTGCCTGGTGAAATTCGCTTTCATAAGGATTGCGGTGAATGACTGTTTCATAAACAGACTGGACATATTGTTGGGCTGAGGTTTGATTCACAGTAGTTATCAAGTAAACAGCTCTCCTTTTTTGGTAACTCCAGATTGGTAATGACAAGGTCCAAGGTTATTTACAGCAGTCCGCGGCGAAGCTCCTCCGGTGATTTGGGAGATAAAAGTCCAAAAGGAATATCGAATACGGTTTTGGCTCCGGCAACCCCTTCGCTGCTTAAGCGGTAAGCTGCCCGGGCATAGGCGACCAGGACGCTGGCTGTAAATTCCGGATTGCTCTCCAGCTTCAAGCCGAATTCCATAATTTGTTTCGTTCCTTCACCCGTGACGCCGCTGCGGATAACGAAGCCGCCATGCGGCATGCCCTGATGCTCCGCTGCCAGCTCCTCTTCAGTAATGAAGGTAACCGTGGTGTCATAATCGGAGAAATAGTTCGGCATGTTAACGATGGTTGCACGGATTTGTTCCTGATCCGCGCCTTCCTCCGCCACAACATAGCATTCTCTCAGATGCTTCTCCCGGGTAGGCAGCTCTGGTGTTTCCCCGGAACGGATACGGTCAATGACAGACTGAACAGGGACGGTATACTGGACTCCTGCCTTCACGCCTGCAACGCGGCGAATGGCGTCGGAATGGCCCTGACTAACGCCTTTGCCCCAGAAGGTGTAATCCTTGCCTTCGGGCAGGATCGCTTCGGCCAGCAGCCGGTTAAGCGAGAACAATCCCGGATCCCAGCCTGTCGAAATAACGCTGACGTTGCCGCCTTGCTTTGCTGAAGCATGCACGGTATCGAAGAATTCGGGAATTTTAGCATGGGTGTCGAAGCTGTCGACGGTGTTGAACATCCGTGAGATGAACGGGGTTTGCTCAGGGAGATCCGTTGCCGATCCGCCGCATAGAATCATGACATCTATATGGCCCTTGAATGCTTCGATCGTAGAAATATGTTCAAAACGGGTGCCATCTCTGCCTGCGTCTAATTGTTCGGGTTGTCTGCGGGTGAACACGGCAACCAGCTCCACATCCGGATTCTGGCCAATTGCTTTGTGAACCCCTTTACCGAGATTTCCATAGCCTACAATTCCGATTCTAATAACTTTTTGCAGAAAAAGCCCTCCTTGTGCCATACTTCAGATTTTTTTAAAGATCTTTATTCATTATAAAGATCTTACACGAAATGTAAACTATGAAGCTGTGAAAATGGCTAAAATAACGGTTAAATGCCATGGGCTGGGCGCTCTTTTTAATGAATTCTTTGTATCAACTGACAGATGCATTCCATTAAATTGCACCACCTGATTTTATTTGCCGCATCCTATACATAAACAGGCTCTGTCCTCCCGATGAAAGGAAGGCCAGAGCCTGCAGCTTGTCATTATGCAGATTGCTTTCGTGAGTTTATAGCGGATTCTCGCCCGTACTCTGGAACAGCTCGATAATTTCGCCGTCCGGTCCCTTGAAGAAGGAGAGGCGCACCGGTATTCCGCCAAGCACGGCATTCTTGGGCTCTACCGTAATTTCCATGCCCGCTGCTCTGGCGAGCTCTGTCGCGGCATCCACGTCATCCGAACGCAGGGCCAGATGGAGAAAAGCGCCTTCCGGTTTCGGACCTTTGGTTCCGCCTGCGAAGACCTCCAGATAATTGCCGTCGCCGGTATCGAGCATAATCGCCCGGCTGTCGCCTTCGCCCCAGCGGACCCTGTCCGTGAAGCCAAGAACTTCCGTGTAGAATCGTACGGTTGCGTCAAAATCATAGACCCGAATCGCGACATGATGAAAACCGCCGCCGCCTATTTTCGTATTGCTGCCCATAAGGCCACCCGCTTTCATAGAAAGTTAGTCCTTCCCTAGTATAAACGGTCCGGGTATGGATGCCAACGGGTTGGGGCTGGACAGCGGGGGAGAGGCATGATAGCATTCACGAACAAGGCCCATATGCATGGATGATTTCCGGGTAATTTCCAATCCGGAACGGGCGGGCTTCATCATACAATATCAATTGATAGGAATGAGTGAGCAGGGAAATGAACAATTCAACCTCTATAGCCAAAACAAACCAATCTACCAGCCGGCTGCGGCTTGCTATTATACTTGGCTCGCTGGCTGCTTTCGGACCGCTTTCCATGGATATGTATCTGCCTGCGCTGCCGGCTCTCGCTGCTGAACTGGGCTCCGCCACCTCTGTCACACAGCTGAGTTTGACCGCCTGTTTGCTTGGTCTGGCGCTTGGCCAGCTGCTTGCGGGTCCGGTCAGCGATGTGCGCGGCCGCCGGATTCCTCTTATAATCGGCGTTGCTTTATATGCCATTGTCTCTCTTTTATGCGTATTCTCCCCGAATATATGGGTCTTTATCGGGTTGCGGTTCATCCAGGGTCTGGCGGGCGCTGCGGGAATAGTAATCTCCAGAGCCAGTGTGCGCGACCTCTATTCGGGTGTGGAGCTGACGAAGTTTTTTGCCCTGTTAATGCTGGTCAATGGGGCGGCCCCCATACTGGCGCCGATTATCGGTGCGGAAGTACTGGAATTCACCTCATGGAGAGGCGTGTTCAGCCTGCTCAGCATCATCGGCGTGCTCATGCTGCTGGCAGTCCTGTTCGGTATGAAGGAAACATTGCCCGCAGAGCGGAGATCAAGCGGCGGAATGCGCCACACACTGACGACCTTCCGGCGTTTAACGCGTGATTCGATGTTCATTGGCTATGCCTTGACGCAGGGCTTTGTGATGGCGGCGATGTTTGCCTATATCTCCGGCTCGCCGTTTGTGCTGCAGGAGTTATTTGGTGTTTCTCCACGGATGTTCAGCCTGATCTTCGGCATTAACGGGGCGGGTATTATCGCGGCCAGCCAAATCGCCGGCCGTTTGGCCGGCCGGGTTCATGAGCGGAAGCTGCTCGGCAGCGGCCTGATGATGTCATCGGCCGGGGGAGCTCTGCTGCTGCTCGCTGCCGCGCTGCAGGCAGGGCTTTATATCGTCATTCCGGCCTTCTTCCTGGTGGTTTCGAGCGTGGGCCTGATTGCAACGACGACCACATCCCTGGCTTTGCAAAGCCAGGGCCAATCCGCAGGCAGCGCTTCCGCTCTGCTGGGAATGCTCTCTTTCATTATCGGGGGCGCGGCGGCTCCGCTTGTCGGTATCGGGGATAATCAGAACGCCTGGCCGCTGGCCATTGTCATGTCGGCTCTGGTAGGTGCAGCGGTGTTATGCTTCTTCTTCGTTGCCAGAACGAAGAAACAAGCTGCAGCTTCTCCGCACCCGCGATAAGATATCAGATACCAGAAACCCTGTCCGGCCCTGCGGCCGGACAGGGTTAGGCTTTATTTTACACGCCGGAATGTACGAGTTTCACAGTTATTTATTTCGATAAGGTCTAAGGGAAGAAATTTATTCTGCTGTAAAAGAGCCGGTTTTTCTTTTCTTCTGTTGCTCAAAGGATTGTGCCAGCCCCTGCCTCGAGTATCCTCTTCAGCTCCCTGTTCCGGTGCTCCAGGAATTTCTCCATATAGCGCTTTAATACAGCGCGTTCGGCTATCCGCCCGACCCACCCCAGCGGAGCTTCAAAATATAACGTATCCTTCATCATAGTGATGCCGCCATGCTCCTCAAAGGTATGGATATGCTTCAAATATTTGAAGGCACCCCGCTGCATTTCATCGACGAAGCGGAATGGCGCGTTGAATTCCGTTATTTTGGAGGTCAGGCTCTGCCGGATGCCGAAGTGGGTCGCCCGGAAGGTGACCGTCTGATGGGCGTCTATCGGCCCCGATGTAACGCCGCCGAACGCTTCTTCCTTCGTATGCTTCCATACTGTACGGGTATGGAGGCTGATATCTCTTGCCGAGTCGAAGCATAGCGTTATCGGAGCTTGAATGTCGATTTGAGTTTGTACCTTTACCATAGCGGTATTCGCCTTCTTCTCTTAAGGATCAGGATCGATCGAGGGCAGCCTTTGAAACGAGAATACTGATCCGCGAGGAGAAATCCATTCTGACCTTTTGGCCAAAAATGAATTCTGGAGCATCGCAGCTGTTTTTGTTAGAATGAGAGCAGTTGGTTTTTGTACACGCGCAAGCAAATTTCTATAACCAGACGAAGGAGCTGAACACAGATGACGCAAGAATGGATCCAGCATTCCGTTATTTTCAATTTGAAGCACAAGAAGGGCTCCGAAGAGGCCAGGCAGTTCCTTGCCGACGGTCAGGAAATTCTCAGCTCCATACCGGTTGTGAAAAATTTTCGCGTATACCGCCAGGTCAGCGCCAAGAACGACTACGACTACGGCTTCTCCATGGAGTTCGCGAATCAGGAGGAGTACGAAACCTATAACGCGCACCCGCTCCATACCGCATTCGTACAGGAGCGCTGGGTGACAGAAGTGGAGCGTTTCCTGGAGATCGACTACCAGCTGTAAGCACTTCACACGCAGCGCGCCGCAGCAGATTTCATATAAAAAAGAGCAATGAGCGAAGCCGGGCTTCCGTGCATAGCTCTTTTTTGCTGCTGTCAGCCTAATGTCCGCTGCAGAAATTCCATCACTTTGCGGCCGTGCTCTTCTCCGGTCTCATGGCCGTTAAAGGGATAATCGAGGATCTGCTTGCTGCATTGCAGCTTATTATAGACCGCATAGATCGTTTCGGGGATGCACACCGTATCCTTCCAGCCAACAGACATTAGCAGCGGAGCGGTGATGCGCGGAGCCAGATTCAGCATGTCAAAATGGGCCAGCGTATCCAGGACGCGCTCCAGCTGATGGGGATGCCGCTTCAAATATTGGGCAATTTCCGTCAGCGAACCGGTAGAATGCATGAGGCCGTAATCCATATGGCACATATTGGGGATATCGGCAACGACGGCAGCCACCTTGGGATTCAGCGCGGCTGCGAGCAGCGAGAGCCCGCCTCCCTGGCTGCCCCCGACAACCGCGACTCTTGCCGGATCAATCTCTGGCTGCTGCGCTGCGGCATTGACGCCGCGGACAGCATCCAGCGCCAGCGCTTGATAGTAGCTGTACTCCTTGTCCAGCACCCCCATGGATACCCAGCCTTTGGATGATCCATAGAGCTCCTTCATCTCGTTGCCGGTTTCTCCGCCCTGGCCTCTTGCATCCAGCGCCAGAACGGCATAGCCCAGCAGCAACCAGGCGGCATAACGCTCAGGCAGTCCGCGGTCGCCCGTATATCCCTGAAACAGGACGATGCATGGCGGCTTGGCCTTCCCTTCGGGCTGCTTGCGCGGTACCATAAACCAGCCATGAAGTGGCGTATGATCATAGCCTTTGTAGGTGAGCTTATCAACAGCAATAGTGGGAAACGGAGAGTCCTGTTTTTCCCGTTTCACCTCCAGCGGTCTCTCTGAATCCTGCCGCAGAACCGTTTCCCAGTACAGATCGAGCTGTGCCGGATCCATGGTGGAGGCTGGGGCATATTGCTCCAAATCCCTTTTACGCCGCGCTATCGCGTTCATCCTGATCTTCCTCCTTCAATTGGACATGCAAGAAGAGATGTGTTCGGCCCATAACAGACACGTATTTACAATAACATGATTGCTGGCGGCCGAGTAGACTTCTCTTTCAACCAGGTACTCCGGCAGGCTCTGCACGAGAAAATAAAAGAAGCCAAGCCCAGGTCCAATTGGACCCGAGCTTGGCTTCTTCGAATGCATAGAAATTATATAGCTAGAGCACCTATAAATTTCTATTATACGCTGCTTATATTTCGGAGGGAAGAAACCTGGCTTGGCCGCCAACGGACGGCGCAGCCGTTTCTTCTTATCCGGCCATTAACAAAGGCAGGGCAGCTTCTTTGTCCTAATCCTGATGTCTGGAGGGATCGGAGGAATTCTCTTCGAATACCTCTGCGGCTTCCTCCGCGGAGAACTCCGTATCTTCTTCCTCTGCGAGAGGCATTTTATTCAACTCCGTAGACTGTACGTCTGCTTTGGATGCTTTGTCTTGTGGGTTTGCCACGTAGACACCTCCTTTTTCAGTATAACAACAATCATTAGTTTTCCGTATTTTGGGGATTTTATGCAAACCTCCCATTCATTGAATTTCTCCCTGCGCGTTCTGCATTCAGTTAATATCGCTTGCCCACAAGACGAGCGCCCGATTGTCGCGTTCGGCGCCAAGAGCGCGCAGCTCGGCGGCCATATCCGATTCGGCAATGTCCTCGCCGTTCCAGCGTTCAATCTTGATCCTGCTCAGCCCCTGCTGGCGCAGTACGGTCCGGAACATATGCTTCAACAGATCGGGCATATCCACGGATTTGGTTATGGCTTTCGGCCGGGCAGAACCGGGTTCGGATTCGGGAGGAGATTCCAGCTCCACGATCCGGCGGCCATTGTTCTCGATCCAGAAGCGCCACTGGCCCCGGTATAGCACCATATAGTTGCCCCTCTTGCGGGAAAAGCTTGCCCCCTGGACGGCAGGCCAATCTGCGGCCAAACCAAAAGGATTGGCGGGATCGACGGCGGCGAGCACCGTGATGGAATCGCCACTACGGGCCGATACCGGCTCACGTACGGAAGCGATCTGCTCCCGTCTGGCAAACTGCAGATTAGGCACGCCCTCGACAAGAAGGCCGCGCGTTACCACGCCCCAATGCTCCAGCTGCCGCAGCACGGGCAGCAGCTCATCCCAGCTGAACGGCGAGAGATGCGAGACTAATTCCTTGGATATAATGCCGTAGCTGTCCAGTAAATGCTGTGTCCAGTACAAGGCAGGCTCAGCCCCGGCTTCAACCGCCGACGGATTCTGGGCAGCTTCGGGCTGCCCGCGGCCGGGCTCCGCGCTGTCATGATCGTGCAGGGAGCCAACCCAATACCAGCGCCCAAGGCCTGATCCGGTCTTGGCATGCTGTTTGCCCTTGGCGATCAGCTGCAGGCGCAGCGGCGCGAACTGGTCGTTCGAGACGCGGCCCTCCCACACCAGATCGATCAGGTCGGCCAGCAGCTCGGAAGGCGGCTTGCCATAGTCGCGGCTCAGCTTGGTGAGGAAGCTTGCCCCGCTATTTTGAAGCAGAGCGAGCAGCTTCGGGTTGCCGGACTGCTCAGCCGGCGGCTGCTTCACATAAGGCGTATAAAGCGGCTTTGCATCAGCGAGGAAAAAGGCGATTTTACCTTCCTTCTCGCCCTCATCCTTGCGCCCCAGCCACAGGACTTCACCGGATGCGCAGAGCAGATCCAGATCCTCCTTGCGGTAGCCCGTGATCCGGGCAGGGAAAATAATCGATTCCCAGTGCGATGCCGGCAGATAAAATCCCTGCAGCCGCTCAATAATAGTCCGCAGGCCGTCAATGCCGCTGAGCTGCGTCCCGGGCAAAGCATGCTGCAGCATCGACATATGCGCGCACCATCGAATCGGATCGACGGGCTCCGCCTGCTTGCGAGCCTGCTCCATGGTCAGCCGGATCAGCCGTTTAGCCACGCTCCGGCTCGTCCAGATCCGCTCGTCCCTGTCAGCGGCGAAGGGGGCCTGCTCGATAAGATCCAGCCGGATCAGCGCCAGAATAACATGCTCGGCATCCGTTGCAGTGAGGGCCGGATACCGCCCGCGGAGCTCCTCCTCGGTGAAGGAGAGTCGGTGCTGGGCGAACCGTCCGGCAACGAAGGCAATCGAGCCGTCCGTCCCGGGAAAGCTCTCGTACATATCATTCTCGTCCGTACAGATATAACGGACTTCCCCGCCGAACGTCATGGTCATCACGCTGCCCGATTGCTGCAGAACGTTAAGCCAATCCGAACAATCCCCGGCAGCGCCCGCAATTGCTGCGATTTCCCCGAAAGAAAGATCCCCCCGCCATTTGAGCAGCGTGTACAGCTCGCTTGAGGAAGAGGGGATGAGATCCCCGCTTTCCAGCCGCTTGGCCTCATCGTCGGCAATCAGCGGATCGATGGCCCGGCGCACGGCATCCTCGCCGAACAGCTCGCCTGCAAGCGTCCTGCTGACGCTCATCAGCTGCAGCTGCGTAGCTTCGCTTAAGCCGTCGCCTTCATAGATTTGCGCATTCACGTATTCCCACAGGAACTGCGCGGCAAAAGGCGACGGGTTATTCGTTTCCTGCACCACGATATCCATATATCCCGTCGAGATGTCTGTGAGCAGCCGCTTCAGGCCGTTGATATCCAGGTACAGATGAAGGCATTCCCGCATCGCTTCCTGCAAATAAGGAAAATGCTCCGCGTACGGCAGGGATTGCTTCAGCAGCTCTTCGCTGCGAAGGCGCTTCTGCCACATGGGCGTGCGGGTAAAGCTGCGCGAGAGCAGCAGGGACGTCTCGGCTATACGCCGGAAGGCGATGGCCAGCAGCGGCGATCCGGCGATCGCTTCCGTCATAAGCGGCTCGATGCTCTCCGGCGTGATATGCCACAATGTCTTCAGCCAGGAAGCATCCCATTCCGGCAGCACCAGCTCGATGCCGTTGTCTTTGGCATTGCCGTACATCTTGTAAGGAAGCAGCCGCTTGAACTGATGTTCAATGGCAAGCAGCCAGGTCCGGTTGATCCGGCGGCCGAACGGATTGTGGATAATAACCCGCGTCTGGTTCATCAGATCGCGGTAATGCTCAATGACGATCCTGCGGTCAGTGGGCAGAGCCAGCGCCCGGTGCTGGGATTTGGCAAATCCGATGAGCTCTGTCGCAGCATTTGCATCTAGTCCGTACTCCGTGTCCAGCCAGAGGATGGCCGCGATTTCCGATTCATCCGGCAGGGGCTGATCCGTCCCGCCCCCGCCGGAATTTCCCGGCAAAGAAACGGGCTGCACGCCGGTGTCCTCTTCCCCCCAATGCATGCGGGCCTCCAGCTCGCCCATGAATTGTCCCAGCTTTACGCCGAGCTCATAGCCCCGTCCCCCGGATTCCGCACGCCAGAAGGGAATTTCACTGAAGCGGTTCGGCGCTTCCCTCACATAAACCCGGTCGTTCTGGATGGAGCTGATCATCCACGAGGACGTGCCGAGCTGAAACACATCTCCAACACGGCTCTCGTGGATATATTCCTCGTCCAGCTCGCCCAGATGGACGCGGCTATCCGCGTGGTGAACCGGATACGCGGAGCTTTGCGGAATCGTGCCCGCTCCGGTGATCGCGGCCATGGCGGTATTCGCCCGCTTGCTGAGCAGGCCGCGGCTGCGGTCCCAATCCATAAGCGGCTTGGCGAAGGGATAAAAGCCGGCCAGCACCTTCAGCGAAGCCTCCAGGCGCCCCATTGGAAACTCGCGGTAGCATTCGCTCCGCGAAATAAGCGCGTGGAGGCGGCTAACCTCCAGATCCTCCGCCGCGACCATCGCTGTAATCTGCTGGGAAAGCACATCAAGCGGCTCCTGCGGCAGTACGATCTCCTCGATATCACGGCGTGTGATATCGCGGCAGAGCACGGCGGATTCCGGCAGCTCGCTGCGGCCGCGGGCCAGGATGAAGCCGCGGCTCACATCGCCCACGGCATGCCCGGCGCGCCCGATCCGCTGAATGCCGGCTGCGGCCTGCTTCGGGGAATCGATCTGAATGACCAGCTCGACATGTCCGACATCGATGCCGAGCTCCAGTGACGAGGTGGCCACGAGGCAGCGCAGCTCGCCTGCCTTGAGCATGTCCTCGATCGTTAGCCTGCGCTCGCGAGCGAGGCTGCCGTGATGGGCGCGCGCCATTTCATAGCCGGCATGCTCGTTGAGCCGGAGCACAAGCCGCTCGCACAGCCGGCGGCTGTTGACGAAGATCAGCACAGACCGGGCGTCGTTCATTAACTGGAACACCCGGTCAACGATCGGCAGCCAGACGGCTTCGCGAGTCTTGGCCGGCTTGCTGAGATCGGGCATCGTAACCCGAACCTCAATGGACTTTGACATTCGGCTCAGGACGACCGTAACAGGCCGCTGACTGTAGCCAAGCGGGTGCGGGTGCTGCCCGGTCTCTGCACCCACTCCGGCTGCAGGTGGCATGGAGCCGCTATTTTGTACGGAATCCGGTGTTGCTGAGGAGAGAGGAAGCCCGCCCGCCTTGTGCCCGGAGCTCGTATCCGCTTTCTGCGGGCTGACGGCTTCCTCCCGGCCGCCGGCCGCCCGCGGCGCGTCCGCAGCTGGATGGCCGGCCGCCGCATCGGCCCGCTGCTCCCAGCCTCCGAGGAAGCGGGCAACGCGTTCAAGCGGCTTTTGTGTCGCCGAGACTCCGATGCGCTGCACCGGCTTCAGGCATAACGCACTGAGCCGCTCCAACGACAGGGATAAATGAGCTCCCCGCTTGTCTCCAGCCAGCCCGTGGATTTCATCCACAATGACCGTTTCCACCGTCTGCAGCATGCCGCGTCCTTTCTCGGAGGTAAGCAGGAGGTAGAACGATTCAGGGGTGGTAACCAGCACATCCGGCGGATTGCGCACCATTCTGGCGCGCTCGCTTGAGGACGTATCCCCGGTCCGCACGGCTGAGCGTACTCCCGGCCAAGCAAGGGTCTCCGCCCTTTGATGCTCTTCATGGAAACGTTCAATAGCTTCCATGAAGCCGATGATATGGTACTGAATATCGTTATTAAGCGCCTTCAAGGGCGTAATATAGAGTGTGCGTACACCTGGCTTCCAGCTGCTGCCCGGGGCCGTGGCGGCGATTTTGCCCACTGCGATTCCGTTCAGGCAGGGCAGCAGCGCCGCAAGTGTTTTACCGGAGCCGGTCGGTGCTGCGATGAGCGTATGACGATTTTCCATGATTGAAGCCCACGCGTCCAGCTGAATATCGGTCGGCTCGCCGAAGGCCTGCCGGAACCACCCCGCAAGAGTCGGATGAAACACCTGCAGCGCAGGGGAAAGCTCTGTCATCACCTAACAGCTCCTTTCATTCATACATCAAGGTTGGGATTGTGGTTATATTATACCCATTTTCCCTCTGATTGCGAGATTCGCCGGCACCCTCCGCACTTCGCCCGGGTCTATAGGGTCCATTTTGATGGCATCCAGCATGCGCTGGACTGTTTGAATACCGGAACATACGGGGTATATATAGGTGCCGCTTCTTATTTCATACACCCAAATGAAAAAGCAAAAACCGCAGCTGCTTGTCCAATCGGACAAGCAGCTGCGGCTATGCATCAGCATTCGTTAGCGAATGCTTATCGACACTGATCAACCAGCGTCTTCGCTGTCAACCAATTCATCAGAAGGTTCGTCAGCGTATTTCTCGAATGTCTCAGGGCTCATTACGCGGCGGGCAGTAACATAGCGTTTAACGTAGTAAGAGTCACTGAGGCTGCTAATGGTAACGCCCTTGCTGGAGGAGGAATGAGCAAACTTGCCGTCTCCAACATAAATGCCGACGTGCGAAATGCCGCGACCATTCGTATTAAAGAATACGAGATCACCAGCAATCAAGTCGTCCTTGACTACTTTCTTGCCCAGCTTGGACTGAGCGGAGGATGAATGCGAGATCGAGACGCCGAGTTTGTCAAACACGTACATCGTAAATCCGGAGCAGTCAAATCCTTTGTTAGTCGTCCCTGCCGTGCGGTAAGGAGTGCCGATCACATCACTGATAACGCCGTCCATTTTGGAGTCTGCTAGTGCGCTCCCAACTTGGAATAAGAGTACCAATGCTAGACCGATGAGTAGTGCAGAAACTTTTTTCAAAAAATGTGACCCCTTCCGGTTGCCTGCGAGGTTAGCTGTGGGGTTCGGTTGAAGGCTCCCTATGATACCCTCTGACATTCGTTGCAGCGAATGTCGGGATCAATTCACCCAAGATGGTTCCCCCGCTTCTCATCCAAGAGAATTCGGCAATTTTTTCATGCTGGCATACTAATTCTGTTTTTTTAGCGAATCTCCTTCCAAATTCACAATTTGTTCACAAATTAGAATTATTAGAGTGAAACTTTTTGACAACTCGTCTCGTTATCTTATTGCAAAAAATGCGAAAGGTCCTTCCGGCATTTGCAGGAGCCTTTTTTTTGTGGTCTAAACTTGAGTCTCAAGTCCAGGCAGGGAGATGAACGCTTCCGGTTTCACCCGCATTATCGACAATATCTGACTGCGCCTGTTTCTCTAATTCGCCTTTCAGATGTCATATTTTCAAAACAAAGAGGGACCAACCGCATCATAACGGCTGATCCCTCTTTGATATTATAGATTCTTGCCGGCAGCTGAACCGACTTCTGCCTGCTTACTGTTTCACTAATAAGAGCGGTGGTCAGGTCTGCTTGGAATGCCATACTTCATATTGCGAGGCTACCGTCCAAACCTTCATAACCGTACGAATCAGATGATAGCTTTGGTGCAAAATGAGTGCAATCAATCCGGCCCAGAGCATGGAGGCCGAGGCCATAGTCAGACTGAGCGCCATTCCAATGGCCCACATTAGCAGCGAGATGCCGGCCAGCGGAATAAGATGCCGCACCCCGCCCCAGAATGAGCGAAGCGCGCCGTTTCCGGACACAACGCCGAACTGCATGGCGAGGAAGAGCAGGTGGAGCAGTGCCGCCCACACCAGCCAACCGCCGGCCCAGGGCCCGATCTTGTTGGCGATGTCCGCCAGACTGCCGCTGCTGAGCAGGGCATCAAGCGCTTTGGGCAGCAGCCACACGCCCGGAGCCAGCGTCAAGGCCGTTTCGATGCCGTATAGCAGTGCAATCGGCTTCCACGCCGTGCGGATTCCTTTGATAAATCTTGTGCCGTTCTCATCCTGGGCATGATGCAGGGAATGGAACAGCCCGGCGTTCAGGAACGGGGTCAGGAGCATGCGCCCGAGCAGCAGACTTGCGAAGAGCCAGATATAGGGACGAATGAGATCGGTCTTGAGCAGCTGGAACTGCGCCTCCGTCAGGAAAAGCGCCACAGCTCCGTCCGAGGGTGCGCTGTCCGGGTAACGCTTCAGCAGCGGGACCATAATTCCTTCAACCGCACGGTAGAGGAAGAAGCCCCACAGCAGCTCATACAGGAACAACATAATAATGATGTAAAAATGCTTCATCGTCAGATGCCAGCCTTGCTTCACATGATGGTTCATGCAAGCCTTCACCTCCTTTTTTCTCCATTTGTGCGATGGGTACCTGCCGGCCCCAGGTCGCCAGGCTACCAGGCAAGGGAAGTGAAGATCCCCTCCAGCAGCTTGGCGACGCCAATGCTCCAGCGCGTTTGTACCTTCTCCGGAAGCTCGGCTTTCATGAAATTGTTAATATGCTTGTTGTCGAGCACGTTCTCATTCTGCGGATCAATCGCTGCCCAAAGCAAAGGAGAGGAATGCACCAGCTTATATTGAATGTGCATCTGCGCCGCATCCCAAACCTTCGGCAGGGTCGTCCCGTCGGCAAACTGGAAAACAATCGGGACAGGTCCGTAGCTCCCGCCATTCTTGCGGATCAGCACGGTTGACTCATACTTCACAGTGCCGTTTTCCTTCACAGGCTTGACCGCAATCGATTCAACCGAATAGTCGGACATCTGATTGCCGTAGACAAACTGGCTGAAATAATCGTTCCACTTGGTCTTGGTGACCTGCTCCACAACATGCTGGAAATCCGCCGTGGACGGATGCTTGAACTTGTATTTCTGGAAGTACGTCCGCATGATCTTGCTCATGATCTTCGGACCGACCTGTTTCTCGATGCCGAACAGGACGAGCTTGGCCCGCATGTACACATTTTCCGCATAATGATTATGGCTGTGGTAGGACCAGGAAAGCTGCTTGAGCGGTGCGGGATCGGTCATGTAGCTGGCTTCTACAGGAAGATTGGGAGCTACGCCGTATTCGCTCTCCATCACCTTGTCCTCAGAGTAGGAGGTGAAGCCTTCATCCAGCCAGGCTTCTTCGAACTCATTGGAGGCGACCATGCCGTACCAATATTGATGGCCGATCTCGTGAACGACGGTGCGCTCCAGATCGTAGCCGGGATTGTCCGTCTCGGCGGCGAATGAAGTGATCAAGGTCGGATATTCCATTCCTCCCGCCCCGTTGCCGCCTTTGGGGGGGACGACAATCGAGAGTGTGGAATAGGGATAAGCCCCGTACCACTGGGAATACTTGGCCAACGCTGATTTGGCGGCATGCATGTAGCGGTCCTTGAATTTGGCATGCAGCGGGTCGAGGTACAGCTTGATGCGGACACCGGGGACATTGTCGGTCGAGAACGGTTCTTCCGCATAAACAAAGTCGGGAGAGGCGCTCCAGCCGAAATCATGCACATCGTCTGCATAGAAGGAGAAGATTTTCCGGTTGTTGTCGGCTGCGGCAGGCTTCGTCTGGAATCCGGTTGCGGCAACCTTGTAGGAGGCGGGTACATTGATTTTTACGCTGTAAATGCCGAAGTCGCTGTAAAATTCAGAGTTGCCGTGGTACTGATGGGCATCCCAGCCTTCGGTCGTTCTTCCCCTGGTCCCTACCGTCTCATAGGCGGCAAGCTTCGGAAACCATTGGCCGGCCATAACGAAATCCCCCATGTAGCCCATCCGTGCAAAGACTTCCGGAAGCTTGACCTCGAAGGCCATTTTGAGGGTGACGCTTCTTCCGGGCGCTACCGGCTCGGGCAGACGGAGCTTGGCCAACGTTTGGTCATTCGCATTGCCGTCATCGGGCTGCACATAATGAAGCCTTGGCAGAAGGCTGTCATTCTCGCTGGTGACCAGCGAATTGATCCGCATGTAGCCGAGGCTTGCTTCCGTGGCCTTGTCATTCCTGAGCTGGCCGCCGGATTCGCGCATGAACGTCGAGTCTTTGGACTGGAATGCGTTGGGGTACAGGTGAAAATACATCTCGGACACCTGCTGTTTGCCCGGGTTTGTCCATGTGATCGTCTGCAGACCCTGCAGCGTATGCGTATCTTCCTGCAGCCGGACATCAATCTGGTATTCGACGACCCGCTTGCTGAGCGGCGCATCCGGCCCGGGCTGCACCACCGGGTCGGGTTCCGGCATATTGATGCGCGGCGGGGGTGTCTTGGGCGACGTATCTGTTTTGTCGGGGGCAAAAGCATACGTATATTGCGAAGCCCAGGCATCCCCGAATCCATACTGGGCACTCACGCCGAGCAGGACGGCAGCTATTGCAAGGAGCAGCAAACGTTTGGTGTGACGTGGCGTCATTGAACCATTCCCTCCCGTTGACAAGCATCTACAGCATGTATATGTTGGCTTTTCCCGGATTATTAGCTAAAATGGAATTAAAGTGTGGACAGGCGAAGAAGCCTTGTCGGACGCGGGATTTGGAATCATTGGCGAGCATGCGCGGCAATAAACGGGCGATGCTTTTAAAATATAAGAAAGTATAAGATTTCATCATACTTTGCTTATATTTCTGAGGGAAGAAACCTGGCTTAACCGTCAGAGGGTGGCGGCAGCCGGTTTTTCCTGGCGGCATATACGGGCTTGCAGAGAAGGAGAGTGGAACCACAGATGACCGAACAGGATCAAGGACAGGATAAGAACCCGGAACAGGCGGCGCCTGCGCCGGAGAAGAAAGAGAAGAGGCAGCTCTCGCTCAATGTGGTGAGCAACAAGGAGCATCGGGGCTTCGGGGCGGGAACGATCGACCTCAGCGCGGTGTCATGCATCATTATCGATCAGGGCGAGGCTTATATTGATGTAGGCGCCATGCACGCCAAGAGCAAGGTGGAGAAGGGCATCAAGTTCAGCCCGGATAAAGAAACGGTACCGAACGGTCGTCTTTGCTGGATTGTGTGGGTAGCGGTTGACAGGAATGAGGAAGGCTCTTATTATGCGGGAGCGACGGCCTGCCCGATGCTCGTGGATACGGAGGCGCGCCGCGGGTGGAAGATCCTCGCCCAGCACGTGAACAATCTGGACTATGCAATCAAGCGGCGCTTCGTGCTGAGCGAGCTTTCAGCCGAGGAGAAGGCTGCGCTGCGCAAATTGCTGATCGCCAACAACGAAGAGTGGTGGGACCGCTCGCCGGAAGAGCTGAAGCAGGGGCTGGCTTAATTGAAGCAACAGCTGCAGGCGGGCATCGTCGCTTGGCTTTCAATCCAACGCGTAACGCTCCGCGGCGCTGTTATGCTCATGAAAGCCTATGAGATTGCGGCAGGTGCCTCTATCAGCAAGGTACAATCCGCTGGCTTCGCCGACAGGATGTCGATCAGCGAATGGGCCAGGGATTATGTGGATGCGGCCTATAATCTGGGTTTTATCAATGGCCAGGGAGAAAACAGATTTGCTCCCCAAAGCCCTGCAACCCGGGCAGAAGCGGCGCAGATGATTGCCAAACTTTAGTTTTTCTCAAGGATTGCAGATAATCGTTTTATCTTAAATATCGATCATGAACAATCGCGCACCTCCGCTTAGGCTTCTTGGAGGTGCGCGATTTTTTGGTTGTTAAAAAGCGGCGTTTGTTTGAAAACCTGCCACCCCGTGTAATTGGAAATAGAAAGACTTTTCCAGATTTAGGGTTGACTAATGAATAGGAGGCGTTATAACCATGGATAAGAAAATTGTAGGCGTGTTCAGTACCCATGAAGAAGCGGTAAGAGCGATCGACGATTTGAAAAGCCAAGGATATTCCTCTGATGATATTTCAATCGTAGCCAAAAATAACGAGGTCATGGAGGAGATTTCTGAGGAGACGGCTACCAATGCGGAGACCGGATTTGCAGCGGGAGCCACTACGGGCGGCGTGGTCGGCGGCGTGACCGGACTCCTGGCGGGGCTGTTTTTGATTCCCATTCCGGGTATCGGCCCAATCCTCGCGGCTGGCCCAATTGCCGCAACATTAACGGGTCTGGCCGTTGGCGCGGGTGCAGGCGGAATCGTAGGCGGCCTGATTGGACTGGGAATTCCGGAGGACGAGGCGAAGGAGTACAACGACTACGTGGACAGCGGAAAAATCCTCGTCATGGTCGATTCGGATGCGCAGCGGGACTTGCGCGCATATGATACGTTCCGTACTCATAACTCCTTAAATGCCCACAAGTACAACAATTACAGCCGTTAAACCCGGTTATGCTTATTATATGAAAAGGCGGCTATCACCGGTCCTCTGGCGGCTAAGTTTGTTTCTTCACCTGAATAAAAGCCATCTATTATGCCCTATTGCGGCAGGATAGATGGCATTTTTTATGCGGAAAATCTCCAGTTCATTAAAACGGTTTAATGATTATTTTCCCTTTTTTTTACCCGGTTACCCCTCGTATAGAAGAAAAAACCACTATTTAAAGAGAAATTTCAGGTCCTTTACATAAAATTCATCTCTAATTGAAACCCCACTAACAAAACCGGTTTAATCTTAAGCAGTCCGAAACGAAAGATTATTCTACTTTATCGTTAAGAAAACATGTACAGCGTGAATGCTGCAGGGAAAGCGAGGCTGGATATGGTTGGCAACTATAGATGATGTTGCGAAGGCGTCGGGAGTTTCAAAAGGGACTGTGTCCAACGTCTTCAGCAAGAAACGGCCCATCAGCAAAGCGGTATCCGAGCGGGTGCTGGCCGCTGCCAAGGAATTAAATTATAAGCCGAACTACTGGGCGAGAAGCCTGGCGAACCGCTCCACACGGATTATTGGACTCAACATGATGGGGGAATCCGCCAAATTCAGCCAGTTTCACCTGTCCTTATTGAATGGTGTTTTACGAATTTGCTACGAACACGGCTACCGCTTACTGGTCAATACGCTGTCTCCGGATTATTCGAGCCAGCTGGAGAACATCGCGTCGAATCCCGTGGATGGGGAAATTGTACTTGATCCGTCCGTTGGAGACACACGCGTGAAAGATAAAATGGCGGAAGGAGTGCCTATTGTCCTTGTCGGACGTCCGCCGATTTCTTTCGAGGCTCAGGTAAGCTACGTGGATAATGACAATGCAGGCATGGCGGCCCAGGTTACCCAATACCTGTTGTCCATGGAGCACCAGGATATTTTGTTCCTCAATGCTGCTCCGGGGCGGACGGTTGCAGAGGACCGGGAGTTTGGATACAGATCGGCCTTTCGTACGAAGGAACTCACTCCCGAGCCAAGATTACTGCTCAACATACCGGTGCCAGGGCCTACATCTTATGAGTTCGGTTACCGGATGACGCTCGCCAAGCTGAAGGAGTTTCCTTCCATCACGGCGGTCATCGCCGATACGGACGTTATGGCGCTTGGCGTTTATAAGGCAGCGGAGAAACTGAATTTGCGCATACCGGAGGACCTGTCGGTATTGGCGTTTAGCGATGATTCCGTATTTTCCCCGGAATTCTCACCTCCTTTAACAGGAGCCAGACTCCATTCCGAGCAGCTTGGCATCGAAGCGGCCCGCCTGCTCATTGAACAGCTGACGAAGCCAACGAAAACAGCGAAGAGGGTCTTGGTGCCAACAGAGCTGATACTGCGCGGTTCCTGCGCGGCGGCCCGCAAGCCAATATAGACAGATAGCTTAAATGCAAGCTTACAAAAGCCCGTTAAATGCTTTGCGATAAAGAATCCATTCCGTTTAACAGAAACTTTTAGGAGGAAAAAAACAAAATGAACAAGATGATGAAGACCGCTTCTGCACTGGCACTGGCAAGCACACTCCTGCTCTCCGCCTGCGGAAACGCCAATACGACGAATAACGCCGCCGGCAATTCCAATTCATCCGGAAATGCGGCAGCGAATAACAGTGCAGCCGGCAATTCAACAACACCCCCTGCCGGGGACATGAAGCTGCGTGTTCTGACCGCTAATGTTGGCGGCAAAACGCCGGACGAGAACGTGAAATTCGAAGAAACCATCAAGGCGCAGACAGGCATTGAAGCTACTCTGGAGAAGCCGGCGAGCGACTACGACCAGAAGGTGCTGACGGCGCTGGGCTCCGGTGAGAAATACGATCTGATTGAACTAAGCGATCTGGGCAAATTAAGCGAGTTTGTCGATCAGGGCGTGGTCTCCGATCTTACGGACTTCGTCACATCCTCTCCCGTTCTTTCCGATCCGAAGGTAATTCCTGCAGCAGAATGGGATCAATTAAAGGATAAAGACGGCAAAATCGTAGCTGTTTTCTCCAAGTTCCAGGGCGGGACGATGCCGATTATCCGCAAAGACTGGCTGGACAAGCTGAAGCTGTCCGAACCGAAGACTCTGGATGAATATTATAACGTGCTCAAGGCCTTCAAGGAGAAGGATCCCGATGGCAACGGCAAGGATGACACATATGGACTCAGCACATCGGGACTTTATGACATTCAAGCTTTCATGAGCGCTGCCGGCCTCAAATACCGGTATGTGATGCAGGATGGCAAGCGCACGATTCCTTATGCGACAGAAGCGGCAATTCCGATGTACGAGTGGTTCGCGAAGCTGACCAAGGAAGGCATTATGGATCCGAACTTCATTACGAATGATACAGGTAAAATGCGCAACCTGTTCCTCGCCGACCGCGTCGGTATGGTCACTTACTGGGATGCATGGGTGGGCACATTCAACAACCTGCGCCAGCAGGAAGATCCGAATACAACATTCGAAGCAAAAGGGATCGCGAGCATTCCCGGTCCTGATGGAACGATCATGATGCGCCGCGGCGACCCTGATTTCTGGATCATCCCAAGCAATGCCGAGCATCCGGATGCGGCCAAGAAATTCCTGGAGTACTGGAATTCGGAGGAAGGCATTGCGCTTGGCAGCCTTGGCGTCGAGGGTCTGGATTATACGAAGGAAGGATCGACGATTACACTGACGGATCTGGGCAAGGAGCATAGCATGGATCACGGCGTGCCGTTCTGGTACAACGAGAATGTGAAGCCGGCTTTCCCTAAGCTGCCGGGCGTACAGGAAGCACAGGATCTTGTGAAGCAGTATGCGACGCTTGAGCTGGCGCAGCCGGGCTGGGCGGACGCGGAGAAAATCATTCAGAATTATGCGCTCAAAGCGATGGCGGGCCAAATGCCGGCAGACGAAGCAGTCCAGAAGATGCACGATGAATTGTTAGCCAAAAAATTAATCGACTGATAGACATAACACCGCAATCATCATAAAGCCGGTTTGAAGGATTGGACGTGTTAAAGAGATGAGAAACATCCGAAAATATGGGGCTCTTTATCTCATGATGGTGCCGGTAGTGGTCTACTTTCTTCTGTATGGCTACTACCCCCTCATCAAAGGGCTGCAGATCAGCTTCCAGGATTATAAACTGATGGGTGTTCGGCCCTACGTCGGCTTTGATAATTATAAGCTGGTGTGGGCTGACCCCTCCTTCTGGGAGGCTTTCTGGAATACGATTATCATCGGCGGCGGTATTCTGCTGCTCAGCTTCATCGCTCCCCTGATAATCGCTTTATCTTTGAATGAAGTGCTGCAAACCTGGTACAAAAAAATGGCGCAGCTGATTATTTATATTCCTCATCTTCTCTCATGGGTCGTCGTTGGGGGCATCTGGATCTTCCTGCTGTCTCCCGATAACGGTCTGGTTAATCTGCTGCTTGGCAAGCTGGCCGGCATTGCGCCGATTCATTTCCTGGCGGAGTCGAGCTGGGCCCGCTGGATTATGATCGTGCTTGCCACCTGGAAGGACATGGGCTATTTCTGTATTTTGTTCCTTGCAGGTATCATTTCCATAAGTCCCTCACTGTATGAGGCGGCCCGGATGGACGGGGCTTCAAGGTGGCAGCAGCTTTGTTATGTCACCCTGCCCCAGCTCAGCGGCACGATGAAGGTTATTTTTTTGCTCAACACATTGGGTATTCTGCGTATTTTCGATCAGGTATTTATTCTGCGCAACCCGTCGATTGCGACCAAGGTTGATGTATTGATGATGTATACCTTCCAGAAAGGGATTCTGGATATCAAGATCGGCCCTGCGGCAGCGGCGAGCTTCTTTGTTGTCCTGATGACGCTTGTGCTCACATTAATTGTCCGCCGACTAACGCGTTTTGATGAGGTGTAAACCATGAATGGAGAACGATTTGACCGACTGGGCTGGAAAAATAAATGCTTTGACGCACTGAATATTATTTTTCTGCTTGTTCTGATGCTGACGATGATTATTCCGTTCCTGAACGTCATATCGCTGGCGTTTTCCTCCGGACTTGCGTCCATGCAGCCGGACATTATCCTGTTTCCGAAAGAATTCAGCGTCGAAGGCTTCACCATAGTTTGGAAAAGCCTTGATATTTGGCGGCCGCTGATGAACAGCGCGATCGTTACCGTGGTTGGAACTGTTTTGCATGTGCTGCTGTCGGCGCTTGCGGGCTATGTATTGATTCATCCGCATGTGCCCGGCCGGAAGGTAATGGTTACGTTTATTCTGATCACCATGATGGTGCCGCAGGAAGCCGTCATGATTCCGCTGTATGTCGTGAATAAGGATTTGCATTTGATTAATACGTTGTCTGTACTGGTTTTGTCGGGCCTCGTGTCCGGCTTCTCCATCCTGCTTATGCGTAATTTCTTTATGAATGTTCCCTATGAGATGTCCGAATCGGCCAAGATCGACGGCGCCGGGGAATTCCGTATTTTTCTGACGATGTATATGCGTCTGGCCACGGCAGGCCTGGCTACGGTCACCCTCTTCGAGTTCGTCGGACGCTGGAATATGTTCACCCCTGCGGTCATGTTCATTAATGACAATATGAAATATACGCTGCAGGTGGCGCTGAAATCGATGATTATCGATACCAGCTCCGTATCCAGCAATTATCTGGTGACGACCAATGTGCGGATGGCGGGCATTCTGATCAGCATTATTCCGCTGCTCGCGGTTTACCCGTTTGTGCAGAAATATTTCATGAAGGGCATTATGCTTGGAGCGAACAAGGAATAAAGGAGGAGAGGTTATAGTGGCAAAATCATTCACGCAGCATGAAGCGCAGCCGGGAACCCTTCATTTGATTCAAGAACGGTTTATCACGAAGGAAGAGGAGCAGACTTATATAGAGGTTCCCTTCGAGGTGGCAAATGAGCGGTTTGAACGGATAGAAATCCGTTACCACTATGATAACCGTTCCGCTGGTTCCGTTGTCGATATCGGCTTGAAATCACCGGAGCGGATTGTGGGCTGGAGCGGAGGCGCGCGTGATTCCTTCTTCGTCGGTGTGGAGAAAGCAACCCCCGGTTATTTGGCGGGGCGGCTGCCTGCCGGAACGTGGGCGGTACTGCTTGGAGCGTACCGCGTGCCTGAGGCGGGCTGCAGAGTCACGGTGGAAATAACCGCCGTGCCCGCTTACAGCCGATGGATGAAGGGTGATTTGCATATGCACACCATTCACAGCGATGGCAGCTATACCGCTGACGAGACGATCGAGCTGTGCGCCCAGCGCGGCCTTGAATTTATCGCTCTGACGGATCATAATACGGCATCGCAGAACCGCTTTACGCTCGCCAATGACGACCGCCTGCTCTTGATTCCAGGCGTGGAGCTGACAAGCTACAGAGGGCATGCCAATCTGCTCGGCCAGCTTGATGCGCTCGGCGATTTTCGCGTTCTGACGCCGGATGTTGCTGCTTCGGAGCTTTGGAAGGCGCGCGATAAGGGCGCGTTCGTATCCCTGAACCATCCGTTCTGCGATCTCTGCCCTTGGGAGCTTGGCTTCGATGTTCCTTATGACGCCATCGAAGTATGGAATGGGCCCTGGCGAGAGCTGAACGAAACGGCTGTACGGTGGTGGCAGGAGCAGCTCAGCAGGGGAGAGCGTATTGTGGCGCTTGGCGGCAGCGATACGCATCGCGCCGAGCGCTTCGTCATGCACGGCAGACCGGTGTCCTCGATCTGGACCGAGTCGGAGACAGTAGAGGGCTTGCTGAATGGCATACGCAAGGGCCGCGTAGTGCTGTCCGCGGATCCGGATGACAGCTTCATCACATTGTCATCGGGCATGCAGGGTATCGGCGATACGATTGCCCCGGTGAGTCCTGCGGCAGCTGTGCCGCTGCTTATTGAAGCCAGCAAGCTGCAGGGAGACCAGATCAGTCTCTGGTCCGACCGGGGCGTGGAGGCCGAATGGACAACGGATAATGAGCAGGCTGTTTTCGCCTTCGATGGGTCGGCAGACCGTTTATTCTACCGAGTGGAGTCCAGGCGATATATTAAGGAAATGGAACGCACGGTTATGACATGTTTGACCAACCCAATCTATATAGGCAGAAGCATCTAGAACTCCGGTTGACAATCGGCTGCGCTTGAGGGAGCTCTTCGATATTCGATCGTTACTGTCGCTTGATCCTTGAATACGGGTATCCTGAAATGGCGGAGATTCCGCTGTCACGGGACGGCGGACAGTTGCTTCCAAAGCAGGCTTCCTGCACTGGCAGTTTTCCTGCAAAGTGTGTTCTGCCGTTCGATTTATAGGTCACTGCATGCTCCCGCCCGCTCCGCTGCTCCTGAACATGAAGAAGGTCTCCTATGGCAGGAGACCTTTTTTGAATTCACCAGCACAAATTTTGCCTATACTCTTGAGAAGTCTGTGAGCGCCTGTAGATGATGGAGTCATCCAGTAGAACCTTTGAAATATTTTAAGGGTGATTTGTAGCTCATCTTCAAAATTATTTCTTGGTCAGCCGACTTGTCGTCAGCATTCGTCCAACGGTAGAGATGGCAGCTCTCTATAGAGTTTCCATTGCTTATGTTCTCAGATAAACCTATTACCCGGAAAACCCAAACCGGAGCTCCAGAAATCGGCCATAGAAGCCGGAAAAACCTTGCTGCAGTGCCGGTAATACGCCTACAGGGCTCCAACGACCTCTGCAGCAAGGAAAATCCCGCCTACACAAACCGCCGCTCCAGAAATCAGCCATAGAAGCCGGAAAAACCTTGCTGCAATACGCTCCTCCCTTTGAGAACTACCTTCGACCTGCACGTTGTGCCGTCATCCCCAGGAACGGCGGCAACCATCCAGGATTGACCTCTCGGGAAGCTCCCTCCAGTCCAAGCCTAATCCGTCCACCAGCGCTTAAGCTGCTTCCACCACGAGGTCTCTTCATGCGCCGCGCCGTCGCCGGCCGCTGCAGGAGCGGTATCCCCGTGGTCGCCGCATACCTCTGTCGGCTGGGTGCCGCTGACGAAGGTCTCCAGCCGCTTGTTGGCACAGGAATTCGCGGCCAGCTTGCCGCTGGTGGGATCGATATAGACGGACACGACGCCGCTTGGCATCGGAAACAGCTTGGGCGGCACGGCTTCAAGAGCCTTCTCCGTATAGGAGGCGAAGATCGGCGCGGCGCGGTGCGCTTCAGCCGTGGTCAGCTTGCGGTCCTTGTCGTAGCCGACCCAGACGGCGGTGGCAAGCTCCGGCGTATAGCCGACCAGCCAGGCATCGGTCGCCGTCGTTCCCGTCTTGCCTGCAACGGGCCGCTTGATCATTGCCGCGACGCGGCTCCCTGTGCCGCCAGTGTCAAAGACGCTCTCCATCAGACTGGTCAGCACATACGTCTGCGCCGGGGAGACCACCTGCGCGGACTCCGGCTTGGCCTGATACAGCACCTCGCCCTTGCTGTCCTCGATGCGCAAGATCGCGGTCGGCTCCACGTGGACGCCGGCATTGGCAAAGGTGCCGAAGGCCGAAGCCATCTCGAAGGGGCTGATTGGAAAGGTGCCCAGCGCCAGCGAAGGGAGAGGCTGCATGGGGCTGTCGATCCCCAGCCGCCGCGCCATCGCAATAACCTTCTCCGGTCCCACAGCCATAATGGTGTTCACGGCATAGATATTGTCGGAGCTGGCGATCGCCTGCCGCATATCAATAAAGTCGCCGGTATACTTGTCGTTATAGTTGCTCGGGGCGTAGGTTTTACGGCCTTCATCGTAGGTAAAGACCGTTGGCGCGCTTTTGAACCGTGACACCGGCGTCATGGCCCCCTCCTGAAGCGCCGTCAGATACAGCACCGGCTTGAAGGAGGACCCGGGCTGGCGCGTATTGGCGAAAGCGCGGTTGAATTGATTGGTTTTGTAATCGCGGCCGCCGACCATCGCCTTGATATAGCCGTTCCTCGGATCGATGGATACGAGAGCCGCCTGCTGCTCGGAGGTTGCGGGAATGCCTGCCGCGACTGCGTCCTCGGCCGCCCGCTGGGCATCCCCATCGAGTGTCGTAAAGATGCGGATACCGCCCTCGCTCAGCAGCCGCTCGTCAATCCCCAGCTTGTCTACGGCAATCAGATGAACATAATCGCGGAAATACGGCGCGGTTCCATCCTGCTTGCTTGTGCCCAGTGGCTGAAATTTCAGCACCTCGGTCCCGGCCTTGTCCGCAATGGTGCGCGTGATGATGCCTTGATCGACCATCGTGCCCAGAATCGTCTTCTGCCGGTCCTTGGCATTCTTCATATCGCTGTAAGGCGAATAATATTTCGGCCCCTTCGGAATGCCCGCAAGCATGGCGCTCTCCGCAAGCGTCAGCGCGGAAGCATGCTTGCCGTAATACAGCTGCGCTGCGGCTTCCGCTCCGTAAGCGCCGTGACCGTAATAAATCTGATTCAAATAAAGCGAGAGAATCTCGTCCTTGGAATAGGTCATTTCCAGTTGAACCGTATACATCGCTTCCTTCAGCTTGCGCGACCATGTCCGCTCATGGGACAAATACAGATTGCGGGCAAGCTGCTGGGTAAGCGTGCTGGCCCCCTGTTTGGCTTTCAAATGCTCAATATTGACGACAGCCGCGCGGGCCATTCCTCTGATATCGAAGCCGAGATGGTCATAGAACCGCTGATCCTCGATCGCCAGTGTCGATTCGATCAGATAGGGCGATATGGATTTAAGCGGAACGGACTGCCTGTTCTCCTCGGCGTGGAAGGTATCGATCACATTGCCCTGCAGATCCAGCATCTGCGAGGTCTGGCTGATGGAGGAGACAGGCAGCGCCTGCGTGCGCAAATAGAACAGGAAGGCGAAGGCCGCGACCAACAGCAGCGCGAACGCTGCGCCCGCATAGATGAAGAGGCGTTTTACGCGGCGCAGCAGCGGCATCCATTTTTCGAGGCGAATACGAAAGGGCAGTCGGCGCTTTGCTCCACCCTGCCCTGAACCTGTTATTTTCATCCAAGTGGTCCCCTTATGTGAAAACCGTTTATGCTTCTTCTTCCCTTAGTATGGAAATTAGTAGGACGGGCTATTCATCAATCGGCAAAAGTCACATTAATTTTTTGTGAGGGGCTGCTGCAAAGGTTGCATTTTCGCGGGGTTCTACTATAATACAGATTGAACCATTGACGAGGTAGAATGGGCTGTATGAACCATGAGGTTATCATTTGAGCCTGTATATAAAATGAAGGTAGGGACAACCAATATGGAATTGTGGTACACCGAGAAACAAACCGAAACCTATGGCATTACCGCGAAAATAAAAGAAACCTATGTAAGCGAGCAAACCGACTTCCAGAAGCTGGACATGATCGAAACCGAAGAATTCGGCACGATGCTCGTTCTGGACGGCATGGTCATGACAACGGACAGGGACGAGTTCGTTTATCACGAAATGGTTGCGCATCCTGCGCTGTTTACGCATCCCAATCCTAAAAATGTGCTGGTAGTCGGCGGCGGAGACGGCGGCGTAATCCGCGAGATCATGAAGCATCCGAAGGTGGAGAAGGCTGTACTGGTCGATATTGACGGCAAGGTTATTGAATATTCGAAGAAATACCTGCCCAACATTGCAGGCGAGCTGGACAACCCCCGTGTAGAGGTTATCGTGAACGACGGCTTTATGCATATTCATGATCACAAGAACGCATATGACGTCATTATGGTGGATTCCACCGAGCCGGTTGGTCCGGCCGTCAACCTGTTTACCCGCGGCTTCTACCAAGGCATCTACGATGCGCTCAAGGAAGACGGCATTTTCGTTGCGCAAACAGATAATCCATGGTTCAAGGCGGATCTGATCGAAAGCGTCAACCGCGATGTGAAGGAAGTATTCCCGATCGTCCGCGTATATTGGGCGAATGTGCCGACTTATCCGAGCGGTTTGTGGACCTTTACAATGGGCAGCAAAAAATACGATCCTCTTGAGGTGGACGAGTCCGCAATTCCGGAAATCGACAGCAAATATTACACCCCGCGCCTGCACAAAGCGGCTTTTGTGCTGCCTAGATTCGTGGAAGACCTTATTAAGTAGGGCAGAGAGGATATCAACCATATGAAACTGGATCAAAAATATTCCGGCAATGTGTTCATTCTCAGCTCCGAGGATTACGCCGCTTCCAAGGCTGTTATCTACGGCATGCCGATGGACTTTACCGTCTCGTTCCGTCCGGGCTCGCGTTTTGGACCGCCGCGCATCCGCGAGGTATCCGTCGGCCTGGAGGAATACAGCCCTTATCTGGACCGCAGTCTGGAGGATATCGAATACTTCGATGCGGGCGATCTGCTGCTGCCGTTCGGCAATGCGGCGCGTTCCCTTGATATCATTGGCGAATTCGTTCGCGATGTGCTGAAGGACGGCAAGATGCCGGTCGGCCTTGGCGGCGAGCATCTCGTATCCTGGCCGATCTTTCAGGAGGTTTATGCCAAATATCCGGACCTTGCAATCATTCATTTCGATGCGCATGCCGACCTTCGCGAGCAGTATGAAGGAGAGCCGCTGTCCCACTCGACTCCGCTGCGCAAGGCGGCTGGCCTGATCGGCGGCAAAAATATCTATCAATTCGGTATCCGCTCGGGATCCCGCGAGGAATGGCAGTTTGCCCGCGAGAACATCAATTTCCATCCGTTCGAGGTGCTTGAACCGCTTAAGAAGGTACTGCCCGAGCTTACGGGCCGTCCGGTTTACCTGACAATCGACATCGATGTGCTTGACCCTTCCTGCGCGCCGGGTACCGGTACCGCGGAAGCAGGCGGCATCACGTCGAAGGAACTGATTGAATCCGTACATGCCATCGCGCGCGCGGGCATTAACATCGTGGGCTGCGACCTCGTTGAGGTAGCTCCGGCGTATGATCCGACCGAGCAAACCCAGATCGTGGCGGCGAAAGTGATCCGCGAGATGCTGCTCGGGTTTATCAAGTAGATTCTTTTAAAAACTTGCCATTGCAGCCGATATTCCGGTATTGAACCCGGCTATCGGTTGTTTTTTGTATTCAGATGCTTCAGATGCAAAAGTGGAGGTGTATGTGAATGGAGGTTCAATCGTTTCCGCCTATTATTGACGGGCAATCGACATTGCTGGTGCTGGGCAGTATGCCGGGCACCGCTTCGCTGGCGAAGCATCAGTATTACGGCCATCCGCGCAATCATTTCTGGCCGGTGCTGTATGGTTTGGCGGGGCTGGCGGTTGCTGGGGATTATGGGCAGCGGTTGGCTTTTGCGCAGGAGCGTGGCGTTGCGCTGTGGGATGTGATCGCAGCCTGCGAGCGTGAGGGCAGTCTGGATTCCAGCATCCGCGAAGCCGTTCCCAATGATTTGCCGGGGCTGCTGGCCGAATATCCCGCTATCCGTGCGCTCGCATTCAACGGAAACAAATCATATGACACGTACAAGAAGCATTTTGCCGGGCATGCCATGAACGGCAGAGTGAGCCTGCTGCGCCTGCCGTCCACAAGTCCGATCCCGACAGCCCGGATGCGGACGACGGAGGACAGAATTGAAGCGTGGCGGCCCATCGCAGACTATATGCGGATGCCATGACAGATGCCGAATATGAGAACGCAGCAGGCTGTTTCTGTATAAAGTAATCCTACCAGCATCAATATATCCTTTGGATGAAGGCTTCTGCCAGTTTCTTTCCTTCATTAATCTGCGGACAGGAAGATTTTGTTCTTCTTTTGGCCATAATGGCTGGTAAAGGGGGCGAAAAGCAGATGGGAATTTTTCCGATACATGAGCGCTTGGCGGAGCTGTGGACCCTGAAAGGCCGTCGCCGCCTAAGCGAAGAGGAGCAGGCTGATTTTGAGCACTGCATGGCTGTCAATGCTTCTTACTGCAGGCAGCTGGCTAATTTGTACAATTTATCGCTGCTTGCGTCCATGACGGGAGATACACAGTGGCAGCACGAAATTTGCGAGAAAATCGAGAAGCTGGACGGGCGGCCGTCGCCGCGCCTCTGAAACGAAGCCGGAACTGAGCCGCCGCCGTCGTCGTCGTCGCGTGCAGCACTTAATGGTCCGCTTGCGGACGTGTATAGACTAATCTGCCGTGCTTATACGTTTGCACGACATTCAACTGATGACCCGACCATTCGAACGCCGCCAGATCCGCAGGGGCGCCAATCGTCAAGCCGCCCGCTGATGCAAGTCCCATGAGGGCGGACGGGTGAATCGAGGCCATATCGCAAGCCTCGGAGAGGGGGGCAATCCCTCTGCCCGCGATATGGCTTATTCCTCGATGCAGCATTTGGGCCGATCCCGCAAGCAAGCGGGGGTTTTGCTCCAGATGCAATCTTCCCTCCGGTGTCAGGACAACCCTTCCGCCAATATGGTTTTCATATGTTCCTGGAGCCATACCGCATAAATAAACCGCATCGCTGACGAGTATGGTTCGTTTTCCTTTGACGCTGCGAACGACTTTAAGCACGGAATCGGGCAGATGGAAGCCGTCGGCGATAATGCATGTCCACAGCTCCTCTTCGGCCAGCTGCGCCCACAAATAATTCGGATGGCGGGGCAGCATCAGATGCGCGCCATTGCCCAGATGCGTCGATAAGCGGGCGCCGGCTGCGGCAGCCTCTCTGATCTGTTCCTCCGCAGCCGCTGTATGGCCAATGGAGACCTGCACGCCCGTCTTCGCGCACTTCTCGATAAAGCTTGCCGTACCCGGCCATTCCGGCGATAGCGTAATCAGTTTGATTTTCCCCCGGGCAGCGTCCTGCCAGCGATGAAACAGCTCCCAGTCCGGAGCTTTGGTATGCGATTGGCCATGTGCGCCCCGCGGGCCATCCTCCGGCGATATAAAAGGTCCCTCCAGGTGAATCCCCGCAACCCCGGCCTCTGAGGCGGGATCCTCGAGACAGTCCCCGGCAATGCTGCGGACCGCCTGTTCAATGGCATCGTCCCCGTTGGTAATGACGGTCGGGTAATACGAAGTAACACCTTCCTCCCACAAAGCCCTCGTCACCTGCATGGTGGTCCCTTTTGCAATGGGAATCGTGTTGAAGTCGAGTCCCCTGCAGCCGTTGATCTGCAAATCGACGAAGCCTGGCGCAAGCCAGGGCAGCAGCTCGTCGCCGGCAGTCCATTCTTCCCGATGAATCCCGCTGATGACGCCGCACTTCATGGTGACGGCAACAGGCTCGCCGCTTATATAATGAATTCCCCGGATAACCGTCGTTTCTGGATGGGACATTTCTCAGTCCTGCTTTCCATAAGAGTCGGTGTCGGTATAAAGGGTGCAGTCCGGATGCCTGCGCAGAATGGAAGAAGGGCAATCCGTCGTGACAGGCCCGTTCAAGGTCGCTGCGACAGCAGCCGCCTTCGTCCGGCCCGGCACCATACAGAACAAGTGGGATCCGGAGAACAGGGCGGGAATCGTCAGAGTAATGGCGTGAGTGGGAACAGCGTCCAGATTGGGGAAGCAGCCGTCGTTGACCTGCTGCTGCCGGCAGATCTCATCCAGCTCGACGCTTTTCACAAATACATCATCATTGAAGTCGGCAACCGGCGGATCATTGAAGGCAATATGCCCGTTCTCCCCGATGCCCAGACAGACAATATCAATTGGCTGCTGCTGCAGCAAAGAGGCATAACGAAGGCATTCCTCCTCTGCGGAGGAGCTGCTGTCGATCAGATGAACCGTGCCGGGATGAACCAGATCGAATAGCCCGTTGCGCAGAAATGCGCTGAACCGCTCCGGCGCCCCAGGAGATAATCCGATATATTCATCCATATGGAAGGCGGTAACGCGGGACCAGTCCAGGCCGTCGGTCGTGCGGAGCTCTTGCAGGAATTCGTTCTGGGAAGGCGCCGCGGCAAAAATCATGCGAATCCCGTCCTGCTTCGCCAGGAGCTCCTTCATCTTGGCCGCTGCCGCTTCAGCGGCCGAGTGGCCCATCGCCATCCGATTCTCATAAACCTCCACCTTCAACAGCTCGACAGTCCGGTTTTTTACAAGCCCTTTAGTTAAGCTCATTCCAAGCATCCTCCCTTGTCCGTCAATTTGTCCTACATTAGGACTAATTGCTATTAAAGTATCATGCGCGCATCTGTCCGTCAATCCTTTTTCTCTGCTGGAAGTTCCCTCTCCACGGTCAATCAATGTTTTGATAGAATAGAATGAAAGCTAAAATTTTCCACCGAAGGGAAGGGGATTTATGAACAGCAGGCGCGTTACTTACGACGAAATCAAAGGAAAATTGCAAACGGGGGATTTGCTGCTTTGCCACGGAATCTTTCCCGAAGCGATCCAGGTAGAGGCGGTCGAGGGCTCGCTCTGGTCGCATATCGGCATGGTCGTCAAGCTGCCGGACGTGGAAGAGCTGCTGTTCTGGGAATCCACCACGACACAGACGCTTCCGGATGTGGAGCTGCACCATATCAAGACTGGACCGATGCTGGTGCTGCTGCGGGAGCGCATCGCGACGGATGTCAGCGATCAATACGATGCCCTGTTCGCCTTCCGCCTGCTGGAGGGGGACCGGAACGCGCAAATCCCGGATAAGCTCACGCAGTTTATCAACGAGGTGCACGGAGCGTCGTTCCCTTCGCTCGAACGGATGGCCTTTGAGCTGCTGGAAGGAAAACTCCATATTCAGGCAGGCGCATCCAGCTTTTTCTGCAGTGAGCTGGTGGCTGAAACCTATATGCGCCTGGGCATCATGGACCGGTCTGAGCCGTCCAATAGCTATCAGCCGATCGATTTCTCGAACAGAACCGACCTGCCGCTGAATGCCGGCTATCGGTTGAGCGACGAGTTGCTTCTCCTCAATGATGTCTAAAACCATGCGGCTGCTAACGCTGCTTGCCCTTGTCATTATCGGGCTGGCCGGCTGCAGTATGGCTTCAAGCGGCGGGGAGCCGCATCCGGATTCCCGGGCGGCGGCCGGCACCCTCGACTTGTCGGGCTGGGACTTTCAGAAGGACGGGGCAGTTTCCTTACGCGGAGAGTGGGAATTTTATTGGATGCAGCTGCTGACGCCGGATGATTTTCGGGAGCCCAGGAAGCCCGGATTTACCGGATATTTTACATCACCAGGATATTGGAATCGCGAGGCGGTGAAGGATCTCAGCTTCCCTGCCGGCGGTTATGCGACGCTGCGTCTGCAAGTTCATGTGAAACCGGAAGAAGGCGCCCTGGCGCTTAAGATAAATAATATTTTTACGGCTTACCGGATATGGGTTAACGGCGAGCCTCTTGCGTCTGCAGGGACAGTCGGGAAGGATGCGAAGAGCGCGGTTGCCAGACAAATCGTGCAAACGGCGCCGATTCGCCTGTCTTCCGGTCAAGATATGCTGGAAATTGTAGTCCAGCTGTCGAATTACAGCTACACGAAGAGCGGCTTCCAGAACAATATACAGCTCGGCACTTCGGCACAGATTGAAACGTTGTACAGAAAGAATATGGAGGGGACATTTGTCTCGTTCGGGGCCTGCACCATTATGGCGCTTTACCATCTGGTGCTGTTCATTTTGCGGAGGCGTGAGCGTTCCGCCCTGTATCTGGGAATCTTTTCGCTGCTTGTCGCGATCCGTATTCTGTTTGTCAATGACCGGTACATTTACAACTGGCTCCCGGGCTTGAATTGGGAGCTGTTTTGCAAAGTTCCTTATGCTGTATTCTTCTTCGGTCTTGTCATGATCGCCATGTTCGTACAGACGCTTTATCCTCGGTATTTTGCCCGCAGGGCGGTTACGGTTACCCAGGCGGCGGGCGGCGGCGCGACGCTGTTTTGTTTGCTGACCCCGCAGCGGTGGTATGACAAAATATTGATACCGTTCGAGTTATTCACCTGCGCCCTGATCGCATATACCTTATTTGTACTGATTCGGGCGATGCGGGACCGGCAGGCGGGCACGCTGGTTTTTCTGATCGGGTATGCCGCCTTGGCGGGAACCATTCTGCATGATTTTCTATACATGAGCGAGAAGACGCATCTGGGATCGCTGGCTCCTTATGGCTTGCTTGTCTTCATCTCGATGCAGTCGCTCATTCTGGCACGCAGATTTGTCCGGGCGTTCACCGAAGTCGAGCAGATGTCCAGCAGGCTGCTCGCCATGGATAAGCTGAAGGACGAGTTTCTTGCCCATACGTCTCATGAACTGAGAACCCCTCTTCACGGCATGATCGGACTGTCCGAGTCGCTGATCGACGGGGTGGCCGGGGAACTGCCGGATCAGGCTGTCCACAACCTGCAGCTTGTCGTCGCAAGCGGACGGCGGCTGGCCAATCTGGTGGGAGATGTGCTGGATTATGCCCAATTAAACAACAGAGAGCTGAAATTGCACCGGGCGGAGATCGATTTGCGCAGCGTCGTCGGCACGGTGCTGCAGCTGAATGAACCGCTGCTGCCTGGGCAGAAGGTCAAGCTGGTCAACGAAGTGCCGGAGCAGCTTGCCGTGCTGGCCGACGGGAACCGGCTGCAGCAAATTTTGCATAATCTGATCGGGAATTCGGTCAAATTTACGGAATCCGGCAGCATTACGGTCACCGCCTCGGCTCTTGGGGATGAGGTGGAAATACGGGTGACGGACACGGGAATCGGCATTCCGGATAAATTGCGGGAACGTATGTTTACCGCTTATGAGCAGGGAGAGGGCGCTGCGCATGAAGGCACGGGGCTTGGTCTCTCCGTTACCAAGAAGCTTGTCGAGCTGCATGGGGGAAGAATCGGCGTGGATTCTCCGACCGGCGCTGGGGCAAGCATCGTCTTCACGCTGCAAAGGCCGTCCCGGCACCCTCAGCCGCAGCGGACTGAGACTTTCGAGAGCCTGCCGGCAGACACCGCCGCCGTTCAAGCAAGCGGCGTAACGCCGCAGGAGTCATGGGAGACAACGGCAGGTGGCAATAGCGGACGCCCGGAACGGATCCTGATCCTGGATGACGATCCGGTCAACCTTCAGGTGCTGCGCAATCATTTGACGATGGCAGGCTATACCGTTATCGAGGCGTCAGACCCGATCCAGGCGCTTCATCTCATCGAGGGTGGCGACAAGCCGGATCTTGCGGTGCTCGACGTCATGCTTCCCAAAATGACAGGCTTCGAAGTATGCTCGCGCATTCGCAGGCTGTATTCGGCCAATGAGCTGCCGGTCATTTTTTTAACGGCCAAGCCGCTGGACAGCGATTTAATCGAAGGCTTCGACGCCGGCGCCAACGACTATGTGACGAAGCCCGTCGTCAAGCGCGAGCTGATGGCGCGAATCCGGCTGCATCTGCAGCTCGCGAAATGGAACCAGACGCTGGAGCAGCGGGTGAAGGAGCGGACCGAGCAGCTCGAGGAGACGCTCGCCTCCCTCCGGCAAGCGAGAAACCGGCTTATCCAGTCGGAGAAGCTTGCTTCGCTTGGTGTGCTCGTGGCGGGCGTTGCGCATGAAATCAACACTCCGATCGGGATTGGCGTGACGGCATCGTCCCATTTGGTGGAGAGGTCGAAGGAGCTGCTGGACAGCTACAGCCAGGGCGTGCTGCGGCGGAGCGATCTGGAAGCGTATTTTGCCGAGTGCGGGGAGACGGCATCCATCCTGCTGGATAATTTACAGCGCACCGAGAAGCTGATTTCCAGCTTCAAGCAGGTTGCCGTTGATCAGACGTTCGAGCAGCGGCGTTCATTCCGGGTGAAGGCCTATATCGGTGATATTTTGCTGAGCCTTTCGCCAAAATTAAAGCAAAGCCGTCACCGGATCGTCCTGAACGTCGATGACTCGCTGGAGCTTGACGGGTACCCGGGCGCTTTATTTCAAATCATCACGAACTTGCTGTTGAATTCGCTGCTGCATGCATACGACGAATCGCAGGAAGGAACGATTGTCATTCGGGCCGAATCCGATGGACAGTCGCTGATCGTCACCTTCTCGGACGACGGCACGGGCATCGAGCCCCGATTGCTGCCGCGGATCTTCGATCCGTTCGTCACGACCAAACGCGGTCAAGGCGGGACCGGTCTTGGTCTTAGCATCGTGTACAACCTGGTGGTGCAAACCTGGGGAGGTACGATTGTGTGTGACAGCGTCCCGGGCTATGGGACAGCGTTTCAGATGGTGCTGCCATTACAAAGCGTACAGATGGAGGGAGCGGGATGAACGATACGGTTTTAGAGGCTTCCGATATGCATCTGCTGCCTGATGAAGATCCGGCGGATCAGGAGGCGGTCCGCTATTGGAAATTTTTGATTGTCGACGATGACCGGGACATTCACAGGGTAACGAAGCTGGTGCTGGAAAGACATATGTTCGAGGGCAGAAAATTGCAGTTTATGAGCGCGTACTCCGCTTCCGAAGCGATCGGATTTCTGGGGAAGCATCCGGATATTGCGGTAGTGCTGCTTGACGTGGTAATGGAGCAGGACGATTCCGGACTGACGCTCGTCAGGGTTTTGCGGGAGGAGCTGGGCAATCAGCTTGTCCGCATTATTCTGCGGACGGGTCAGCCGGGGCAGGCGCCGGAGCATACGGTCATTCGAGCCTACGATATCAGCGATTATAAGGAAAAAACAGAATTGACCAGCACCAAGCTGTTCAGTACGGTGTACACCTCGATCCGCACCTACCAGTTTCTCAGCGGAGTCGTCGCCGACAAGGAGACCCTGGAGGAGAAAGTGCGCGAGCGGACGCAGGAGCTGGAGCTGCGGGCGAGAGAACTGCAGGCATCCATTCGGCAGGCTTACGAGGCGATGATGGAAATCTCGGTACTGGAGGAACGCAACCGCATCGCCAGAGACATTCACAACGTCGTCGGCCATACGCTAACGGCGGCGGTGGTGCAGCTCGAAGCAGGCAAATATCTGATCGAAATCGACGCATTGCGGGCTTCGGAGAAAATGGAGCTGGCGCAGCAGCTCGTTCGCAAAGGCCTGGACGAAATCCGCAGCTCTGTCCATCAATTGGCGGAGCAGCGGGAGACGATCGATCTGCAAAAGGACCTTGAACGGATCGTCCGGGAGACCGAGGCGTACGCTGGCGTTCAGATCAACTGCCGGATCGGGCCGCTGCCACAGCTGACGTTCTATCAAATCAAGCTGATCTGCCATGCGCTGCAGGAAGGGCTGACGAACGGCATCCGCCATGGGAGAAGCACCTGCTTTCATTTCCGGCTGACCTGCGGCGGCAGTCTCATCGATTTTGCACTCCGCAACAATGGCCTGGATCCTGACGGCTTCCGCTATGGATTCGGCCTCAGCGCGCTGCGCAACCAGGTGGAGTTTGTGCATGGCACATTAGCTTTGCAGGCGGCTGCGGATGAAGGCGCGGAGCTGCGCATCTGGCTGCCGGTACCGGAATCGGGGCAGGGAACATGATACCCTTGCGCATAATGATTGTCGACGATCAGGCTCTGATGAGGGACGGCCTGCAGACGATTCTGGAGCTCCAGCCCGATTTGGAAGTGGTCGGCACGGCAGAAAATGGTCTTCAGGCGCTCGAGACCGCCCGCTTGACGAAGCCGGATGTGGTTTTGCTGGATATCCAGATGCCTGTCATGAACGGAATCGAATGCACGAAGCGGTTGAAGGAAGAATCGCCGGGTACCGTGATCCTTCTGCTTTCAACCTTCGCCGAGGATCAATATATCCTGGACGGCCTCGGCTACGGAGCCAGCGGTTACCTGCTGAAGGACATGGAGGGCAGGCGCCTGATCGAAGCGATACGCGACGCGGCAGTCGGGCAGCTGATGATGCCTGCCGTCATCGCCGCCAAGCTGGCTGCGAATCTGACAAGGCTTTCGGCAGCCGCGGAGCTTACAAGCGGCTCTCTTCAAGTCATTCAGAGCGAAATCCGCCTGACCGGGCGCGAGGCGGAAATCGCAAGTCTAATGGCGCGGGGGCTGACCAACAAGCAAATTGCCAAGGAGCTGTATATGCACGAGGGCACCATCCGCAATTACGTCAGTGTCATTTACTCGAAGATCGGGGTAAGCGACCGTGCGAAAGCGATGCTTGTGCTGAAACAATTGCAATTATAAATAGCGATAGACACGCCGGCCCTTATGAGGGCCGGTTTTTTGTTTTTCTTGTCATATGACAAGAATCCCGACATCCGTAACTGTCGGGATGACAATCATTCCCTGTATAACTGAATCAGAAAGACCATCTTACTCCAAAGGAAGAAGGGAGGAGCGTCAATGGGAAAAGGCGTCGATACGACGGTCAACTGCCATTCGCTCGCCGCTGCCATCAAGGAAGCGGGTTATGACTTTGTATGCAGGTATTACAACCGGAACAACCCGGGCAAGAATGTGACCCGCAAGGAGGCGGAGGCTTTGTCTGGAGCGGGACTGCATCTCGTTGCGGTATGGGAGAACGGATTTCCCACTTCACCGGACTATTTCTCGTATGATGCCGGGAAAAGGGACGGCTGCGATGCCCACCGGTATGCCCGTTCCATCGGTCAGCCTGCGAACACGCCGATTTACTTTACCGTTGATTTCGATGCCTCGCAGGAGGAGCTGTCCGGTGCTGTAAGCCGGTATATGCAGGGTGTCATCGATGCTTTCCGCGAGGAAGCAGCGGCTGGAACGTTGTATGACATCGGCATCTACGGGTCCGGTCTTGCCTGCCGGCATATGCGGGATACCTTCAGCGGCGGCATTGCATACGCCTGGCTGGCCGAGTCAAGGGGCTGGAGCGGTTACGATTCGTTCAGCGATTGGAATATCAAGCAGCTTGCGGGCGCTATGGTAGCTGGCATACCGGTCGACACGAATATAACTTCGGGCCGCGGCGGCGGCTTCCAGGTACAGGGGGAGTGACCGGAACATGGCACAAGTGAGGCTTGCACCCTTGCCGAGGAAGATCGGCTTCACCGGAGCTGCCGGTCTGCTCGCCATTTTATTGCTGCTGCTCATTCTGCCAGGCGTCCTGGCCTATGTGAATCTGGCCAAACCGGAGACCAGAACACTCGTTATCGAACTGGAGCAGCAGCTCTTCGGCAGGGAGCTGACAATGCAGGAGCTCTCTGATATCCCATTGATGAAGACCGAAGTAAACCGGATTCTGGCCGCACTCCAATCCGACCCGCAGCCAGCCGCTGCCCAAGCGGTGCAGAAACAGGCGGCTGACCTAAGCAAGCAGGCAAGCCGCGGTCAGGGCGCTTTGTGGATCGGATCGATCGCGCTCATCTCCTGCTTTTTTATGATCGTCAGCTTGCGCATTACGGGGAGGCCGCTGGGTCTGCTCGTGAATGAACGCAATTTAATCAGCTTGTCGAGATTTCAGACGGTGCTTTGGACAATCGTGCTTCTGTCCGCTTATTACACCGCAGCATCGCTGCGCATTTACGGGCTGCAGGATATCGGGAACGCCCTCAATATCGCGATGGATTGGCACTTATGGGCGCTTATGGGCATCAGCTTCACTTCGTTGGTCGCAACGCCGCTCATTCATACGACCAAGCAGGCCAAAACGATTTCCCCTGACGAGGCCGATAAGCTTCAGCCCGTGGACGTCGAAGGAAGCGATGGCATTTTGTACGCCAATGCGAACTTTTCCTATGCGTCATGGACCGATATGTTCAAGGGCGAAGAAGTGAAGAACGTGAATATTGTCGACATGGCGAAGCTGCAGATGTTTTTCTTCACGATCATTGCCGCGGCCAGCTATGCCGCGTTGCTGCTGCAGCTGTTCAACAGCCGGGCTCCCGGCGGCCTCACTGAATTTCCGGCCGTCAGCGAAGGCTTGCTGGCACTGCTGGGCATCAGTCACGCCGGATATTTGACCAGCAAAACGATTGACCGGACGAAGAGCACACCCTAACTTTTGCAAAGGAGAGATGAATATGAACGACAGTAAAAATCTGCTTACAGACTTCGATCTGTGCCTGGCGCTTTCCCAGAAGGCGATCAACAGCCAAATGGCTTATGCGTGGAAAGCGTGGAAGCGGCGGAAGCAATTTAGCGACACGCTGGACATTTATCCGAAGAAGAATGACGGCACTCCATCCAGATACGGCTTGACGGCCGAAATCGCTCCGCTCGAGGTGAGCCTGAATGTAGAGGACGGGAAACTCGGCCAGGTGAAGGTGACTTTAACGTTGAAATCGGGCAATGTCCATTACTATGACGAGGACGAGGAGCAGGCTGCGGATCAAGCGATTTCCAACTGGAGCTTATCGTTCATTACGGATTTGGACAAAAAGCCGGTCGATCTCGAGACGATCGCCTCGATTGATCCGGCCGCGTACGAAACGGTTCAGAAAACGATCGATGCCAGCGGGCTGCCGGATGATGTATTTTCCATCGAATATTTATTTATGAAGCTGACGGAAGTCGATCTGCTCCTGTCGGACAACAAGAACGTCTCCATACCGGCCGCTGTCTGCCAATATGCCCGCACCAGAACGCTGAGCTGTCTTAACAATCTGCTTCAAGGCGAAATGAGCGAATTTATGCTCGGTACCGTCGTGCGGCGCAACACAAAGCATCAGACCCCGACGTTTGCGATGACGGACTTCGTGTTTGACGTTCATGCCAATTGGAAGGCGGCTGACGTTGCGGCGCTCAGTTATCTCGGGATGTTCTCGGGACGGAATTTGCCGGATGATAGTAATGCGGCGCGGATCAAGCTTTCGGATGACTGGATCAATCCGGCGATGATTGACGGTACGCAGGGACTAATATCCGGCATCATGGCGATACGCAAGGAAGTGCTGCTGGACAATTATCTGATGCCGCAATTTATGAAGGAGCTTGGCGCAAGTCCCGTAGTCGACGGCTTGAAGCGGCGCTTTGTCTTCCAGGATTCCAGCAGCCATACGAGCCGGGATCTCGTTGACCGGAAGGTGGAGCAGTCCCGCAGCTATTGGCTCGAAATCGCAATCGCCCCGGGGACGAACCGTTTGGATATCTCGGGCAGTATCGAAGGATCGTTCACGTATACGGAGCATACGCTGGGTCCTCTAGGCACGGAGACGGCCCGATTGGAAGCAGCGGGAAATCAGCCTGTCAGCGGGTCCGTTACGCTGACGACTCCGGGAGGAACATCCGATTTTTCCGTGAATTCGCAGCTGAATTACAGCATCGGCGATTTCAAGCAGACTAAAGACGATGCCAGCGGCTTCGGCGTCGTGGAGAACGGCGTATCCTGGATCCCGAAGCTGCTTGGCATCAGCAAAGGAACCATGCTGGAAATGCTGGGCGGAATCGTCGCCGATAAAGTGAGCGTTCTGCATACCGCGCTGCAAAATGCTCTGGGCCATGTGGAAGTCGACATGTCGCAAAGCCACTTCATCCCTCCGGGCGGCGGCGTGTTCGCGTTCCAGAATCTTCGTTTTTCCAGCCAAACCGGCGATCTGCTGCTGGACGTCATTTATAAAGCGCCATGATGTGATGAACCGATTGATAATCTTGAACAGGAAGGGAGTCTCGCAATGAACAAACCGCGAGTGGTACGATTATCCGCTAATGATGTGAGTGGTAATTCCATACAGTTTACCGTTTCGAACGATATTATCGATCATATGGAGGCGGCCCGCACGTTTGGCCGCGAGGACTTGGCCGACCCGGCTGCACATGGGAGATTTCAACGGCGCGTTATTGCGCTGCCCGACCGCAAATCCGGTGTTGTAACGCCGATGGTGCTGACGATCGGCAATCAGAACGGGCTATATCTTGTGCGTCAAGACAATAAGGCGGACAGCGGCTGGAGCTTGGCCGATCTTGGCGCGTCGCTTGCTTCCGCCGTGGGAGGGGCGCCGCAGGTGCGGGCTGTCGGCGCCGGCTGGACCGATGACGACCGCATCACGATCGCCGTAGCGGTCGATGCCGGTCCCGGCCAGACGCACAGCCGCATATTCGCGGCATATAACTTATCCAGCGCAAGCAGCGACTGGGAGCAGATCGCCTGGTCGGACTGCGGGACAAGGGAAAATGTCCGCGTCGAAGGGATTCGGGTATTGGATGAAGGCGATAATTTGTGGACGGTCGTGCTGGCAGGCAGCAGGGGGCCAAGCGAGACCGTATATCTGCTGCGCAGTGACAGAGCCGCATCATTCGCAGGCGCGCTCGTCTTTAATCCCGCCGTTACGCTGGAAGAAGTTCTTGATTTTGAGGCTGGCGTTCATCCGACATACGGAGGAGGGCTGCATGTACTGGGCATAGGCAGCGGAGACCGCGTGCTGGCCTTCCGGCCGTTCCCCGAATACGACGGCGCGGGCAAGCCTGCAACCATACCTCCCGTCGTGGGTTTGCCCTGCCCGGCCGGAGCTAATGTCCTGGAGACGGGCATTATGACGGAGAACGGCACAAATTTATATATTGGCGGACAGGGCCTGCACCTGATCCCTGCTGCGGAGCTGGATAATGCCGAGGACGCCCGGGTCAGCCAGATTGCCGCTCCGGAGACGGCGGCGAATGTACAGGATGTGATCGTCGGCGAGGCAGCGGACGGGAGTGTCTCTCTATGGGCGCTGCTGCAAAATGGCGATTTGAATGTCGTCAAGCGTCCGAATGCGGACACGGATTGGGAACCGCCCTTACGGCTGCGGAGCGGAGTGCAGGAAATGGCGCCGGTCCCGGGAGACCGGCATACGACGGCATCGGTTCTGGCGGTATATACCGACGCCCATGGGGGATACATCTGGCAGGATAACAGAACCGGCGTCTGGCAGGAAAGCCCCCTGCATGTATCCGATCCGGACCAGGTGATGCAGGTAACGTGCTACGGGACCTCGCTTCGCGTCCTGGATGACGCAGGTGCGCCGAAGCGGTCGGTTAAAGTCTCGGTGACGGCATCCGTGCTGTCCAGTGTTTCGCTCAATGGAGACGCCGTGTTGCTCGGCCCTGGCGCGGCTGTCGATACGCTCACCGATTTGAACGGCGGCATCAGCCTGTTCAACCGGGTGAAGTCGCTGACTCCGGCCGTCTATCGTTTCTCCGTTGACGGTATCGACAGTCACATCGACGTCAATCCGGCTTCCGGGGTGTTCGACCGGTTCAAATCGCTGACGGCGGATGAGCTTCGCACCGCGACAGTGAAGACGCCAAGCGGCGACATGCCGCTGCTGCCGGACAACTTCCGGACCGGCCCGGACCAGGGGCAGGTGGATGCGGTAGCCGCCTCGCTCAATCAGGCGGCCGGACTCGCCCTCTCCTCGAACGGAGCCGCTCCGGATGTGCGGACAGCTCCGGCCGGCGCCCCATTCAGCTCTGTGCTGCGGGCAGATGCATTGCCCGAGGCGTACCGTTGGGGCATTCAATCGGATGCGCAGGGCGTGCGCGTTATTCACGACGACGCCATTTCGAAGCTGATCGGGGCCGCGGAAAGCGCGGAGCATTTCTTCGTTAATCTTGGCCATACGATTGCCGATTTCTTCGAGGGGATCGGGGAGAAAATGAAGGAGGGCTTGACCTTCGTGCTTCATAAAGCGGAAGGCGCGTTCCAATTCATATGCGCCATCGGCGACAAGATTAAGAAATTCGTGCTCACAACGCTCGAGGAAGCGGGTGCTTTCTTCAAATGGTTATGGGCGCAGGTAAAGACGGGTCTGGAGAAGCTGTGGGATTACTTGAAGTTTCTGCTCGAGTGGGAAGATATCGTGCTGGTCCGCAGAGCAATGGTGGAGGCAGCGGATGAAGCTTTGACATCCCTGAAACAATCCGTCGGCCGCATGAAGACGGCAGCGGCGGGCGGTTTCGACAAAGCCATTGCGCAAATCGGACAATGGCGGGCGGCGGGCGGCGCCGCTCCGGCGAAGCCGAGCCGACCCGGTCCGGGACAAAGCATTATCGACGATATCGGCAAAGCGGCCGCTCCGATTCAGAAGCTGCTGGACGAGGTGAGCGGCAACAGCGTGGTCGGATGGGTCACGCAGAAAATCGGAAAGCTCGCCGATGATATCGTCCATGTGGAAGGTCCGGACGTGACGGAAGAGGCGATAGCAGCGGCTGAGCAGTTCGTTGAGGGGCTCCTGGGCGATGAGATGAACGATCTGCTAACCATGTGGGATAAGCTGCAGACGGACATCGGCCGCCTGTTCGACGGCGCGATGCCGAAGCCGGGAGAGCTAAATTTCGGAACAGTTAAAGATGTGCTTGTTGCAGTGGGAACGTATGTGCTCGAGGGCGTACTGGCGGGCTTGCGCGATTTTGTTTTGCGGACCCTCGACTTGATGCAGAATCTGATCGGAGTCGCCCGCGACGCGCTGTTCGCGAAAGTGAGCTTTCCGTTTATCGAGAAGCTGGTGGAGTTCGTCGCGCCGGGCGCCCATATCGACACCTCGTTCCGGATGATTGACGGCGTGATGATGCTTTGCGCCATTCCGGCCACCATAGCCTACAAGCTCATGCTGGGAGAGGCGCCTTTCAAGAAAGGCGATATCATTCCGCTTTCTTTCGGGAATGTAACCGTTCAGTCCGGGGTTGACGGGCTGCGCAAATTTTCATGGGCGGGCGGACTTATAGGCTCATTCATGAGCATGATTCTTACGGGATATCAGTTATACGTGCAGGGCAATGTTGTTAGCGAAGGAGGCAGTTCGAAGCAGGCTGAAGATTGGCAGCTGTGGCTTGGCGCAGGATTGGGCGTGCTGGGTCTGGCAACGGAAGCGCTAGGCATGCATGTGAACAAAGGCGAGGAGGTTGAGGCCATGGAATGGACGATGCTGGCCATTACCGGCATCCTGTCGGTCAAGACGGTTGCGCTCCTCGTTGCGGGAAATCAGAAAGAGGCCCCTGATCGCAAAAAGCTGCAAAAAGTCGGCTCCGGCATCGAGGTTGTCGGCAAAGTCGTCCACTTCATAATGCGCACGGCCTTGTTCGGAAAGGTTATCGATGATGACAGCAAATCAAGCTCGCCTTCCGCAGGCGACGAGAAGTCGACGGAATCGCTGGCATGGATCCAAAGCTTGTTCGATCACCTGGGAGCGGCGCTCGTATCGTCCGCCAATCTGGACGACGACGAGGAAACGAAGGCGATCCTGCTCGCAGCGGGCGAGGGCGGTAAAGGCCTCTCATTCGTGCTTAATCTGATCCGCGTGCCGATTACAGCCCAGAAGCAGCAGCTCCTGACCAATTAATCCAGGAACAGCTCGCCCGGATCGATCACAGGCCAGAGAAGGCCGTTCTCGTCGGCGGCTTCCCGGCCGAAGCGGAGCAGCCGCCCGACCAGCGCATCGACCGAAGCATCCGGATCGGCTTGCCGCAGTGCGGCAAAGCATCCCGAGACAACCGCGGCAGCGCCGCTCGTCTCTCCCGGATCTCCGGGCCGGGTAAACAAGGTTGTGCTGCAGCCTGTATGAAGACTTTCATGAAGGCGCTGGCTCGTGTTTGCGAGCCGGACGCCTTCTTCCCCGTTCTCGAGAGCGCCTGCGCTGACAGTTTCACGGAGAATGGCAGGCCACGCCATGCCGTGAAGGCTGCGGCCGCGGTGCTCCGGGTACCAGTTGCCTGCGGCGGTAACCGTAGGGATGCCCTCTTCGCGCAAAGCGGCAACCTGCCGCTGCAGCATCGATTCGCGCAGCGGCTCATCCGAGGTGCGGTGAGTCGAATCGGCGAAGGCGGCGCAGACGACGCCGATGCCGAGCTCTTCCCTGTGCTCTATGATCCACGCCAGGGCCGATTCAATCATGGCCGTATCGCGTAATACGCCGCGCCGGTTCATCAATTTCACCGGCAGAAGCCGGGAGCCGGGGGCAATCCGGGCAATCGTCGCCGCTACGGCGGTGCCGTGTCCGGCATAATCGCGGGTGTCCCCGCTGCCGCCGTCGCCGCTGAGGTTGACTCCGGGCAGTATGGCGGTACCGTGCTGCAGCCGATCCGGGTCAATCCCGGAATCGATGACGGCTACGACGACTCCCGTAGTGGTGGAGAACGGACTTTCTGCAGCTCCGCTGGTCAACATGGCAAGGGACCTTCTTTCCAATTAAGAATAGTGAAGCACCTGAACAACTTGACCCGTTTACTCCTTCTCGAAATCCAGCACGACCGCATATGCGGCGCCAATGCTTGCAGAGAACTCATTACGGATGAACTGCAGGCTCGTCTTTGCGAGCGGAATTCGCAGCGCTCTTCGCTGCATGGTCTGCTGGACCGCCAGCTTGAAGGGGGCGAGTGTGGCAAGAGGAGTGTCGATGATGATGTTCTGCGGGTCCATCAGATTCACGATTTGGGCCAGCGCGAAGCCGATATGTTCACCGGATGAACGCAGCAGATTCAGGACGCATGCTTCATGCTGAAGTCTGGTCACCAGTGACAGCAGACTTTCTTCCGGATTCGCCGAGGGGCAGCTGGCGCGCAGCTGCTCTCTCACCGCAGGCATGCTGACGAGCGTCTCCAGGCATCCCCGCTGTCCGCAGGCACACAGGGGTCCGTCCATCTGCACGCACAGATGACCGATTTCACCTGCAGTGAAGCTTGCGCCATCATAGACGCGGCCGTCAATAATCTGGGCTCCTCCTACTCCTTCATTCACCCGCAGATAGAAGAGATTGCCGGAGCCACCCGGGGGCAAGGGGACAGCAGACGAAGCCGCCAGCGCAGACGCTCTGACATTGTTCATGACGATGGTTTTCACCGGGAGGCCCTCATCCAGCCGCTCCTTGAGACGGACTTCCCGCCAGTCCAGATGGGACGAGAAGTGCACAAGGCCCAAGTGGGGATCGACCAGCGCAGGTATCGCCGCACCGATGCCGAGCGTCTGGGGGTACTTGTCGAGAAGCCCGCCGCACAAGCTGATCAGCTGCCCGATAAAAGGGTCCGCCTGCATGGACGGGATTGTCCATTCGCCGCTCTCCAGAATGGCGGAGCGGTAGTCGGTGACGACAAATTGGCAGCTTGAATGGCCAATGGAAATTCCGATTGCGGTATGAAAAGCCGGAATCAGCTGCAGCTGGATTCTTGGCCGCCCTGCGCCGCTCTGCTCGTCCAGCCCTTTTTCCTCGACGATCCCCTGCTTGATGAAGCTGTCGATTATGAGCGAAATGGTGTTTTTACTTAAGCCGAGCAGCTTGGAAAGCTCCTGCCGGGAGTGATGTTCCCCGGTGCGAAGCAGCGCCAGGGTGCGTTTTTCATTGCGCTGCCGTAATAATGCGGTTCCTTTGCTCATTGATCCTGCCGTCCTCCAAATAAAATTGAAATCCCGTTGTTCAGTTCAGTTTAGTATATGCTGTTCATGAAGCCGGCAGCAAGTCGCATGAATGGGCCGTTATGCCTTCCCCTTGCAATTTCTCTTCGGATGCATATAATAAACAAATAACAGCTTACAAGCGATGAACGGGACAGTACTTTGCAAAGCGCTGCAAGCAGCGAGCCGGGGCGGTGAAAGCCGGTGCAGCGAGGCATGGGAAGCGGGCCCGGGAGTTGATTGTCCGAATGCGCCTGCCGCTGTAGGATAATCCGGTCACCCCGTTACCGTGTTCAAGCGGCCCCGCTAACGAGGAGAGGCAGCCGGCCAATCGGCCGGCCCCTTCTATTCAAGGCGGGAGCCAGAAGAGTGGTACCACGGACCAGACCTCCGTCTCTTTACAGAGACGGGGGTTTTTGTGTTTTTTCAACATAAGCATCCGTTAAAAATCGAAGGAGGAGAATAAGATGAATCTTTTGCTGAAATGGGCGGCAGAGCGCCTGCAGCCTCATACCGGGCTTTCGCAGGCGGAGATTGCCGCTGTGTTGGAGCTTCCCCCGAATCCGGCGCTTGGTGATGTGGCGTTCCCTTGCTACCTGCTGTCCCGCCAATGGAAGCGTCCGCCTGCAGCCGTCGCCGGGGAGCTTGCGCCGCTTGTCCAGGACCCGTCTGCCGGTGTGCGCGCAGAAGCCAAGGGTCCCTATTTGAATCTGTTTTTTGAACCTGCCCGCTTTGCTCCAAAGCTGTTTGAAACCATATTGGACGGGGATTTTGCCAAGTCTTCGGAAGGAGAGGGGCAGCGGGTCGTCATCGACCTGTCCTCGCCCAATATCGCCAAGCCGTTTGGAGTGGCGCATCTGCGCTCAACGATGATCGGCCATGCACTCGCCAATCTCTACCGTTTGTCGGGGTATAAGGTGATGACGGTCAACCATATCGGGGATTGGGGAACGCAGTTCGGCAAGCTGATGGAGGCTTACACGCGCTGGGGCGACGAAGCGGCGCTTCAACGGGAGCCGATCCGCGAGAGCCTGCGTCTCTATGTGCTTTTTCATGAGGAGGCCGGGAGGGATCATTCGCTTGAGGATGCGGCGCGTCTCTGGTTCTGGAAGCTTGAGAACGGAGATGCGGAAGCAAAGCGGTTGTGGACGTTTTTCATATCGTTCAGCATGAAGGAATTCGACCGGATGTATGCGCGTCTTGGGGTTGCCTTTGACCATACGCTGGGAGAGAGCTTCTATAATGATAAAATGGCGGCGGTTGTGAGTCAGCTCACTGAACAGGGGCTTCTTGAGGAGAGCGACGGCGCTCAGGTGGTGCGGCTGGATGAAGAGGGTATGCCGCCCTGCCTCATTTTGAAATCCGACGGTTCGACGATTTATCCGACGCGCGATTTGGCCACCGCGCTGTATCGGAAGCGTGAGATGGGAGCCGACCGCCTTCTTTATGTGGTTGGTGCAGAACAGAAGCTTCACTTCCAGCAGGTGTTTGCCGTTCTGCAGCGGATGGGAATGGACGGCGTGGATCGCTGCGAGCATGTCGCCTTCGGATTAATGAAGTTCGAAGGCCGCAAGATGTCCACACGCAAAGGGCAGGTGGTCTTTCTTGACACGGTGCTCGATGAAGCGGTCGCCAAAGCGGAAGCGCTCATCGCCGAGAAGAATCCGGAGCTTGCCGGCAGGCGGGAGATTGCCGAGGCTATCGGCATCGGCGCCATTATTTTCGGCGATTTGAAGCACGGCAGGCAGCTGGAAGTGAATTTCTCGCTGGACGAGGCGCTTCGCTTTGAGGGGGAGACCGGTCCTTATTTGCAATATACCGCGGCAAGGGCGTATAAGCTGCTGGACAAAGGCGGCTTGACCATCGATGAAGCGATGCAGGCAGTTAAGGACGGCACTCTGCAAAAAGAGGGAGGCTTCTTATCCCTTCCCGCCGCATGGACCTGTCTCAAAACCTTGACCGCCTATCCGGATGCCATCCGCGAGGCGGTCAAGGCGAATGAGCCTTCCATCTTGGCCAGATATTTGCTTGACGCTGCCAAGGACTTCAACCGATTCTATCATCAGGAACGGATTCTATCGGAAACGGTGGAAGCGACTCGGGCGAAGCTTGTGCTTGTGGCTGCCTGCGCAAAGGTCATCCGCAGCGGGCTGACTGTGCTGGGTCTCCAGTCGCCCCGCCAGATTTAGCCGCTGCTTCCGGCGGCATTGAAATCCTTGTTGCTCCTGTATATAGTAGGTATCATAAGAAGCAGGACAGGAGACTAACGACGATGACAGGCAGAGCGAAAGTGCGAATCAAACTAACGAGCGAGCTCGACGGAGAACAGCAAAAGCATGCTTTCATCGGCGAATGGTTCCGCAAAGACCGCACCGTCTATGTCCGCTACGACGAATCCGATGAGAATGGCCAGGTGCGGACGGTCGTTCGCTGGCGCGAAGGCGAGCTCAGCGTCAAGCGTCACGGGGATGTGGAATCCGACCAGTCCTTTGCGGCTGGAGCCCGCCGCTTGGGGCATTACGCCTCGACGCATATCCGTTTCCAGCTGGAGACGGATACTACGCTGCTGTGGATGCAGTGCGGAGATATGGCCCAGGCGGAGCCTGCGGATGAACCGCTGGCGCCGACGCTGCCCATGCTGCTGGAATGGCATTACAGACTGTGGGTAGACGAGCAGCCATCCGGGTTGTTTGTCATCCGGCTGCGTGCGGAAGAGCTGGAAGACGGGCATGCTTCCGTCCTGACGGAAGAATAGAAGTTTGCCTGTTTGGTAATGTGAATGATGAAGAGGAGCTGGATTTTTTAATGGAAGCAAATGCGATTGATGTACTGGATATACTCGTAAAAGAAGCGATAGCGGATGCGGTGGTAGCCGCCGGGCTGGCGGCACGCGAGGAGCTTCCCTCCTTCGTGCTGGAAGTGCCCAAGGATAAGTCGCATGGCGATTTGGCGACCAATGCGGCCATGCTGCTCAGCAAGCTGGCCAAGAAGAATCCGCGCCAAATTGCGGAAGCCATACTCGCCCATCTGGATAAAAGCAAGGCATCCATACAGTCCGCGGAGATTGCCGGACCGGGTTTTATTAACTTCCGGATCGACAAGAGCTATCTCTATCCGGTGATCAGTCAGGTGCTGGGCCAAGGCCAGGAATATGGCCGCGTGAATGCGGGAGGCGGACAATCCGTCCAGGTCGAGTTTGTCAGCGCCAATCCGACGGGCAGCCTTCATCTGGGCCATGCCCGCGGCGCCGCTGTGGGCGATGTGCTTTGTAATCTGCTGGATTTTGCCGGCTACCGGGTCACACGGGAATATTACATTAATGATGCCGGCAAGCAGGTAGCGAACCTGGCTTACTCTATTGAGGCCCGCTATAAGGAAGCGCTTGGTCAGGAAGCCCAAATGCCGGAAGACGGTTATTATGGCGAAGATATTATTGGCTTTGCCAAGGCGCTGGCCGAGTCGGAAGGCGACCGGCTGCTGTCGATTCCTGATGATGAGCGTTTTGCATTCTTTCGCGCATACGGCCTGGAGCGGGAGCTGAACAAGATCAAGCGTGATCTGGCGGAATTCCGCGTCGAATTCGACGAATGGTACAGTGAGACGAAGCTGTATGAGAGCGGACAGGTCGAAGCGGCGCTTGAGGCGCTGCGTGAGCGTGGGCAAGTGTTTGAAGAGGAAGGCGCCACGTGGCTGTCCACGATGCCTTATGGCGATGACAAGAACCGCGTTTTGGTGAAAAATGACGGTTCCTACACCTACCTGACGCCGGATATTGCCTATCACCGGGATAAATTCGCCCGCGGCTACGACCGGATGATCAATATTTGGGGCGCTGACCACCACGGCTATATTCCCCGGGTCAAGGCAGCGATGGCTGCGCTAGGCAACGATCCGCAGAAGCTGGTTGTGCTGATTGCCCAGATGGTCAGCCTCTTCCAGAACGGCGAGAAGATGAAAATGTCCAAACGGACCGGCAAGGCGGTCACGATGGAGGATTTGATGGCGGAAGTGGGCATCGACGCCATTCGTTATTTTTTCTCCATGCGGAGCATGGACTCGCATTTGGACTTTGACATGGATCTGGCTATTTCGACATCGAATGAAAATCCGGTATTTTATGTCCAATATGCCCATGCGCGCATCTGCAGCATCTTCCGCCAGGCACAGGAGCAGGACATTCAGCTTCAGCCGCCCGCATCGGTGGATCTGACCCGGCTTGCGACTGAGCATGAATTCGATCTGCTGCGCAAAATGGGCGAGCTGCCGCAGGAAATCGCGGAAGCGGCCGAGCAGTACGCCCCTCACCGGCTTGTCCGGTATGTCTATGAGCTGGCATCCCTGTTCCACAGCTATTACAAGGCGGAGCGGGTTATAACCGAGGATGCTGCCCAGACGCAAGCCCGGCTGGCGCTGCTGGCCGCAGTTCGTACAGTGCTGTCGACGGTTCTGCGCCTGATTGGCGTCTCAGCCCCGGAACGTATGTAGATTTGGCAGCTACCGCGCATTGAATTGCAAGCAAACCGCAGACCTACCGGTCCGCGGATGCGAGCATGCGCATTACATCCAGCTCCCCGGTTAACCGGGGAGCTTTTGTGCCCCGCAGCGGGAGCATGGAACGCTTTAATATGGCTTTAATCTCGGACGGCGAAAGTCCCGGCTGGTGGGCCAGCAGCAGCGCAATGGCGCCGCTGACATGCGAGGTTGCCATGGAGGTGCCGCTCATCTCATGATATTTTCCGCGCAGCCATGACGACATGATTTTATCTCCGGGAGCATAGATATCAATGTAGATGCCGCGGTTGCTGAACGGCGCAATACGGCGCAGGCGGTTAGTGGCTCCGACAGAAATGGTCTGCGGATATTTGGCCGGATAGTCGACGGACTTTCTTTTCCCGTCATTTCCGGAAGAAGCGACAACAATAACGCCGGCATTGTACGCATTGGTCACCGCTTGGAGCAGAGATTTGCTGCGCGTTTTCATACCGAAGCTCATGTTAATAATATTCATCCGGTTGCGGACACACCATTCGATGCCCAGAATGATGTCCGATACAAAAGCGCTGCCGTTATGATCGAAGGCTTTTACAGGGTAAACGATGGATCGTGGAGCGACCCCGATCATGCCGCGCAGCTGGTTGGCCGCGGCAATCGTTCCTGCAATATGTGTGCCGTGCCCGTTATCATCATGCGGAAGTGCGGCAGGGTTCAACAAATTGACGCCGCGGGCAAGCGAATGCTTCAGGTCGGGATGGCTGAAATCCACGCCCGTATCAATTACACCGATTCTAACCCGGTATCCCGTTGTCATGCCCCATGCCTGCGGAGCTTTAATTTCATGGACACCCCAGGGAATACCCTTCTCGCGTGCGGTTTGCTTGACTGTCGAGGCATGAACGCAAAGGAGGGGGTCGTCCTCGATGAGGATGCCGTCACGGGAACGGGTTTTCAACTGCTCATCGGGGATGGGAAGTGAAAAAGCTTCAATTAATGGAAGATGTCTGGGAGCCTGCTCATCGGCAAGCGGATCGCGCAGCTCCGACCATTCCTGGAGGAAGCGCTGATAGTCGCTGCGCTGCTCAAAGCGGATGATGCGGCGCTTAACGTGAGACGAGGACTGGGCTTGCGAACTGTGCAGCAGGCGGAGAATTGCGGTTCTGTCCAAGGCTGGCCTCTCCTCCCGGGTGGACTATGCTGCAGTATTGTATGACGGCAAGCGGCAAGCCGTATGAGCAAGTGACCTTTTTTCCTATAATTAGGCTGAATAACCGTGTCATTCGCCGCTGAGGCACATAGAATAAATCAGGAGTCCTTTAACGGCTCTTGCATCCCGGGTGGGCAGCAGCCGGATCATCCGGAAGGATACAGTCAAAGCGAAGGTTGTCCTTCGCTTTTTCTTTTTACATACAAAAGGCCTGCCGCTTGCTTTTTTGAAAGAAATAGGTTTTACTAAAAGTTGATAATGGATTGTCTGCGTAGTTTTGTAGTAGATTGACATGAGAGGAAGTGTCCAATGAGCAGCGAAATCACCTTGAAGATCGATCCTGAACGCGTCAAGGAAATGCCAATGGTTGATTTGGCTTTTGAACTGCTTAAAGCGGCCAATACGCCGTTTTATTATCGGGATATTATGATGGAAATTGCCAAGATCCGTGGCTTGTCCCAAGATGAAACCAACCAAGTGATTGCGCAAGTATATACGGAAATCAATATTGACGGTCGTTTTGCCTGTGTTGGTAACAATACCTGGGGCCTCAAACGCTGGTATCCGGTGGAACGTTCCGAAGATCCGGTGGGCAACGCCAAACGCCCTCGCATTATCAATGATGATGATGAGGATGACGAGGTTTATCCGGACGAGGAAGAAGAAACCTACACCGCCGAGGAAGAGGATTTCGACAGCTATGACGAAGATCAGGAAATCTTCGACGAAGCGGAAGAGGAAGCTGAGGTTGACGAAGAGGTACTGATCGATGACGAAGAAATCGATGAGGATACCGATGACGTGGATGAGGATGAGGCGTCGGATGACGAGGATTCCGAGGAAGCGGATGATTTTGAGGATGACGACGAGGACGACGATAAATAGATAAATCTCCAGCGTTTGTCAATTCCAGAAGGTCTTTGGCGAAAATCCTGACGAACCGTCAATGGACGGCGAGCCATTCTTCTGTACAGGGCGGAAGACCCTTCTTCTTGTCTTGACAGGGGATAGCCGCGAAGAGTAAACTATTGCATGGGCTTTAAGTTCGGACATGCAAGTAATAAGCCAATCCAGAAAGTGCCCCGTCTATACGGGTGTCACTTTTTTCTTTTTTTTATCCTTTTTTCAAAATATAAGAAGGTTGGTTTCGACCATGCTCTGCTTATATTTCTTGAGAGAAGAAGCTTGTCTCGCCGCCGAAGACGGCGCCAGCCGCATCTTCCTGAAAGTTCAGAAGGATCAAGCTTCATCTATTCTTCTCTGAACTTAATTGAATTGCAGAAACTAATTTCGCCTTCAGCAAGGCAGTGGAATTCGTTTCTTATTAAGGAAATGGGCAATCCTATACTTTAACATCCTAGCGTGGAGGGTATCATCAGTGACCAAGTACATTTTTGTAACCGGCGGTGTCGTGTCGTCTTTGGGTAAGGGCATAACGGCAGCATCGCTCGGCCGATTGCTCAAGAACCGGGGTTTGAAAGTAACGATTCAGAAGTTTGATCCTTATATTAACGTGGACCCGGGAACGATGAGCCCCTATCAGCATGGGGAGGTATTCGTAACCGATGACGGTGCGGAGACCGACCTTGATCTTGGCCACTATGAGAGATTTATTGACATCAACCTGTCCAAGAACAGCAATGTAACGACAGGCAAAATTTACTCCTCTGTTATTACCAAGGAGCGGCGCGGAGAGTATCTTGGGGGCACTGTTCAGGTCATTCCTCACATCACCAATGAAATCAAGGAACGCGTATTCCGTGCAGGCAAGGAGACGGGATCCGATGTGGTGATCACAGAAATCGGCGGTACGGTCGGGGATATTGAGAGCTTGCCGTTTCTGGAAGCGATCCGCCAGATTAAAAGCGATATCGGACGCGATAACGTGATGTATATCCATGTGACGCTGATTCCTTTCATCAAAGCTGCGGGCGAAGAGAAAACAAAGCCCACCCAGCACAGCGTCAAGGAGCTCAGAAGCATCGGCATTCAGCCGAATGTCATCGTGTGCCGGACGGAATACCCGCTTGCGGACGAGTTGAAGCGTAAAATCGCTCTATTCTGCGATATCGACGCCAGTGCAGTTGTGGAATGCCGCGATGCCTCCACCTTGTACGAGGTACCTCTTAACCTGCGCGAGCAGGGTCTGGATGAGATCGTCGTCAACCACCTTAAGCTGACCACCCCTCCGCCGGATATGACGGAATGGGAGAGTCTGGTCACCCGTGTCAAGCAGCTCAGCCGGACCACGGAAATTGCGATTGTCGGCAAGTATGTAGCGCTGCATGATGCTTATCTGAGCATCGTGGAATCGCTCAGCCATGCAGGCTTTGATTCCGATGCGGATGTGAAGCTGCGCTGGGTTAGCGCGGAGGATGTGACAAGCGAGAATGTAGCGGATTTGCTGGATGGCGTTCATGGCATTCTGGTGCCTGGCGGCTTCGGCGACCGGGGGATTGAAGGCAAAATCACGGCGATCCGTTATGCCCGCGAGAACCAGATTCCATTTTTCGGCATTTGTCTCGGCATGCAGGTAGCCGTTATCGAGTTTGCCCGCAATGTTACGGGGCTTGCCGATGCCAACAGCTCGGAGATCAACCCTTCCACCAGCTATCCGGTTATTGATCTGCTGCCGGAACAAAAGGATATCGAGGATTTGGGCGGAACCATGCGCCTTGGCTTGTATCCGTGCAAGCTTGCTGCCGGGTCGCTGGCCGAACGTGAATATAGTGACGAGCTTGTATATGAGCGCCATCGTCACCGCTATGAATTCAATAATGAATTCCGCGAACGCATCGAATCGGGCGGACTGCGCATTTCGGGGACTTCGCCGGATGGCCGTCTGGTTGAAATGATCGAGCTGCCGGAGCACCCTTGGTTTTTGGCCGTACAGTTCCATCCCGAATTTACCTCCAGACCAAATCGCCCGCAGCCGCTTTTCCGCGGTTTTGTCAGGGCAGCGCTGCTAAGATCCGAGAGTTTAGAAGGAAAGATGTAGTTTTTCACTTTTTTTCCAGCATGAAGCAGGATATTGAATGCCACTTCGCGAATAAATTAACGATTATGGGAGAGTTGACCAAATCGTGCGGCAGGATTTTAGCGCATTCGTAGGAGGGTTTCGAGTTGGATAAGAAGAAAGTGTTAATCGTCGACGACCAAAACGGTATTCGAGTCTTGCTGATGGAAGTATTTAGCAGTGAGGGTTATGTGACCTTTCAAGCCTCTAACGGCAAACTGGCGCTGGAGATCGTAAGGAATGACGTGCCGCATCTTGTCTTACTAGATATGAAAATTCCAGGCATGGACGGACTGGAAATTTTGAAGCACATTAAAGCCATTAACAAAGACATCAAGGTGATCATGATGACAGCTTATGGCGAGCTCGACATGATCAAGGAGGCAACCGACCACGGTGCGCTGATGCATTTTACCAAGCCTTTCGATATCGATGAGATGAGAATGGCCGTTAATTTGCAGCTGCGCGGCGGTGAATCCAACAACTGGTACGCAGTAGGGTCCTGATTATTCAGGGCCTTTTTTCTTTAGAGGTTAGGCAGTTGGCCTGTTAAGAGGAATGCTTCTGGGGCGGTGGAAGGCCTGCTGACCACGGAGCCAAGCGTTTCAAAGACCTGTACCAAACAATAAACGGTTGTGGTATACTAGCGGGGTATAACAAGCAGAACCGTGATTTATTCCGTTTTACCCGCAGAGTGCTCCCGCTGCAAGCTTTCTGAAAATACCGGAAAAGGACGAGTCTTACGCTCCTTCTCTGTATTTTTGCGGGAAGATGCTTGGGTCGCCAGAGCGCAGTTAGCGACAAGCAGCTCGCAGCAGGCATAACCTCCATCTTATTAATCTATAGGAAACGTCCAGCTTTTCGTTATGCTTTCTCTTATAGATTTGAAGGAAGAAACGATTTTCACCATCGCCGGAAGGTGGCGGGGCGTTGCTTCATTTCAGGGGTGTTTGTTTGTGGAGAATGGCGCGCAGGAGAGAGAAGCACCGCATGTCAGAGCCATGCTTCACACCCTTAAGCTCGCGGCTTTTTGCAAGCTGATTGCTTGATGGAGCAGGGCCAAAAACTTTTAGGAGGAACAGAGAATCTATGCCACTCGTATCAATGAATGAATTTTTACCAAAAGCCAAAGCCAACAAATTCGCAGTCGGCCAGTTCAACATGAACAACCTCGAGTTCGCGCAGGCGATCGTCGAAGCAGCAATGGAGGAAAAATCACCGTTTATTTATGGTGTATCCGAAGGCGCGCTGAAATACATGGGTATTGAATTCACTGTTGCCATCGCACAAGCAGCCGCGAAACAATCCGGCTTGCCGATCGCGCTCCATCTTGACCACGGAAGCAGCTTTGAAGTTGCCATGAAATGTATCCGCGCAGGATTCTCCTCGGTTATGTTCGACGGCTCCCACTACGGACTGGAAGAAAATATCGAATTGACCAAGCAGGTTGTAAAAGCTGCACGCGCAATGGGCGTTTCCGTTGAAGGCGAGCTGGGTACAATCGGCGGCGTTGAGGATGATCTGAGTGTTGATGAAGCCGATGCTACGATGGCCAAGCCTGAGGAAGCCATCCGTTTCTACGAAGAAACCGGTGTTGATTGTCTGGCGATTGCTGTAGGTACCGCACACGGTATGTACAAAGGCGAGCCGAAAATCCACTACGATATTATCCAAAAAGTAGCTGATGCCATTCCGGTACCGGTTGTTTTGCATGGCGGTTCGGGCGTTCCAGACGAAGCCATTCGTCTGTCCATTGCAGCCGGCGTAGGCAAAATCAACGTTAATACCGAGAATCAGGTTGCATGCACCAATGCAATCCGCGAAGCATTAGGCGCCAGCGCCTCCGTGATTGACCCGCGTAAATATCTGACACCTGCCCGTAACGCTATGAAGGCAGTTGTTCAAGAAAAAATCCGGCTGTTCGGCAGCAGTAATCAAGCGTAACATCCGGAGCATGGTATAAACCGCCACATAGTACCTGATGAAAATCGATGTCCTCTTTCACTCAATGTCCCGTAATATTTAAGGTGTGAGTAATGGCGTCGAGCGTTCTTCAAAGGATGCGGCGGTTTTTCCTTTGCTCCCTTCCGAGTGGGAGGAAAATGAGGCTGATGGAAAAATTAATGATACGCGGCGGAAAATCGCTGCGGGGCACCGTGCAGATCAGCGGGGCAAAAAACAGCGCAGTCGCGCTTTTGCCAGCTGCCATCCTGGCGGAGTCAACAGTTGTTCTGGATAACTTGCCGCTGATCAGTGACGTAGCGGTTTATAGTGAAATACTGCGTGAGCTTGGCGGAACGGTGACAAGAAGCGGAGATGCGATTTCGATTGATCCATCCGGAATGCAATCCATTCCGATGCCTAACGGAAAAGTAAAGCTGCTTCGCGCCTCCTATTATTTGATGGGAGCCATGCTTGGTCGTTTTGGCGAAGCGACAATCGGTCTTCCCGGCGGCTGTAATTTCGAGCCCAGGCCCATTGAACAGCATATTAAAGGATTTGAAGCACTTGGCGCCAAAGTGACGAATGACCATGGATCGGTTCGTATCGTAGCCAAAGAGCTGCGGGGTGCAAAAATTTATCTTGATGTAGCCAGTGTTGGAGCAACCATTAATATTATGCTTGCGGCCTCCCGGGCCAAAGGTTCCACGATTATCGAAAACGCGGCAAAAGAGCCTGAAATTATAGATGTTGCCACTCTTCTTAACGCCATGGGCGCGAAAATAAAAGGAGCCGGGACAGAGACGATCCGTATTGAGGGAGCAGACAGCTTGCATGGTTGCCGTCACTCGATTATCCCCGACCGCATTCAAGCAGGAACCTACATGATTGCCGCTGCGGCGACCCGCGGCGACGTACTTATTGATAACGTGATTCCCAAGCATATGGAGGCCGTTACAGCCAAGCTTCAGGAAATGGGCGTTCATGTGTATGAAATGGATGAATCCATTCGTATCGTCGGTCAGGCCGACTACGAAGCGATTGATGTCAAAGCGCTTGTGTACCCCGGATTTGCCACCGACTTGCAATCTCCGATGACCAGTCTGCTGACCCAAACGAAAGGCGTTAGTATTCTGAGCGACTATATTTACAGCAACCGGTTCAAGCATGTTCCCGAATTAACGAGAATGGGCGCCAATATCAGGGTAGAGGGCCGATCGGCCATTGTCGAAGGCGGACCTCTTACCGCGGCCAAAGTACGTGCTGCCGATTTGCGGGCAGGAGCTGCGCTGGTTGTGGCGGCACTGACTGTTCCTGAGGGCGTGACGGAAATAACCGGAGTTGAATATATAGACAGAGGTTATGACAATCTGGTGGATAATTTACGTATGCTTGGCGCGGATGTTTGGCGTGAGCAGGAACAAGAGTAAAGAATAGTAGATGCGAGAGTAGAATCGGCTTTGGAATAGACAAGGCCGATTCAGGCAATGATGGATGGAATAAGATGGATTTTGATCATTGAAAAGAAGTGGTGATAATATGTCCGATCTTCAGATCGCCGATCTTGAAGAATTGAAGCTGACCGAGCTGTATAAGCTGGCTAAACAGTTTCAGATACCGTATTACGGTACATTGAAGAAGAAAGAATTGATTTTTGCCATCCTGCGCGCTCAAGCCGAGCAGGGCGGACTCATGTTTATGCAGGGTGTACTTGAGATCCTGTCAGAGGGATACGGGTTTCTCCGCCCGATCAACTATTTGCCCAGCACTGAAGATATTTATATTTCTGCATCCCAGATCCGCAAGTTTGACTTGCGAACAGGCGACTTGGTTTCCGGCAAATGCCGTCCTCCCAAGGAGAACGAACGTTATTTCGGATTGCTTCAAGTCAACGCGGTCAATGGAGAAAGCCCCGAACAAGCCGGAGAACGTCTGCATTTTCCTGCCCTTACTCCTCTTTATCCAGAAAAGAAGCTAGTCCTTGAAACTTCCCAATCCAAACTATCCACGCGCATTATGGACTTGCTTGCACCCGTTGGACTTGGTCAGCGGGGACTTATCGTTGCTCCGCCGAAAGCGGGCAAGACCTTGCTGCTCAAGGAAATTGCCAACAGCATCTCCACCAATCACCCGGAAATTGAATTATTCGTGCTTCTGATCGATGAGCGGCCGGAGGAAGTAACGGATATGTCGCGTTCGGTCAAAGGAGAGGTTGTAGCCTCAACCTTCGATGAATTGCCGGAGAATCATATCAAGGTTACGGAGCTGGTTCTGGAACGGGCGCTGCGGCTGGTAGAGCACAAGAAAGATGTTGTTATTTTGATGGATAGCATAACGCGGCTTGCACGTGCCTACAATCTCGTGGTTCCGGCTTCTGGACGGACGCTCAGCGGCGGTATCGATCCTGCTGCGTTCCATCGCCCCAAGCGGTTTTTCGGTTCCGCGCGTAATGTCGAAGAGGGCGGAAGCTTGACGATTCTGGCGACGGCGCTAATCGAAACAGGCTCGCGTATGGATGATATTATTTATGAGGAATTCAAGGGAACGGGTAATATGGAGCTTCATCTGGACCGCAAGCTGGCAGATCGCCGCATCTTCCCGGCCATGGATATCCGCCGTTCGGGTACAAGGCGCGAAGAAATGCTGCTTACCAAGGAAGAGCTGGATAAAGTATGGGCGATTCGTAAAAACATGAATGATTCAATCGAATTTGTCGACGGGTTCCTGAAAAAGCTCGCGGATACAAAAACGAACGAAGAGTTCCTGGCTTCGCTGGATACCTCCGCGATGATACAGCCGCCTAAACGGCCGCAAAGCAGCCACTCGTCGAATTCAGGGAGCAGCAGCACGGGAACGAGCGCTGCAAGGCGTCCAACGACCCGTTCAACCCCCGTTTCCTAGGGGAAGAAGGAGGACAACATGAATCTCGTATATGCGGACGAACAGGGTAATTTGTTCGATCATCCGGATTGGTTAGCGCTTGGACGAAGCGGTGACATGGTTATTGAATTAATGGAAGATGAATTGATTCCGCTGCCGGAAGGAGCCACACTGGTCGGATTGCCGCATACGCGGCCAATCGGCATACATGCGGCTTCCGGCGAGATGCGGCCGCTTCCTGGCGATGTACAGGCAGTAGGAGCGCTTCTGCCGCAAGGATTTACACGGTTGTGCATTCCCAGCTACATGAAGACGGACAAGACGCAGAAGCTGCCCTTGTTCGGCTATTCAGCTGTCGTCTGGAAGGATGATGGCTTCTATGTAGCGGCACATAAGTCTGACGATCCGGAGCGGTGGAATCCTCTGAATTGCGACACGGATGAGCTGAACCTTCAGGTGGAACGATTGCTCTCCAAATATCCAGACAATCGTCTTTATAAGCATCTGTCCAATTGCGCCCTTGGCTATGAATGTCTGACGGCATCGAATACATTTTTACAGCGCTGGGAAGGGGCGGTACCGGTATCGTTCTCCTGCAACGCAGGCTGTTTCGGCTGTATTTCCGAACAGCCTGACGACAGTGGATTCCCGGCGCCGCAGACACGGATGAACTTTAAGCCGACTGTCGATGAAATCGTGGACATCATGCTTGAGCATCTGCGCACGCCTGAAGCGATCATCAGCTTCGGCCAAGGCTGTGAGGGTGAGCCCTCGACCCAAGCCAAGATTATTATAGATGCCATGCGGAGGGTCCGCGATCAGACGCAGCTTGGTTTTATTAATATTAATACTAATGCCGGATTGACCGATCATATCCGCGGCATCGTGGACGCCGGATTAAATTTGATGCGGGTAAGCACGATCAGCGCTTTGGATGATCACTACAATGCATATTACAAACCGCGCGGCTATAACCTGAAGAATGTAGAAAAATCACTCCGTTACGCGGCTGACAAAGGGGTATATACGTCAATCAACTATTTGATTTTCCCCGGCGTTACCGATCGTGAGGAAGAGATGGAAGCCATGATCGGCTTCATTAAACGGACAGGCTTGAAGTTCATCCAAATGCGCAACTTGAACATTGATCCCGAGAGCTACCTGGAGCTGATTCCGAAGCCGCAAGGCGAGATATACGGGATGAAGCAAATGCTGGATATCTTCGCTGAGGAACTTCCGGACGTTGTCATTGGTTCCTACACGCATGTTCCGCCTATGCCGGTTAAATAGGAATTCACCGCTATTAGTAAGCAAAAGGAATTCATTGCACGTTTGACGTGAGCCATGCTATACTACTTTGAGTGTGTATTTTAACTCTGGGTCCGCCTGTGACTCAGGGCAGAAAGAGGTGTGTACGAATGAAACAAGGTATTCATCCGACCTACCACGTCACCACGGTTACTTGCGCTTGCGGGAACACATTCGAATCAGGTTCGATCAAAGAGAACCTGCGTGTAGAGATTTGTTCCGCTTGTCACCCGTTCTTCACGGGTAAGCAAAAGTTCCTGGATGCCGGCGGCCGCGTCGACAAATTCAAGAAAAAATACGGTATCTAATTCCATTGAACCGTCTCTGCCTTTAATTAGCAGAATACAAGAGCCTCCCTTAGCCATCCTATGGCTAAAGGGAGGTTTTTTTATGAAGTTTTCACGCAAATCTACAGTTCTTGCCGCCGGGCTGGCGCTGCTTCTCGTACTTGCCGCGCTTGCCGGATGCGGGGTGAAGAAAGACGGCAGCAACAATATGAACACCCGCTCTTACGGTCATGACGGCTATATGGGCCTTTCCAACAGCAACCCCCATTTGCCCAATCGCAACGGCAATGATCTCAATTATGGATCGGATGGCGATTTCGCGGAACGGAAGCTGAAGGAAATTCCCGGAGTTGCGGATTATAACATTATGATTCAAGGGCCAAAGCTCAAGGTATCGGTCAAGGCTGCCCCGAATGTGGATGAGGCGCAATTGAAGGAGAAAGTATTATCCACCCTGCAGAAAAACATGCCGCGCTATAAGGTATCTGTTACCTCGAAGAAGTAAGGGGAGTTTCTCTTTTTGTGACTGGTTGTAATAAGACGGCATAGCAGCGTTTCCCAATGGACTGTCATTTCTTCTTATAGTTGCACTTTAAGACAGAACACGCTATAATTATTTCTGCCGTGCTAGACGGGGAGGTAGCGGTGCCCTGTAACTCGCAATCCGCTGTAGCGAGGTTGAATTCCTGTCCGAGGTTATGCCGATGCGGGGCTGGTTTTTAGGAACAGTGTTGACGGTTTGGTCCTCCGCAATGGACGCTTGTGAACCCGGTCAGGTCCGGAAGGAAGCAGCCGTAAGCGGGTACGTTCATGTGCCGGGGGAGTGCCTGGCCAGAGCTGGGAATAAAATTGCCGCCCGGGTCGCATGTATCGAAGACAGGTGCGCGGTTTAACTCTATAGTAGCCACCTAAGTAAAACATAAACATCCAAGCGAAGCGTAATATGACTTCGTGTGGATGTTTTTTTCTTTTTCTGCAGGAATTTGGTAATTATGGAACGAAAGGAAGAAACAGCAAATTAAAAAAAGAGGGGATCACCATGTACAAAACGCCATCCTTGCCAACCGGCTCAATAAGTATGGATATGCTTGATGATTACTCCAGTCATCTGCCCGGAACTATGGTTTTGGTGCTTGATGATCAAGGTATGATAACAGAATGCAATTCCTTATTTTTAAGCGAAACGGGTTACACCTCCTCGACGATCCTCAATCGAAGCATATCATCTCTTTCCGACAGCCAATTATTTATTACAGAAACGGGCGGAGATGTGCTCAGTATCGGCAACCGGAATATTATTAAACCGGCTCCCACGCAGTTGAAAAAAGCCAACGGTGAAGCTCTCATCCTCCATGTGATGCCTTTAAGAATGGAGAACGAGCATGCCCTGCACCACTTGCTGCTTCTTTTCAGCCAGGAGCCTGTAAAGGAAGGGAATCTGATCCAGCGCTTTGGAGAAACGATGCTGCGGGACGATCACATTGGAGTGATTCTGCTTCACCCCTCAGAGTCGATCATTCTGGATATTAGCCCGCTGGCATGCAGGCTGCTTGGCGCTTCGAAATCCGCCATTGTGAATGAGCCGCTCCATCATTTCTTTGCCTCCTCTAAGGAATACAAATTCATTCAAAGCGCACTTGCAGGCGGTCCGGCCGTGCGGAATTATCCCATGACTTGGAATCAGGGCAGCGAGCAGACAGAGCTGTTGATGGATGTCGGACTTTTTCACAGTTCCGGGGGCGTGGTGGAGGGCGCTTATATTCTGTTCAAGGATGTCACCAATTTACGATCGCTGGAGGTGCAGGTTCAGCGCAGCGACCGTCTGGCGATGATTGGCCAGATTGCCGCTGGAGCCGCTCACGAAATACGCAATCCGCTCACAGCGATACGCGGATTTATGCAGATGTTTCAAAAAACAATGACCGCACGCGGAATGACCAAAGAAGTGGAGTATACGGAGATTATGCTCACAGAGCTCGATCGGATCAACAGTCTCGTCGGTGAATTTCTTATGCTGAGCAAACCCAGGCATGTTACTCAGGATCTCATTCAAATTGACGCTGTATTTCGCGAAATTATGCCGATGGTTGCCAGCGAAGCCCTGCTTCACAGCGTATCGGTGTCATGGGAATGGGGGGCGGAACTTCCCGTTGTTAGGGCTGATCCGGAGATGTTGAAGCAGGTGCTGCTGAATATTTGCAAAAACGGTATTGAAGCTATGAGCATCGGGGGGACATTGACAGTACATGCACAAGTGGAGAATAACAGTGAAGGGAGATGGCTGATGATTGAAATCCAGGATACGGGACCGGGAATTCCCCTGTCCATGCTGGATAAAATATTCGATCCGTTCGTGACGACGAAGGCTAATGGAACCGGACTCGGTCTTTCGGTCTGTCAACGGATTCTTCATGATTTCGGGGGATCGATCCGGGCGGATACGACAGAGGAAGGCGCTCTTTTTACCATTATGCTGCCCTGTTGAAAGCTCCGGTCCCGGCTGCGGCGCGCTCTTGCGGAATCGTTTTTTTATCTAACGTCTTCCGCCGAACCGCTGCAAACAGCGGAGCAGCAGCGATTTCATTGAGGGAAAAGAAAGAAAGCCCGCAGGTTAACGGTTTTTTTGGCGGACGGGTTCGTGTATAATGAGAATACCGGGCAATGCCCATAATGAGCCGAAAGGAACGTTCCGTGTGACACATATCGCTTTATATCGCGCCTGGCGTCCACAGACGTTCCAGGACATGGTCGGCCAGCAGCATATTATCCAGACGCTGCAAAATGCGATCCGGGAAGACCGGGTGTCGCATGCATATCTGTTTAACGGTCCCCGAGGGACAGGCAAGACAACGGCGGCCAAAGTATTGGCCAAGGCAATTAACTGCGAGCGGGGGCCAGCGCCGGAGCCATGCAATGAATGCGACGCATGTCGCGGAATCACTGCAGGAACCGTCATGGATGTCGTGGAGATTGATGCAGCATCCAACCGGGGTATTGACGAGATTCGGGATATCCGGGACAAGGTCAGGTACGCACCATCTGAAGTCCGTACCAAGGTGTATATTATTGACGAGGTTCACATGCTTACTACAGAAGCGTTTAATGCGCTGCTCAAAACGCTGGAGGAGCCGCCAGGCCATGTCATTTTCATCTTGGCGACTACGGAACCGCATAAGCTGCCGGCTACAATTATTTCGCGCTGCCAACGCTTCGATTTCCGCCAGGTTTCACTGCCGGAGCAGACAGAGCGGCTGCGCCGAATATGCGATGAAGAGGGGATTGGCGCGGAGGATGAGGCGCTGGCCTATATTGCACGTCTCTCCGATGGCGGAATGCGTGATGCCATCAGCCTGCTGGAGCAGGTTTCTGCTTATTCGGCAGAGCAGATTACGCTTATCGATGCCGTCGAAGTAACCGGGGGGTTAGCGGCAGAGCAGTTTGCCCAGTTGGCTGAGGCTGTACGCGACCGTAACGCCGGGGCAATACTGCCGTTAGTTGAAGGACTTATGCAGGCAGGCAAAAGTGCGGACAAATGCCTCGAGAATTTAGTATACTATTTTCGGGACCTGCTCGTTATAAAATTGGGTCCGCAAGGCCGCGCCTCAACGGAGCGGATTGTAGATCAGGAGCAGTTCAAAGCTATGGCTGAAGCTTTCAGCTCCGAGCGGCTTTTCCGTATGATTGATGTACTGAATCAATATCAAACGGAGATCCGTCATGCCACGCTCCCTCAAACGATTTTTGAAGTCGCTCTGATGAAGATCTGCACGCTTCCGGAGACAGCAGCTTCAGGTTTGCCGGATGATCATGCTGGCAGGGGAGCGAACGCGGCGCCCGCTCAGGTGTCTGCTACGGCGGCTCCCCCGGAAATGCTGCGGCTGCAGCAAAGGGTCGAGACCTTGGAGCGCAGGCTGGAACAGCTGCTGCGCACCGGTGTTCAGCCTGCCGGCGATGAATCCAAAGGTACTGCTGCAGAAGTGGCGGGTTCAAGCCAGACACGAGGCGGACGCGGCGCAGCATTCGGCAATCGCGGCGGTGCTGCTTCGCCTTCAGGCGGAACTGTTCGTTCGAATGTGAAGCTGGAACCCTTTCTTGCAGCTGCTGAAGGGCAAGCGATTGCCCAGGTGCGCATGAAGTGGAGCGAGATTTTGCAGCGGGTCAAGGAAATGCGTATTACAGTGCACGCCTGGCTGGTTGATGGGGAGCCGGTATCGGCTGCAGACAATACATTGCTTATTGCTTTCAAGAACACGATGCATCGCGAAACGACAGAGAAGCCGGCCAACCGGGAAGTCATCGAGAAGGTGCTGGAGGAGTCCTTTTCCCGCCCTGTGAAGCTCGCGACAGTCATGCTCAAGGACTGGCAGTCAGCCTCCGACTCGGCACCGGCATCATCCGCCGAGCCTTTGTTCCTGCAGCCTGATGAGCAGAGCGGCCCGCCCTCTGAACCAGAATGGATCGAAGAGGCAGTCAAGTTATTCGGTGAGGATCTCGTGGTCATCAAAGATAAATAATCCTAGATAACCGCTGCTAAGCCGATTGTTTCTTCTTGAAATATCTTAAGAGCATAGATTTTACATGTATGCTTGCTGACGTAATGATTCCAATTTAAGCAAACACGAGGAGTGTAGACCATGAATAACATGAATCAAATGATGAAGCAAGTGAAGAAAATGCAGGAACAAATGCTTAAGGCTCAAGAAGAGCTGGGCACGAAAACCATTGAAGGAACAGCTGGCGGCGGTGTTGTCACCGTAGTCGTAAATGGCCATAAAAATGTGCAAAGCATCATAATTAAACCGGAAGCTGTGGATCCGGATGATATTGAAATGCTGCAGGATCTTGTATTGACCGCAGTCAATGATGCAATTTCCAAAGCCGATGAACTGGCCAATAAAGATCTGGGCAAATACACCGGCGGCGTGAAAATTCCAGGCTTGTTCTAATCGACAACCGGTGCTTTAAAGCATATTTCAATAATCCAAAGGGAAGAAACTTGTGTCGTCGTAAGAGGATGCAGGTTTCTTCTTGATTATAGATAAGCGGTTAAATCTGATGTATTGAAGTAAAGGAGCTGCGCTTTGTATTATCCCGAACCGATAGCCAAACTTATTGATGCTTTCAGCCGACTGCCGGGTATCGGTCCCAAAACCGCAGCCCGGCTAGCCTTTCATGTTCTGAAGATGAAGGAAGACGATGTTATTGATTTTGCCAAATCGCTGGTCAGCGTCAAACGCAATCTTCATTTTTGCTCCGTCTGCTGCAATATTACCGATATCGATCCATGCCGGATTTGTCAGGATAAGAGCAGAGACAATTCGGTAATCTGTGTGGTGCAGGAATCCAGAGACTTGGTAGCGATGGAGAGAACCAAAGAATTTCAGGGCCAGTATCATGTGCTGCAGGGAGCCATCTCGCCGATTGAAGGGATTGGACCCGAAGAAATTCGGATTGCCGAGCTGCTGAGGCGTCTTAGCGATGAGCGCGTTCAGGAGATGATATTAGCGACCAACCCCAATATTGAGGGCGAAGCGACCGCGATGTATTTATCAAGACTGGTCAAGCCCTTTGGTATCAAAGTAACGCGTATCGCTCATGGACTGCCGGTAGGCGGCGATTTGGAATATGCCGATGAGGTCACATTGTCCAAAGCGTTGGAAGGCAGAAGGGAATTGAATTAATCGTTTACCCTTTGGGTGCAAAAAAATTTTCGCATATCTTCTTGCTTTGGAAACCCTGTGAGATTTTACTCGCAGGGTTTTCTGTTTTTTCGTTCTGTTTTACGGCGCTGGTTCATAAATTTGTACTACATGCTGAATCAAAATCAGGTATGTATACAATGGACAAGCGAAAGGGGAACTTGCAATGTGGGATAAATGGCTGAAACAGCGCGAGAGAGCGGTGATGATAGAGAAAGAAAGCAAAATGAAGCAGGAGATGCTGGAACTTTACGATGAACTGTTGATTGCCAAGCGTGATTGGGATAACGCACAGCGGCATTTTGAGTATGCCTCAGGCAAAGATCAGATTGATTACGCGATCTTCGCGATCGAAGCGGCCGAGAAAAGATACGAGATGCTTCTCAGAAAAGCCAAAGCACTGAATGGAGACTGGTGCCAATCCGTAAGGGGGATGGCAGTATGCAGACCATATGGCTTGTCCTATTAATTGTCTCTTCATTATTGCTGGCTGTCATGATACTGAGAAACAAGATATCCTGGCTATGGTTTCGGCGGTTTGCGCTGCATCTCACTGCAGCGGCGGTAGTGCTGTACCTGCTTAATTATTCGGGTCTGATATCAGGTTTCGAAGTACCCCTTAATCCGGCAACCATCGGTACTGTTGTTCTGCTGGGGCTTCCCGGCATCATGCTTGTTCTCGGACTTCAATGGACGCTCTTCTAGCTCATGGAATGAAATAGCTTGACCATTAGGCAGACTTTGTGTTAAATTACTCCTTGCGTTACACAGCACCAATTCATTTGCAAAAACAATTCAAAAAAAGTACTTGCAATGAGCTAGGCGGATGTGATATATTAATCAAGTCGCCGCTGAAGCGAACGACGAGAGCTTACGAAGCGGGAAAGCCTTACGGCGCCTGCAAGAAGAAGCATTTGTTCTTTGAAAACTGAACAATGAGCGACCTGTCAAACAGGTTTTAAAGAATGAGCTGTTTTAGCTTATCTGTAAGT